>JAFWEP010000004.1 GCA_017512885.1 Erysipelotrichaceae bacterium
AGCTGCTATGTATCCTTCGCCGTCAACGGTGACGACACTGTGATCGCTGCAGCTCCAGCTGACAGACTTATCTGTGCCGATAACGCTCAGGGAATGACCGTCACCGACCGTCAGTTCCAGTTCGCTGTCGCTCAGGGAGATGCCTGAAGAAGATCCTTCTGACAGTGTTCCTTCTCCTTCCTCCACTACAGAAACAGGCGTCTCCTCAGGCAGCAGACCATCCTCTGCCCTTACATTGACGCCTATCGAAGTCAGCATGATAAAAAGTGATAAGAAGATGCTCAGGATACGCTTGCCAGACATATGATAACCTCCCGACGATATGCAGCGATACATTACGGAATAATGTACGTTTCCAACACCACCATGATACCGTTTTCAAAGTAGTGCCGCAAGAAAAGATACGCTTCAGAACGTACCTTTTTATAGTATTTGAAAGGCCTGCTTTCCAGCAGGCCTTCAGGCACATCAGCCGTTATTTGACGGTAACGCTCTTCCAGGAGCTGTACTGGCTCCAGGTCGTGCCACGGGATTTATTGGTCTTCTGACAACGGATACGGAAGACATAGGTCGTTCCGGAAGTGAGATCCTCGATCGTCTGAGACGTTTCTTTGGTCTGCTCCGCTTTCTTCCAGGTCGCTCCATTGTCAACAGAGTACTGCACTTCATAGCCATGAGCTTCTACTTCTGCCCAGTTAAGGGTCACCGTGCCTTTCTTCGAAGATGTTACCGAAGAGAAGACAGGCTGACGCAGTCTGTATAAAGGCAGACCGTAGGTATCATAGATCAGTTCGCCCTTCTCGTTCTTTAAGGCTACCGAGTAGATATAGCCCCTGCCGTAGTTGCCTTTCACATCCGTATCGATGTACTTGCATTCCCTGCCTTCCATCTTTACGGAAGAGGCATCTACCGTTGCGGCTTCCTTCCACTGACCGTTCTCCTTACGCATGATGATGTACTCTTTCGCTCCACTCTCAGGCAGCCAGCGAATATCCGCACCCTTGGCCGAGTTATAGACAGCTGTCAGCTTGATCTTCTGAACAGGAGCCTGATAGCCGACCTTAGCCCAGTCGGAATACTGAGAGTACGTTCTGCCGCGGTCCTTGTTGTCCTTGAAGCAACGCATACGGAAGGTAAGTCCAGCTGTATTGCCGAGTTCATCGATGGTCTGTTCCGGGCTCTTCGTTTCCGGAGCTTTCTTCCAGGTCTTGCCGCCGTCAGCGGAATACTGAACTTCATAACCATGCGCATCCAGTTTCTTCCAACTCAGACTGACCGAACCATCCCCGTTATCCTTAACAGATTCGAATACCGGTTTATCCAGACGATACAGCGGCAGACCATAGGTATCATACTTCAGCTCTCCGTTCTCATCTTTAACAGCGACAGAATAGATGAATCCATCACCGTAGGATCCGGCTACTTCCGTATCGACGAACTTATAGTTTCCGCCTTCTTTCTGCAGATCTGCAGCCTTCACGGCAGCGACCTGCTTCCATTCGCCCTTTTCTTTGCGCATGATGACGTACTCTTCAGCGCCTTCCAAAGGTTTGAAGCGCAGATCGGCACCGCGTGCAGAGTTATAGACGGCAGTCACTTCCGGAACTTTTGCCGGAGAGACGGTCTTCTCCCATTTCGCGGTGAGTTCGATATCGGCAGTAACTGCAGCGGAGAAGTCATAGCTTTCCTTGCCAGCATACCAGCCCTGGAAGGTATAGCCTTCTCTGGACGGATCAGCAGGTCTATTGGCCTTTTCACCGTGTTTCACTTCAACGGAAGAGACCGTTTTGCCTTCGGACTTGAAGGTGACGGTATAGACATTGAGTTCCCACTTGGCGGTGAGCTCTACATCTTCTGTAACTGCAGAAGCGAAGTCATAGGCTTCTTCGCCGAGATACCAGCCCTGGAAGGAGTAGCCTTCCTTGGACGGATCGGCAGGCTTGGCAGCCTTCTCTGCGTAGTCGACCGTATCTTTCCTGTACTCTTCACCGTCAACAGTGTATGTAACGGTGAAGGTGTCGATCTCCCATTTTGCCGTTAACGTTACGTTATCACGTACCGCAGACGCAAAGTCGAAACTGTTTTCACGGTCGTACCAGCCAAGCAGATGATAACCTTCTTTCACCGGTGTTTCCGGACGGTCGACTTTCTGTCCTTCATCGATCGTAACAGTTCTGGTCTCCTCACCGTTTGCCGGATCGAAGGTGACTGTGACCTGTTTGATCCAGTTCAGTTCATAGACCGCATCTTTCGTAACCGTTTCCGCAACTGCCGGCGTCCACAGGTCTTCTTCGTTCAGACGGTAACCCTCGCGTGTCGGAATATCCTGTTCCTTCGTAAAGGAAGGAGTTTCTTTACCGTACTCAACGATGGATCTCTCCAGTACATTACCCATACCGTCAGTATAGATAACGACTTTCTCATCACCCGCCCAGGTCGCTGCATAGACTGCATCGCCCTTAACGGTCTCCGCTACTTCCGGAGTCCAGCCGGTGAAGTGATAGTTCTCCTTGACCGGATCTGCCGGTCTCGGAGTATCCTTGCCGTATTCTACCGTTTCCAGCAGATATTCTTCGTTATCGTCTACGACGTAACGGATCGTATACTTATTGACCGTGAACTGTGCATTCAGCTGGATATCCGCTGTTACGGCAGCAGAGAAGTCATAGGCTTTACCGTCTTTTTTCCAGGAAGCGAAGGTATGACCTTCCTTGATCGGATCCGTTGCCGGAGCAGCTGCCTTAGAGCCGTGTTCAACGGTCTCTTCGGCATACTTCTCTCCGTCAACGAGATAAGTGACCGTGTACTTGTTGATATCCCACTTGGCGGTGAGTTCTACATTTTCTGTAACTGCTGCAGAGAAGTCGTAGGCTTCTTCACCAAGATACCAGCCCAGGAAGGAGTAGCCTTCCTTGGACGGATCGGCAGGCTTGGTGGCCTTTCGGCCGTCCGCAATGATCTGTTCTACGATCGCCGGAGCACCTCCGTCAACATTGAAACTAACCGTATGGCTCTTGACCACTTCATACTTCCCGGCATAGTCGCCTTCTTCGAGCTTGACGCAGATATAGCCTTCTGCGAGTTCTTCTTCCTTTACTTCTTTAGAAGCGATGATACGTGCGTCTTCCGCCGGCTGAACGAAATCCTGAACGGCCTGGTTTCCTTCACCGTAAGCGTAGGAGGCGATGCCTTCCGCATTGTCGGAAAGGAAGATGCCGCCGGTGACACTGACTGCCGGTTCTCCGCCCGGATAGCCGCAGTTATCGATCAGTAAAGCGTCGCCGGTCGCATTGGCGCCGTTGCCGTTATAGCTGTAGTCTTTCTTCTCGCCGGTCGCGATCAGCGTACCGCCGGAGATGTTCAGAGTACCGGACTTCTGGTAAACGGCGGTAGGACCGCTGATCGTACCGGAAGTGATATTGACGGTGCCCTCATTGGGGTGATAGAGAGCGGGTGCGTTCTGAGAGGACAGTGTACCGCTGATGTTGAAGGTGTAGCCGCCCTTGCCTGCGCTGCCGTTGCCGGCCAAAGCGAAGCTGTTTTCAGCGCTCAGGGTGCCCTTCACATTGATGATCGCCGGACCGAAGGCTGCGGCCGGAGAGACCTTGCCTGTACCGTTGAGCGTCGCATCTTCTTCGATGTTCAGCGTACCGCCGTTCATCGTGAACAGCTGGCTCATGTTGCCCTTGGCGTCGACCGTACCGTTCTTCACGGTGACTTCGCCGCCGTTCACCGTCAGGTAAGCGCCGTTCATGAGCAGGGTATGACCGCCGAGATCCAGGGTGAAGGAAGTGCCTTCTGCGACCGTGAGACGGTTGAAGATGCCCGGGGCTGTCGCATCCTTGTTTAAGAAGATCGTCTTGCCTTCGCTGCCCTTGACAGCGTCATAGGCCGAGTAGAGCGTCGTATAGCCGACACCGTCGACAGTATAGACAGCTTCATTGATCTTATAGGTCTTTTCGACACTGCCTTCCGTAAAGTTCTTCGCTGCGGAAGTGAGGATGACTCTGGCGGTGCCGATCGCTTCGTTGTCCGCATAGGTGAAGCTGTATTCTTCTTCCGGCAGGACGTAGCTGCCCAGCTTTGCCGTTACGGCAGGTTCATACTTATCGTTATTGCCGTAGATGTAGGAAGAGGGAGTAAGCGTGACCTTGACTTTGGAGAAGTCAGCCGGGTCCACGCTGAATTCATGAACGACTGTACCGTTTTCCGCGGTCCGGTAAGCACCAACGCCCTTCACGGTCGCGATGTAACTGCCGGCAGTGAGCGGCAGGCCGTTATCGCCTAAGGAAGCGTTACTGTCGCCTTCCTTCACGGAATAGGTAACGGTGTAGTCTTCTTCCGTTAAGACGGTGTCTTCACACTTAACGGTCAGTACCGGCTTCTGTTCGCTGCCGGTAAAGGTCAGTGCTTCGGAGGTAACGGTAAGGACGACCTCTTTTACCACTTCATAGACGCCATCACTGACTTCCCGGGAGATATAACCTTCTGCCGTAAAGTCCGTTGCTGTTCCTTCAGCCAGGTTGTTCATCGGGTCGAACTGATTGAAGGTGCCGCCCTTGACCGTAATGGAAGAAGGAGAATAGATGCCGCCCGGATAGGAAGCTTCGTTCATATCCAGGATGTTTAAGAGATACTTGAAGTTGCCGTTTTCGTCGTAGGTCTCGCCGGTATCCGCAACGGCGCTGAAGGTTCCGCCGAGGATCTCCAGTTCACCGCCGTAGTATTTCTTATTGCTGCCGGTGCCGCCGGAAGTACCGACCTGAATGGCCGAGGTCTTGCCGGTGTAGCTGCCGCCTTCGATGATGACCTTGGAAGGATATTCCCCGGCCAGATGACCGATGATCAGCGCATAGTCGCCGCCATAGGTGATGCCGCCGCTGCCGACGCTGTCTTTCAGGGTAACTGTACCGTAATCGATGCGCAGGGCATAGGCATTACTGCTCCTGCCGGTGAGGGTATGACCATTCAGATCGATGGTCAGGGTGAAATCGGCGATGCGCGGAGTGTTGCCGCCGAAATTGACCGTTTCCGTCACGTCACTCAATAAGGTGATCGTCTCGCCGCTCTGCGCTGCTTTGAAGGCTTCGCCCAGTGAAGCGTAATAAGTCTCACCGATCTTTGCGACCGGTTCCACGAAAGTAAGGGAGGCTTCCCCAGTCAGTTCCGGAGCGTCCTTGCGGGCGACCGTAAAGGTGACCTTGCCGGACTTGAGCGGAGTGATCGTATAGCCATCTGCCGTTTCTGCTACAGTGGCAGATGTTTCATCATTGCTGGTGAGGATATATTCTTTCAGATCGACAGCGACACCGTTGATCTTTAAGGAAGTCACGTTCTCCGCACCATCGGTCACCAGTTTCGACTTGTTGTCGGTCGTGAGGGCGACTTTCGGCGTTACGCTGATCACGGCCGTATCGTAGTTCTTGCCTTCATGGATCAGCGTGGCTTCGACCTCATAGGAAGCGAGGCTCGCTCCGTCACTTCTCTTTACACTGAAAGTAGCGATACCGGCCCCGTTCCAGCTGGTCTTGTCGACAAAGAGGACATCTTTCTTATCAAAGGAAAGCTCCCAGCCTGTCTTGTCTTCTGCCGTCAGGGCTTCTCCGTCGTCCCGGGTGACCGTGCCTTTTACCCTGGCAGTTCCGTCGCCGGCGACCGTATAGCTTTCCTTATCAAGGGAAGCAGTGTAGCTCGGACCGATCTTCTTAACGATGCCTTCGACCAGTTCGTAATCTTCCGGCAGGATGATCTTCGTTTCAGCAGTTGCTGCCGCATCCCCTTCCCGCAGGTTCTGGATCTCTTTCACCGCGCTGCCGTCCGTGACAGTCACGGTGACCGGGTTCGTTGTAACAAATTTATCTTCGATGACGATCTTATCGATACTGCCGCCATTGACGGTGATATCGCCTTTCGCTGTATCGATCGTTCCGACATGACCGCTGTTGACTGTGATCTGCTCATAACCGCTGAGCTTGTTCTTGCCGAAAGAAGTGATGGTCGTGATCTCCGCTCCGTCGACAACGATGGAGTTCCCGGCATTGCTTGTGGTTTTGACATTTGAAATGACGGTTCCCGCACCAAAAGTAACGGTAGCGTTCTTAGCATTATTCGAAAATGCTTTCGCAGTTACGTTTTCAAAGGTCACGTTTCCGGCTTTGATCTCTGCACCGTTGACGGTCGTATTGGAGACCGAGCACGGTTCAACGTAGCTCAGGATCAGACTTCCGCCGATGGTAAGACCGTCCAGCTCGGGAGCCGGCATAGGATAGTCAGCACTTCTGGCGCCAAAAGTAAGTGTACCGCCAACATTCTTTACAGCAAAATCTTTAACGACGATAGGATTCGTTCCGGCCGCTGCTCCGCTGTTGGAGACAGAAAGACTGCTGTTGAAAACAGCATCGTTTCCCAGACTAACCTCAACAGACCCGGCCTTCACAGCTGCAGCATCATTGCCGGAAGTGAAACTGACGGCCTTATTGAAGGTGCCGCCGTTGATCGTATCAGTCTTGGTCTCTCCTTCGACGGAACCATAGTTCTGTACTGTCAGAGTTGCGTCAAAAGTTCCGCCGTTAACGGTAAAGGAAGATCCTGCTTCCTGGATACCACCGGCATTGAAGGAACTGGTAAAAGTACCGCCGTTGATCGTCATCTTGCCGAACGAGTCATTCTTGATTGCGGTATAGGAACCGCCGTCAAACGAACCGCCATTGATGACCATCTCACTGTAAGCACCGCTCGTATTGTCTGCAGCGTTGTACCAGCCATTGGCGATCAGCGACTGCGTTGCAGTCGGATCGGTCTTTGTGAAGCTGCCGCCTTCGATCGTCAGTTTCGCACCATGGTTGGATACTGCGTAATTGCCGTTGGCAACGACAGAACCTTCTCCGGCAATGGTCAGAGTGCCCTCATTGAGGACCGTGACCCCGGAATCAGTGGTCAGGGTATGACCGTTCAGTTCCAGGCGGACATTTTTTCCGGCCGGGACTACGATCGCACCATTGTGGTCACCCAGCAGGACGATCGTCGTTTCAGCTTCACCGGCTGCAGCCAGCGCTTCTTCCAACGTTGCGTAGGAAGTATCACCGATGCCGGCCTGATAAACAGCGTTATCTTCGCCGTTCTCATTCCGGACCGGCTCTTCTTCAGCAGGTCCTGTTTCTTCTGCCGCCTGTTCTTTTTCGGCAGATGCCGCTTCTTTTGTGGGCTCTTCTGCAGCAGGAGTTTCTTCCGTCCCTGCTGCCGTTTCTTTATCAGCAGGGGCAGTCTCCGCATCTTTTTCAGTCTCTTCGGGAACTGTCTCTCCTGAAGTCTCTTTGGCAGGAGCGCCCTCGCTCAGAGGAACTTCCTCCGTCGGGGTCTCTTCAACTGCAGCTTCTTCGTGCTCCGGTTCAGCAGGAACTTCCTCAGTCCCCGTCTCCTCAACGAATGCTGCTTCATCTTCAGAAGCCTCTGCCGGACCAGGAGTCTCTTCGGACAGTGATCCCGCCTCATCAGTATTCTTTTCTTCTGTTGTTTCTTCCGGTACGGTTTCCGTTCCGGATTCTGCCTGCACAGGTGTTTCTGTGACAGGTTCGTCAGCTCTGACGATGTTGACTGTTGCGCACTGCAGCAGCATCATCGTCGTCAGCAGGATGGACAGTAATTTTTTCATCTGCATACCTCCATGACATATATCCAATATGGGCAGCAAAAAAGGTCAATCTATCTGACTTGACCGTTGGTGCTTATTCACTTAAAAACGAAATATACCCCCATATGCACATCTATGATAGCGCATACACTTCAAAAATACAAAAGTTTATTTGTAATGTTGAATTTATTTTGGTAATTAGAAAAGGCCTGCTTTGCAGCAGGCCCATGGGGCAGCCATTCAATTGCTATTTGACAGTAACGTTCTTCCAGGGACTGTAGGGGCTCCAGGTCGTACCGCGGTCCTTGTTGGTCTTCTGACAGCGGATACGGAAGACATATTTCTTGCCGGAAGTAAGTCCGCTGATCGTCTGTGTGATC
This sequence comes from Erysipelotrichaceae bacterium, assembly GCA_017512885.1. Taxonomy (GTDB): domain Bacteria; phylum Bacillota_I; class Bacilli_A; order Erysipelotrichales; family Erysipelotrichaceae; genus RGIG5669. The sequence continues at coordinate 8,011 of JAFWEP010000004.1, forward strand.
GTGGAACCGTCTTTGATCTGCGTAGCTTTGGTCCAGTGGGCTCCGTTATCCAGAGAGTACTGGACCTCGTAACCATGACAGTTCTCCTTCGTCCAGACTACGACCGCTTTGCCGCTCTGCGTAGAAGTGACCTTGGTGATCGTCGGTGCTCTCAGACGGTAGAGAGCCAGACCCTTGGTATCATAAGCTCCTTCGACCGATCCCTTCTTGGCGGCAACGGAGTAGATATATCCTTCTCCGTATTTGTCTCTGATCGTCTCATCGAAGATCTTGTAGTAACCGTTCTCTTTTTCCAGAGAAGCGGCGGAAACAGTCTTGACTTTCTCCCAGGTGCCTTTGTATTTGCGCCAGAGGATGTAGGAATCTGCACCGGTCACGCCCTGGAAGCGGACATCCGCACCCTTGGCCGAGTTGTAGATATTGATGAGTTTCGGCTTGTTCAGTTTGACGGTGATCGTACAGGTGGCTGTCTTATTGCCGACCGTTGCAGTGATCTTGGTGGTGCCGGGATTCTTGGCGGTGATCTTGCCGTTAGCGTCTACCGTCGCAACGCTCGTATTGGAAGACTTCCAGGTCACATTCCTAGCCGAAGCATCTGCCGGGGTCAGGGTCACCGCCAGACTGGAAGTATTGCCGGCATAGATGGAATGTGTGGACTTGGAGAGTTTGATGCCGGTCAGGGCTGTGTACTGATATTGATGGCCCAGAGTCGCTTCCTCAATGTAATCCATGTTGAAGATGTCATCGTAGGACATCAACCAGACATCATAGGTCCCGCTGGGCGCATTCTTGGCCGCCAAAGCACCAGCCAGATCATAACTGTAACTGTCGATCAGCTTGCTGGTATCATTATCGAGATAGGATTTGCCGTTGTAGTGTGCAGAGATCGCTTTCTTCGAATAACCGAAATCCGTATTCCAGCGGGCGATACCGTTCTCATCGACATAGAAGCTCGGTTTCGTCAGAGAATAAGTGATCCTGCCGAAATTGCCGTCATAGATACAGCCTCCCGGATTGGTGCCTTCCCAGTCTTCCGCACACTCATCGATCCAGACCGTGTATATACCGTCCGGTGCATTCTTCCCGGTCAATGCGCCCTTCAGATCAAAAGAGAGATCAGAGGGTATCACATCATCCAGGTAGAAGGTCTTCGATGCCGTATTCTGTGCCGAGATCGCATAGGTCACGGAACTGCTGCCGGGCCAGTACAGGATCCCATCGCTGTCGACATAAGGTCCTGCTGCCTGTACCTGATGGGCAGAACTGCAGAAAGGCAGTACTGCCATCATCAGCAGTACACTCAGCAATACTGTCAGGAATGATCTTCTTTTCATGGCACTTCCTCCTGGCGACTCCAAAAAGAGGGAATCTCTCCATATTCAGTTTATTGGTTCCGTCATGAAAAAAGACCCGTTGAATGACGGGTCTTTATACTACTTCACATTGACGCTCTTCCAAGGGCTGTAGGGGCTCCAGGTCGTACCGCGGTCCTTGTTGGTCTTCTGGCATCTTATGCGGAAGACATACTTCTTGCCGGAAGTGAGACCGCTGATGATCTGTACCGTGCTGCTGCCGTCTTTGACCTGTGTCGCTTTGGTCCAGTGTGCCCCGTTATCGGAAGAGTACTGTACTTCATAGCCCTGGCAGGCCTCCTGGGTCCAGCTGATGACTGCTTTGCCGGACTGGGTGGAAGTGACGCTGAGGATCGTCGGTGCTCTCAGACGGTAGAGAGGCAGGCCTTTGGTATCAAATTCACTGCGGTGGCTTCCCTTGCAGGCAACGACGGAGTAGATATATCCTTCCCCGTATTTGTCCCGGATCGTTTCATCGAAGATCTTGTAGTAACCACCTTCCTTCTGCAGAGAGGAGACCGATACCGGGTTTCCGACCGGTGCCCAGACACCCTTGTATTTGCGCATGACCAGATACGAATCTGCTCCGGTGACCGTCTGGAAGCGGATATCGGCACCCTTGGCCGAGTTATAGATATTGATCAGTTTCGGCTTGTTCAGGGTAACGGTTACGGTACATTTGGCAGACTTGCTGCCGATCGCCGCCGTGATCGTGGCAGTGCCCGGACCTTTGGCCGTGATCTTGCCGTTGGCGTCAACAGTGGCTACGTTCTTGTTGTTGGAACTCCAATATACGATGCGGGCAGATGCGTTCGTAGGTTTGATCGTCGCAGTAAGCGTTGCCGTATTCCCTGCTTTCAATGAGAGACTGGTCTTGCTGAGGGAGATGCCGGTCAAAGCCGTATATTGATACTTCGGTCTCAGCGTTGCTTCCTGCACATATTCAATTCCCTGACCATCAAAAGTTTCCTGTCCGCTCATCAGCCAGACATCATAGGTTCCGGTAGGCGCATTCTTGGCTGCCAGAGCACCGGCCAGGTCATAACTGTAGCTGTCCAGAAGTTTGCCGGTATCATCATCAAGATAGAACTTGCCGTTGTAATGTGCAGAGATCGCTTTCTCCGAATAACCGAAGTCCTCATTCCAGCGGGCGATGCCCTGCGCATCGACATAGAAGTCTGGGGGATAGTCATAATAGACTGTACCGAGGGTACCGTCGTATATACAGCCTCCCGGGTTGATGCCTTCCCAGTCATCCTGACAGCGGGTGATCCAGACTTTGTAAGTCCCTTCCGGAGCTTCGGCTTTTGTCAAAGCCCCCAGCAGGTCAAAAGAACCGCCGACGGTCGTACCTTCGGCATGTTCGTCCACGTAGATCTTCCCGCTCTTCGTATCCTGAGCGGTGACATTGAATCCACCACCGAGATCCGCAAACGGCCAGACCAGATAGCCGTTTCCGTTGACCTCCGGTCCATCCGGACTGCCGGCCTGTACCTGATAGGCCGGACTGCAGAAAGGCAGTACTGCCATCATCAGCAGTACACTCATTAAGACTGTCAGAAATGATCTTCTTTTCATGGTATTTCCTCCTGGTGACTCCAAAAAGAGGGAATCTCTCCATCTTCAGTTTATTGGTTCCGCTGCAGAAAAAGACCCGTCATTCAACGGGTCTTTCCATCATTTTACTGTTACGCTCTTCCAGGCGCTGTAGGGGGACCATACCGTTCCCCGGTCTCCGTTGGTCTTCTGACACCTTACCCGGAAGGTATACTTGATGCCGGGCATCAGGTCATAGAGTTCCTCGGAAGTCGCTGTCGTCTTCGATAGTATGCCCCAATGTGCCCCGTTATCCGTCGAAGTCTGCAGTTCATAACCCTGACAGACTTCATCGCTCCAGGTGACCGTGACCTTACCGCTGCCGTTAGCCGTTATGCTCCGGATCGTCGGTGCTTTCAGGCGATAGAAGGCCAGACCGAGCTTGTCATAATAGAGAACACCGTTCTTGTCTTTGACAGCGACCGAGTAGATATAGCCCTTGCCGTATCTCTCCTTCACGGTCTGATCGATATACTTATAGTTTCCGTTTTCTTTTGTAAGAGAAGAAGCTTTCAGAGTCGTGACCTGACTCCAGATCCCATTCTCCTTGCGCATCAGGACATATTCTTCAAATCCATCCAGCGGCTGCCAGCGGACATCGGCCCCGTTGGCAGAGTTATAGATCGCGACCAGTTTCGGAGCCTTGTACTGCAATGTGGTCAGTTTCTTCCAGGGACTGTAAGCCGAGAAGACCTTTCCGCGGCTGGGATTCTCCTTGTAGCTGCGTAAACGGAAGTAGACATTTCCGCTGCCGGGCAGACCGGTCACAGTCTTCTTGTTGTCGGATGTCAGTCCTGCCGTCTTCCAGGTACTTCCGCCATCGGTGGAATACTGCAGTTCATAGCCCTGCGCATCGCTCATCTTCGGCCAGGTCACCAGTGCGGAGGTGCTGCTCTGTTTGACAGCCGAAGTGATCTCCGGTTTACGTAAACGGTAGAAAGGAATGCCCTTGCTGTCATAGATCCAATTTTCTTTCTTGTCCATCAGTGCTACAGAATAGATGTAGCCTTTCCCATAATTTTCTTTGACAGCAGTATCGATGTATTTGTAGTTGCCGCCTTCCTTGACCAGATCCGTCAGGTATACCGTTGTGACCACCGACCAGTTTCCGTTTTCCTTGCGCAGGATCAGATACTGTTCGCCCTCGTAGCCGCTGGGGGCCTTGAAACGGATATCCGCTCCTTCGGTCGCATTGTAGACCGTTACGACCGGAGGTGCCGGGATCTTTTCAAAGTAAGCGATGATCATACGGTCCATCTCCAGCCTGATGCCGAACTCATCGTTAGTAATGTGATCGAACTTGGTGTGAAAATCCGGATCGTAGAAATAGTTCAGCCGGTAGCCGGCAGCAGGAATGGCCTGAATGGCCACGATCGAGTGCCGGGGGAAACGGTTATCTGCATTGCTGGGGAAATTATATGGCATCGGACTGTATACGTATACGGAGCCCGCTTCTTTGATATTCACATCGGTTAAGACCCGATGATAACTAAGATCAAAATCATAGTGGTAATCATCCCCGTAAGGATCTATATAGTCACAGGCATCATAGTTCGCCGGAACATTGCTGCAGGAACGGACACTGAGGTACAGTCTCTGTCCTACCTCGATTTCACCTTTCTCATAGAGTTGATAAAGATTCCACCAGGTATAATAACTGTTGGCAGTCGGCGGGAGGATATCCTCTTTCAGGGTACGGGGCCCGTTCTCGATTTTGACCGCATAAGCTTTCGCGCCCTCAGGGATCTCATCCCCCCAGTAGATGTCCCCTTCGCTCGTCATCTCGCCCCAGGAATCTGCCTTTACCGTCTTCCCGGATAACGGCAGCAGCAAGAATACGCTCAGTAACACGATCAGTAAAGACCTCTTTTTCATGTTGTTGCCTCCCTTGATGGTCATCAAAACCGCCAGGACCATCCTTCATTCATTTTCATAGTAAAAGATCCTTGATCATCTTTGACCCGTCAAAAGAAGGGACTTGAAAGGACAGCTGCAGCTGTCCTTTCACATCGTTTACTTTACTGTCACTTTCCCCCAGGCACTGTAGGAGCTCCAGACCGTACCACGGGAAGCATTGGTCTTCTGGCATCTTACCCGGAAGACATATTTCACTCCCGGAGTAAGACCGGTAATTTCTTTGGAAGTGGCTGTGGTCTGCGGATGGATGCCCCAGTGTTCGCCGTTATCGGTCGATACCTGCAGCTCATAACCCTGGCAGACTTCATCGCTCCAGGTGACCGTAGCCTTGCCTCCTCCGTCTGCTGTGACGCTCAGGATCGTCGGGGCTTTCAGACGATAGAAGGCTAAACCTTTGGTGTCGTAGAGAAGCTCGTTCTTCTCGTTCCTTACCGCCACCGAGTAGATATAACCGGCACCGTATTCCTCCTTAACAGCGATATCGATGAACTTGTAGTTGCCTCCGGCTTTGGTCAGAGAAGAAGCAGATACTTCAGCGATCTCATGCCAGACGCCCTTCTCCTTTCGCATGATGACATAACCGTCAACGCCGGACTGAGGCTTCCAGCGGATATCCGCACCGTTGGCAGAGTTGTAGACGTTGACCAGGGTAGGCTTGCTGAAGGAAGAATTGTGCGTTCCGACCTTGGCCCAGTCGGAGTACTGGCTCCAGGTAGTGCCTCTGTCCTTATTGGTCTTCTGGGTACGTAAACGGAAGACATAGGTCTTAGAAGCAAGGTCGAGACCATTGACCGTTGTATTCAGTTCCTTGGTCTCTGGTACCTTTGTCCAGTTCTTGCCGTTGTCGGAAGAGTACTGCAGTTCATAACCCTGGCAGTCTTCTTCTTTCCAGGTGACATAGACAGAGGTATTGGACTTCTTTTCGACGGTCAGGATCAGCGGTTTGTTCAGACGGTAGAGAGCGAGACCTTTGGTGTCATAGACCAGTTCGCCCTTGCTGTTCTTTATCGCTACCGAATAGATGTAGCCGCTGCCGTAGTTTTCTTTGATCTCCGTATCGATATACTTGTAGTTTCCGCCGTCTTTGGTCAGGGAAGAGGCAGATACCGTCTTGATCGCCGCCCAGGTGCCTTCCTTGCGCATGATGACATACTCGCTGACACCGTCCATCGGCTGCCAGCGGATATCGGCACCGTTCGAGGAGTTGTAGATATTGACCAGGACCGGTTTTGTGGGTTGCGGCGCTTCCGTGACCGTTACCGTGCAGGTCGCGATCTTCCCGCCGTCCTTGGTAGTAGCGGAGATCGTAGCGCTGCCGGCTTTCAGAGCCGTGACTTTGCCGTTGCTGTCAACGGTGGCTACGGAAACATTGGAGGATTTCCATACAACAGCTTTATTGTCAGCATTGGAAGGAGTGACCGTAGCTTTCAGGGTCTCGCTTTTGCCGACCTCTAAAGACAGGGTGGTCCTGTTGAGGGTGATGCCGGTGACAGGGACCGGTTTGGTGTATTTGTAAGTCACGGTATTGCTGAGCTCGGAGAGCGTGATCCAATCGGTATTATATGCATAGAGATTGAAATGATATGTTCCTTCCGGCACTCCTCCTGTCGTGAGGAGTTCTTTGAGATCGGTCGGCATCGAATAGACGGTCTTTCCTGTGTAAATATCTGCGCCGTTGTCGTACATGATATACCAGAATGCAGGCGGATTGCCTTCGTCATCGATCAGTTCACTGGCAGTTAAGAGATCCCCCTCGACTGCGATCGTGATCTCCTGCTTTGTGAAACGTCCCGGTTTCTTGCTGGAATAGACCATCTCACTGCGGGCCCAATCCACACGTAACGCTTCAACACCGATATAGTACAGAGTGTCCTTGTATTCCATCCGGGAGGTCATATCATAGTAATTCTCTCCATAGCCTGTAGACGTCCAGGTAATAAAATTGTCGTCATTCTCATAGAAGAAGACATTGTACTGGAAGTCTTTTTCTGTCATTCCGGCAGGAGGCGTGATATCCCATCTGACAGTAAATCCATCCCAGCGGACATTGTAGGGCGTCGGGGAGAGGCTGTCGTTCACGTAATGATAGACGATCTCACCCTGCGCCACCTCGTGACCCCGTGCGTCTTCAGCGATCACCGTGATCGTATAGTCACCGGTCCGGAAGCCGGAACTGTGCAGCCCATTCCGGATATCATAGTAGCCATCGTAGGCGCCGGCTCCGACATAATGAACACCGTCATCGTACTGGACATGATAATACGTGGCTCCCGGGAACAGATCCCAGTGCAGGATACCCTCCTCATCGATCCGAAGATTATGAATCTTCGTATCGATCAGACGGAAAGGAATGCGGACATTCAGATAAGATGTACTGCCGTCAGCGATATATCCATCTTCCTCATCGCCATTCACATACAGCGTAAACGTGCCCCCTTCAGTCTCGTTATAAGGGAATAGATAGTCATTGTCTTCGATCATCAGCGACAGGACAAGATAATAGGTGTTCCCTCCTTCAAAAGTCCCATCGAAGGAATCCCCATTTTCCAAAGCCCAGGCCATATCATCCAGAGAATAGCGGCCGTTAGATTCCGGAAGATCTATCTCCCCATAAGGATAATCACCCTCATTCATACCATCTGTGATCTCCGGGAAAGTCACGTAGATCGGATCGACCGCATCCTTCCATTTGGCATACAGGGTCATATTTTCATTTACCGCATAGGAATAACTAATCTCGTTCGTTCCTTCCGGATCGAAACACCATCCTTCAAAGACTTTGCTGACGACTCCCGTAGGATAGTACTGATCGATATCGATATCTCCCAGACGCTGTCCCTTGTTTATCTGAACAGAATGGATCATCATCACTTCCGGATCTGTCACCCCGTTCAGATCGAACAGGATCAAAGCCCGGTCTGCACCGGCAGGATCATATTGATAGTACCCCACCCATGTTTCCGAGAGTTCTTCGCCTCCTTCATTCAGCGCTGTCAGGATGACCGTGATCTCTCCCGGAGACATTTCATACATCGCACAGTATTCCCAGAGGTCGATGCTGAGCGTATCCGCCGGAACAACTCCGCCATGGAAATCGCCGGATGAAGGATCCCCAATCCCGACCCCGACGGAGTACCACACCGCTCCGGAATACTCTTCCCATTGCAGCTCATCACCGGAGATAGAAGCCGCGGGCAATACCGGACGTGTCCAGGTACCAGCCCATTCTTCGGCATGTTCGGCATATCCTTCGGTGAGGGCATAAGCATCCAGGAATAAGGTCCCATCCGTCCAGGTCCCGGCCGGCAGTGCAGCACCGTTCAGCTCCGCGATATCTTTTGAAAGAACGATGTTGTTCAAAGAGGTGTCACGGAACATATTGCCGAAATAGATGCCGTTCTGTGCATTCCATTTGCCGAGATCAAGAGAAGTCAGCGCTTTGCAACCCTCGAACATGCTGCTGAAATTCTGGATACCGGAGACATCCCAGTCGGAGACATCGATGGCATTCAGCTTTTCGCAGCCCTGGAACATGCTTTGCAGACCGTAATTCGCAACTTTTGATACATCGAAACCGGAGACATCCAGTGTTGTCAGATTCTTACAGTTCGAGAACATACTGTAGATCAACGTAACCTTGGAAGTGTCAAAACCGGAGACGTCCAGAGAAGTCAAACTCTCACAGCTTCCGAACATGGTGCTCATGGATTCAACATTGGAAGTATAAAAGTTCGAGACGTCCAATTGTGTTAAGTTTTTGCAGTCATAGAACATATCCTGCATCGTTCCGACTTTCGAGGTATCGAAAGTACTGACGATCTCCACACTGCTGTCGGTAAGAGACTCACAGAAGCCGTACATGGCAGACATGTTTCCGACTTTAGAGGTCTTGAAGTTCTCCCCGTAATAGATGTTCTGCAGATTTTCACAGATATAGAACATCTGGCTCATAGTCGTGACATTGCGAGTATCGAAACAAGAGATATCGAGCCACTCCATACTGCTGCACTCCCGGAAGAGCCCGCTCATGCTGGTAACGCCCGATGTATCGATCGACGAGAAGCTAAGTCCGCCAAGCGAGATGCAGCCTTCAAAAGCCTGAGCCATATAGTTTAATGCCGATGTCGTCTGGAACCCGCTCATATCGAGATATCCCAGGCTGCTGCATTCGTAGAACATACGGCCCATGTCCGTTAAGTTCTCCCAGATCCCGCTGACACTTACATCCTGCAGGCTGGTGCAGCCTTCAAACATGGAACGAGAACTCGTAACATTATTGAAATCAAAACCTATCGAACTGAAACTGGCAAGGTTCGAACAGTCTTTGAACCAGTTCTGCGTGGATTTCGGAGCGATCGTATAACTGTAAGCAGAATAGACCCAGGCATCGGTGATGTCATTCTTGTAGGACTCCCAGGGAAGTGCGTTCGGATCGGTATCCTCTACCCCTGTAAAGACCCGGATATTATTCATCGTATTTCCATCGGTATCTTCAACCTGGCTATACTGGCGATCATTTTCGTATATCGTATTGCTTCGGAAAAAGAAGAGATTACCGTCTTCGTTCAGCCCGGCATAGGCGTAGTCTTCGCCGCTCCTGACCTCTTCCGTCTTCAGCATAGGCACAGCCAAAGGTGCTGCCGCCGGCAGTTCTTCCTTCGTTTCTTCTATAACAGTCTCCTCTGTTTCTGCAGGAAGTTCTGCCTCTGCAGGAACTTCAATGACCGTCTCGGTCTCTTCCGCCACTTCTGCAGCAGGTTCCTCAGAGGGAACCGGGACCTCTTCTACGACGATCTCCGGAACAGGAGTCTCTGTTGTTTCTGTTTCTACAGGAAGTTCTTCTTCCTGCTTCTCTTCGGCAAGAGCTGATCCTTCCGTTACTTCGATAACAGGATCTTCCGGCTCTTCCTGAAGAGTGACTTCGATCGTTTCCTCAGCTTCCGTGACTTCCGGGGCCTCCCCTTCCTTCACTTCCGTGGTTTCTGCTGTTTCGCCTTCATCCGCTCTGACATCTGTGCGGAAGACGGCTCCTGACAGCAACATCGCCACGGCGATCAGTACGATAAACAGCTTCTTCAAATGATCCATAGGATGCTCCTTCCTGAACGTCCCCCTTAAACAAAAACTGCAGAGATCGTTCTCTGCAGTCATTGTAGAAAGAATTCGTTTGGATTTGACCCGTCAAAAGAAGGGATCTATTCCGCCCAGGCGCTCCTCCAGGCACTGTAGGGACTCCAGGTCGTTCCGCGGTCCTTATTGGTCTTCTGACAGCGGACCCGGAAGATGTATTTCGTACCGGGGATCAGACCCGAGATCGTCTTTGCCGTACGATCGGTCTGGGCGCATTTGATCCAGGTCTTTCCTTCATCCGGCGAGTACTGCAGTTCATAGCCCTGGCATTTCTCTTCGCTCCAGCGAACTTCTACTGCGTCTCTGCCGACCGAATAGGCCGAGGTGATCTTGGGAGCCTGCAGACGGTAGAAAGCCAGTCCTTTCGTATCATAGGCCGAAACGGATTCTCCCCGTTTGGCGGCTACGGAATAAATATAACCTTTGCCGTAACGATCCTTCACGGTCATATCGATATACTTGTAGTTGCTGCCTTCATTCTTGAGAGAAGAGACCGGCAGGACGGCTACAGAACTCCAGACGCCGTTCTCCTTACGCATCAGCAGGTATTCGTCTACCCCGTCCTGCGGTTTCCAGCGGATATCCGCTCCGTAAGCTGAGTTGTAGACAGCGACCAGTTTCGGCTTACTGAGGAGAGTATTGTTCTGGTACTGGTCATAGGCATAGAGATAAGATTCGCTGAGAGGATGAACGATCTGTTTTCCGGCCAGCTGGTCCCAGTTCTCCCGGGTCCCGTAGAAGATATTCAGATCCAGTTTCAGCCGGTAACCGTTCAGGCGGCCCTGATCGGTGTACTGCCACATCGTGTAGTTCGGCCAGTACTTGGCATAGGGGGCCGGTCCGGCAGCACTGAGGTCGTAGTTGTAGTTGGCATAGCGGTTGTTGTAGCGGGCGATCCAGAGCTTGTAGCCGGCATTGGCGACGGAAGACCAGTCATAATCATTGGCCGTGGACTTGCTCATGTAGATCATCGGCTTTACCCCGGTCTTGGAATAGATATAATCCAGCCAGGTCTTGGCCCAGTTGACGTCCCACATATTCTCAGCTTCCCAGTCCAGGACCGGAATGCCCTGATGGAAGTACTGTTTGGTATGCTGGTAGAAGTATTCGGCATCTTCATAAGGAGTATTGATCGGCCGGGCAAAGTGGTAGAAACCGACTTTCTTGCCCAGATTCTGAGCCCAGGTAAAGTTCCTTACGAAACTGGCATCGGTGACCCCGGCTCCTTCCGTCGCCTTGACGATCACGAAATCGCAGTCGATCGCGGCCAGGTTCAGATCATTCTGGTAATTGCTGATGTCGATGCCCTTCAGGGTCTGACTGCGGTCAGTGTTCAGCAGCGGTTTCATCTCCTCGATGGTAGCTGTTGCCGTACCGTTCACGACATTGTAGGTCTTTTTCGTAGTCTCGTAATAAACGGTACCGTTATAGCTGCGGTCGATCTTTCCGTCTTTGATGTAGTACAGTTTTCCGTTCGGCTCATAAAGCACGAGCCCTTCATAGGATGTATTGACGATACCCTTCTGCAGGTACCACCAGGTGCCGGTATGGGTATCCTGGAAGAGACCGCTGTAAGTGCGGTCGATCAGACCTTTCGAGACATAGTAGTACTTCTTGTTGGTAGAATAAAGGACGACGCCGTTATAGTTCTTTTCCCAGCGTCCCTTTACGATGTAGTACCAGGCATCATCAGACTTGTTATGGTAGAGATCTGTAAAGGAAGTATCCTTTTTCCCATTGGCATAAAGATACTTTTCGCCGTTTTCCGTTCGCAGTTCATAGGTCGTGCTTTCTGCCCTGACCGGCAGGACCGGACAGAGAAGACAGAGGAAAAGCAGTACCAACAATCCCTTTTTCATGGCTTCATAATATCATGGAACGATGATAGGAGAAAGAAAATATCGAACGTTTTCACAAAGTTTATACAAAAAGACGGCATTTCTGCCGTCTTCAGCATTCCCAGAGCTTACTTCACCACGCACTTCTTCCAGGCACTGTACTGGCTCCAGGTACGTCCCCGGTCCTTGTTGGTCTTCTGACAGCGGATACGGAAGACGTAGGTCGTGCCTTTCTTCAGTCCGTCGATCTTCTGAGAGACGACCGTACCCGGAGTGACTTCTTTCGCTTTCTTCCAGTTCGAACCGTTATTATCGGAATACTGTACTTCATAGCCCTGACAGTTCTCCTTGGTCCACTTCACTTCGACGACACCGTTTCCTTTGGCGGTGACGGAAGTGATGGTGGGCTGTTTCAGACGGTAGAGAGGAAGACCGCGTTTATCGTAAAGGGGAGTACCGCTGCTGTCTTTGGCAACGGCGACCGAGTAGATATATCCCTGTCCGTAGTTCAACGCTACAGAGGTATCGATGTATTTGTAGTTTCCGCCTTCCTTGGTCAATGAAGAAGCGGATACAGCAGCAGCCACTGACCAGACACCATTCAGTTTGCGCATGATGTAGTAGGTCTTGACACCGTTCTGCGGTACCCAGCGAATATCCGCACCCTTGGCGGAATTGTAGATCGCGACCAGTTTCGGAGCGACCGGAACATAGACCGTACAGGAAGCACTCTTCCCGGAACCATCCTTCGCCATAGCGGTGATCGTTGCCACGCCTCCGGCTTTCGCCGTCACGAGGCCGCTGCTGCTGACAGTGGCTACCGAGGTATCGGAAGACTTCCAGGTCACATTCTTGTTGGTGGCATTCGTCGGGGTAACAGTCGCTTTCAAAGTCGTCGTTTTGCCGACATTCAGATAAACAGAAGATTGGTTCAGGGTAACTTTTGTCACATTGACCGGCAGAGTCCCGTTGCCGACCGCAAGTTTATAGAGCGCATGAACGAAGTCACCGTTATTGTTCATACCCTCAAAGAATACAAATACATATTTCGAACTCCTGGGGATCGAGAAACACACACGTCCGCTTCCGGTCTTGTTCAGGGAGACCGGTTCGCTGTTGATCCAGTGTTCGCAGTTATACAGGAACTCTCCGGCATTTCCAAATTCGTCATAGACCTCAATGGGACTCATGGTCAGTTTCCCGCCGTCTTCCTTGAATCCGATATTCTTATAGGTAAAATCGATCTGAACCGCCTTTTCTCCCTTCAGGATATCCTCCGCCAGGCTGGAACAGCTGCTGTGATCTTTCACCGAAGTGACTTTCACTTCCCAGTTTCCGTTCTCTTTCCAGGTCTGGTTCAGGGTGTATTGGTATTCGTTATCTCCGTTGATATGGCTGCTGTTCCAGGCAAACTTGGGCGCAGAACTGCCGATATTGACCTTAAAGACGGCTTCCCGCAGAACATCGTTACTGTCATATTCCGAGAAATGCAGCGTGATCGAAGTACTGTTCTTCGGCAGAACATACCCTAAGACCATATTCGTCACGGAACCGGTCATGGAAAGCTCATGACCGACCGTCGAATGCGGGCAGCCCCAGCCGTCTGCCAGGTCGCCATACTGGTCATAGACCTCGTTCGGTATCAGATACAGAGGATAACCGTTCTTTCTGGCATAACCCAGATCTTTTACCTGCACCGTGACCAGTACATACTGTTCGCCGTATGCCGTTTCTTCCATGCAACGGTAGTGTTTCTGAACGTTGGTGACTTTGACTTCCCAGTTCCCGTCTACCTTCCAGGCCTGATTCAGACCATAAGTCACAGCTGCCTGCACCGTAACAGGGATCAGCGTCAATAATAAACACCCTGCCAGAAGCAGACTGCAGAGGAGCTTTTTACCCGAATGCTTCATGAAGACCTCCTTCGTGATATCACAGAGATACCTTTCCATCATTACTATAGCTTTTTCGGCAGAAGAAAAGACCCTCCAAAAGTCGGGTCTTAGAAACTCTTCTTATACTTCTTCTTCAGGAACCGGGCGCTCAGGAAAGCGCTGATCTTCTTCAGCCAGGGCTCCCTGCCCAGATAGACATAGGGAAGCTCCCGGATCTCCTCTTTTTTCAATACACCTTCCTGCAGCTGCTGATCCAGCCAGACATTGAAGAGTCTCTCGGCAACTCTGCCGATGTAGCGCAGTTCAAAGGGAGTCATGGATGTACTGTCCACTCTTTGATCCAGTTCAAAGAGGATCGGGAACAGCCATGCGCAGTAGCTGTCTGTGAGTCCTTTCTCTCCCACCATCATGTTGAACATATAGCCGGAAGTCTCCTTCATGACCCTGTCGAAGGAAGGGAGATATTCCGGATACTTTTCTGCGATGATCTCCCGGGCAATATCCAGATGCCTGCCGTCAAAGGTATGGGCATAGTGCGAGTAGAGGGATTCGATATAGTAGTGCCGCTTCTTCGGCAGCAGCAGTCTGTACTGCTTCAGCAGTTCTTCGGCCTGCTGCAGGGTCAGCACCTCCTGCAGGCTGTCCCCTCCCTTCAGAGAGAGATAGCGACGATAGTGGACCAGACCGAGATGCTCGCTCCGCAGATGCTTCCAGCCATAATAAAGAGCTGTCAGTTCACAGAACTTCGGGTTCAGGATACTGATATTGTCCCCTTCGTCATCGGTGCAGGGCAGGAAGTGTTCGTTAGCGGCGGCATGGACCTGAATCGGCAGATAGAGATCATCTTCCGGCAGTTCACAGGGCTTATGCACAGCGATCAGGATCTTGATCATTTCTGTTTCCCGACTTTCTCGGAATTGATGATGCCGCCGAAGATGGTCCGCATCACGATCGCAAAGTCCAGCTGAATGCTCCAGTGTTCGATATACCAGATATCATATTCGATCCGTTTCTTGATGGAAGTATTTCCCCGGTAACCGTTGACCTGAGCCCAGCCGGTGATGCCCGGACGGACCAGATGCCGGATCATGTAGAGCGGGATCTCTTCCTTGAACTGATCGACATAGTAAGGAACTTCCGGACGGGGACCGATCAGGGACATATCGCCTTTCAGGACATTGAAGAACTGCGGCAGTTCATCGATGCTGAACTTGCGGATGAAGGAACCGAAACGGGTCTTGCGGCTGTCGCGGTCCTGCGACCAGCCGGTCGTTTCCGTATCGTTGACTTTCATCGAACGGAACTTGTACATGGTGAAGAGCTTCTTGTTGCGGCCGACCCGCTGCTGTTTAAAGATGATCGGTCCGGGACCGCCGGTCAGTTTGATGCCGATCGCCGTCAGCAGCATCACCGGACTGGTGAGGATGATCAGGATCAGCGAAAAGATGATATCCGTCGTCCGTTTCATGAAACCGTTCAGCGGATCATCAAAGGGTGTGGCATGGACCGAGAACAGTTTGACGTCATCGATCTCTTCCACCACCGGATGTGCCGGCAGGTAATCGTTGTAGAAAGGAATGACCGAGATCTTGGTGCCCTGCTTCTCGGTAGCCGCGATGATCTGTTTCATGAACTTGGTCTCATGTGGTTCCAGAGCTACGACCAGTTCATCGACTTCGTTCTTTTCCAGGATCTGGGGCAGATCCTCATAGGAACCGAGGTTGGTGCCCAAGCCTTCTTTGCGGCGCTTGCTGACGTAACCGTCGATCTGATAGCCGAAAGCCGGATTCTTGCGGATCGACTCGATATACTGCCGGGCCAGATGCCCGTTGCCGACGACCACCACGTGTTTCAGGTTCCTGCCGCTGGTGCGGAAATGATAGAGGACCTTCTTGACGACTAGTCTCTTCAGGATCAGCAGGAAACTGGAGATCAGGAAGTAGAAGACATAGGTCAGTCGGGAGAAGACCCCGGCTTTGGTGAAGTACTGAAAGCTGGTGAATAAGACGATACCGATCAGGTTCAGACGCAGGATCTGCGCCGCTTCGTCACGCAGCCGTCTCTTCCGCACACTGGCATAGACGCCGGAGATGTAGAAAATGGCCAGAGCCAGCGCCGAATATACCAGAAACATGCCCCGATAGCGCGGCAGCCAGGCCCGCTGCAGGGACATGCTGGTCTGAAGCACACCAAAACGCAGCCAGGAAGCGATGAAGTACGATACATACAACAATACGCCATCCAGCAGGATATTGATCAGATTGAGGATCGGTTGGTTACGCTTGATCATGTGAATTCAGTATACTCGATTCCCGCATGTTTTCACATATAGCACGCTTAACAAAAGCACGAGATTTCGATCTCAATAGAAATGTACTTTTCTTTGTTATCCATATGTTCAACGATCCGCTTTTTGATCAATAAGTTTATATTTTGCGTATTTTCCTCCATACATCAGTTCAAGCTTATTTTCTTTTTGAAGCTGTTTAATCACCAAATATGCCTGTGCAGGGGATACGCTCAATAGATCGATAACGTTTTGTTTTGTGATGATCCCGTTCTGCATTTCAGCAAGTTTTAAGACCAGTTCCGGGTATCTGACATCGTCGATCCCCGTTTGACGAACGTATTGAACCGACCCATCTGTCTCCTGATAAACTCTTTTTCCCAAAACAAATGACCTGTTTTTTCCATTCCCTGTAGCTTCTAACAAGCCTTGTTCCGTCATCCTCTCAACCGCAGAGCGCACCTTCGTATCACTAAGATTTGTTACTTGTACGATCCTTTCGAGGCTGCATCTTCTCTCGCTATTCAGAAGGGAGAGTATCATCAATGCATAGATCGATAAAGGTTTTCCCTGTCGGTCCTGTTCTTCGGCGATAAATCGGGCAAACGGGAGATCTGCTTTTGCTCTCTGAATAAACAGTTTCACTGTTCGGCTCGTTGATTCCGAATAGTCGGGCCATGGTCTGCCAAATACGATAGATCCCTCAAAGATCCTGTCAATACCACGGCCGGTCCTTTCTGCCAGCCCGATCCTTTTCATAGCATCTGCCAGAGCAGGGTTTCTTCCATGCGGTTCTACTGTCAGAAGGTTTTTGAGATTCACACCATCGATGAAGCCTCCAGGATTACTGATCGTCAGTCCTTCATCATCGATCAACACGCGAACACTTCCCAACATGGTGTAATCGCGATGGCAGAATGCATTAACGACACCTTCCCGAAATGCCGATCGATCGAATTCCGGTATCGGGATCCGAAACAATCCGTATTCCATTTCTCTTTCCGGATTCCAAGCGTTCAGGTACATCTCATATTCTTCAAGCAGCTGCAACAGAGGTTTAGGGCTTTCTTCATTCATACGCACGGCTGTTCCTTCCAATACCTGAAAAGACGATCGCGCTGTCGGTATCAGTTCTCTGATACGCTCTTCTTTTCCCATCAGAAGCATTCCCGCTACTGTAGGAACGTATTTTCCTCCTGCATCCGTTACGATACGAAGAGCGACATCCAGCTCATCATCAGGAAGTGAAAGCAGCGCTTTTTCTCCTCCCTGCCTGCTTTGAATGATCTTTCTCAATCTGGCTCTCTGATTTGCATCCAGGTCATCTAATGTTGATCCGGCCAGGGGCTGGGCTGAAAAATCCAGCATGCTGAGTTCTGATAATCTGGAAGGGATCTCGTAAGGATACATCGGTACCACTTCAGGAGTTCCGTCAAGTTTTAAACGCCTTCGCAGGATCTTTCCGGATAATGTAGATACGACTCCTCGGCTTCTGGGTATTTCGATCCTTAAAACATCCTTCTCATCGGTAACTATTTCTGCTCTTACAGACACCGGCGGTACCGTACTGTTCGCTATTAATGCCGTGACTCCGACAGCATCTTTATGTTTTTCACTGACACCTGAGACGGTTCCGTCATCTTCAACGCCTAAATACAGGGTTCCTCCGGAAGCATTAGCCATTCCAACGACTTCTTCTATCAGATAGTGATCAGAATATGGTGGAATATCTCTTTTGAATTCGATCTCAAGTGACTCATTATTTGGTATCGTTCTCATTCTTTGTACACCTCTAAGCAGTTTCATTTTAACACATTTAATAGTTTTAATTGAATTAAATTACATATATTAGTTAAAAATGAATTAAAATTGAATTAAAACTGTGTTAAACACGAATAATCATCTTTTAACACAGTTCAAATCATGAATATGTGAGCCGGTCATTTAAAGTCTTTTGCCGAAACAGTCTGTTGCGTTACTGTCTCTGCCAATTCCATCGCAACTTCAGGACTCTTGATACGGATCAGGTTATCCCATACATCCACTTTCCCAAGAAGGTTCATCCCTCCATACCAAACGATGCTTCTATCGATCAAGGCAAAATGTTCCGATAATGATTCCACAGTGATAACGCTGATACCGTTTTTCTTCATCAGCATGATCATCTCATCAGAGGCATCGCTTGCCATCCATAAGCTCGATCCCGGAGCCTGCGTGATCACCGTGATCCGAAGCCCGGAATCAAGCCCTTCATGTATGACCTCGAGGAAACGTCCGATCTTCGGATAGCACAGATCCAGGCTGCAGATAACGATCTCCTCACCTGCTTCCAGAAGATCCTGCTCAAAAACCCCTTGGTAATCCTGCGCGTCAAAGATCGCTTGCGTATTTTGCTTTTCTGTGTTCAATTCTGACAAAACACGGTAACCTATCCGCTTATAGGTCTTCAGCCGATGCTTATACTGATTGGCAAAGAAGCGGATATGGTGGTCGACATAGTCGTAGATGATCACGTCTTTCTTGCCGGGATACTGCCGGTCCAGTCTCCCTAGATACTGTAGCAGTCTTCCGTCAAAGCGCAAAGGTGCTGCCAGCAGCAAAGTATCCAGACGAGGAAAATCGAATCCTTCTCCGACTTTCTGTCCAGTAGCGATCAGTATCACGCTCTGACTGTCATCTATCTTCTGCAACTTATCACGAACTTCCCAGTTCTCTTTTACTGTTTGGTCACCGTATATCAGATAAACGTTTTCTGCTTTTCCCTGCAGTTGCTCATGCAGGTGTTTTGCGTGCGTCTTCAGCCTCGTCAGGATCAATACTGCCCTGTTTTTCTTTACGGCTTCCTCAGCATCCTGTAGAAGCATCTGATTGCGCATTTCATCTTTTGCAGCAAGTTCGTAGGCGTCATTTATATCCAGCTCTTCTTGATGAAAACATGTCAGACGGGTAAAACGCGGGAGAACAAAATATCTGAAATCACTGTCTTTCATCTTTTCAGAAACGGTGTAACGATGACGAATAGGTCCCAACAGCATATACAGGATCTTTTCCAGGTGATCACTGCGTACCGGGGTTGCCGAAACACCAAACACGTATTTGGATCTTACTCTCTGCAGGACCCGCTGTGCCTGTGATGACGCACCATGATGGCACTCATCCATGATGACCATGCCGTATTGACTGAAACTTTTCCGGCAGTTCTTCTGACTGCAAAGAACCGATCATGGCAATATCAACGATTCCGGTCGTTTTATCGCTCCCGGCATGAAAAGTACCTATCAGGCTTATTCTGGTTTTCTTGCGACCGGTCTTTGTCTGATAAACAGGTAGTGGCTCATCGAATAAAAGGAATCGTTCCAGCTCTCTGATCCACTGGGGGATCAGATCAGTTTTATCCAGAAGGATCAACGTGCTGACTTTCCGCTCGGCGATCAGATAGCTGCAGACCACAGTTTTTCCGAACGCAGTGGCTGCTTCCAGAATGCCATTTTCATACTGCAGAAGTTTTTCACCTGCGATCTCCTGCTTTTCCCGCAGTGTTCCGCAGAATTGTACTTTCAATGGACGTCCCGGAGCCCTTTCATCCCTGACTTCCAATGGTATACTGGCTTCTTTGCACTTATCAGACAGTCTTTCAAACAGACCTCGTGGTATCTGGACGTACCCATCTATATCTCTGCCTAGATAGATCGAGCGAAAAGTATTGTAGTTAGATCGACCGGAATGAAGGTTTCGATAATATTGCGGATTATCAAATGCCGCCAGACTGCGGATCTGATTTGCCAGCCTCGGTTTGGTATTCAGAACATCAACATAGATCCCATCCGCCAAAACGATATGCAGCGTCTCTTCAACATCTTCTTTGTGAAAAGACTGTTCTCTGCGCCAGGGCATCGGCCGGTCGTTCAGAGGCATCATCCCGACCAGAACCGTTTTCCCTGTCAGTTCATACGTCCAGTTCTGAATCTTTCTTTCGATCTCTTCTCTGGTCAGGCGTTTTGTTTCCAGCAGCGCTTTCATCTGATCTAGATAAGCATTCCCATGCTCATCCACAAACGCTGTATTTCCTTTCTGCAAGGCCCTTCCCTGCAATGGCAAGGCGATCAGATTCCCCAGCCTGTCGCTGCTGTCCTGCGAAGGATACATACGGTCATAAAAATGAAAAGAAGTCAGGTGTACTGATTCAGCTCCTTTTCCCAACAGTAGCTCTCCAAACTGCCGTGCCAGATAAGCCGGGACTGATTCCTTGAAAAAGATCCATATGTGTGCTCCTTTACCGGATCGGGATCTTTCGGTAAGCAGAGGAATATGCTCCTCATGGCAGATGCTTTGAAGCGATCTGACTTCTTTTTTCCAAAGATCATCAGGATTCGCGTAATCATTGACCTCTGAACCTCTTTCGTGATCATCAAAGTCAAAAACCAGAAAACGGCAAGTACCATCCTCTAAAAGCGGATACAGACCGATCGCATCCGCACCGTCTTCGCGTTCTCCGAGCAAATGATTCTTGATAACACGCAGAGAAAGCGGCCGCCATTTTTGAAACGGGCAGTCTGAACAGTTCTGTTTTCCTTTTTGTTTCGGGCAGTTTTCTGACCAACGATTCGCGCATTGAGGATAATATCCCCCTTTGGTACCTCTGCGTGCATAAACATCTTTTCTGCCCCGGAACATCATAAAGAACTGTCTGGCAGTATTATCATCTATTAGAACAGGTTCGATTCGTCCGCCCTGATCAGGATCGTACTCATTATCTGCCTGTTCCCTTTCTTCACCGACTTCAAAATGAACTTCTCTTCCATTAAGAAGCTGCCGTAATTTCCGATTTTCTTCTTCCAGATCGCGGATCCTCTTCCGCAGTGTTTCAAGGGTGTTTTTCCCGGTTTCCATCAGTAACGATTATGATCAGACTCAGTGAGTTCCTTCAAACTCCCCGTACAGTTCCTTCATGATCTGCGGATTGGGATAGTGATAATCCAGAAGTTTCTTCTTGTATTCCTGCAGGACAGCCTTCTTTCCTTTCAGCTGTTTCAGTGCTTCCGTAAAGGCTTCTTCGCTGTTTTCGATGACCCAGCCGGTCTCTTCCTGCAGCAGCTGTTCCTTCACTCCGGCGACTTCACAGGCCAGTACCGGAGTATCCGAGACCAGGGATTCGATGGTGATCGTGGGATAGCCTTCGTAAAGCGAAGGCAGGACGAAGAGGTCAGCTTTGCGGATCAGGGGATAGGGGTTGCCCATCATACCGGTCCAGGTGATGAGATCTTCGACGCCCTTCTCTTTGGCTAAGGCGTGGATCTCCTCATGCAGCTCCCCGTCACCGATGACCGTCAGATCGCAGAAGTCCTTCACTTCGGCATAAGCCCTGATCAGCCTGTCCAGACCCTTCTGGGGATGGAACCTCGCCACACAGACCAGATCGATCTTTTCCGGATCCGCCGGCTTCGTTTCTTCGGCCAGACTCATAGCGCGGATGCGCTCCTCATCTATCAGGTTGTGGATGACGGTGATACGCTCGGCAGCGAAGAGTTCGGCGTAAGAAGCCTTTACTGTTTCGGAACAGGCGATGTTCTGATCGATATGTTTTAAGGCTTCTTTGACCAGCTCCATGTGGTGGCTGCTGTAGTTGTGCTGCTTGTAGTCGACCTGCACCCAGTTCAGCTTGCGGTCGCTGTCGCCGTAAGCGGTGAAGATGGTGCAGAAGCCTTCCTTGGCCGAGAACTCGATATCGTAGTGATCCTGCAGGATCTTCTTTCTCTCTTTGGCGATCTTCCCTTTGATGAGTCCTGTCTTCATGTAGAAGAGCAGGCGCAGCTTATGGAAGAGATCTTTGCCCCTGCATTGCGATAAAGGCAGATCAATGGTATCGAAGAACTCGGTACCGCCCAGTACTCTTATGCCTTCCGGAACTTCCGGGAGGAGCTCCCCTCTCTTATGCAGCACCAAAAGATCGACCTCGTACTTCGTACGGTCGATATTCTTCAAGAGCGTATTCAGGATGCGGGCAACACCGCCCATCGTCATCTCATCATTGACAAACAGTATCTTTTTCATGGGACATCCTCAGTAGATAAGATTCAGCAGTGCGGCTCTCTTCGTCTTCAGCAGATAAAAGACCAGCCGCTGCTTCCAGCTGTACTCTCTCTTCTTCGTCTCTTCGTACCAGTTCGGGAAAGCCCTGTCCAGTTCAGCAGCATTGCGCAGGAAGAAGGTCTGCCGCATGGCCTTGTCTTCGATCTCCCGGATGCGCAGAGTCGTCATGATCAGACCGTTGTCCAGATAGAGATCAGCCATATCTTCTGCTTTTAGCCCCAGGGTATCGCGGATGATCTTCAGCGACTTGTAGAGGTCGAAGATCCTTTCATCGGCGCTGTGGCTGATCGAACCGCTGCGCTGCATGTAGTTGTAGAGCGGTTCAGCAAGGTAGGAGATGCTTCCGGCTTCGGCCATCCAGACCGGCACCGAGGCCAGATCCTCGTACCAGATGCCCTTGACGAAACGTTTGTCTTTCAGGAAGGAAGCCCGATAGAGCTTGTTGTTGGCAGAGTTGTTCCAGAAAAGGATGCCCTTGTCCTCGGCAAAAGAGGAAAGAGCCTTCTTTCCGCCGGCGGAGACTTCTCTGCGTCCGTCTTCATAGACATACAGCAGATCGAAGCAGCAGATATCGCTGCCGTCCTTCTCGATCTGTTTCACGGTCTTCTCCAGCAGGGTCGGATCGATCGTATCGTCGGAATCCAGGAAGAAGATATACTCTCCCTTTACCCGCTCGAGACCGTAGTTGCGGGCATCGGAGAGCCCGCCGTTCGGCTTGTCCAGGAAGAGGAAGCGTTCGTCATCACCGACCGCCTCTCTGGCAACCGCGATACTGTTGTCCTTAGTGCCGTCATTGACGATCAGACACTCAAAGTCCGGAAAAGTCTGTGCCTTTACGGAAAGGACACAGTTGCGGATATACTTTTCGACACCATATACAGGTACTACGATACTAACTTTCATAGCGTTCCCTCATCAGTTTCTTTAACCAGCGGTCGTATATCTTTTTCGAAAAGAGCGGCTGCAGCAGCAGTTTGTCTTTGGCGACGGCGACCTTTCCCTCCCGGGAATAACGGTCCAGGAGCGGAACGATGCGCCGGCGGTGCGGAAGGAGCCTTCGGAAGATGCGGTAGAAGTCTTCTCCCAGTTTCTTTGTTTCTTCTTTCGACAGAGCGGAGTTTCCCAGTTCATAGAACAGCACTTTACTGTTCTCAAAGACCGTGAAATAGAAGCTGTCATTGACTTCCATCTTCTCTGCCTGCTCCAGCATATGTTCGAATACGGTGATATGCTGCGTGATGAACTTCCGGATATCGGCGCTCATCGAGTTCCCTTCCCGCTCTTTCAGATAGTAAGCCAGCGGATCGGGGATATAGGAGACCGTCTTTGCCTGAGCTAAAGCCAGCAGGTAGAGCTCACAGTCGGTGTAGCTGACCTGGTGGGCAAAGCGGAGATCCTTCAGTAATCCTTTGCGGAACAGTTTCCCATGCGGTGCCGGGACGATCTCAGCGGCCGGCAGGAGATCGGGGGAGCGATAGATCCGGGCTTCCTGAAACTCTTCCGGAAACATCGAATCATACGTCGTCGTTCCGTCAGCGGTGACTTCGTAGCGTCCGGAGATCACGATATCGGCATCCGTACGGACCTGTTCGTTATAGGCCTTCTCCAGACATTCCGGAGAGAGCCAGTCATCGGAATCACAGATCATGAGGAAGTCGCCCCGGCTTTCGGCAATGCCTCTTTCCTGTACGCTGCCGTAACCGCCGTTCTCTTTCTCGATGATACGGAAATGAGGATCCTTTCCGATCACTTCCCGGGCGACAGCCATACTGTTGTCCTTCGTTCCGTCATTGATCAGCAGACATTCGTAATCGGTGAAGGTCTGAGCTTTGACGGACTGCAGGCAGCGGGCGATATACTTCTCTACGTTGTAGACCGGTACGATGACGCTGATCATGCCTTCCCCTTCAGCAGCAGATACATCTTCAACAGGAACGGATGGAAATAGAGGAAGTCATGTTTGTAGCGTTTCAGTTCGTATTTCGAATGCAGATCGCCGAAGGTCTTGCGCAGGTAAGCGCTGCTCTCCTGCAGGAAACGGTCGCGGACCTCCTTCCCGCCGAAACGGACGGCGATCTTCATGACGTCGACGATGTTGATGATGGAGAGGGCCTTCAGTTCTTCTTTGTAGAGCTCATAGGTGCCCTTCTCCCGGTGATAGGAAAGGATCAGATCGGTCATCTGCAGGATCGAGAAGGAACCTTCATCAAAACAGTCGGTGCAGTTGCCGGCTCTGCCGATCGTGTAGTCGATCAGCGACTCGCCGATAAAGGCGATACGCTGCACGTCCGCCAGCATCCGGAACACCATTCCGTGATCCTCGAACTTCCCTTCCGGGAAGGTATGTCCGTATTCCGTGAACAGTTCCCGTCTGTAGATCTTGTCCCAGGCGCAGCTTTCGATCTGCATCAGCACTTCCGGGTGCTCACGCAGGGAGAGCGCTCCGCTCTCCTTCGGGATCGCATCCTTCAGACGGCGGCCATTGCTGTCGACATAGGTCAGACCAAAGGCCACGATATCGCTCTGCGTCTCGCTGATCTTCCGATAAGCCTTTTCGATGCACTCCCGATGATAGGCATCATCCGCATCCAGAAACATGATATAGTCGCCCTTGGCCTGTTTCAGACCCAGATCGCGGGCGGCTGCCGGTCCCCGGTTGTCCTGCGTATAGACATGGAAACGGGGGTCATTCGTGTAAGACTCTGCGATCTGCAGAGTACGGTCGCTGCTGCCGTCATCGATCACGATGGCTTCAAGATCCGAGAAGGTCTGTCCGCACAGGCTGTTCAGACACCTTTCCAGATAGGCATCAACGTTATATGCCGGAATGATGATGCTTACTTTCATTTTGTCAGATACCAGTGCCAGAATCCTTTCGTCAATGAGTTATTTGTCTGCAGGAAGAGCTGATTCTTCCGGTTGAAGGTGGAGATATAGGGGTTCTTCCGGTAGTCCGGGAATTCTTTTCTGACGAAAGTGAAGGCTTTCTCCATGAGTTCCCGATAGTGGTCCGTGCGCAGGAAACGGAAAGCGCCGTAGATCAGGAAGTGTTCGATATAGAGATATTCCAGTTCCTGCCGGAACGGAGCGTAAAGTCCTTTCTCCTTGAAGGAAGCAGTCACTCTTTCAAATACCGTGAAGATATCGTTCATCTTCTCATTATAGGAAGAGCCCATGATGGAAGAGGAACGCTGCCGGTAGTGGACGCCCAGTACCGGACAGTGACCGGGACTCTTGCAGGCAGCGAAATAGGCCAGGGTGACCGGGATATCCTCGTACCACAGTCCTTCCGGATAGCGCAGCTGCAGTTCTTCGAAGAGGTCTCTGCGGTAGAGCTTGTTCCAGGAGAAGAGCGGTGACAGGAACAGACTCTTCTGAACGCTGTCATTGACCCTGTTCAGACCGGGCTGGCGCATCGGCGCCCGGGAACCGTCTTCCCAGAAGTATTCCAGATCGGCCACGACCAGGTCATGACCGTGCTCTTCCGCAAAAGAGACGATCTTTCCGTAATAATCCTTCTCGACATAGTCATCGCTGTCCAGGAAGGCCAGATACTTTCCCCTTGCCTGCGGCAGGGCAAAGTTGCGGGCGCTGGAGAGCCCTCCGTTCTCTTTCTTCAGAGGAAGGAAGAGGGTGGGATAACGCTGCACATAGCGGTCGATGATATCCTGCGAATGATCTTTAGTGCCATCGTTGACGACCAGGATCTCCATCTCTTTCAGCGTCTGAGACGCCAAAGAACCCAGACATTCGTCCAGGTAATCCTCTACGTTATAAACAGGTACGATGACACTTAAGATCGGATCGCTCATAGTCAACGGTTTCCGTACATCTTTTCGTAATACTGCATGTAGTCACCGCTGGTGATCTCTTCGACCCAGCCGCGGTGCTGCTGGTACCACTCGATGGTCTCTTTGATG
Source organism: Erysipelotrichaceae bacterium (assembly GCA_017512885.1). Taxonomy (GTDB): domain Bacteria; phylum Bacillota_I; class Bacilli_A; order Erysipelotrichales; family Erysipelotrichaceae; genus RGIG5669. The sequence continues at coordinate 34,036 of JAFWEP010000004.1, forward strand.
CCGGTATCGAAGGTGTACTGCGGCTGCCAGCCTAACTCGCTTTCGAGCTTCTTGGGATCGATCGCATAGCGTAGATCATGACCCTTGCGGTCGGTGACATAGGTGATCAGGCTCTCGTCCTTGCCCAGCTGCTTCAGGATGGTCTTCACCACTTCGATATTGGCCCGTTCGTTGTGGCCGCCGACATTGTAGACTTCTCCTGTTCTGCCGTTACGCATGATCAGATCGATGGCTCTGCAGTGATCGGAGACATGCAGCCAGTCTCTGACGTTGAGACCTTTGCCGTAGACCGGCAAGGGGATGTCATGTTCCGCATTGTGGATCATCAAAGGAATGAGCTTCTCCGGGAACTGGTAGGGACCGTAGTTGTTGGAGCAGCGGGAGATGGTGGTATCGAGACCGTAGGTGCGGTGATAGGCTCCGACTAAAAGGTCGGCAGAAGCCTTGGAAGAAGAATAGGGACTGGAAGTATGCAGAGGGGTCTCTTCAGTGAAGAAGAGATCTTTCCGCTCTAAAGGCAGATCGCCGTAGACTTCGTCAGTAGAGACCTGATGGAATCTCTTTACACCGTACTTCAGCGAGGCATCCATCAGTACCGAAGTACCGATGATGTTGGTCTGCAAGAAGATCTCGGGATCTTCAATGGAACGGTCGACATGGCTCTCTGCCGCAAAGTTGACGACAAGGTCGAACCTCTCCTTTTCAAAGAGAGAATAGATCGCTTCCCTGTCGCGGATATCCATCTTCACGAAAGAGAACTGTCGGTTGTCCTTGCAGCCATCGAGATTCTTCAGGTTGCCGGCATAGGTCAGAAGATCAAGGGCAACGATCTGATCCTCCGGATGATCCGCTAACTGCTGATAGACGAAATTGGAGCCGATAAAACCGGCAGCTCCGGTCACTAAGATCTTCATTTAACCCTCCACCTTGGAATAGTATTCGTTATTGGCGACACGCAGCAGGTGTTCACCATAGGATGTCTTCTTATATTCTTCTGCCGCTTTCAGCAGAGCTTCCTTGTCGATCCAGCCGTTCTTGTAGGCGATCTCTTCGGGAATGGAGATCTTGATGCCCAGGATCTCCTCCACGGTACGGACATAGTTGGATGCATCATTCAGCGACTTGGTCGTACCGGTATCGAGCCAGGCAAAACCGCGTCCGAAGAGCTCACAGTCCAGTTCTCCCTTTTCCAGGTAGAGCTTGTTGAGGTCGGTGATCTCATACTCACCTCTGGGAGAAGGTCTCAGACTCTTCGCATATTCGACGACCTTGCTGTCGTAGAAGTAGAGGCCGACGGCGGCATAGTTGGACTTGGGATGTTCCGGCTTTTCTTCCAGAGAGAGGACCTTGCCGTCCTTATCGAACTCGATGACGCCGTATCTTTCCGGATCACGGACGAACTGACCGAAGATGGTCGCGCCCTTCTCCTTCTTCTTCGCTTTGCGCAGCAGCTTGGTGAAACCGTTGCCGTAGAAGATGTTGTCGCCCAGGACCAGGCAGGCGCTGTCCCCGTTCAGGAACTCTTCGCCCAGTACGAAAGCCTGCGCCAGACCGTTGGGCACTTCCTGCACCTTATAAGAGAAGCTCATGCCAAACTGCGACCCGTCGCCCAGCAGCATCTGAAACTTCGGAGTATCTTCCGGCGTGGAGATGATCAGCACTTCCCGGATCTCCGCCAGCATCAGCGTGCTTAAGGGATAGTAGATCATCGGCTTATCATAGATCGGGATCAGCTGTTTGGAGATCGCTTTGGTCATCGGATAGAGCCTTGTCCCGCTCCCTCCGGCTAAGATAATACCTTTCATCTATCTTCTCCCTTCCGGCCAGGGGATGACCTGACCATCTTTGATCAACCAGGCTTTTTCTGCCAGTTTCGCTAACGGGGCATCCGAGAAAGAATCACTGTAGAAGTTCTCGATCTGCGGTTCCAGGATCAGTTCCTTCAGTCTTCTGACTTTCTCTTCCCCGTGACAGTTCAGTCCGTCATACGTACCGTTCTTCTTATCTACCCGGGAAGCCATCCAGGTCTTTATGCCTAAACGTGCACAGGCTTCGCCGATGTCAAATTCCGGAGAAGCCGAGATGATGATGTCATCCTCTCTTTGCTGATCATAGTACCAGGGGTAGATCTTCTCGATATGGCTGTCCCAGAAGATCTTCACCTCGCTGTCAAGATCCGGCACCTGTTTCAGGGCCCGGTAAAAGTTCTGCTTCATCTGGGTCTTGCTGCAGAGATGCAGCAGATAGGACAGGCCGGCAGCGGCTGTCCTCGGCAGGTTCAGCAGCATCTTCGGATGTCTCGGGATCAGCCACAGGAAGAGGTCGATCGAAGAATCCCCGTCATAGATCGTTTTGTCGAAGTCGTATACGTTCATAACTTATTTATTCTAACACAGCTCACTGTTTTTCTTCCGCTTATGCGTGCAGAACGCCAGCAACGCCAGAGCACAGAAACCGGCGGCGCTTACCAGCAGTCCCGGCTTCAGTCCCGGTGTTCCGTAATAGAAGGACAGGGTATGATCTCCGCCTTCCAGAATGACGCCCAGGAAGCCGCCCTGCACATTCAGCGTCGTCAGTCTCTCTCCGTTCTCATCGATCACGTTCCAGCCGCTGCTGTAGGGGACCGTTACCAGCAGGACTGTTTTGCCCGGAACGGATACCGTTCCCTGCAGATACTGACCGTTATATTCCGTGACCTGCAGCTGAGCTTTTTCCGCCGGAGCGATGCCTTCCAGCAGTCCCGCATCTTTCTCGGAAACATAGAGCGTACCGTTCCAGTCGGGATCTTCCGGAAGCGAGTCAGTGATAACGAAATGGTTATAGGTGTGAGCGAATTCATTCGCATCATTCAAACGATAGACATGGATGTCATCAAGGTCGTAGGCATAACTGAAGTCCCCTGCCGGCAGTTCCTTCTCATCGAATACCCCGTAGTACTTACACCCCAGCATGGCCAGCACTTCCGGATCGTTCAGATCGATCAGCCAGTTCTCGATGCCGTTGGCTGTGACGAAGGGCGTCAGCACTGTCTCATAGGTCGAGCTGTAGGTGGATACAGAGGCATAACGGTAACGCAGTCCGGTATTGAGGTTCAGGGTGCTGAAAGGATCGATATCCTCCGGCGGGATATGCAGACGGTAGAAACGGCTGTCATCCTGCTCCCGGTAGTAGGCGAGATACTCTTCGTTCAGTCCGACCTCCTCCTGCCCGTAGGCATAATAAGGCGGCAGCAGCCCGGCCGCAAAGAAGACAGCCGAGATCAGGACGCTGAGGACATATTTCTTCTTTCCCTGCATCACGAAGAGAGCGGCGATGCAGAGCAGTGCCAATGCGAAGTAAGGCAGATAGCCAAAACTCTTCCGCAGCAGAGAGATCAGAACAGACAATACCGCAAAGAAGACCAGCAGTACGGTGATCTCTCTATGCATCTTCCTTTCTTCATAGCGTTCCCAGACATAAGCCAGGACGACCGCATCGAAGAAGATCAGCAGGAAAGACCAGCGGAAGGTCGGTTCGCTGAGACCGTGCACGATCATGTTCAGCGGCTTGAACAGCAGAAAGACGCTCAGGATGAGCCTTCCCCACAGGAAAGCTTTCTTCTCCTCTGCCGTGCCTTCCCGGAAGATCCGCCAGTAAAGCAGCGGCAGACAGGCACACAGGAAGGAACTGAATTCATTGCCGAAATGCAGATCGGTGTAGAACGGATAAGGCGGCCGGTCGCTGCGGTAGTTGAACGGCGGCAGGAAGTGACCGTAGAGCCAGGCCAGCAGACTGTTTGGATTCCAGAAGAGACCGTTGCTGTTCATCTCTCCGACCCGCGTATTGGAACGCAGATAGAGGATCAAAGGCAGCAGGGCAAAGCCGCAGAGAGCGATGCCGCAGAGATAACTGCCGATCAGCGGCAGAGCATCCTTCAGTCTCTCACCCAGTTTCTTCCTGCCCTGCAGGTATTCCGAGAACAGGAAATAGAGGACCAGGAACAGTGAGGTCGAAAACATCAGTTCGTAGTTCTGTAAGAACAGTACTGCCGTGATCAGGGCAAAGCCGATCAGTTTTCCTTTGCGGATATATCTCTCACAGAAATAAAACAGCAGAGGCAGCAGGGCATAGAACCTCATGAACATGTACGATCCGCAGAAGATCCCGGCAAAACCGGATAGGGCGTAGAGCAGCGAGACGCTGACCCGTACTTCCTTCTTCTGAATGCCGAACTCGGCCAGATACAGGCGCATGGTGATCCCGGAAAGCACGAGGCAGAGCAGAGTCTCGAAAGCCAGGAAACGGTCGACATCGATGCCGCCCTTGTGCAGCACAAAGTACGGCAGGGCGATGAAGTCACCCACACAGTACATCAGTTTGGTGACAAAGAAATCCGTTCCCAGGAAGTCATTCCAGGAATAGACGGCCGGAATGCGCTGTTCCACGCAGTCCCTGACGATGCGGTACCATTCCCGGTAGAAGATATTGAACTGAAACTGCTGATCGTTATACCAGATGAAGCTCTTGCCGTTCAGAAAGGTCGGAAAGAAACACAAAAAAGACAGGCCTGCCAGTACGAGGATGATCAATAGATATTCGGCTGCTCTGTCTTTTCTTTCGTTTTTCATTCGCTGTCCTTGAAGTAGAAGATGATCTTATCGGCATCCTGCGGAAGCTGATAATACTCTTTGAAGGTCTCTAAGTGATAGGTATCATCCGGTTCGATATCTCCGCCGTGTACGGTAAAGACCGGGAAACGGGGGATCCAGGCTTCCTTGTCTTCGGGATGTTCGCGGTAATACTGCAGGATCTCGGTCCTTTCCCGATAGGTCTCTCCGACCAGACGGTACTTGCTGAGGTATTCATGGGTGCGGTCGCCGATGATGACCGTGAACAATACCAGCAGGAGCAGCGCCGTCCACTTCGGCAGATCCACGCTGTCCAGCAATAAAGCTGCTGTAACTAACAGGAAGTATACGGTATAGAGGGCAGACCGCGATCCGTAGATCGGCGAGTACAGCATCACCACTCCGCAGAGTCCGGCCAGACCCAGCAGGAAGACGACCTTATCCCGGAAGATGCCTTCCTCGAAACTGGCGAAGAAGGTCAGGAAAGTACAGACCGTATAGACCGGCCAGAAGATCATCGAATAGAGGCTTCCGCCGTCAGTAAAGGGATTCTCCCCCTTGAAGAGCACGAAGGAGAAGACCGTAAAGACGGCCAGAGCCTGCACCAGCAGCAGAGGAAGCCGGATCGCCAACGATCTCTTCCGCTTCAGCAATAATACCGTGCTGCAGCAGACCGCAAAGAGACCGATGGCGTAATTGTTGTTGATGAAGGTCATCTGCAGGAAGTTCGGATATGCGGAAGCGATCTTCTCAAAGAGCGACATATTCGCCCAGACCGCACTGTCTCTCGCTGCCCGGGCTGCTGCACCCGGCGATAAACGCAGGATCACGAAAGCGACGGTGATCACCGCAAAGTTCAGCAGGAAATAGGGAAAGATCCGGCGGTGCAGACAGTACGTATAGATGCAGAGTACCACCGTCCCGGCCAGCATCGCTGCGGCGATATTCTCCATCATCAGTCCGGTCACGAAGAGAGCCAGATTGGAGAGCAGGGCCAATACCTTCGTCGTCCGCGAAGGATAATCCTCGCGGATCAGCCCGTCTGCCGCACAGAGATACAGCATGGACAGCGCCAGAGGAATGACGTAGGTCTCCCCCATCAGCCAGGAGTAGGTCTCCATACGCAGATTGTCATCCACACTCAGCATCCCCGCCAATAATAACAGTGCACACAGGAACCAGTGATTCCGGCTCTGGGTCAGGCGGTTCATAGCCAGATAGATCCCTGCGAAGCACAAGGGATTGACGATGTTCCAGACCCACTTGTTCGGTGCAGCCAGAAAGCCCCAGAGCTCACTGAAGATCCGTCCCGACCAGGTCATATAAAAACCTTTGACCAGTTCCAGGGGATGACCGCTCATCCCGTTCAGGGCATAGCCCCAGTCATCACCGGCCAGAGGTGTCTGATAAGTCATGTAGGCAAAGAGGAGGAGCACGAAAGCGCTGAGTGCCAGGATGACTGTCCTCTTCGTAAAGAATCGTGTCATGTTAAGCCCTTCCGTAGAATTCCTTCACGGTCTTCACGACAGTATCGAGATCCTCTGTCGTAAGCCCGTAGTAAAGCGGCAGTCTCAACAGACGGCTGCTGTCTTTGGTGGTATAGACATCTTCTCCGCAGAAACGGCCGTAGCGTTTCCCGGCCTTGGAGGCATGCAGGGGCTGGTAATGGAAGACAGCCTGAATGCCTCTCTCTTTTAAGAAGAGACGCAGAGCTTCCCTTTCCTCGTTGTCCTTGCACTTTACATAGAAGATATGTCCGTTATGGTCGCAATACTCCGGCACTTCCAAGAGATCGATCCGGCCTTCTTCTTCCAGAGGACGCAGTCCTTCATAGTAACGCTGCCAGCTCTTCAGCCGGTCAGCCTTGATCTCATCCATCATCAAAAGCTGCGGATAGAGGTAGGCACACTGCAGATCGCTGGGCAGGTAGGAAGAACCCTTCTCGACCCAGGTATAAGCAGAGACCATGCCTCTTTCGAAATCATAGCTGTCGGTGCCGGAATCACGCATATGGTAGGCTCTTTCGATCATCTCGGGGTTGTTGACGGAGATGCCGCCGCCTTCGCCCATGTTGTAGTTCTTGGTGGCATGGAAGGAGAAACAGCCGACATCTCCGATGGTGCCGAGGTATCTTCCTTTATAGGTGGCATTCAATGCCTGAGCAGCATCTTCGATCACATAGAGACCGTGTTTCTTTGCGATGGCGCAGGTCGTATCCATCTCGCAGCCTACGGCCGCATAATGAACGACCATGATCGCTTTCGTCTTTTCGGTGATCGCTGCTTCGATCTTCGTCTCATCGATATTCATCGTATCCGGACGGATGTCGACAAAGACCGGTCTTCCGCCGAACTGTACGGAAGAAGCAGCTGAAGTAGAGAAAGTATAGGACGGAACGATCATCTCATCGTCCGGTCCGATCCCGCACAGCATGCAGGCCAATTCCAGAGCTGCCGTTCCGGAAGGGGCTAAAAAGAACTTCTTTGAACCGATCTTCTTTTCGATCAGTTCCTCACACTTCTTGGCAAAGGGACCGTCTCCGGCCAAAGCCCGGCTCTCGATCGCTTCCTGTATATATCTCTCCGTATCCGGAGCCTTCATGGGTATATTAAAACGGATCATCGATTACTCCTTGTTTATAAGGACATTATACCTTTTCAGGGATAAGGGTTCAAACTGTCATAAATGCTTTTAGAATGTGTATTTCTATTGTAAAGATTCTCGTTCTATAGTATATTAATATTACTCTTCAGGTAATATTTTTTGAGGATGCATTGAAGCTCAGCTACGCATCAGAAAAACTGAAAAATATCTGTACAGATCTCGCAGCCGCAAAACGCTATTTCGGCGGTGATCCCGTTCTTGGCAACAGTCTGAGGATCAGGATCAACTTTCTTGAGGGCGCAGGTTGTCTGCAGGATGTGATCTGCCTCCCCTCCCTGCATTTTCACAATTTACGCAGGTATAAGAGGGATCTGTCCGGTCTGTTTGCGATCGATGTCAAAAGCCGCAAGGAGCCCTGGCGGATCATCCTTCAGCCGTTGGATGATGAAGACAAGCCCTATGATCCCTGCATCATCGAAAAGATCGCAGGGGCAACAACACATATCATGATCAAGGAGGTCAGTAACCATTATGAGTAATTTGATCGAATACAATAATAAGCTTGCCATCCACCCCGGTTACTACATCGAAGAACTCATTGAAGAACTTGGTATCAGTCAGGAAGACTACGCGAAGAAACTGGGTACGACTCCCAAGAATCTGAGCATCCTCCTGCGCGGCGAACAAAGCCTCTCCGCAGACATGGCCATGAAGATTTCCCGTCTGACCGGTACCAGTATCAAACTCTGGACCAATCTGCAGAGCGCCTATGATGCGGCCATGGCGGAGATCCGTTCCGAACAGGAAACAGATAAAGAGAAGGGGGTCCTGAAGTCGCTCGATTATCGCTTTTTCCGCGATCATTTCCGGCTGCCTTCCCTCCCCCACGATACTTCCGGTCAGGTCACGGAGATCCGGAAATTCCTCGATCTCGCCTCTCTGACGATCCTGGAAAAACCGGATCTGACCGTATCTTTCCGAAAGAAAAAAGATCAGTCCCAAACAGACCTGATCCGGACGAATGCCATGGTCATGATCGGAATGAACGAGACACTTAAGACCAAGGCGCCGCCCTATCGGCGGGCCCGTTTCAAGGAAGCTGTGCAGCAGGCAGCCGAACTTACCAAAGATCACCGCGATCTTCTCCCGCAGCTGACGAACATCTTCCGGGAATCCGGTGTTATCCTGGTCATCCTGCCGAATATGCCCGGCTGCAGGATGAACGGTGCTTCCCGACGGGTAGGCGACAAGGTCATGCTGGTGGTCACAGAACGCAGACTCTCTGCCGATACGTTCTGGTTCACGCTTTTTCATGAAGCCGGCCATATCCTGAAAAGTGATTTCGGTCTTTCGTCCGGAGATGCAAAAGAAGAAGCAGCCGACAGCTTTGCACAGCAGCTGCTGATCCCGGAAGAGAAATATCAGGAATTCGTCTCCCGCAGACAGTTCACACGCTCCGCTGTAGAGACATTTGCTGAAGAGATCCGGCGCATCCCGGAGATCGTACTGGGAAGACTGCAGTATGACGGTCTTGTCTCTTACAAAGACCCCGCCTTTGAAGACCTGCGTCACAGATATAAAACAGATCCGGTCATCTGAGACCGGATCTTTATTTCTTATTCCTTCTTTCTGCTTCTTCCCAGCCCAGCACATCCAGTTCGTGCTCTCTCTTCTCTACATTGCGCTCATGGTCCAGGATCAGCCCCAGCATCAGACTGAGGAAAGCCAGGACACAGAGGGAACTGGCCAGGATCGCACTCGGCACCTTTGAGACATAGGAGGTGGCGATGAATTCCGTGATGACCGGGATCCCTGTCAGCAGGCCCAGGATCAGGAAGACCAATGAGAAGAAAGAGAAGAACAGTAAGGGACGGTAGTCCTTCCAGAGGTCAAAGAGCTTGACCAGGACCTTGAAACCGTCTTTAAACGTTGACAGTTTGGAAGAGGATCCTTCCGGACGGTCCCGGTAGGTGATCGGGACATTGGCGATATGGTAACGGTAGACCAGGGCGGTGATCGTCAGTTCCGTCTCGATCTCAAAACCCGGAGACATGACTGCAATGGTCTTGACGAAGCGTTTCGAGAATGCCCGGTAACCGGTCATGATGTCCTGGATATCGTTGTCGAAGAGACGGTTGATCAGACCTCTGACCAGATTATTGCCCAGGTTATGGAAACCGCGCTTATTCTCGGCATAATATGTACCGTTCGATAAACGGTCCCCGATGACCATGTCTGCTCCCTCTTCCACTTCCTTGATCAGTCCATGGACTTCTTCCGCCGGATAGGTATCATCCCCGTCGACCATCACATAGCAGTCAGCATCGATCTCCCGGAACATCGTCCGGACCACGTTGCCCTTGCCCTGCTGGGTCTCTTTGCGCACGATCGCCCCGGCCTTTAAAGCCAGTTCTCCCGTCCTGTCTTTGGAGTTGTTGTCGTAGACATAGATGTCCGCCTCCGGAAGCTGCTGCCGAAAATCACTGACGACTTTTTCGACAGTCAGTTCCTCGTTGTAACAGGGGATCAGTACGGCAACTTTCATTGTTCGGCTCCTTGGAAGTGGTAGAGACGGAAGGTCTCGTTCTCATAGACTCTTTCCGAACACTTCGCTACTTCTATATCATAATCCGGATTGTTATGGAAGTTAATGATCAGATAATCGGCATCGAAGCGGTTCAGATACATGCAGGCACTGGAAAAGTCCGTTTCCGGATAACTGACGTAGCCGTCATGGTCTCTGGCCTGCTGGAAGAATTCTTCGGTCAGACGGTCCTGGGCATACCAGTATTCCCGGGTCGTGAACAGCTGCCAGACCTCCGGTTCAAAGGTGCGTAATCCGTTCGCATGGCTGATGATCTTCCACTGGTCTTCCTTCTTCTGTCCGTCGATCTCTTTCTGCAGTGCACGGATCGCCTGCAGTTCATCGTTGGTGATCTTGTATTTGGGGAGGACCTCCTGATGGAGGACATAACCGTATTCGCCGGAATATTCGTTGATCAGCGATACTCCGTGCGTATACACCAGCATGTATGCCACGAATACCGCCGAGCCGACCGTGACCCACTTCCGGTCGAAACGTTCCAGTACCAGAGCCAGGAAGAGACATTCGGTCAGCGGATTGAAGACGACGTCAAAGGTACGGTAATAGACATTGGAAGCGATCAGCTTGGCAATCGCAATGGTCGTAAAGGGATTTAAGAAGATCACGAAGAGGATCAGGAAGAGTTTCTTCAGGTAGGAGATGCCCTTGTCTTCTCTCTTATCCGTGAACAGCAGGATGACTCCCGCCCAGCGCAGGATATTGACCAGGTTCTGACTCTTCCCGGTATAGAGGAAGAAGAAGTCCTTGATCATATCGTAATTCTGGTGATTGTCGAAGTAGGAGGCGTAGGCATATTCGTAGTTGGGATTGAAAGCGAAGTAGTAGATCGCTCCGCCCACGGCCATCAGCACAAACATGCCCCACAGGAAGACCTTCTCGCTCCTCTGATAGAGGAAGCCTTCGATCCTGTCCGTCACCTTCAGCAATCCCGTAGTATTGCGCAGGCTGTAATACAGTGCAGCCAATACCAGTCCCACCCAGAACAGCGGGATGTTGTCCCTGCTGAAGCAGGAGAGGGCATAGACCAATAAGGGGAAGACGAAGTCCGCCATCTCCCGGATCGCATTGCGGCGCTTGTTCTGGAAGAGGATCACCATCAGCGCATAGTAGACCGCAAAGGAGATGAAGAGATAGGAAGAAGAGAAGGAAAGACCGGCAAAGCTGACGATGACCGAGAGCTTCTTGAAGTCGATGTTCTCTTCCTTAAAGTAACGGATCAGGCAGTAGATCAGGGCACAGGTGGTGATGGTCCGGAAGGTATTGCCGTAGAAACTGTAGGCCACCCGCCAGTAGAAGAAGTTCTCATAGAAGAGTCCAAAGGTCAGTACGATCGCTTCTTTCTTCTTCTCCAGACCAAAGTAATGAACGAAGTCCACCAGCAGCATCGAGCTCATCAGGGAATAGAGGATCCCCAATCCCCAGGTCTCGATGACGATGTTGTCGAGATTCATCGCACTGCCCTGCAGGTAATGGCTGCAGTTGATCAGCCAGGCGGCATAGGAACCGAAGTGGTAGTAACCCTGGAAAAGGTAGATCGTATCCCATTCCTGTCCGACCTTGCCGGTCCAGATATTGAAGAGGTTGATCTGCGGAGCATTGATGTTCTGGGACATGTAGTTGAGGTACATCTGGGCATCGGAATAGGTGATGTCGCAGCCGCAGCGCCAGAATACCGCCACGAAGACGATGAGTGCTCCCAGCACCCATAATACCTTCTTCTGCAGGAATTCCTCCGCGATCTCTCTGGTATGGCCCAGGGCATAGCCGATACCGACTAAGAGGACCAGCGAGATCATCAGATGTTCATAGTGGGCGGGCAGGTTGAAGTACATCGCCGGGTAACAGACTAGCTGCACCAGGGTCATCAGCAGAAAGAAGCCGAAAGGCGTCACGAAGTCTTCGTGACGGAAGTGCAGTTTCCTGTTCAGCCAGACTCCGTAAGAGGCGGAGACCAGCACGATCAGCAGGATAAAGAGCCCCAGATAGATCATTTCATCACCCCGATCTTATAGAGCAGCGGGAAGATCTGCGCATTGAGGAAATAGAGCGGACGGGAAAGATGCCGGAAGTAGAGGTTCTTCTTCCCCGGCTTCTTCAGGTAAGGATTCTTCCGGTAATCCGGATAGTGGGTGGTCAGGAAGTCATAGCCCCGGTGCAGGGTCTCTTCCTTCAGTTTCTTATCTTCGATACGGACAGCCCGCAGATAGGAATTGCCCAGGAAGAAACGGATGAAGAGATACTCGATCTCATCCCGGTACTCTTCATACTGTCCTTTCTCCTGATAGTATTCCTTGATCCCTTCAAAGACCCGGATCATATCGTTGATATGGATATCGAAGGTATGAGTGATCGAACCGCTGCGCTGAAGATAGTTGACCGATACTTCCGGCAGGTAAGAGATATGATCCATGTACAGCACCAGTCGGTACAGCAGAGAAGCATCCTCATACTTCAGCCCGTCCGGGAAACGGATCTCCGTCTTGCGGAACCATTCCGTCCGGTAGATCTTGTTCCAGAGGGTGGCAAACATCTTCTCCAGCAGTTCATGTTTATTGGTATAACCGGTATCGGAAGCCGGTCTCGTCGACCCGTCTTCATAGACCCACAGGAAATCGGAGAAGCCGATATCGCTCCCCTCTTCCTTCATCTTCTTCAGCAGTTTCTCATAGACTTCCGGTTCTACGGTATCGTCCGCATCCAGGAAGGTAAAATATTCCGTCTCTACCCGGTCGACCGCATAATTGCGGGCACTGGCGATCCCTTCGTTGGCCTTGGAGAACCAGCTCAGTTCTGCGTGCTCTTCGTTGGCTTTCTTCAGGATCGCGATCGTACCGTCGGTCGAACCGTCATCCACGACCATGATGCGCACCGGCAGAGTGACCGCAAACAGCGAATCCAGACACTTCTGCAGATCTCTTTCCCCGTTATAGACCGGGACGATGACTGTCAGTTCTCTATTCATGACGCAGCCTCCGGTACAGCGTCCCGGCATAGAGCGCCATGACCAGGGACGCTGTCAGTTCATCCAGCACATGGCCGCTGATATAGGAAGCCAACAGACCGATGCAGAAAGCCATCAGCAGGATCACATTCAGGTAATTCCACTGTTTCTTCTTATAACCCAGTAACAGCAGGATCCCCAGTCCGGCTGTGATCAGCAGCCAGGGCGCCATCAGAAAGAGGAAACCGATGAGACCGTACTGGTAGTACTGCATCTTCAGGTCCTGCTCGATAACGATACCGCCCCGCATGAACGTACCGTAACCCATGCCCAGCAGCTTCTGCTGCGTCGGCAGCGGATCGAACTTGTAGCGGGTAAAGATATTCTCGATCTGCCTTCCGCTGACCCTTTCTTCCAGATCATAGTCGAACATCAGATCGACCCAGAACTGCGGATCATGGTGGTAGTCATACCATTCGGTATAGTAGATCGGCGGGGTGACCCCGATCAGGAAGAGATTGTCTTCAAAGACATAGGTATAGAAGTCATACCATTCCTTGGAATACTTGACGAGACCTTCGCCGGCCCTCTTGACACTCTCCCGGCCGCTCTTGCGGTCATTTTCGTGTACGACCAGATAACCGTAGTCCATCGCATCGATCTGCTGGTTCTGGTAAGCCGGACCGAAGGGGATGATCGCTCCGCAGGCAACGGTCATCACCAGTAAGAAGATCAGATAGCTCTTCCGGATCTTTTCGTACTTCAGCACGAAGAGGATGATGTAGATCACGAAGAGCGCTGCCGGCACCAGCACCGTACCGTAGGTAGCGACTCTCGTGGAAAGGATGATCATCGAGAGAGAATGGACGGCGATCAAAGAACCCAGAGCGATCTTCTCGTTCTTCTTCTCGCTGCGTATGAAGAAATAGTAAAGCAATGGCAGGGTGATGATCAGCAAGACCCCGATGGTGTTTCCCTCTTCAAAGAAGAACTTGGAGGCATACTTGCGGGGATGGAATTCGTTGTCGTTAAAAGGCAGAGAGAACCAGCTGAAGAAGTTGGCGATGGTATAGCCCTGATAGGTGGAACGTCCGAAGACGAAAAGGTTGGAAAGGAAGATCGGTACTGCTGTCAGACAGGACAGACTGACCGTGATCTTCTTCAGGACCTCTTCCCCATATCCCTGCAGGGCAAAGACATAGACATATACTAACGGCAGCAGTAAGGCCAGAGTATAGACGATCTCATCCTTGAGCAGGAAGACGAAGTTGTCCGGCAGGAAGAGCTGATACTGCAGCTCATTGGCCTGTCTGCAGTGCAGCAGGAAATAGATGCCGAACAGTACGGCATAAGGGATGAAGCACAGTAAAACTCTCTTCTTGCGCTGTTCGAAGCAGAGGAAAGTCAGGATCACCAGCAGAGGCAAAACGATCAGATCGATCAGGGTCGTCAGTCTCGGCAGCGGCCAGCTCTCCGGCAGCAGATAGTCCAGTTCGATGACCGGATGCAGGATGAGCAGGACCGTGGTCAGTACGCAGAGGAACTGTTTCGTCTTTTCATTCTTCAGAAAACTCATGAACGTTCCTCCTCGATCAGTTCCGACAGATCCAGATGATAGGTCCGGCGCTGTTCTTCCCTGCAGACCGAATCAAAGGTCAGGCTCTTTCCCTCTTTGTCAAAGCGGGGATGGAGATCACAGCGGCGGTCGTCCTGATATTTCTTGCCGCTGTAGAACTCGCCCAGCTTCGTCACGCTGTGCTTCTGCACATCGATGAGGTAGAGCTTGCTGCGGCAGGTATAGTCCGGATAGGTATCGGTCACGATATAGCGTTCGTTATAGACGGTGGGATGACCGTCATCGACCAGAGCGGGATCGTCAAAGACGGTCTCTTTTCCTTCAAGATCGATAAAGGCATAGCCGTCCTTCCCGTCTTTCCGGCGCAGATAACCGAAGACCTTCTCGCTGCCGACCCAGGCCATATGGCTGACCATATCCTGATCCGCCAGGAGATGCAGTTCTTTCGTAGCGATATCAACACACAACAAGCGGGTATATTTCTTCTTTCCCACATACCAGCGATGCAGGAAGATCGCTCTCTTTGAATCCGGTGAGATATCGATATGGTTCACTTTATGGACCGCGCCCTGCATATCTTCCCGGGGACAGAAAGCGGCGATCTCTGCCAGAGTCAGCCAGAGCTGCGCTTCGTCCTTCTCAAGATCCACATACCAGATGCCGTCTTCTTCGTTGGCCGGCAGATCCTGATACGGCAGGTTGAAGTAACCGTAGTCTTTTCTCAGTTTCGCCAGACGGGAGAAGTTCAGGCTCAGACCGAAGGTCTTATCCTTGGACAGGGAATAGACCGGGAAGCAGTATTCCCGACACTCTCCGGTAAGGATGTTGACGGCTTTGCTGCGGAAAGCCCTGCCGTCAAAGAAGTTGTGCAGGATATGCGTCTCATCCACCCAGGCGGCCATACTGCCCTGCTGCCAGTTCCAGGTCGTGGTCTCCGAGACCTTCTTCCCGTCGACCAGGAGATCGACCTTCTGGTCATAGGAAAGGCTCGTCGAGTTCACCCGATGCAGCAGAGAATGTCCGTAAGCGACACAGGGTTTGTCATAGTAACCGAAGAAATTGACCCCTTCATCGATCAGAGCTTCGCATTTCACCTGCGGATGCAGGATCATCCGTTCATCATTGCGGGCATACCAGTACTTGGCATGGAAGTGATAGACTCCGTAAAGCCTGCTTAAAGCGGCATTGTTCAGCACGAAGTTCTTGACTGACTGCTTCAGGGAACCATAGAGACGCTTATGATACAGCGAACGGTAGGTCTTCTGCGAAGAAGCCGGATCCAGCAGCTTCGCCTTCTGGGCCTTCATCCGGGAAGTATCCTGCTGGTATTCCTCGTTCTTCTTTAAGATCGCTTCCTTATGCGGCAGTAATTCCTGCAAATAGGTATAGATCAGTTCGTACTTCTCTTCCTTCAGCTTCTCATCGCCCTTGATCTGATCGACCTTGTAGTAGATGGAATAGAAGGCTTCAAAGAGACGGTACCAGAAGATCTCACTGCCCTCCGGGCACTGTTCCGCAATACTCTTGAAGACCGTGACCCAGGCATCGATGATGGTGGGTTTCAGGTCCGTACGGGTATTGCCGGCCCGGTTGATCAGATAATAGGAAAGCGGCTCTGCACAGTACACGACCGAGTTCACCCGGCTCAGGGTATAGAAGTAGAGCAGGTTGTCGGTATAGGAGACCTTGTGCGGGAAGGTGATCTCACTGACCAGTTCCCGTTTGTAGAGCTTGGCATGAGGAGAAGGTTCCAGGAAGTAGAAACGTTCGAATCCCTTCTCTTCTTTCCGATAGACTCTTCCGTCCTCGATGGCTCCGAATTCCGGGTTGAAGGAAGGATCATATTTCACTTCCTCGCTGTCGTCATAGACCAGGTTCTTGGCTCCGACGACGAGATCCGCTCCGCTCTCTTCCTTCAGTTTCATCAGTGTCGATAAGGCATGGGGAGCGAGGTAGTCATCCGGATCGCAGATCAGGACATAGTCGGCATCGCTTTCCCGGAAGCCCAGTTCCAGTACGGAACCGTAGCCGCCGTTCTCCTTTCGGATGCCTTTGATGACAGCGGGATACTTCTGCTGGTACTCATCGATGATGACCTGTTCATTGGCCGGGGAACCGTCATTGATGACCAGTACGTCATAATCGTCATAATCCTGGATCACTAAAGAATCCAGGCATTTGCGGATATATTTCTCTACGTTGTAGGTGGGTACGATGACCGAGATCTTGTTTTTCATATCTAATTCTTTATTGTACTTGAAAAGGAGGGCAATGGACAATCAGCTCAGGGGGAAATCCTGCCGGACCTGCTGCAGGAAACGTTCCGCCAGAGGTGTTAATGTCTGATATTTCTTATAGACCAGATAGAGCCTTGTCGTCAGTTTCGGGACGAGCGGTACGAAGCACATTCCGCTTTCTTTCGAAGTATCGACCAGATGATCGAAGGTCAGCAGGTACCCCAGACCTTCTCCGGCAAAGACCGAACCGTTGTAGGACAGACGGAAGGAACCTTCTAACTGCAGCTTCTCCCAGTCCTTCCCGGCCCAGTCTTTGATCTCGCCGTACCAGCTCTGTTCCGATGCGAATAAGGGCAATCCGAAGAGATCCTTCACGGACAGTTCCTTTTTCTCCGCCAGCGGATCCCCCTGCTTCATCACCACCCCCCAGACATCATCTTCCGGGAAGGGGATCGCTTCTACTCTCTGCAGGTCCGGAACTTCCGCCAGCACCGCAAAGTCCAATAGTCCCTTATCCAGTTTCTCCAATACCTGTTCGCTGTCGCCGCTGGTGATATGGTAGCGCAGTGCAGGATAACGCTGCTTCAGCCGGTAGATCTCCCGGGCCAGATAACGGATCTGATACGATTCGGCCAGACCGAAATAAAGATCCCCGCCCTGAATATCATCCAGCGAGACGAATTCCTTCTCGATCTTGTCGGCCATACTGACCAGATCTTCCGCCCGGTCCCGCAGCAAAGTCCCTTCTTCCGTCAGCTGGATACTGAAGCTGTGACGGGTGAACAGTTTCTTCCCCAGTTCCTCCTCCAAAGAGCGTAACGCCTTGGACAGGGTCGGCTGGGTGACATGCAGGCTCTCCGCAGCCCGGGTCATATTCTCTTCCCGGGCGACCGCCAGGAAGTAACGCAAGGTCCGTATCTCCATTCTCTCTCCTGTTATTCCTTATAGGAATATCACGATATAAATTATAACTATTCGCGGCTTCTCCTGTAAACCGTTAGGATGAAGACAGAGGAAATGAAGATGGAACTCAAGATCGGAGAGACCCCCGTTACTGTTGAATGGGAAGACAATGAATCTGTAGCGGCATTGGCAGCACTCTGCGCCGATGAGCCCCTGACCCTGCAGCTGTCCATGTACGGCGGCTTTGAACAGGTCGGACCGATCGGCCAGCGCCTGCCCAGTCAGGTTGTACAGACTGTCACCCAGTCCGGCGACATCGTCCTCTACAGCAGCAGTCAGATCGTGATCTTCTACGGCTCCAACAGCTGGCCCTACACCCGTCTCGGTCACATCACCGACAAGAGCGGAGAGGAACTGAAAGACCTTCTCAGCAACGGAGACATCACCGTCACCTTCAGCAGATAAGAAAACAGACAGGGCTTTGCCTGTCTGCCTGTACCCGGACTGCAGATGCAGTCCTTTTATTTTTTATTCAGGGAAGCCAGTACTTCTCTTAAGGAGACCCCCTTCTCCCGGGCGATACGCGAGAGATCTTCATATTCATATTTGGCTTTCTGAACACCGTAACCGCTGGCATGTTTGATCTGGACTTCGCCGTATTCGCAGAGGTCCTTGCTGAACCAGCACTCCAGGATGTAACGATCCTTCCGGCTCTCGCGGACACCCAGGGTAGTGGTATCACGGAAGAGGACCTTCAGGATCTGCTCCCGGTCTTCTTCTTTACAGAGCACGGTAAACAGGAGGCCCGGACGCCCCTTCTTCATGCCGATGGCAGTCGTGAAGGCATCGAGCGCCCCATTCTCCATCAGAGCATTCAGGGCATAGCCGGCTTCTTCACCGGTCATATCATCCACGTTGCAGGAAAGCTCGATGACTTCGTCATTCCGGCCTGCCGTTTCTCCCAGGAAGACCCGAACGCAGTTGGCCTGCGGGAAATCCTTCCTGCCCATGCCGTAGCCGATCTTCTCTACGGTAAAAGCCGGCATATTCGTAAATTCGGAGGCGAAATGCTTCAGCAGGGCTGCTCCGGTCGGCGTGCAGAGCTCGCCGTTGATATTCTCTTTGCTGTAGATCGGGATACCCTGCAGGATCAGAGCGGTAGCCGGAGCCGGTACCGGCAGGATGCCGTGGGCACACTTGACTGTTCCCTTGCCGACATGGATCGGCGAGACGACGATCTTGTCGACCGCCAGTTTCTCCAGCAAATAACAGACAGCCGTAATGTCTGCAACCGCATCCATCGTGCCGACTTCATGGAAGTGGATATTCTCGACAGCGACACCGTGGACCTGACTCTCCGCTTCAGCGATCAGCTGATAGACCGCCATCACATCCTTCTTTACCTTCTCACTGACATGGATATGGTCATTGACGATATGGCAGATGCCGTGCAGACTGCTGTGACTGTGGTGATGGTGTTCATGGGCATGTTCATGGTCATGATGATGCTCATGCATGTGTTCGTCTTCTTCTTTGTCGTCGACATAGACATGCATATGCGTACCGTTGATACCGCACTTGCTGGAGGTCTCCGCTTCAAAGCGGACATGCGGGATCTCTAAGCCATTCAGTTCTTTCAGGACCGCTTCTCTGTCTTCAAACAGTTCCAGCAGGGCTGCTGTCAGCATATCCCCGGCTGCACCCATCTCACAGGAAATATACAATACTCTCATCTTTTCTCCTTCCGGCTCCGTGCTCAGAGCTGTCTGTCTTCCTGACAGAACATCAACAGTTACATTGTATACGAGATAGTTGTTGAAGGGATGAAAACTGCATGTCTAGCAGAACTATCATTGCAATGATAGTTAAAAGAAAGAGTATCCCTTTCAGGATACTCAGGATGCTGAATTTACAGTTTTCGAATTAATATGGAAAATCTGGCGAAATAGAGTACTTAATACCGCATGAATCAAACTCACTTTTTATTTCAGCGATATCTGCAGCTCTACCTTCGGCAATAACAGTAGGTGAAGAGTTCAAGCATTGAATGACTTGAACATAATTCTTTCCCGTGATCCTGGAAACTGTTTTTAAAGTACGTTTATCTGCACGATTTCCTGCCTCAATTGTGACCGTATAGATGTTCTCATCTTCATACATTGGTTCAATATATGTTGTAACAATACTGTAATCGCAATGTGAGCATCGAACCCCGGTAGATGAGCCTTCAGTAAAAGGTATAAGATCTTGATTGCATATTGGACACTTATCGACCATTTTTATTACCTCCTGGTTTGTATTCGATAAATTCTCCTAAATCGTTTCGATTGGGCTTTCCGTCTTTACTCTTCCCTGCTACAAAATGGGATCCCTTATCATCGGCCCATAAATACTTATTTGGAGCCCATACCGAAACGTTCAGTTTATTTGCTAAGTTCTGCGCAAAACTTGAAGAAGAGATCCCGGTATTGCATGCCAGAAGTCTTATAGGCTTTCCTTTCTTATAGCCAGACATCTGCAGAATCAATTTTGCCGTCGTACGAGAATTGATCCTTATGGTTTTTCCGTTATGTTCAAACTGAACATATGTGGGAGTCCCATGCGCAATAAGATCAAATTTACCATCCGGATCAATATCTTTTCTTTTCCTGATATTTTTCAGGAACAACTCAGAAGCACCCATAAAGGAAGCGTCACCAGCAATGTATTCGGAACTTCCTTTTGTCTTTCCAAATCCTCCATGCTTCCCTGCACCCATCAGCATTTCTCCTTCCGGTGAGCAATAGCATATTCACTATCAAACCGATGAAGTCGAATGCCTAAGTCTAAGAATTTCTGGAAATCTTTCTCCTTTGCTGTTCCATATATAATGATATCAGTAGGATGAAGCCTTTTGACTACAACATCGAGTCCCTGAAGCATATATTGCCTATCGATGCGATTCTTCATGGTACCGTGCGTCCCAATAGAAATTACACAGTTTTTCGGGACTCCATCACAGCAAACCCAATACGTTCTTTCGTCTCCATATCGGATATTTGCTATAATATTTACGCCCTCTCTTTGCAGCCAGTGACCGATAGCCCTGCTTCTATAGATATTCCATATCTGCATAGCCAACGGCATATCACGATATAGGCTGAAATCTGGGAGAATTACACCATTAAACTTTTTGAGGATCGGGAGATATCTTCGCGGATTTCTCCAGATTCTTTCAAAAGACGCATCATCTTCATAGAAATGAATCCACTGATTGTAATCATCCCTATGCAACGCTTTTGAGAAGGTGATCAATTTGTTCGGTACCTTAGAAGTGGGCAGTAAAGCAGGAAATTCATATTTCCCGGCGTATTCGGCCTCAGATACCATAAATGCATTAAAAACATCTTTGCACGAACTACGCATGCAGTTAACTTTTTCCATGAAAACACATTCTCCTTTCCTGGGGTCTTACCCGCACTTGAAAAAAGTTTCGGAATGTGTCATCATTTTTTTGCCAGTGGGTGATAACACATCCATTAAATGCTCCTGTAAATTGCGCCAACAATTTACAGGATTTTTTTCGTTTCATTTTTACCTCTCTTTCTTTTAAAACAATTTTGATGGTGTCGATGTGAACTTGATACTAGTGGCATCTTCTTCTGCTAATCCATGAATCACGCTCCTTTTGCATTTCCTCCTCTTCATCAAAGGAAGAATATTTATAGTATCCACTTGGCTTCAAAGAATTAATGAATGATCCAAACTTTAGGATGATCAGATCTTTATCTTTCTCTGCCGGATAAGTGTGCTTGTAATCAAACTGTCTGCACAGTGTTTCTATACGTTTTTCAGCTGCGTCATTCGAGACTTTAAAGCGTTCCTGCAGGAAAGATGCCGAAATGTCTAATTGATACCGTTCAACCAACTCCCAGATAATCTGGTCCGGCATTAGTAACTGCGCCGCAAAGAAGTTCGCTTCTATTTCCTGTTTCTCATATAGTTCAGGACTGATATTCTTGAAATCAAGATTATGATTAAGATAGAAATGCCCCATTTCGTGAACAATAGACCATACCATACGAGGCGGATATGCAAGCTCATCATAGAAAATGATATATTTGCCTCCCATTTCTACAATCAGCGCGTCATCACTGCCTAAATCAGGCACAGCGATCCCATATTTTCTTCTCGTAGTGCGATATTTCCTCAAGGCAATATCTGTCTCTTCTCTGAGGTACTTTCTTACATCAAAAGGAATTGTTTCAATGGTGTGTGATTGGATCAAGATATCATTCGCCATACAATATGCAGTTTTGAAGTCAGGTTTGAATTCTTCCATAAATACTTATTCCTCGTCATCGTTGAAGATATCTTCAAAAACATTGCTAAGAATATTCTTTGCTTTCTCTAGTTGTTCTTCGTTCAGTTCTCTCAGGTTTCTCTGTAAAAAATGCAGTGTTTTGCTTTCTGCCGGGTTCTTGCCGTCCATAGTATCGTTCCCAAGAAGATAATCCGTAGATACATTGAAATATTTTGATAGCTGAACAAGTACTTCATCTCTGGGAACTACACCATTGTTTTCCCACATGCTTATTCTGCTCTTTGTAATCCCGAGGATAGAAGCAAGTTTGTCCATTGACAATCCCTTTTCAGTTCTAAGCTTTTTCACTCTGTTTCCAAAAGTTCTATTTGCCATACTTCTCTCTACATCTCCTTTTATTGTACTATGCAATTTTATTGTACTATAGAATCACACGATGTCAACTCATATGCCGGTTCAAATCTGGTAATCGGCAAAAAGCAGATTTATGCTTTGTTCTCAACAATTAAAAGTTGACTCACTTCCGCCAATATACTCCTTTGGATTCAAGGGCTCTTCTTTGTTATATCCGTTGCCACCCTGTTACTGCTTTGTAGAAGGAAAACAATTCAGTGCTGTTTTACACATTTAAAGCGAATCTCCGCACAAAAAAGAAACCTGTTATAGGTTTCTACGATGTCAGATTCACTGCCCAGGCTTCTTTTCTCACCAGATGCTGAGCGATCAGTAATTTCAGTAAGTCTGTAAACTGTCCCATCAGACAGAGCCCGATATAGGGCATCGGAGTCAGATAGGTAACGATCGCTACCAACGGGATATTGACGGTCCACATGAAACCGGAGTCCATCATCAGCGTATGTTTCATATCGCCGCCGGCCCTCAGGATGAAATAGCACTGAGTGGTAGCCATATAGTTCCAGAACATCAGACCCTGCACCCGCAGGAACAGGATCGCCACTTCCTGCGCATCCGGAGAGACATGACCGTAGAGGATCGGCACCAGGAAGGAAGAACCAAACAACATGCCTCCAAACACCACTGCCAGCAGGACACTGAAAGCCACCAGCTTGTAGGCATTGTCCTTGGCTTCTTCGATGCGGTCTGCGCCCAGAGGCGTAGAGACCAGTACGGTCGTGGCTGCCGCCATACCGCCGAAGAGGGTGAAGAAGAGATCGCCGATCGTACCGGAGATCGAGTAGCCGGAAAGGACTTCCGAGCCTCTGGTCCCGTAGAACTTGAAGAGGGTCGCCATACCCGATGACCATAGGAGTTCGTTGACCATCAGCGGAGCGGCCTTGGCCAGGATCTCCTTCGTCAGACGGGCAGAGATCTTCGTGATCGTAGAGAGCGGGAAAGAGAAGGGATAGGAATGGCTCTTCAGCGCCAGCAGGGCCAGCAACACTTCAATGATACGGGCGATCAGGGTCGCTAAAGCAGCACCGGCAACACCCATGGCCGGCAGCCCGAAAACACCGAAGATCAGCAGATAGTTGAGCACCGCATTGAGCGCTACCGAGATCGTCGAACAGCGTAACGGTACTTTCATCTCCCCTACCGAACGCATGGCCGAATAGATCGAGATCGACAGCGCGGAAGGCACGTAGGAGAAACAGACGATACGGATGTAGCGTAATCCTTCGGCGATGACCGCTTCGTCATTGGTAAAGAAACGCAGGATCGGCTGGCCTCCAAAGTACGCCAGCAGGGTGAACACAAAGGACAGCGAGAAGGTAAACAGCAGTTTGATCCGGAAAGATTCCTTCACCTTCTCATAGTTCCCGGCACCGTAATACTGAGCAATGAAGACAGCGGCTGCCGAAGCGATGCCCAGGACACCGCAGTTGGCGACCATATAATAACGGTTGACTGCGGCGACACCGCTCAGGGCATGATCGCCTAAGTAACCGACCATCAGATTATCGACCAGATTGACCGAGACCGAGATCAGCTGCTGCAGCATCAAAGGAACAGCGATCACCATGACCGCCTTCATGAAACGTCTGTCCTGTAAAGTATCCTTCAGTCTCTTCCACATACCTGCCTACTATATCCCATTTTCCTTCTTAAAGACAAGTACCATGCAGTAAGAGAAAGGCCGTTCTGAAGCGGTCTTTCCTCATTTCACTTTCTCTTTTTCGATCTGAGCCAGTACTTCCGTGACCGACAGGCTGTCCGTAGTATTGCCCAGGAGATCGATGATCCCGTCGTAACCGCCCTTGAACGGTCCGTATTCCTTGCGATACCATTCCACAAAGCGATGGATGCCTTCCTCGATCCTGACCTGCGGATCATAGCCCAGGATTTCTTTGGCATGGGAGAAATCACTGTAGGTCCTCTCGACATCGCCCGGCTGCATCGGCAGCTGTTCGATGACCGGCTCGACACCGACTTCCTTCCCGATCACCGCGATCAGGTCTTTCAGACTGATCGGATGGGAACCTCCCAGGTTGAAGATGTCATAGACTCCCTGATGGTCCTCCAGATAGTGCAGCGACAGCAAGGTCCCTTCCACGATATCATCCACATAGGTATAATCCCGGGAAGTACTGCCGTCTCCGAACATCGGGATCTTCTCCCCTTCCAGTAAAAGACGGGTGAACTTGTTGATGGCGAGGTCGGGGCGCTGACGCGGTCCGTAGACCGTGAAGTAACGCAGACAGTGGATATCCATGTCAAAGAGGGCATGGTAAGTATGACACAATACTTCTCCGGCCTTCTTCGTAGCGGCATAGGGGGAGATCGGTCTGTCGACCGGATCCTGTTCACTGAAGGGAACTTTCTGATTGTTGCCGTATACGGAAGACGAGGAGATGAAGACCAGTTTTTTGCAGTCATGCTGACGCATTGCTTCTAAGAGATTGGTCAGACCCAGGACATTGACTTCGACATAGGTCCTCGGATCTTCGATCGACGGACGTACACCGGCCATGGCTGCCCAGGAGATGACCCCGTCAAAGGTATTCTCGGCAAAGATCTTGTCCAGCAGTTTTGCATCCCGCATATCGCCCCGGATCAGGGTGTACTTGCGGCCGTGCTCCTTGGCGATCGCCTTGACGATCCGGACGTTCTTTTCCTTTAAGGCCGGATCATAGTAATCGTTGAAGTTGTCCAGGACGACCAAGTCATGGCCTTCCTTCAGTAAACGCTCGCTGGCAGTGGAACCGATGAAACCGGCTGCTCCGGTCAGGAAATATCTGCTCATACTTTCAGTTCTCCTTTATGACGCTGAAATGTGTAATAGGCTTTGCAGAGGGCCTTGTTCAGATAGACCCTGTCGCCTCTCGCTTCATTCGTTTTATACTTCTGCGGCAGACCGCCGAAGGTATCCTTGCGGAAATCGAAGACATCGGTGATGAAGTCTCTGACGAACTGCGCATCCGTCAGTTTCATCGCTTTGCGCAAAGACTGCGTGAAGTTGACGGTGCAAAGATAATTCAGTTCTTCCTGATACCGTTCAAAGAGACCGTGTTCCTTATACCAGGCAACGATCTCCTGACACATGGCCAGGATGTGCCGGATCTTGTTGTCGACCTGACGGGTGATGTTGTTGGGACGGTCGATCAGGTAGTTGTAGAGCGGCGTATCGATATAGGTCACTTTCTTCGCCAGCGCCAGGAGTTTCGGAGTCGTGCCCAGATCCTGATGACGGTAGCCGAAGGGATATTCGATGTGGTTCTCGGTAAAGAGCGAAGTGCGGTAGAGCTTGTTCCAGGCGGCATTGGGCGTATAGGCCAGCAGTTCCGGCTTTTCCTTTAAAGAGTAGGTGCCCTTGAAGCGCAGCGGGATCACTTCCGAAGTATCGTTCTCCAGATAATACTGCTTATAGGGAAAGACGACGATATCGCTGTCATTCTTTTTGATAGCCTGCAGGGACAGTTCGACCATCTGTTTCTCACAGAAATCATCTCCGTCGATCATCATCACATAAGGAGCGGTGACATACTTCAGACCGAAGTTGCGGGCATCGGAGAGACCGCCATTCTCCTTGTCGAGACGCAGGAAACGTTCATCGATGGAACAGAAACGGTCGATGACTGCGGCACTGTTGTCGGTAGAGCCGTCATTGACGCAGAGGATGCGGATATCCTTGAAGGTCTGCTCCTGCAAAGACTTCAGGTTCCGTTCCAGATAGTCCTGTACATTATAGATCGGAACGATGATATCGACTTCAGCCATGACGTTCCCTCACTTTCCTTAATAACGAGGTGATCATTTCTTCCTTCAGCAGGATCAGCATCAATGCATAGACCGCCGCACCGAGAACTGCCTGCAGGATATTGGTGATCATGCGGGCGCCCAGCATCCTGCCGATCGCTGCGACGCAGACTGACATAGCCAAGGCGGCGAGCGTATACTTGCCGATCGCCTTGAGATCCGGCTTGATGTCCTGACGGACGAAGACATACTGCGTCATAGTCACTGTCAGTTCCGCCGCCAGCGAACCGAAGGCTGCACCGAGACCGCCCAGACGGGGGATCAGCAGGGCATTGCAGACAAAGTTCACGCAGGCTCCGGCAATGACCGAAGTGGAGTAGGCTTTCGTCCTTCCGGTCGGCACCAGATACTGAATGCCGAAGACGTTGGAGACCGAGATGAAGAGGATCAGCGGCGAAGAGAAACGTACCAGCTGCACGATGCGCGGCACGATCTCACTGGACTCCTTCAGATACCAGGGGAAGAAATAGGGGGAGACCGTGATCATCGCTGCCGTCATCGGTACGGCTAAAGCCATGGCGATGCGGAAGGTCTGATCGATGATATGCAGAGCTTCGCTCTTGCCTTCTTCGTGATTGTAGAAGATGTTGGTGACCCGCGGCAGCATGACTGAACCGATCGCTGTCACGAAGTATAAGAAGATCTTGATGAAGCTCTGCGCGGTCTTGTACTGGTTGAGATCAGCCAGATCCCCGCCGATATACCCTAACATGGACTGATCGAGCAGGGTGTAGACATTGATGGCGATGGTCGGGATGAATAAGGCAACGGTACCGCGGAAATGATGTTTGTAGGCATCGCTCAGCGAGATCCTCGATCTGTCGACATACTTCCCCAGCTGCATGAACATGATCGCCTGTCCCAGGATCTCCGCAAAGGAATTGATCAGGACGAACTTCCCCAGATCCTGCGGGGTCTTGACGAAGAGGAAGATGCAGGCGACGCCTAAGAGCTTGACCGCCGTATTGCGGATGGTGACTGAACCGAAGTCTTCGACTCCGTAGAAGAGCCAGGTGATATCGAAGGCAGAAGCGGCAATGGTAAAGAGATAGAGATAGTAGATGATCCGGCTCTCTTTGACCGTAAAGGTGATATACAGGGCATAGAGCACCGATACGACCGCCATGTTCAGGAGCTGCATCGTAAAGATCTCCCAGAAGGTCCGGGAGAGTTCCCGACGGTCATCTCTCACTTTCGCAGTCTGGCGGTTGCCGTAGACATTGACGCCCAGGATACCGAACAGGATGAACCAGCTGGCGATATTGCCGGCAAAGTCACTGATGCCCAGGACCGGTGATGTCAGATGAGCCAGGGTATAGGGGACCGTGACGAAAGGCAGCAGCAAGCGTACTAACTGGAAAAGGATATTGTAGAGATAGTTTTTAAAGAGTTTCCTGTCCATGACTCAAGATATTATACACCATCGCTTTGCCGCATCATAGGTCTCACTTTTTGCGATGTGTTATGATTATCTCATGAAGAAAATGATCCGCGAAGAAAAAAAGACTCTTCTTCTGTTGTTTATCCTGGTGACCGGTATCTCTCTTGTTTATTTTTCTCCCAGTCTCTTTTACGGAGTCCCGCTGACTTACGGCACTGACATCAAACCGCAGTGGTTCGAGTTCTATACCGAGTTCCGCAATCTGATCCGTACCTTCCTCAGAGAACGGGAACTGCCCTTCTATTCCTGGAACAGTTTCCTGGGCAATGATTTCTATTCCTCCAAGAGCTACTACGTGATGGGCGATCCCTACAACTATCTCAGTCTGCTGATGGACGGCTCTTTCTTTGATATCGCCAGGGATCTGAGTTACCTGAAATTCCTGGTCGCTGCCTACGGTTTCTACTTCTTTTTAAGTGAACTGAATATCCGGCCGTATGCCAAACTATTGACCTCTCTGGCCTATGCCTTCAGCGGCTGGGCGGTCTTCTTCAGCGGTCAGCTCGTCTTCCTCTCTTTCTATTCCTTTATCCCTTACTACCTGCTGGGAATGGAACGGACGATGCAGAAGAAGAACGGGATCATCTTCATCCTCTCCTGTGCCCTGCTGTTCAGCACCAACTGGTATTTCTTCTATACCCTGACGGTCCTGACTCCCTTCTATTTCCTGTACCGCTACTTCCGGCATGATCTGCCGCTGAAGGAGCTTCCCTTCAGCATCCTGAAGCATATCCTGCTCTACCTCTCCGGGATCCTGATCACCGCCGTGATCTGGCTGCCGGGCATCCTCTATGCCCTGGCCAGCTCCCGCTATATCGCCCTCAGGGATCTGGGCATCCTGCCTCGTCTGCATTATCTGGTCACGACCTTCGTACCGAACTATCTTTATCTTTATAAGAATAATGTCTTCGAGACCGATGTCCACTACAGCCGGGAGATCGTCGGCTGGGCCGGCACTTCCCTGCTGATGATCATCCCGCAGTTCCTGAAGTTCTTCCGGAAGAAAGACAAATACCTGACTGTCCTCTTCTACGGTCTGTTTCTGCTGATCGCCTTTATTCCGCAATTGGATTCGGCCATGCACGGCTTCGGCGATCCTTCCTTCCGCTGGACCTTCTTCCTGATCATCTTCGATCTGATGATCGCTGCCGAGTGTCTGGACCGTTTCGAAGAAACGGACCGGAAGGCGCTCCTTGCCGCCTTTGCCGGCTATGTGCTCCTGTCAGGCGGATGTTTCCTGCTGGCTCTGAAGAGCCAGGATGCGGCGCTGTCTGATTATTCAGCACATTTCCTGCTCTGCGTAGTATTCTGCGCAGTAGCCTTGCTGGGAGTCCTGCTGCTGTACTTCCGCAGCCGGCGCGGCTTTGCGCTGCTGCTGGTGGCGGAGCTCTGCATCTCCGGATTCTTCTGCTACCGCAACGACATCCTCGATCTGCACAAGCAGGAGGAAGACTATGCCTATATCAGCAGTCTGACCACCGTGCTGCAGGATCAGCCGGGAGAGTTTGCAGAGAAACTGAGATCGCTCGCTCCGGAGAACCCTCAGGAATTCTACCGGGTCTATGTGCCTTATGACAGCGTCTACTGGTCCTTCTCGCACAACATGTCGCTCCTCTACGGCATCCGCGGTCTGATGACCTACGATTCCACCTATGCCTACAGTTTCATCTCCATGTATCAGATGGAGCCCTGTGTCGCTTCCTACAATTCGGGCTGGATCTTCAACATCGAAGACAATGAACTGATGAACTTCTTCAATACCAAGTATGCGGTCGTGACCGCTCAGGAAACGCTGGCCGACAACTGGGTATTGATCGATGATGATTTCCATTATGGGCTGAAACTCTATGAGAATCAGGCATACCAGCCTTTGGGAAAGACCTACAATGCCCTGATGACGGAAGACGACTATAAGAACGGCCGGGATACCTCCCTCTTCAACACGCATGTCATCTGCAATTACTTCCACGATATCATCAGTGCTTCCCTGAGCGATCTGGACTGTCATCTCGAGAATATCGACGCCGCCCACAACCATCTGTATGCGGAATACACGGCAGAAAAAAAGGGGTTCATGGTCATCGCGATCCCCTATGACCGCGGCTGGACCTTAAAGGTCGATGGACAGCCGACGGAATTCTACAATGTGAACGGCGGGTTTATCGGCCTTCCCGTACAGGAAGGACACCATACCCTGACGATGGAGTTCGTTCCTTACGGATTCCAGGCCGGAGCCGCGCTGAGCGTGCTGGGCATGATCACGACGGCCGCTTACCTCTTCATCTCCCGTAAGTCGAAGACCGCATAGGTATTGGTCGAATATTCCGTCTTCGGATAGCCGGCTTCCTCGATCATCTGCGCGAACGGGATGTAGTGATCATCGATCATTCCGCCCAGACCGTAATCGACGACCAGGATGTCATAAGCGCTTTCCTGTAAGAGACGTACGGTATCCGCATAGGGCGGTTCTTCATCGGGGCGGAAGTTGTCCCAGCCGTCCGTCGGGAAGAAGATCAGATACAGAGCATAGCTGTTGTCATCGGCATTGTCGTAGTTGTATCTTCTTTCCTTGCCGATCAGATAAGTGGAACCTTCCAAGAACGAAGGCATCCAGAATGTGCCGGTGATGATCGCCGGCTTTTCGATCCCTCTGTCTGCGATCATCGACCGGACATTGCGGGTCACTTCCAGCTCGGCATTGTTGATCTTGTAGACCGGATTGTAGTCTTCGCCCGGAATGAAGGAATCGTTGGTATAGCGCGGGATCTGGATCACGGCCAGAACAACGCTCAGCAGCAGGACGGCTGCCTGTGCAAGCTTCTTCGGCTTTTCCGAGAAGACAGAACAGACTTCCCGCAGGAACAGCACGATCGTAAAGTGATTGATGATCAGATCATAGCAGCGGTAGTAGACCCAGTTCACCTTGTTGACGAAGGTGCAGCAGAAGGGATCGAAGACCGTCAGGATCAGTACCCAGGACATCACCGCAAAGGGATGTCTTTTTTCTTTGACCAGATAGAAGGTCATCGGCAGCAGCACCAGCAGATTGAAGATCCAGTGCCTCAGATCCGGGAACGAGAAATAGTCCCAGGACATATCCTGCCGTTCGCTGTAGTTATAGGTGAAAGCCCTGAAGTCAAAGGGATCGTGCGTGATCCGTAAGGACATCACGAACAGGAAGAGGAAAGCCAGCATCAGTGTTCCGTAACGCACATAACGGTTCTGATAGAGCTTCAGGATCACATCGTTCAGGAACCAGACCGCCGCCAGGAAGACAGCCGTTGCGGCAACGACCCAGAGCTGCGCCCCCAGCTTGACGATCAGGATGTTCAATACCGGTATCGCCAGTACGACCACGTACTGCTTCAGCAGGTCCTTCTCTTCATAGAAGGCAAAGAACAGACCGAACAGAGCCAGGATCAGCGAGAAGGTCCCGGTCGAACTGAGACCGCAGATCCCCAGCATGATCAGATAGAAGAGATACAGTTCCTTCCGGTCTTTGGACTGCACATAGCGGAACAGATAGAGAGTGGCCAGGGCATGATAGGCCATGCGGTAGTTGTTGCCGATGAAACCGAAGGCATTGTTGTAGTAGAAGTTGCCCATGAAGAGGATGAGCAGGATCGCCGCCCCGATCTGCAGCAACCGGTCTTTGACCAGCTCTTCGATCGCTTTCAGTGATACGCTGATCGCTACGGCCTGCGAGAGGATCTGGAAGGTCCAGACGAAGGCTGGCAGTGTTTCGTAACTGATATGAACAAGACCTAATACCGTCCGCACGGCATAGATATAACAGGCGATGAAGTAGTAATAAGACTGGAAGACATAGGTGATCCACTGCACATCCGTATTCGGGTAGGTCCCGAAGTGGGGATGCAGGCTGTTCAGTTCCGGATTGCCGATATTGAAACTGATCATGTTCAGGTAATACAGCACATCGTAGCCATGCGGATCGCCCAGAGTCCTCTTGGAAGAGATATAGATACTGAAGAGGAGGAAGACAAAGAAGATGACCGTCATCTTCAACGAGAACTTCCATTTCAGAGAACGGAAGTCCTTAATGATCAGGATCAATGAAACTGCCACGACCGCGATGACCAGGATCAGATAGGCATAGAAAGAACCGTTAAAAGCACTGATCGGCCAGCCCAGCACATAGAGGACGGCCATGAAGCTGATGAAACCGACCGGGAAAGAGAATGCCAATGGCTCCTTCTGCAGCTTCGCATAGACGTAACGGCCCAGGACTTCAAAGTAGCCCAGCAATAAGAAAGGCAGCAGGAAATAGATCATGCCCGCTCCTTTCTTAAGGACGAAAGTCCCTTAGCCGCATAGGGCAGCAGGAAGAGATAGTACTGATAGAGATAGATCGCTTTCGTTTCCCAGAAGGCATGGAAGAAGAAGCCGCCCAGGATGATGACCGCCGGGAAGAGCTCGTTCAGGCTCAGTTCCTTTCTCTTCCATAAGAAGAGATAAAGAGCGGCCAGAGCCACTAAGGAAGACGCTCCGTCCCAGACCGTATCGATCACATCGTTCCCCTTCCCGTTGACCAGATCGTCATTGAAAGGCGGCAGATCCAGTTCGGCATACTGACCGAAAGCTTCGAACTCCGGATTGGCCCAGGAGACCAGGAACTTCTGTCCCAGGAAACGGAAGAAGACATGCGGACGTTCCTTGAAAGCCGTGAACTCCATGTCCAGCATCTCCCGGGCATGGGTAGCGGTAAACTCCGCTACGAAGTCATTCTCATAGTGATAGACTTCCAGTTCGTTGGTGTATCCGCCGGGATGGCGTTCATCGTAATTGAAACCGTAGACGATCCAGCAGATCTTCGGCAGGCGGTTGTCGTAGGTCGTACCGGAACGGGCTTCCCAGAAATCGATGATCCCTTCCGTGCTGACCCGGAAGCCTCCCAGTAAGACCAGGATCGCCAGCAAGGAAGCCCACTTCTTCTGATGGACGACCTCCAGGAACAGATAAATGATCATGGCCGCCAGGATGATGGCTGAGTTATTCTTCACGAAGATGGACAGGATGACCAGCACGATCGCTGCACAGAGGTAAGGCAGCTTGTCCTGATGCCGGTAGCGCAGGAAGGCATAAGCAGCGCTCATCCCCAGGGCATAGGAGATCACATTGCCGTAGACGAAGAAGGTATAGAAGACATACTGCATGCTGAAGAAGAACAGGAAGACCAGCGCTTTCTGTACTCTCTCCTCATGGAAGAGCTCTTCCGTAAGCAGATACAGGGCGATATACCCCTCCAGCATGAATCCCAGATTGATGATCCGGAAAGCCAGTTCGGAATTGTCGCCGAAGATCTTCACCAGCACAAAGAAGATCGTAAAAAGCCCGAAGTTGTTCGGGTAGTCATTCATATAGGTATGGTAGCCGATCGGGCCGTAGTCACCGTTCGCGACCGCTCGGGCTGAACGCATGACGTTGTAGGCGTCATCCAGTTCTTTTATTTTTTGAGGATTGCTGAAGATCCAGTAAACGGAGACAGCTGCCGCAAAGATCAGGAAAACGGTAAACAGTTTCTTCGAAGAGATCTTCGCTCTTTCGGCCAGCAGATACAGTCCGACCAGGATGGCTACCGTCAGGACATGGATCATATCGACACGGAGATAGTTCGCCGTGGAATCCACCGCATGGAACTGTCGGACCGTAAAGAAAACATTCCCGACCGCAAAAAAGATCAGGAATACAAAGAAACATACCTTTACGATGCCCAGTTCGATCTTCTCCAGCTTCTTCAGCATACTTCTACCATTGTAAGAAACTTCCGCTCTGTCGGCAAGTTCAGGCAAAGGCTGCCAGAGCGTAGACCCAGAGCGGCAGGATGGCAATGGAGATCAGGGTCGAAAGGACGACGACATTGGCGGAGAACTCCGCATTCGCATGATAGCGGTCGGCAAAGACCGTGATGGTCGTACCGGCCGGCATCGCTGCCAGGATGACAGCGACCGAAGTGACCAGCGGATCGATGCCCAGCAGGACACAGGGGATCAGGACCATGATCGGGATGAGCAAGAGACGCACGAAGGCAAACTTCAGATTGGACCGGCTCAAGAGATGACCGAAACCGCACTGACCCAGGATCATGCCGATCAGGATCATCGCCAGAGGCGAAGCACAGCGTCCCAAGTTCGTCAGAAGGTCCGTGACCGGAGCAGGAAGATCGATGCCCAGCAGCATCTTCGTAAGACCCAGGATAATCGCAATGATGCAGGGATTGGTAAAGATGATATGGATGACTTCCTTCGGGCTCTTCGCTCCGCTGAAGTAGGTCGTACCGAAAGAGAAGGCAATGATGCGGGAAGGTACCAGAAAGACCTGGGTCAGGATCAGACCCATCGCCCCATAGACCCCTTCACTGACCGCATTGCCCATGAAACCGGCATTGGAACAGATCGTGCCGTACTGCAGGGAAGGGCGCTGATCCGCCGGATCCCTCTTCCAGATGAAAAGGTTCATGAAGATCCCCACGATCTCGATCAGAAAGGAGATGACGAAGATCTGACCGAACTGTTTTGCCAGTTCCGTGCTCATCTCCATCTTGAAGGAAGAGATGATCGAACACGGAAGCAATACGTTCATGATCAGCCGGGAAAGGACCGAACGTTCGTTCGGCTTCAGGACTCCGGTACGGCAGAGCACATAACCGACGGCGATCTCCGCAAACATCAGAAACTGTAACGAAAACAGACCATTTAATGCCATAACAGAGACATTTTAGCACTCTTTTCTCCGAGATTCTGTCCAACTTGTTTCCTTTCCTCTCTTTCTCTGGCAAAATGACTTCAAAGGGGGATGGATCATGAAATACTATATCGTCGATGTCTTTGCGGAAGAGAAATATCAGGGCAATCAGTTGCTGGTGGTACTGGCTGAAGAAGGACTTTCTTCCGAGGAACAGCAGGCCATCGCCAAAGAGATCAACTTCGCGGAAACGACCTTCATCTTAGGAAACAAACAGGGCAACGGCGGCTACAATGTCCGGATCTGGACTGCCGGGGTCGGCGAAGTTCCCTTCGCCGGACATCCTACCTTAGGTACGGCCTATGTCATCCATCACTTCCTGGAACACGAAGAAAACAATAAAGTCATCCTGAACCTCAAGGTCGGACCGATCCCGGTCACCGTCAATGAAAAGGGACTGACCATGTCCCAGAACCCGCCGGTCTTCGAGGACTGTGTCAGCAGAGAAGACATCTGTACGGTCTTCAATCTTTCTCCGGAAGATATCCGGGAGGATCTGCCTCTGCAGCGGGTCTCTACCGGACTGGCTGCGATCATCGTTCCTCTGACGAGCAGAGAAGCTTTAAAGAAGGTCTTCTGTGACCAGAGAGCCTTTAAGGAATATATCACACGCTGTCCCCACGGCAATCGACTGCACCTCTTCTTTACGGAGACGGCTGATCATCTGCTGGCAGCCAGATGTCTGACTGAAGACTTCCTGGAAGACGCGGCGACCGGTTCTGCCAACGGCGATCTGGCCGGTTATCTGCTGCAGTACCGCTATTGGGATGAAGACGAGATCAGCTATACCGTCCATCAGGGCGAAGATATGGGCAGACCTTCCTGTCTCTATATCCACGCGAAAAAAGACCCGGAATGGGTCATTGAGGTAAGCGGGAACTGCTTCTTAGTGGCAGAGGGAGAATGGTATTAGGTCATTCTGATACTCTATGATCAAACACAATGATGACCCCGAAGAAAACCGTGTCTGCTGCAAGGCCTCTTCTAAGTCTACATACAAAGTCTGCTTTAGTAGACTTATCTTTTTGACAGCAAAGGGAGAATGTCGCCGTCTGATCAATCAATGAAACTGCCGATCACTTTCTCATAGATCCTGATCATTTTCTCGCGGTCAACAGAAGTCCCCGTCGCATCTATCGCCAGTCCTATGAATGCCTCTGAAGGAACACCGTTCTCGACCGAGAAGAACAGCGGCATTTTGATACGTTTGGTGCCGGTCTCATCTGTTGGCAGGAGCGGTTCCAGTGCAGCCTGCACTTCTTCGTGATAGGCAGAGAGCGGATACTTTTTGTCATAAGCGAAGATATAATAGACCGACAGATCATGATTTTCGGCCACTTCGTTGATGATCCTGACCGCTTCCTGACAGTTTGCACAGTCTGTGTCACCGATATAGAACAGAGCCGAACCACCCTCTTCGATACACCTTAAGAGTTCTTTCGGTGAGGTACCGACAAAGCGGTGTTTTACGGAGTTCATTCCTTTGTAGGCGCTCATATCTACCGGAAAGGACTCCAGTTTGGTTATTTCCAGAGTCTTCGGTCTCTGACACCCTGCCAGAGCAAGCACAAGCAGCAACAGGATCAGGATCCTGTTTCGTACACTATGATATTCTTGTTTTGCAGCTGATGTTTCAGCAGAATTCCGAGGCAACATATGCTTCTCCTCCTTTACATAGACTTATGGTATTCGGAATGCGTACAAGATTGTAAAGCCGGTCAGATATCCTTATTGGCCTGAACGAACAGTTTCAGCAGGATACCCAGTCCTCCCAGAAATACCAGGACCGCCCCTAACTGACAGCAGCCGGTGATCAGACCGTAAGACAGGAACGCCGCATTGAAGACTGGGGAACTTGGATCACCTCCCATTCTGAGGACACGGGATTTATACCAGAAGTCTGTCAGCGTCAGACCGATCTGTACACTGAAAACACATAACAGAACGCCAGCCAGAATAAGTATTGCTTAAAAAATATAGAATCGTTTACTTTTCATTTGTCAGACACCATCTTCCTGTTTTGAAGGATCGACCGACCAAAGATAGAAAGCTTTCATTAACCGATCCCAATTCTATCGATACACTTTTATTTTACTATCTGCTCATTAGCTACGGAGATTTTGGAATAAAAAAGTCAAAATGCCCGCATAGGGGCATTTTTCGGTTTTTTATTTCAGTTTGCTTGTGAGACTTTCTTTGAAAATTCGTGATAGTACTGATAATGTTTTGTTTTCTCTGTTATTTTCTGCAATTCTAACAAGAATACCTGCGTAAAAGGCGGATGATATTGATCTTCCGCAAGACACGGATCGATCCTGCTTATAAAATAGTCTTCCAATTCTTGTGCAGAGGATCCTTGTTCTTTCAGAACGTAGAAATGGCCCAGCGTCCTTACCCAGCCTTCATTCGCTTTGTCGATATCCGCAACACGTTTGTTTAATTCCTGTCCGGTCAGACTTTGTATCATCGTGTATATAAGCAAGGTATCAGCATCAAAGTCAAGCACTCTCTTCCTGCCGAATTCCAATCCATATTCATAATCCTTCTCCAGCAAGGAGCGGATCAATATATTGTATTCGGAAGCTCGTTTCTGGTCGTCCGGGATCTCCGGATCAGAAAACATGCTCAGGATCTTTTCGCGGTATTCGATCGCTTTTTTATCATCAAGAACGTCATAAAGATAATAGAGCCGCTTTATAAATGTAAAATAGCGATACTTGCTCCTTTCCATTCTATCGATATTTGTTTCTAAGATGCTGACTGCGTCCCAGATCGAAGAATCCAAATACATGTAACGAGAACTCAGTACTGCGAGCCAATAAGGCAGGTTTCTTGAGAACGGACGGCAGTCATCGATCGCTTTATAGTCTCCGTGACGCCAGGCACTGCTGCCTGCCATTTCCACATTCGGCCAATAGAAAAGGACCCCTTCATCATAGCCAAAGCAGCTTACAAACTTATCGATCACCTGTAAATCGTTGATCTCGTGAAAGATATAGTACCTTTCCAGCACTCCTGCATGATCCAGGATCTCCCGAAACGGAGAGGAGATCGCACGTTTCCCGATGACAGACCTTATCTGTGCAATATGATCTTTCATCTTCCCTGTTCCATAAAGAACGGCTGCATCCGCAAAAGCCTGATACTCCATACCGATCTTCCGATAGTCTTCCAGAAAACCCGGATCAGCCAGAGTCAGACCCAGTTTTTCTGCTGTCTTATAGAAGAATTCGTCTTTCGCTTCTCCCTTCTCTACACGGTAATACGTTACCGAAGGGATCACTTCCGAATACTCTTTGATCGGTTTCTTATAATACTTCCGGTAAAGACGGAACAGCTGTCCCAGGATCTGTTTCTCTTCTTTTGAATACTTATCTGCCATGTATTCTATTCTAACAAATCTCCTCCCCAGGGTGAAAGGAGGCAAAAAGAGACCGGATCGCTGCTTACCGGACATTTAGGGAACATTTCCTATGTTTTTCCTCAAATTGTTCCCTAAATCCCACAACACAAAAGCCCGGATCGCTCCGGGCTTTCTGTTCGAGTTACTTCTGTGCTTCCAGGGTATCCAGTGCCTGATGGATCAGGGCATTGAACTTGTCTGCCTGCCAGGCCGCTCTCCCGGTAAACAGACCGTCGATGGAAGGCTGCACGATCAGTTCCGAGGCATTGCCCGGATTGACCGAACCGCCGTAGAGCACCGGGATCTCGAGACCTCTTTCCCCGAAGAGTTCCTTCAGGCAGGCCTTGATCTCCTGATGCATGGCTTCCGCATAGTCTGCAGAAGCCGGAGTGCCGTTGACACCGATCGACCAGACCGGTTCATAGGCGACCCACAGTTCGCTGTCTTCCTTCAGTTCTGCCCCGTGCAGACCGATCTTCAGCTGTTCGCGCAGGACTTCCCGGCTGATGCCGAATTCCTTCTGCTGCGCCGTCTCACCGATGCAGAGCAGGGTGATGAAACCATGTTCCAGGGCCTTGAGGACTTTCTTATTCTCCTCGTAGTCCGTTTCTCCGAAGACATGCCGTCTCTCGGAATGACCGATCATGACCAGATCGGTCCCTTCCTCCTCCAACATGCGCGCGGAGACTTCCCCGGTGAACTGTCCTTCTTCTTCCCAGCCCATGTTCTGAGCGCCGAGGCGGATCTTCTCGTGGTCGATCGCTTCGGAAGCGCTGTGCAGCGTCGGGAAGGAAGGAATGATGAAGAGCTGGATGCCGGGGATATCCCCGGAAAGTTCCTGCAGCTTCTGAAGGTAGGCTACGGTCTCAGACGTAGTCTTATACATCTTCAGATTGCTGCCAAATAAGATCTTCTTCATTATTTGCGGTTCTCGTCGTATTCGTGATATGCGTCGACTTTCGGCTGAGAAGCGCAGCCCGGTACGAATTCGTTGGTCAGGAAGGCTTCGACCAGTTCTTCACGCAGCTTGTTGCCGGTGGTGAAGGCACCTAAGCAGGCAATATTCGCATCGTTGGAAAGACGCGCTCTCTTGGCGGAATAGATATCCGAGATCAGAGCGGCATAAGCGCCCTTGACCTTGTTGGCGGCGATGGAGACACCGATGCCGGTCCCACAGAGCAGGATGCCGCGGTCATATTTGCCGGCGGCGACAGCTTCGGCTACGGCAGCAGCCGTGTGCTGGTAGATGACGTCCTCACTGCCGAAGTCCGTGACTTCGCCCAGCCCCTTCTTCTCTATAAACTTGATAACTTCCTGTTTTGCCTCTTCGGCATTGGGATCACAACCGATCGCGATCTTCATTTCTCTTTCTCCTTTACTTTACATAGCCCCAACGGGACAGAGCTTCCTTGAGCTCCGGATAGGCTTCTGCTTCACTGACGAAATCCTTGCCGCTGCAGGCGATATCGATCGCCTCACGCATCGCTCTGGCACCTGCGGCCGCCCCCATCTTATGACCCTGGATGGAACCGCCGGCAGCCAGGACGATATCCTTGCCGACTTCGCCGATATACTTTTCCACGATACCGGGGTGGACACCGCCGCCGATACTGGGCATCGTCGCTTTGATATGACCTAAGGGCAATGTCAGCGCACTGCAGGTCTGCAGGTACTTCTGCTTCCGTAACGGATAGCCGCCGTACGGCGTGTTCAGCATCACGATATCCGCTCCGGCGATACGGGCCAGTTTGCCGACCGCCAGCGGAGTCGCCATACCGTTCAGAGCTCCTTCGCAGACCATGCCGGCACCGGCCGAATGGCCGAGGATCGGCAGGGAAGTGTTCTCGGAGATATACTTCAGGGCGCTGTAGCCCATGACCGAGAAGTTGACCATCAGACCGTCGGCACCGGCCTTTTCCACTCTCTCGATCT
This sequence comes from Erysipelotrichaceae bacterium, assembly GCA_017512885.1. GTDB lineage: Bacteria > Bacillota_I > Bacilli_A > Erysipelotrichales > Erysipelotrichaceae > RGIG5669. The sequence goes on from JAFWEP010000004.1 coordinate 73,565, forward strand.
TCTCCTTCAGATCGGAGAAGCCGCCGGTGATATTGACGAAGTACTTCACCTCTTCGCCGGTCTTTTCCGCCGCTCTCCTGGCGGCATCCTTGTAGGCTCTGACCCGCTCTTCCGGCTTGGAATAGAAGGGATCGCCGAAGAGCTCATCGTCCTTGATCAGGTCAACACCGCCTAAAGCGACATCATAGAAGATCTTTGCCCCTTCTTCCGGAGTGATGCCGGTGCAGGGCTTGATCATGTTCAGCAATAAAGGCCTCTCCTGGATGCCGAAGCGTTCCCGTACCCCTTCGATACCGAAGCGGGGACCCTGGAAGTTCTTCAGGAAACCTTCCGGGAATTCGATATCCAGCAGTTTGACCTGGGCGCTGGTAGAAGCATCATTCCCTAAAAGGGAAGTGATCATCAGCGGGAAGTCCGTACCGAAGTTGGCAGCCGGGTAAGCGATCTGGATCAGATACGCCGCTCTCTCCGGAGCGACATCCGGTTCCAGTTCCCGGACCGGGACGTCAAAGATGTTGACGACCTTGCCCATATACTTGTCGCGGATCTCGTCGGTGATGCCGGGGATCGGCACCCAGGTGCCGATGGTCTGACCGACAGCCAGAGCTTCGGCCTTCTTCACGATATCGACGGAATAAGGCAGGTCGATATAGTAGGTCGCAATGACCAGTTCTTTTCCTTTTGCCGTTTCCGGCAGGACATATAATTTCTCGTCCATGTGATTCTCCTTACCAGCCGTATTCCTTTACGAGTTCTTTGAACTCTTTGGCGGCAACGGCTGCGAAAGCCGGATCGTTGATATGCGTATCGACCACGACCAGTTTCACGTTTGCGGGGCACTGTTTCCGGAACTCGCTGACCATCAGCTCATCGATGGCAGGATCGGCGATCGGTCCGCTGTCCTGCTGCGTCGTCTGACAGCAGCCTCTGGCCGGAACGACCAGAGTGACCGGCTTCTTGGCGCTCGCAAGACGTTCGCAGACGACTTTGACCAGAGTCAGGATCTCTTCCTCAGTGACCTTCGCATGCCAGATCTGCGGGTTATGCAGGATCGCCTTGCGGGAGGCAAAGCCTTTGGGCAGATAAGCTCCCGTCTCTTCGTTGTAGTAGTCGTTCATGTCGAGACCGCCCGGTACGACGAGCGTCGGCAGTTCGTATTCCAGTGACTTCAGCAGGCGGTCTTTAGCCCCGGCGCAGTAACCGCCGAATGCTTCGCAGACCAGCTCATGCAGGGTGTAGTCCAGCACCGCATCGATCTTGCCTTCTTCGATCAGGGCTTCCATACAGCGTCCGCCGACACCGTTGGCGTGGAAGACGACCGATTCATAGTCGGTCCCTTCCTTGATCAGACGCAGAGTCTCTTCGGTGCCCTTGGTGGTCTCTCCCAGCATGGTGGCGGCGATGATCTTATGACCGCCTTCCTGCTCATAGGTATGGGCGTGTTCCACCAGACCCATGATCGCTGCACAGACTGAACGGATCAGGGTCTTCGTGATCGGATTGAGTCCGGAGATATCAGCCACCGTCGGAACGACGAAAATATCCTTCTCGCCGACGAACTGCTCCATCTGCCTTGTCCCGCAGGCTAAGGCCGAAGACAATACCTTCGGGAAACCGAAAGGCAGGGCCTTCATGGCCGGAGCGGCCATGCTGCCGTTCTGTCCGCCGCCGACCGACATGACCCCGTCGATCTTTCCTTCGCGATACAGACGCAGCAGCAGTACCTTCAGTGCTTCTGCCATCGCTGCGATCTTTTCCGGTTTATTGAAAGTGAGGAAGGTCTCCCGGTCCATACCGTTCTCTGCCAGTACTTCCAAAGGACTGATATCGCCCAGACCTACATCCATGTTCCAGGTACTATTGTCAATGAGCAGGGTATGGAAACCCTGCTCATTGATCAGATCCCTTGCGAAGACTGACTCCTCCAGTTTGGTATCCAGGGACTCAATGATCGCAATCGTTTTCATCTTATTCGCCTAATTTCTTGCCGACCAGTTCCAGCATCTCCGGCGCATGGGCACAGAGGACGAATTCCTTGGAAGCAACACGGTGCTTCAATTCAACGATACTGTTCCAGGTCTCGTTGATGTTGACGAAACGGGACGGCGGAGTGATCTCGTAGCCCAGTTCCGGAACGGCATTCAGGTTGTCGAGGGTGAAGATCAGGTCGCCGGCCAGATGGTAGTCACCGGCCTTGGTGTGGACGACGACGTTCTGGTGACCTACGGAATGACCCGGAGTCGGGTAGACGCTGATGCCGTCGAAGATCTCACATTCACCGTCCAGCAGTTCGAACTCTCTGCCTTCCCACTGTGGATGGATACGCGGTTCGATGGGCAGACGCGGATCCTCGTAGCTCTTGTAGTAGAGCGGGATCGGGTTCTTGGCATATTCATATTCCTTGCGCTGGACATACAGTTTGGCATTCGGGAAGGCATCCAGATAGTAGACATGGTCCCAGTGCAGGTGCGTGAAGATGATGTCGGTGATCTCGGAAGGATCGACGCCGATGGACTTCAGCTGATTGGTGACCTTCTGTTCCTCGCTCTGAGTGGAACCCGGATGATGATACTTGTTGGCGATCTCGGTGGAAGACATACCGGTATCGACCATGATCTTGCGCCCGCCGCCTTCGACGTAGAAGACTGCGACCGGCAGATAAGCGGTATCATCTTCACCCGGTTTCAGATAGAACTTGTGAGTGGTGTTGTGGTAGAGATAATTCTTCTTACTGGCGGTAACGATACCGGTGTTCAGAGTGGTGATGACATATTCCTGCATAAGCGTACCTCCTATTTCTGCAGTAACAGATCCATCTTACGCTTTTCCCAGAGGATCTGTGCGGTCTCTTCCATCAGTTCGGCAGTCTGCCCGGCTTTGACGGCTGTCTTGTCCATAGCGACTAAGCCATGACGTTTCAGCAGGAAACCGGCAACACCCGGATTGGCATCGATCGCCGCAAAGACTTTCGGCAGCTCTTCCGGAGTGACCGACTGGGTCGTTACATCCACGACCGGCATCGGTACCTTGAACTTCAGTTCGGTGTGCAGCGTGACCAGCTCAAGCTGTTCAAAATACATCGAGACCAGGATCGAGTAGACGCTGTGCGTATGGACGATGCCGCCGATCTCCGGATAACGCTTATAAAGGTTTCCGTGCAGCGTGCATTCTCTGGTAGGTTTGAACTTTCCGTCGACCAGATTGCCGTCCAGGTCCGTAATACAAAGGTTTTCTTCGGAGCAGCTTCCGTAAGTGAAACCGCTCGGTTTGACGATCATCAGGTCGGTGCCGGGAATACGGACGCTTAAGTTTCCGCCGGTACCGGTCTGAATGCCGCTCTCATATGTACGCTTTGCGGCAGCCAGGAAATCATTCTTGGCCTGTACAAATGCGATATGATCCATGTGTTTCTCCTTTATCCTTCCACAAAGTTGTTGGCCAGAGGCAGCCAGTTCAGGATACGACGGATCTGCGGATCCCAGTAATCCCAGTTGTGGATGCCGGGAGACTCTTCATAGGTGATCTCGATGCCGGCTTCCTTCATGGCATCACGGAAGCGCAGATTGGTCTGATAGAGGAAGTCTTCCGTACCGCAGCACATATAGAGCTTCGGCAGGTCGACGCCTTCCTTCTTCAGACGGGGATAGAGGGTGAACAGATCGTTGTCGGTACCGACGATCGGAGAATCCCCGAAGATATCTCTTATCGGCATCTTCGTTTTCGGACCGCCTTCGATATTGCCGTCCATGTCGTGGTCTCTGCCGACATCCAGACCGCCGGACAGCGACGCTGCCGCCGCAAACATGTCCGGACGTTCTCCGGCTAAACGGAAGGTACCGTAACCGCCCATCGAAAGACCGGCAATGAAGGTGTCTTCTCTCTTGCGGGAGACCGGGAAGGTCTGCTGAATGAAGGTCGGCAGCTCTTCCAGCATGTAAGTCATGAACTTGCTGCCGTGGACCATGTCCAGATAGCAGCTGTTGGTGACCGAAGCGGAGACGACGCAGAGACAGTGCTCCTGCGCATAGCGCTCGATACCGGTGTTGCGGGTCCAGACCGTCGCATCGCCGTGCATGCCGTGCAGCAGGTAAAGGACCTGGAACTTCCTGTCGCTGTAGAAAGGACGATCATCACTGATGAAGGGTTCGTCCGGCGTAGGCAGGACGACCCTTACATCGGTGTTGGTCGCTAATGTCGTCGAGAACAGCTTGACGTCGATCAGCGCCATAAGTGCTCCTTACAGGACCGAATCGAACGGTACGTTGCGCGGATTCTCGAAGCAGTCTTCGAATCCTCTGGGGTGATGGTAGTACATGATGTCCTTATCCTGCGGATAGGTGTACTGACCGCCGACCTGCCAGAAGAAGGGGTGGAACTGGTAGTTGTTTCTCGGCTTCTTGAAGTCGTAGACGAGACGGATCTCTTCGGTATCGGCCTGGAAGTTGGACCAGATATCGTGATGGATTGGGACGACGACCTTGCAGCGCAGGGATTCCGCCATACGCAGGATGTCAACGGAGGTCATCTTGTCCTGGATGCCGATCGGGTTTTCCCCGAAGGCGCCGAAAGCGACATCGATATCGTGTTCCTTGCCGTGCTTGGCGAAGCCGATGGAGAAGTGAGAGTCACCGGAATGGTAGATGTTTCCGCCCGGAGTCTTAATCAGGTAGTTGACAGCCTTCTCATCCATATCGTTGAGCAGGTTCTTTCCGGCCAGCTCTTCTCTGTCGGGTCCGGTGGAATCAGTGGTAACGAGGCAGGTACGGTCGAAAGCTTCGAGGCAGACGATCTCCAGATCCTTGAACTTGAAGGAATCGCCGGGCTTGACGACCTTGCAGCGGTCAGCCGGGACACCCCAGGACTGCCAGAGTTCGCAGGACTTCAGCGGGCCGATGAACGGTACCGGGATCTCGTTGCCGTTCTCATCCGTGGTGGTCATGCCGCTCTTGATGACATGAGCTGCCCACTCTTCGGACATATGGTCATGATGGTAATGCGTTGCCAGGACGGCATCGACATGTTTGAAGGCGAAGGGATCGATCACAAAGGGAACGTTGCGCAGGTTCGGCTGCATCTTGCGGGCGCCGGACATGTTGGCCATCTGATGGCCGACAGCCATCTTGCCGTTGCCGTGCGTACGCTTGCCGTTGCCGGTCCAGAGGTCGATGGTGATGTTGGTGTTGGCCGGGGTCTTCATCCAGATACCGACACAGCCCAGCCACCACATGGAGACGTTTCCGGCCGGGACCTGCTTCTCTTCGATCTCTTCGACGAGCCAGGTGCCCCATTCAGGGAAGGTCTTTTTGATCCAGGATTCGCGGGTGATATCATCGATTAAACTCATAATTTTCTCCTCTATAATCTTAAGCACTCTTCTTTTTGAAACGACGCAGGAAGTTGTTGACAGGGGTACCCTGTACGCTGGCCATATCCATAGCGACCGCTACGATGATGATGATGCCCTTGGCCATATCCTTGTAGATAGCCGGGACGCCCATCAGGTTCATACCGTTCTCGATGACACCGATCAGGAAGGCACCGAGGATCGCGTTCTGAATGGAACCGGAACCTCCTCGCATGGAGACACCGCCGACAACGATCGCTGCCAGAACGTTGTTTTCATAGTTCTTGGCCTGGCCGGCAGAAGCCTGCTGGTTCATCGCGGAAAGGACGAAGCCGGCTAAGGCGCCCATGAAACCGGAGATGATGTAGGCGATCAGGATGACCTTGCGGGTCGGGATACCGGACAGTTCGGAAGCCTGACGGTTGCCGCCGACCGAGTAGACCTGACGGCCGTAGACGGTGTGGTTCAGGACGACGTAGGCAAAGATGATGCAGGCGATCATGATGTAGACCGGGATCGGGATACCGAGCCAGCGGACCTGGCCGATGTAGTCCATCAGCGTGCAGTCATGGATGTAGATCAGGGTATTGCCGGTCGCGACCTGAACGAAACCGTAGAGGATCTCGTTGGTAGCCAGGGTCAGCAGGAAGGCCGGGATGTTGAAGCGGGAGAGGATCAGACCATGGATCAGACCGCTCAGGACGCCGGCTCCGAGACCTAAGAAGATCGCTAAGGCAACGTTGCCGGCCGAGACACCGCCGTTGAGGATCGTCATCGCGACGATCGCACCGGACAAAGCGGCGTTACCGGATACGGTACGGTCGATGCCGCCCAGCAGGACGGCGAAGCAGGCACCGCAGATCATGATACCGATCAGGGATACGGAGTAGAGGATATTGACGAGGTTCTTGTAGCTGAAGAAGGTGCCCTTCGTAACAGCAGTGAAGAAGATGACGAGGACCAGCAGGACGAGGATCCGGCTGCTGCTCATGATCGCCTTGTAAACAGGGTTGTTTTTAATGGTGTTACTCATTTTATGCAGCCTCCTTTTCGTCTACGAAGCCGGAGCTGGCCAGCAGGATATCCTCCTGGGTCGCTACGCCATGGTTGAATTCCTTGATGATCTTGCCTTCACGCATGACGATGATGCGGTGAGCGACACGCAGGACTTCCGCGATATCGGAGGAGACCATCAGGACGGCAACGCCCTGTTCAGCCAGACCTTCGATGATGTTGTAGATCTCGTCTTTGGCACCGATATCGATACCGACGGTCGGTTCATCGATCAGAACGACCTTCAGATCTCTGGTCAGCCATTTGCCGAGGACCGCTTTCTGCTGGTTGCCGCCGGAGAGGTCACCGACTTTGACGTTCGGGTTGGCCGGACGCAGGTCGGTCAGTTCGACAGCCTTGCGGCCTAAGGCATCTTCGTCCTTCTTGTTGACGAAGCCGCCCTTGGCGATCTTGTCATAGCTCGTTAAGGCAACGTTTCCGGTAACGGACAGTAACGGAGAGAAGCCCTGTGTACGGCGGTCTTCCGGAATGAGACCGAAACCGTTGGCAACGGATCTCTTGATCGAGGGCTTGATGACCTTGCCTTCGAAGATGATCTCGCCGCTGTCATAAGGATCAGCACCGTAGATCGAACGGATGACTTCCGTACGGCCGGAACCGACCAGACCGGTCAGGACCAGGACTTCACCCTTCTTGACTTCGAAGCTGACGTGGTTGTAAGCACCGATATGGGTCAGGTCCTTGACAGCCAGTTCGACTTCCGCATCGCTGGTATGCAGTTCACGGGAAGCAGTGGATTCGGAGAGCTCTTTACCGATCATCATTTTTACGATCTCGGAAGGAACGATGTTTTCTTTTTCAACGACGCCGGCGTTCTTACCGTCACGCAGGATGGTGATGCGGTCGGAGAGGTTGAAGACTTCTTCCAGACGGTGGGAGATGTAGATGATGGAGACACCTCTGTCACGCAGCTGGTTGATGATCTTGTAGAGCAGTTCAGATTCACGGGAGGACAGGGAAGCCGTCGGCTCGTCCATGATGACCAGTTTGGCATCGGCAGCCAGCGCCTTCAGGATCTCGACCATCTGCTTCTGGGCAACGGACAGCGTTTCCACGATATCGGTCGCTTTGACCGGGAAGCCGTAACGGTCGATCAGTTCCTGGATCTGCTGCTTTTCGGCACGGTCGGAGATGAAGCCGAAGCGGCTCTGTTCCTTGCCGAGCAGGATGTTCTGGTAAACGGAGAGGGTCGGGACCAGGGAAAGTTCCTGGAAGATGACAGCGATACCGGCATCAGCAGCATCATCACGGCTGTTGATCTCGATCTCCTTGCCATCCATGAAGATCTGTCCGCCGTCCTTGGTGTAGACACCGGTCAGGATCTTGATCAGGGTCGATTTACCGGCGCCGTTCTCTCCTAACAGGGCATGGACTTCGCCTTTGCGGACATCGAAATTGACGTGATCCAGGGCATGGACATGTGCGAAGATCTTTTCGATGTTCCTCATCTCGAACAGTAATTCGTTCTTTTCACTCATGATTATTTACCTGCCCCTTCTTTTTCACGCGCCAGCGCAGCAGCTCTTGCCGTACGCTTCTGCATGAATTCGTTGTAGTAAGCATCGAAGACAAGCATCAATACGATGATGACACCGGAGATGATGGACTGCTGAGCAGTGGTCATATTGAACTTCAGGACGCCGTTGCGCAGTACCTGCATGAAGAGGACACCGATCAGGGTCCCGATCATATCGCCGCGGCCGCCGGAGAAGGCAGCACCGCCGATAACGGAAGCCGAGATGGCCTGCAGAGACAGAGCCGAGCCGCTGTCAACATCGTTCGTGCCATAACGGCCCAGGAAGAACAGCGCACCGATGAAGGAGCAAAGTGCAGAGATCAGAAAGGCGACCATCTTGACTTTGATGAAGCTGATACCGGAATACTCTGCCGATTTACGGTTGGAACCCATGGCATAGATATAGGTACCCATCTTGGTCTTCTTCAGGAAGACCTGCATGATCAGGCTGATGACGACCCAGGCGATGGTGACGTAATAGATGCCGTTGCCCAGTTTTCCGCCCAGAAGGGCCATCGTCGGGTTCTTGATCATCTCAGAGGTGATCGAGCCGTACTGATTGCGGATAGCCAGGATGTAGGTGATCCCCTGAAAGACCATGCCGGTCGACAGGGTGGCAACGAAGTCCGGGATCTGCAGGATCGCCACGGCAAAACCGTTAAAGGCGCCTGCAGCCAGAGCTGCCAACAGACAGATCAGAATGATCGCGATCAGGGACAGTGCCGTGTAGTGGTAAAGATGTGCGAAGACCATGCAGACCATACCCAGCATCAGACCGGCAGACAGGTTGTTGCCGCCGGTGATGATGCAGGTCGTGATGCCGATCGCCAGTATACCGACGACGCCACATTCCCGCAGCATCGAAGTGATGTTGTCCCAGGACAGGAAGGTGTCCGTCGTAAAGGTGAATACGGCGATGAGCACCACCAGCAGGACAAGTGAGATGATACGACGCAGCGTTTCTTGTCTCATTTGTTTCATGTTAGACTCCTTCTTCTACGTTTTCTATGAAAATCGACTGGGTGATCCCACCCAGTCGATTCATCAGATCTTTGGACTAAACGGAATTACCAACGCATATCCGGGGTGATGGAGCTGACGTTGCTGGCATCGACCGTGATCGGAGGCATCTTGGTGACCGGAGTCTTGGTGAAGGTAGAGGTATCGATGTTGCTGTTGAGGTACAGCATCATGATACGAGCAGCCGTAGCACCCTGTTCCTTACAGTTGGTGTAGACAGTACCGGTGATGATACCCTGTTCAATGTATTCCAGAGCCTTCGTTTCGCCGTTAGCGCCCCAGATGAAGATCTCGCCGCTCTTGCCAGCGGACTGAACGGCCATACCGGCACCTTCAGCCATCTGATCGTTGTGAGCGAAGACGGCGTCGATCTCGTCACCATACTTCGTGAGGAAGTCGTTCATAACAGTCTGAGCCTTTTCCATGTTCCAGTCAGCAGGCTGTTCATCAAGGATCTTAATGCCCGGGTACTTTGCCAGCTGAGTCTGGAAACCGTCTTCCAGGTTGACACCACGGACAGCACCGACCTTCGCCTGAATAACGACGACATTGCCTTCACCGTTCAGTTCTTCAGCGATACGGTCAGCGATGACCTGGCCAGCTTCGAAGTCAGTCATGGAGACCAGAGCAGCGTGCGGTTCCGTGGTACCCATGTTGATGCAGACGACCGGGATACCGGCTTCTTCAGCTTCGCGGACGGAAGCGGAAAGGGAATCCGGGTTGATGGTCTGCAGGAAGATGCCATCGTAGCCCTGAGCGACCAGGTCGGATACGATCTTTGCCTGCTGTTCAGCATCGCCTTCCGGATCGAAGACGTTCAGCTCAGTGTTGGACCAGTAACCGAGTTCTTCACGGAGACCGTTGCCCCAGGCGGTAGCATTGGCTTCAGAAGCACGGGTCGGGATCCAGGCAAACTTCATCGGATCTTCATACGGATTCTTGGTTCTTTCAACGAAGCCCAGTCCGCCTTCGGTGGTAGCCGGAGCAGCCGGAGTGGTCTCGCTGGAAGCCGGGGTATCACTAGATGCCGGAGCCGGTGCATTGCTGGAGTTTGCGGATCCGCAAGCTGCCAGGGATAAGAGCAGCAGCATGCTAATGAAGAGAGTAGCTAACTTTTTCATCTTTTTCCTTCCTAGATGGCGCACTTGAATGCGCTTTCATCTTGATATCTCAAGGTTATCCCATGACCTTAAGTAGCGTCAAGGAAAATCGTTATTTTGCACATAATTTCACTATAATTTGCGTCTTTCGCAATCTATTATCAGGAATATATGAAATATTGTGCGGTTTATGACAAATCTCATGAAATTAATTTCATAATTATATAAAAATGATAACGCTTTCATGATATGATAAAGATACGAATAAAGGTGAACGACATGAACATTTTAGCTTTTGATATCGGTACTACCAGCATGCGCGGCATCCTCTATAACGAAAAGGGAAAGGAACTGGCCGAAGCCAGTCAGCTCACTCCTTTGATCTTTAAGGAGGACTACATCGAGCAGGATCCCCTCGTCTTAAAGGAGAAACTGACGGCGATCGCCAGAGAGATCGCAGAAAAGAACGAAGTCGACGCGCTGGTGCTGACAGCCTTCCGTTCCGCTCCGGCCCTCTTCGATAAGGAAGGAACGCCCCTCTCCAACTTCATCATGTGGCAGGATACCCGCAATAAGGAGATCTGCGATGCTCTCTCGCCCCTGAATAACGAGATCTACCCCAAGGTCGGGGCCAAGGTCAATGCGGTCTTCACCGCTTCCAAGGTGACCTGGTTCAAGCGTCATTTAAAAGAAGCTTATGAGAAAGCATACAAGGCCCTCGTTGTACCGGATTATCTGCTGCATGTCATGACCGGTTCCTGGACCAGCGATAAGACTTACGGCAGCCGCACCGGCGTCATGAGCATCCACACCCATACCTATGATCCGGAGATGCTGAAGCTGTACGAACTGGACAGCGAGAAGCTTCCCGGCCTCGTGGAAGTCGGCTCTGTCATCGGCTATACGACCGAGACCTTTGCGAAAGAGACCGGTCTGAAAGCAGGACTGCCGGTCGTCTCCTCCGGCGGCGATCAGCAGAACGGCGCTTTAGGACTCGGCGAACTGGATGATTCCTCTCTGGTCATCAACTGCGGTACCGGCGGCTTCATCATTTCCTTAGCCAATGAACCACATCTGGAGAACCAGGCCCTCATCTGCAACGTCTCGGCCGTTCCCGGCAAATATACCCTGGAATCCAATGTCCTGGCTTCCGCTGCCGCCCTGAACTGGGTCTTACGGGAATTCTTCCCCGACCTCTGGAATGACGGTCATCCGGACTTTGCGGCATTTCACAGGATGGTCGAAGCTTCGCCCTTAGGCGCCGGCGGAGTCGTCTGCGTCCCTCTCTTCCAGGGCTGCGGATCGAGGGACTGGAACCTCGATGCCCGCGCTTCCTTCTCGCATATCTCCTTAGGCAATACGAGAGCCGATCTCGGCAGAGCGGTGCTCGAAGGCATCGCGGCAGAGATCACCAAGAGCGTCCGCAACCTGCCCAGAGGGACCGAAAGAGAAGTCATCTATATCGGCGGCGGTCTGACTAAGAGCGAATTCTTCGATCAGATCCTCTGCGATATGCTGGGCGTACCGCTCTTACGCTATGAAGATGCCCAGGCCACGGCCATTGGCGCTTTCATCAGCGCCGCCGTTACCTTAGGCATCTATGATACCTACGAGGAGGCCTTCCGGGCTGCCCGCGAAGGCACGAAGACCTACCGCTATGAACCGTCGATAGAGAACCATCAGGCATATCTCGCTTTGATCGAAAAGACCGAAGAGGTCTATAAGGCTCTCAACTGATGTCACGCCGTCCGAAGAACGAACTGACCCCGCAGGAGAATCCCCAGGATTACGCCTTCCTGGCCCAGATCTCTGATATGTACTACAACCAGGGGATGCTGCAGGCAGACATCGCTCATCAGCTGTACTTCTCCCGCTCCAAGGTCTCCCGGCTCTTGACGAGAGCGAGGGAGCTGGGCATCGTCGATATCCGGGTCAAACATATCCGCGACCGGGTCTCCTCCCTGGAGAATGTCTTTAAGGAGACTTTCGGTTTAAAGGATGCCGTCATCATCTCCAGTTTCGAAGATGATACCTATGACCAGATCCACGATGCAGTCACCGACTTCGCCTCGATCTATGTATCCAATCTCTTAAAAGGAAAGGTCAGGATCGGCGTTGCCAGCGGCAATGCCGCTGACCGCACCAACCGCAAGATCCGTCCCATCCATGACTGTGAACTGGAAGTCGTACAGCTGGTCGGCACCGTCTCCAATGCCCAGCAGGCATTGGAATTCCGGGAGATCAGCAACCGTCTGGCTTCGCTCTTCAACGGAACGATCCATTATCTGAATACGCCTCTGTATATGGACAATGCCTTTGCCCGGGAGGCTTTGCTGCAGGATCCGATCGTGAAAAGAGTCATCGAGATGATGAAAGGCTGCGACATCATCCTGACCGGACTGGGCGGCATGGATGTCAGCCGGCTGAAGACGGCGGAGATCATCCGTGAATACCAGACTCAGGAACAGGCCCAGGAACTGCAGCAGAAAGGGGCCGTCGGCTGCGTCTGCATGATGTACTATGATATCAACGGCCAGCTGGTCGACTGCGAGTGGAACAAGAAATGCATCTGTGTGCCCTTCGAAGATGTCGTACAGAATCCGATGACCGTTGCCGTTGCCTGCGGCGACTACAAGGTCCAGCCGATCACCGGCGCTTTGCGCGGACACATCCCCAATGTCCTGATCACCGACATCATGACCGCCACCAAAGTCCTGCAGAAGAACGAAGAACTCAACCGGAAAGGATAGGAATATGTTAGAAACATTAAAAGAAGAAGTCGTCCGTATCGCCAAGAAAGCCCAGAACACCGGCCTCTGCAAGCACAAGGCCGGCAATGTCTCCTGCATCGACCGGGAAAGCGGACTGATCTGCATCACCCCCTCCGGCGTCGACCGCGACTATCTTACCGTCGATCAGGTCTGCGTCATCGACCGCGACCTGCATGTCCTGGAAGGCGGCAAGCCCTCCAGCGAGACCCTGATGCATATCGCCTGCTATGATGCACGGGAAGACATCAATGCGATCGTCCATACCCATTCGGCGATGGCTTCGGCCTTTGCCTGCCTGAACCGTCCGATCCCTTCCTTCATCTTTGAGCTCTTCGTCTTCCATCTCGATAACGGCATGATCCCGGTCGCACCCTATGCTCTGCCGGGAACAACTGAACTGGCCAAGAACGTTGCGGAGACCGTGAAACGTTCCGATCTGGTGCTGATGGAAAGACACGGCACGATCGCTGTCGGCAAGGATCTCTCGGAAGCTTTCGAGAATGCCGACTATATTGAAGAACTGGCCAGGATCTACTACACCATCCTGACCCTCAACAACGGTCAGGATCCCAAGCTCTTCACCCCGGAAGACTTCCGGAAGTGGAAGTATCCGAGTCAGATCAAAAACGAAGGATAAACGAATGGCTGCCATTGGCAGCCATATTTCTTTTTCTATGCAGTTTATTCGGTTTCATCCGACTCGGTTCTAACCGAATAAAAGTACCGTTACACTCATCCCCTTAAGTTCCCTGCATTCGGAGAACTTCTTTTCTTCGGTTACGGGGACGATCTTTTCTCCTTCCGTCAGACTGTTATAGTCTTCCGCCTTTCCGGAAAGAGCGATCCTCCTTACTTCAGCATCTTCCTCAATGAACGGGCAGCAGAGATCGACTGTCTTCTCTTCTTCAGAGGTATTGACCAGTTTCAGGAATACCCTCTCTCCTGTCCGGGAAGCCGAAACGTAGATCCCTTCTTTCTCGAGGTCTTCCGTGCCTTCCAGGATCAGTTCCTCCTCGCCGGTATAGAGTGAGAAGAACTGCTGCACATAGTAATTCGGTGTCCTGCAGACCGCTGTATCGTTGAACCAGATCAGATCCGGCGCCCATTGGGCATAGCCCTCCCGCGCCAGCAGGGCGCATAGGAAGCCATCTTCACGACATCGCCGTTGCGCTCGATGCCGGTCAGAAAGGCGGCTTCCGCCACTGCTGAACGCAGCGTATTCTTTGCGGAGCTCTTCTCTTCCAATGCTTCATGCGCGGCATACTCTCCGGCAAAGACAGGGATGCCCCGGGGATAGTCATCATAGAAATGAGTATTGTCGATCATCCACTGCGGCGGGACATAGTAATGTTCGTCGACGGCAGAAACGTAGTTTTCCTTCGTCTGGGAACGATAGTATTTCCAGGCTTTTTCGTAATACTCGTCTCTGACCCGCGGTCCGGCCGAACCGATCAGACGGATCTGCGGATATCTCTCATGGATCTTCTCTTCAAAGATGCGGTAACGTTCAAAGAAGCGAGACTCCGGGGTCTCCCACTGTTCGTTGCCGATCCCCAGCATCGACAGTCCGAAAGGTTCCGGGTGACCCATCTCTGTGCGCAGCGCACCCCACTTCGTCTCGCTGCCGTCGTTCGCAAACTCGATCAGGTCGAGCGCATCCTGCACGCAGGCTTCAAAGAGACTGTCTTCGATCTCATAGCGTTCGATGGACTGAAACTAGCAGGCCATCCCTACGTTGCAGACCGGCAGCGGCTTCGCCTTCAGATATTCGCAGAGCAGGAAGTATTCATAGTAACCGACGCCTAAAGTCTGGTTGTAGTGACTGTACTTCCCGTGGTCGTTGACCTGCACCGCCCAGCGGTTCCAGTTGGCTTTGCGTTTCTCAGGGATGCCGACGCTGAGCTTCCAGCGGTACATACTGTCGATGGTGTTGCCTTCCACCACACAGCCGCCGGGAAAGCGCAGGAAACCGGGCTGCAGTTCCTTCAGGGTCTCCGCCAGATCTTTACGGAAGACGCCGAAGAGGGCATCCTCCGGTTTCAAAGAAATGAAATCGAAGTGCAGCATTCCTGCCTTTTCAGCCGTGATGCGAAACTCTCCCTGTTCGCTGTCCTCTCCGGAAGTCAGCACACCTTCGTACTTCTTCCACCCGCCGGGCAGGACTGCGAAGTTCTCCGAACAGAGAACTCTGTCCTCCCTGCATACCTCGATCCGGACCGTCTTCTCTTCTACACTGCGGGCATAGAAAGAAAGACGGTACTTCTTCCCCTTCCGCAGGGTGATGCCGTCATAAGCCTTATTGGTAAAGAAGGCTCCGGCTCTTTCCGCTTCAAAACAGAGATAATGCGGATCCTGCGGATAGAGCGGTCCTTCTGCACAGATCGAGAGTTTCGCTCCTTCACTCCCCTTCCAGCCGTAAAGCCCGTCATAGCGTTTGAACCAATGGTAACGTTCGCCGCCGCAGTCGAAAAACTCAAAGCTGCGGTTCTCGATCATCTCGGCATGCAGGCCTCCGTCCAGAGCGTAGTTGATATCTTCAAAGAACAGCCCGAACATGCCTCTCTCGATCGGACATTTTCCTTTCTCCGTGATGATCATAAAGAGTCCTTCACCTTGTTCAGTTTCTTGTCAAAAGAGAAGAAATCGATGCCCTCACAGCTGTAATAAGCCAGCAGCAGACAATCCACAAAATCCAGTTTCGGCGGTTTGACGTAAAGATCCAGGGCTTTGCGGACGATCTCTTCTTCGATATAAGTCAGGGAATCCGTTGCCGTCAGGAGGCTCCTGCGAATCATGTTCCGTTCGATCCCATAGAAACCTTCCAGTACGTAAACTGCTTCCTGCAGCACAGGCATCAGAACGACCGTCAGGTTTTCATCGATGATCTTTTTCACCTCTTCGGCTTTCTCCCGGTCATCATTCAGCACATATCTCAGCAATGCATTCGTATCCAGTAAGATCCTATTTTCCATACTTCTTGTTCAGCATCTCCTGATAAGCTTTTCTCTCGGCATCCCGGTCCGCATTCTTTGCATATTGATGCAGCGAACCAAAAGCCTTGTGTTCCTTAACGGCTTCCGTTACTCTCTGCTTAAAAGAATTCGCAGCCATCTCGTTATAAAGCTTTACCGAGATCAGTACTGCCTCCGGTTCATTATTCTTGACGATCACTTTCACGGAGTCATTCTTTTTGACATCCTCCAGGATCTTCCCGGCATAGCCTCTGTTTAACTGTGAGATATTGATCATTTCCGGTATCTTATCCATAAAAGATCCTCCCAAAGTCACTATAGGATAGGGCAGAGGAACAGTCAATAAATCCGGCGTAAGATTTAGCGTCATCACTCTATACCTCCTATAAGATTTTTCCGTCAATTCCCTATTCTCCTGCCCCAAGTATAAAAAAAGGAGATCTTCCGATCTCCTTAGCTGCTTATTCGCAGAATACCTTGTCCAGTCTTTCCCGCAGGAAGTCACAGGAATACTTCAGATTCTCTTCCCATCTGTCCGGATAGTCACACCAGAACTCTCCGTTGAACATCCTCACACCCAGTTCCTTCAGGACTTCCAGGTTGGAGATATATTCCGTAATACCTGTTCCCCAGGGAACACTGCGGTCAGTCTTCGGCTTCGTCTCCTTTAAGTGACAGGCCAGGATATGACCGGTACCGGTACGTAAGTCATCATTGACGCTCTTCTCATAACCGAAGTCATGACGGGCACCGGCCAGATTGCCGATATCCGGATACATGCCCAGATAAGGACTGTTGACCATATTCACATAGGTCATGCCTTTCTCGACGGTATCGATGAAGTCGCGGTCCATCATCGTCTCAAAGCCCATCAGGATGCCTCTTCTGGCAGCCATCAGTGCAGCGATCTTCAGGTTTTTGATGAATTCCGCTCTCGTCTCTTCGTTGGCTTCTTCGTAGTAGCAGTCATAACCGGCCAGCTGGATGATGCGGATGCCGATATCTCCGGCAAAGTCGATGGCTTTCTCCATGATCTCCATGGCCTTTTCATGTTTCTCCTTGCCCAGGGAACCTAAGGAATACTTGCGCTGTGCACTGAAGCACATCGTATAGATCGGAGTGCCGGTCTTCTTCATCAGAGCGACCAGTTCATCCTTCTGTTCCTTGGTCCAATAGAGACGGGAGATCTTCTCATCAGTCTCATCGATGGAGATCTCGACCCAGTCGAAACCGGCCTTCTTGCAGGCTGTCAGTTTCTCTTCCCAGGAGAGATCCTTCGGCATGGATTTCTCATACATGCCTAAGAGATAGGGTCTAGTTCTGTCCATAGTAAGCTCCCGGACCGTGTTTGCGCAGATAGTGCTTGTTCAGAAGCTCCTGCTGCATGCGCGGAACTTCCGGGTTGATCACTTTGGAGAGGAAAGCCATCTTGGCGACTTCTTCCAGAACGACCGCATTGTGTACCGCATTGAAGGCATCCGTGCCCCAGGTGAAGGGACCGTGGCTCCTGACCAGGACACCGGGGACATCATCGGGATCGATGCCTCTCTGCAGGAATTCCTTGACGACGACGTTGCCAGTCTCTTTTTCATATTCACCGGCGATCTCTTCCGGCGTCATGTAACGGGTGCAGGGGATATCGCCATAGAAGTAATCCCCCTGGGTAGTGCCTAAAGCAGGGATGTCCTTGCCGGACTGCGCCCAGGCGGCCGCAAAGGTGCTGTGGGTATGGACGACACCGCCGATATGCGGGAAAGAGCGATAGAAGACCAGATGGGTCGGGGTATCGCTGCTGGGCTTGTAGTGGCCTTCCACGACATTACCTTCCAGATCGACGACGACCATGTCTTCCGGTTTCATGTCATCGTATTCCACTCCGGAAGGTTTGATGACGAAGAGTCCGGATTCCCGGTCGATGGCACTGACATTGCCCCAGGTGAAGGTGATCAGACCGTATTTCGGCAGCAGCAGATTGGCTTCGCAGACCTTTTTCTTCAGTTCTTCCAACATAATAATTTTCTCCTGTATTGTTTCTGTATCCTCAGTATAACCGATTTTCAAATGGGATTCCGTGCATTCGGGGCAGAATCAGAATGTAACTATTTTCATATATTGACTTGCATTTTCATAAGTTGTAAGATGAAGCCAACACATAGATCCGGAACATGCACAGCGTCCGCTTCGGCTACAGAGAGGTCACGTTTGCTGAGAGTGACTGAAAGAAGTGCTGTGGAATTCCCCGGGGAGTGGCTGCCCGAACTTCAGTAAGGTATGCCGGGAAGACTGCCGTTAACAGTCTGGACCGTGTTGGCGGTCTGTAAGGTCTCTTCAGTGATGAAGGGATGAAGTAAGGTGGTAACACGATGAAGCCGGTCGTCCTTATAGGGGCGGCTTTTTATGTTTAGGGAGAAAGAAAATGAAAAAGATCCTGGCTGTCATCCTCACTGTCTTACTCTGTTCCTGCTCCTCACCTTCCTCGACTGCTCCGCAGTCTTCTGCGGAAGACGGCAGGGTGACCATCGCTGTTATCCAGCTGCTGACCCACGGCTCCCTCGATGAAGACTATCAGGGCTTCCTGGACGGTCTCAAAGAAGCCGGTTACGAAGAAGGAAAGAACCTTGAGATCATCTACCAGAACCCGGAAGGTGACCAATCCAACCTGGCGACCATGGCCGATGCGGTCGTAGCCAAGGATCCCGACCTGATCGTCGCGATCGCGACCCCTCCGGCCCAGGCTGTCCAGCAGGCGCTGGAGAGCGCCGGCAAGTCCATTCCGGTCCTGGGCACCGCCATCACTTCCTATACCGAAACAGGTCTGGCGGAAACGGATGAAAGACCGGGGCTGGGCATCTCCGGCGTCTCTGACAACTGCCCGATGGATCTGCAGCTGATGCTGGCGCAGCAGATCGTTCCCGAATTAAAGACCCTGGGTATCCTCTACACCTCTTCGGAAGCCAATTCTCAGATCCAGGCGGAACAGATGGAAGAAGTCTGTGCCGCTGCCGGTGTACAGACTCTGGTCAAGACCGTTTCCGACAAGACGATGATCGATGATACGATGCAGTCCTTCATCGGCAATGTGGAAGCCCTCTATATCCCTACCGACAACAACATCGCTTCCGCCATGGGCTCGGTCGATATCGTTGCTACCGAGAATAAGCTGCCGGTCGTTGTCGGTGTCTCCGCCATGTGTGCCGACGGCGGTCTCGTCGCCCTGGGTGTCGACTACTATGTCTTAGGCAAAGTCACCGCCGAGATGGCCGTCGAAGTCCTGAACGGAAAGGATGTCAGTGAGATGCCGATCCGTTACGGTTCCTCCGGCACCATCTACTACAACCCCCGCACGGCCGAGAATCTCGGCATCACCCTCCCCGACAATATCCTCTCTGACGGGATCGATGTAACGGCTGAATAGGAATTCCCCTTTCGGGAGAGAAGTGTCCACCGGGCACTTCTTTTCTTTTTGAATTCCTTTCCCCGGAGACTTAGAATATAGAAAGAAACATTTGGGGTAAATACATATGAACAATGTCATCATTACCGGCAGCGCCCGGGGCTTAGGCTATGAGATGGTCAAAGTCTTCCGCAGGAGCGGTTTCTCAGTCGTACTCAGCGACATCCACGAGGAGAAACTGCAGGAAGCTCAGGAATCATTAGCGAAAGAGACAGGAAACGGCAAGGTCCTGGCAAAGACCTGCAACGTCACCTCTCTGGAAGAGCTGGAAGCGCTCTGGAATTACGGAACAGAGGAACTCGGTGAGATCGACCTCTGGATCAACAATGCCGGCGTCAATCAGCCGATGGTCCCTTTATGGGAACTGAAGAAGGAAGAGATCGATCTGCTGATCGATATCGACCTCAGAGGCGCCATGTACGGCTGCAAGACGGCCATCAGCCACATGAAAGAACAGGGGCACGGTCTCGTCTACTGCATCGAAGGCTTCGGTGCCGATGATGCCACTCAGTTAGGCTTAACGGCTTACGGCAGTTCCAAGAAAGGCGTACAGTACATGGTCCGCGGTCTGGCCAAGGAGCTGAGCAAAACGAACACGCCGGTACAGGTCGGAAGGCTGAATCCGGGCATCATGATCACCAACTTCATCACGCATCCTTTGGGAAAAGACGGAGCCATGGAGCTCTCGGAAAGCACCAAAAAGGTCTACAACATCCTCGGCGACTATCCGGATGTCGTGGCCGATTTCCTGGTCAAGGGCATGATCGCCAATATCACGAAGAAGAAGCAGGATGACTATGTAGCCTGGCTGACCAAAGGGAAGGCCGCCTGGCGCTTCCTGACCGCCGGTTTCAATAAGAGAGACTTCTTTAAGAACAGTTAACGGAGGCAATCGCCTCCGTTTAGTATTCGTACACCTTTTCTTCTCCGGTATAGACTTCCGTATAACGGATCTCCCTTTCGGCAGGATCGACCGCATACTTTTCCGCCAGCCAGAGATCGCGGAAACGGTCACTGTCAGCTGTGAAGTGAAGTGTATCACTCTCTGCGTAGACATAGTCTGCCGGATCGAAGTCTCCGTAGTACTCCCGCTGTTTTTCGTTCATGCCGAAAAAGAAGAGACTGTCCGGATACTGTGTCCCATAGGTAGGATCGATGTGATAATACTGCCCGTCCAGTTCCACCAGCGCCCAGGCATGAGCCAGGGAGCGGTCTTTGCTCAGTGAGGAACAGGGGAAGGCTTCGATCCCCGCCTGCAGCAGGTAGTAGATGTATTCTCCGGCGATCTCCTGACAGATCCCGATATCTTCCGTTATAGCCCGGTAGGAGCTCGTCAGAAGCATATCCTCCAGACTGTGTTCCTGATCATAGATATCCTTCTGTGATACGGCAGTATACAAACGCAGAGCCTTCAGCCAATCCTCTTCCTCGTAAGGCAGGGCTTCCTGAATGACGGTGCTGACCTTCTCTTCAAACTCCTGCATCTTCTGTGGGATCTCTTCGCTGTCACAGCGGTAAGCAAAAGTGCAGTTCCCTCCGTTACAGACAACACTGTCTCTTTCGATCAATGCAGCAAAGGGAAAACAGCACTCAGCGATCTGCAGCAGTTCAAAGAAATGTTCCCGGGAAATAGAAGGGAAAGAGGTCTCGCCCTGGCTCAGGGCATCACAGAAACGGTAGAACTCTACTTCAACGGCCTCGCCGTACTCTTCCTTATACAGATCTGAGATCACATGCGGGGAGAAGTGATAATCGAATGCCGGAAGCACGGCAGGCTCTTCGGTCACGACCGGAACTTCCGGGATCTCTTCCTTCGGCTGACAGCCGCAGAGCGAAACGAACATCAGCAATACCACAAACAGTTTACGCAGCATACCTGTTCATTCTACGCTCTTTTTGCGCACAGAAAAACCCATCCTGCGATGGGTCATTCCTTACTGCAGTCCGTCGATCTGAACAGTGACCGAGGTGTTTTCGTAGGCGATGCCGGCCTGTTTGGCCAGAGCCTGATCATAGGTGCAGGCAAAGAGCAGGGCATCTCCGTTCTTCAGAGAACCGTTCTCTGCGCCGCTGACCGTGCAGCTGACGCTGTCGGCAAGCTTGTTGACGAGATCGGCTTTGGCCGGATCTTCGGCCGCCAGCGCCCGCATCACCGGCGTCATCGGGTCTCCGGTCACGCTCAGGGTACCGGTACCGTTGCTGCCGGTCAGAGAGAATTCATAGTCTTTCAGCATGTTCGTGGTCGTTACGGGAGCTTTATTGAGCTGGGATCCGATCAGCGCACCGATCAGACAGCCGGCGATCAGACCGACCAGCAGCATCAGGATGCCGTTGCCTTTCTTCTTTACCGGTTCTTCCGGGACGGAGAGCGGACGCTGCGGAGCAGTTTCCTTCGCCGGTTCCGGGGCGGCCGGAACTTCTTCAGCGACCTCCGGTACAGGTTCCTCAACAGTTGCCGGCTCCTCCGGGATCTCTTCCGTGACAGGCTCTTCCGGGAGTTCCGGCTTTACCTGTTCCGGGGTCTCTTCAACAGTCTCTTTTACTTCTTCGACAGCCGGCTCTTCGACGGCTTCCTTCACTTCCTCAACGATCTCTTCTTTGAGCTCTTCTGCTGTTTCCGGAACTTCTTCAACCGTTTCTTCTACCGCTTCAGCGACCGGTTCGATGACTTCCTCAACAGTCTGCGGAACCTCTTCGACGGCTTCCTTCACTTCCTCAACAGTCTCTTCCGGCAGTTCCAGATGGATGGTCTCTTCCGATGCCGGTGCTTCCACAGCAGTCTCTTCCAGGACCGGGCCCTCTTCAGCAGCTTCTTTGACTTCTTCCGCCGGCTCCTCCGGCAGTTCCAGCTTGATCGAAGAATCGATCACATTCTCGACACCGGAGATATCTGCATCAGCCGGCAGACTGGTCAGAGCTGCCATGGACAGATCGGCATTGATATTCTGCAGTTCCTCGATCCCGGCATTCATCTCTTCCAGCGTCTCTTTCGCCTCTTCTTCACCGAGAGAAGGCATGCTGCGGAGCATCTCACCGTACTGCGGGATCTCAGCCTGGATCTCTTCCTGAACTTCCGGAGTTTCTCTTACCACTTCAAAAGGCTTTCCGCAGGCCTTGCAGAAGTTGGCATCATCATGGTTTTCACAACCGCAATAAACACATGTTTTCATGGTCTTATCCTCGCTTTCCCCCATTATAACATTCTCCCTTCTTGCGGTGATTCATACGCTTTCAAAAGAAAAGCCCGTATCCGAAGATACAGGCCCTCTGGTTTGTTTTCAGTTATTCATGTAGCTCATATTGGTCTCAGGCAGGATGCAGCCGCCGTCGATGACGATGACCGAACCGGTCATGAAACCGGAGTGTTCACTGGCCAGATAAGCTACGAGATAACCGACGTCTTCCGGATCTCCCAGATGTCCGATCGCCAGCGATTCACCGATCTGCTTCAATGCCAGTTCCGGATCCTCCGGATTGCATTCCGCCGCATACTTCTCGACCATCGGAGTACGGATGAAGCCCGGGCAGACGACGTTGGAGGTGATGCCGTCCTTGATGTAGAAGGAAGCGACTGATCTGCCGAAGCCGGCCAGTGCCGCTTTCGTCGTAGCATAAGCGCAGTCATCACCATCGGAGACGAAGGTGCCGGTCACGGAAGACAGCGTGATGATCCTGCCGTAGTGTTCCTTCTTCATATATTCCACGACAGCCTTGGTCACGTTCCAGGGTCCGCGGATGTTGACATTGATGTGCAGATCCAGGTTCGCATCGTCCGCATCGGAGAGACCGACCGCATTCATGACACCGGCATTGTTGACCAGGATATCGATCTTGCCAAAGTGTTCTGCGATCAGATCGACACATTCCCTGACCCGTTTTCCGTCACTGATGTCGCATTCATAACCGATGACGTCATAGCCCTTTTCGCAGAGATCCTTCACGGTATCGTTCAGCTTTTTGGAATAGTCCAGAATACCGATCTTACAGCCCTTCGAGGCCAGGACCTTGACGATCGCGAGACCATTTCCCATCGCACCTCCGGTGACGATGGCCACTCTTCCTTCAAATTCTTTCATGTTTCTTATCCTTCTTTCTCTTCAGATAAATGTTCCTCATAGAACTTCTCGGATACACAGCCCTTCAGACCGTTCGTACTGAACGGCTTGCCGGCACGCTTCGCTTCCAGCTGTTTTAAGAGCAGCGTGTACTTTTCCTTCTTCAGCGGATTCAGGCACATCAGCAGCGCAGCCAGTACAGCCGGACCGCCGGTACCGAAGCAGAACAGCATGCGGATGCCGTCCAGGGTCGCCTGGGCATTGCCGGCGCCGAGCGTTTCATCGTAGCCGATCTTCGTCAGGACGACGCCGACCAGCGCTGCTGCGACTGTATAGCTCAGTTTCTGCAGCATGGAATAAAGGGAATAGATCGAGCTCTCTCTTCTTCTGCCGTGTTCGAATTCATCGGATTCATAGCAGTCGTAGAGGACGGAGTAGTTCATGCCCCAGTAGGCGGAGTCACCGATCGTATACAGCGCACCCAGCACGAACAGCATGGCTACAGATACGGTCTTAAAGCCGCTGAAGAGACAGACGATCGTACCAGAGAACAGCAGGCAGGCGATCAGGATCTTTACCTTGTCCTGCTTTTCGATCACCTTGATCAGGATCGCCATGACCGCCATGCCGCCGAAGGAGACGATCAGGTTGAAGCCGGAGTAAGCCCATTCGCTCATGTTCAGGGAGTGGAAGATGTAGTAAGTGGAGACGATCAGGAACAGGCTGTAGCTTAAACGGTACAGGAAGCAGGAGATGCTGATGACGGCAAAGGGCCTTTCCTTCATGATGTCCGCGAATTCCGCCAGAACGTTCTTCTTTTCTTCTTCCGCTTCGGTCTCGATATCGATCTCTGCGCCCTTCGTCGTGAAGTAGACCGTCAGGATCGTGAT
This sequence comes from Erysipelotrichaceae bacterium, assembly GCA_017512885.1. Classification (GTDB taxonomy): domain Bacteria; phylum Bacillota_I; class Bacilli_A; order Erysipelotrichales; family Erysipelotrichaceae; genus RGIG5669. The sequence goes on from JAFWEP010000004.1 coordinate 97,761, forward strand.
GATCGCACAGGTCGCTTCGATCCAGGCCACATACATCCAGCCCTTCGTTTCCGGAATGCCGCCGTTCTTCATCATGGCGACCATGGCAGCCGGAGCCGAGCAGGAGAGGAATACGGCAATGTACTGCAGGATCTGGGCGATCAGACGGATCTGCGAACGTTCCGTATTGTCCTCGGTGATCGTCATCGAGTAATAGGGAATGTTGTAGAGCTTATAGCCGATCCAGTAGATACAGTAGAAGCCCAGATACCAGATGAACTTCCCGGTCTGGCTGAAATTCAGCACGCTGAACAGCGGATAGTAGCCGCAGACATAGAAGACGACCGCGACCGGCAGCCATCTGCGCATGCCTCCCATCTTCTTTTTCAGCTTGTTGCAGAAAGCGCCGACGATCGGGTCGGTGACGACGTCAAAGATCGAGCCTACTGTTACGACCGTTGCCGCAAAGGCAGCCGACAGACCGGCACAGTCCGTCAGGAAGAACAGCAGGAAAGTAGACGGGAAGTCATAACTCAAGGTGTCGGTCATGCCTCCCACCGCATAGCCGTATTTGGCTAAGGCGGAAAGTTTCTGTGCTTTTTTCTTTTCCATAGTTTCCCTTTCTAAAGCACGCAAAAAGGGGGCAATGATCCCCCGATTTTTTGCCACCCTTATTATTAGCCCATGTTTTCACATAGTCAACTGTATCTATAAACTTATATATAGGAATATGAAAAAGGCGGTCAGTGACCGCCTTCTCTGCGCTGTTTACTTTGCCAGGCTCTCTGCCCATTCCTGATAAGCAGCGATCTTGGCCTTGCCTTCTTCCTGCGATCCGGCACGGACCAGGAGATAGACCTTGACTTTCGGTTCGGTACCGGAAGGACGGACCAGGATGTTGGAGCCATCTTCCATATCGAATTCCAGAACGTTGGAATCCTTCAGCTCCATCGCGGTCTTCTCACCGGTCGCAACATCTTCGCTGATGCCCGGCTGGTAGTCCTTACGGCAAACGACCTTGACCCCGGCGATCTCGGAGAGCGGATGCTCGCGCAGACCCTGCATCAGGGCCGCCATCTTCTGCAGACCGTCCAGACCCGGCATGACCAGGTTCAGGGTCTTCTCGCAGAAGTTGCCGTATTTAGCATACAGATCCTGCAGAGCCTGATAGACGGTCTTTCCCTGCGAGGCATGGTAAACGGCCATCTCCGTCAGCAGCAAGGCTGCCGTAACGGCATCCTTGTCTCTGACATAGTCGCCGACCATGTAGCCGTAGGATTCCTCAAAGGACCAGATGACCTTCTTATCGGTCTCTGCTTCCAGCTGGTTCTTCTTTTCTGCCAGGAACTTGAAGCCGGTGAAGGTATCATAGCACTCGACACCGTTCGCTTCGGCAATGGTTCTGACCATATCGGTAGAAACGATGGATTTCAAAGCGACCGGATGCGCCGGCATCTTGCCGCTCCTCTTCAGAGCGCCGATGTAGTAATCCAGGAAGAGGGAACCGGTCTGGTTGCCGCTGAGCGGAATGAACTTGCCTTCGTCATTCCTGACCATCAGACCGATACGGTCGGCATCCGGGTCGGAACCGAGGATGAAGTCCGCACCGACTTCATTAGCCAGATCGACAGCCAGATAGAAGCCTTCCGGATTCTCCGGGTTCGGGGAAACGACGGTCGGGAAGTTTCCGTCGATGACCATCTGTTTCGGTTCGCAGATCAGATTCTTGAAACCGTCTCTCTTCAGAGCTTCCGGGATCAGATGCCAGCCGCAGCCGTGGAACGGGGTGAAGACAGCTTTGAAGTCAGCCTTTTTGACCAGTTCGGAATCATTGGACATGGCCATGACTTCTTCCAGGAAGCGCTCATCGGTCTCTTCGCTCATGATGGTGATCATGCCGGAAGCGACGGCTTCATCGAAATCGACCAGCTTGATGCCGTCAAAGATATCGATCTCCTGCATCTTCTTGGCGACCTGATCGGCATGGACCGGCGGCAGCTGAGCACCGTCAGACCAGTAGACCTTATAACCGTTGTATTCCTTCGGGTTGTGGGAAGCGGTGACGTTGATACCGGCGATGCAGCCGTATTCCCTGACCGCAAAGGATACTTCCGGGGTCGGGCGCAGGGCATCGAAGATACGGACCCTGATACCGTTGGCAGCCATGACCTGAGCGGCCGTACGGGCGAATTCCGGAGAGTGATTGCGGCAGTCGAAATCGATGGCAACGCCCTTCTTTACTGCTTCTTCGCCTTCCGCCAGGATGACTTCCGCAAATGCCTGGGTGGCATGACGGATGACATGAACGTTCATATTGTGCAGGCCGGTCTTCATCGTTCCTCTTAATCCGGCCGTACCGAATTCCAGAGGTCCGTAGAAACGGGTCTCGATCTCTTTTTCGTCATCTTTGATAGCTTCCAGTTCTGCTTTCTCTTCCGCTGAAAGAGCCGGAGAGTTCAACCAGCGCAGATATTCTTCTTTATAGGACATGGGTAGTCTCCTCCTTACCAAAATAAGGATAGCACGATTTCAATGAAAACGCTTGCGAACAACAGTAAAATTGCGGGTGTTTCTTTGATGGGTTATGATAGGAAAAGAGGTGACCGTATGAACATCTTTCAGGGAACGGGACTGGGCGGCGGCAGAGCTGCCGGCAGGGTCCATCATCTGATCCGCAAAGAACTGCAGCCTGCTTTGAAAAAACGCAGTATCGCTGAAGAGAAGGCGCTTTTTGAACAAGCCGTAAAGAAAGTACAGGAAGAGATCCTGCGCACCAAAGAAGAAGCCCGGACGCTCTTCTCCGAAGAAGAGCTGTCCATCTATGATACCCATTACGTCATTGTCAGCGATCCGGAGATCGTCTCCGAGGTCTTTGCCGCTATCGAGAACGGCGCCAGTGCCGAGCAGGCGGTCCGGTCGGTCGGCAGCCGCTGGTTCACCTTATTCTCCTCGATGAGCGATCCGCTCTTCGCCTCCCGCAGCGAAGACATCCGCGATGTCGTCCGCCAGGTCCTGCGCAATCTGCAGGACGGAGGTCTGCAGAAGATCTCCCTTCCTCAGGACTGCATCCTCTGTGCCTCCTCGATCTCCTTGCAGGAGGTAGGCATGCTGGAAGCGGGGAACCTCAAGGGGATCATCCTGGGGAAAGGAAATCCTCTCTCCCATGTCGCGATCATCCTGCGTACCCTGCGCATCCCGGTCATCCTGAATGCCGAAGGGACCGCTTCCCTGGCGGAAGGATCCCGGATCGCCGTGGACGGAGACAGCGGTCTTATTTACAGCGATCCCGACGAAGAGACGCTGGAACTCTTCCGGACAGAGCGGAAGACGCCCGCTCCTTTCCGGCCGCAGACCGCACTGCCGGTGCGCGTCTGTGCCAATATCGCTTCTTTGCAGGACGCAAAGGAAGCCGCCCGGCTGCAGGCCGACGGCGTCGGTCTCTGCCGCACGGAATTCCTTTTCATGGATACGGTCGGGGAACCGACCGAAGAGGAACAGTTCGCCCTCTACCGGGAGATCCTGCAGCTCTTCCCGGACAGTCCGGTCTGGATCCGGACACTGGACATCAACTCCGACAAGCGTCCCCGCTGGCTGCCGGAGAGCGAAGAAAAGAATCCCGATCTCGGCATCCGCGGACTGCGTTTCTCGCTTCGCTATCCGACGATCTTCAAGACACAGCTGCGGGCTCTGCTGCGGGCTTCCGCCTATGGCCGGCTGGGGATCATGCTGCCGCTGGTGACCTTCTCCGAAGAGATCCGTGAGACAAAAAAGATCCTGGAGGAATGCCGGCAGGAACTGCAGCAGAAAGACATCCCTTACGGTGAGTGCACGCTGGGCATCATGGTCGAGACTCCGGCTGCTGCCCTGCAGGCAGCAGAACTGGCAAAAGAAGTCGATTTCTTCTCGATCGGCACCAATGACCTCACCCAGTATACCCATGCGGCAGACCGCCTCAATGAAGATCTTTCCGCCTACAGTAAGCCCTCTCCGGCCCTGAAGGTCCTGGTCCAGCGGATCCTGGATGCCGCCAGAGATGCCGGCATCCCCTGCGGGATGTGCGGCACGCTCTGCGCCGATCCCCGTTATACCGATATCCTGGTCGAGATGGGACTGAAGGAATTCTCTGTCAATATCGCTGACCTGCCGCAGATCCGGCAGTCGGTCAGCGATCACTTTGCCTAGCCTGTGCCCGCAGGCTCCACTATAGAAAGAACTGCTATGAAAGAAGAAACACCGCAGAAGATCCTGGTGCGCGGAGCCCGTGTACACAACCTCAAGAATATCGATGTCGACATCCCCCTGCATCAGATCGTCGGGATCGCCGGCGTCTCCGGCTCGGGCAAGTCCTCCCTGGCTTTAGGCGTCCTTTATGCCGAAGGATCCCGGCGCTATCTCGAAGCTTTGTCGACCTACACCCGCCGGAGGATGACGCAGGCCGCCAGAGCCGATGTCGATGACGTGCTCTATGTACCGGCTGCCCTGGCCCTGCATCAGCGTCCGGGCATCGGCGGCATCCGTTCCACCTTCGGGACCGGGACCGAACTGCTGAACAGTCTGCGGCTGATGTATTCCCGGCTGGCCAGCCACCGCTGTCCCAACGGGCATTACCTGAGACCTTCACTGGCCGTCGCTGCCGGTCAGGAGCTGGTCTGCCCGGAGTGCGGCGAACGGTTCTATGCCCCCGGAGCCGAAGAACTGGCCTTCAATTCCCAGGGCGCCTGCAAGTGCTGCGGCGGCACCGGAATGGTGCGTACCGTCGACCGTTCCACGCTGATCCCGGATGAATCGCTGACCATCGATGAAGGAGCGGTCGCTCCCTGGAACAGCCTGATGTGGGCCCTGATGACTGATGTCTGCCGGGCCATGGGCGTAAGGACCGATATCCCCTTCAAAGACCTGACTGACGAAGAGAAAGAGATCGTCTATGACGGTCCGATGGTCAAGAAACATATCTTCTACCGTCCCAAAGACAAATCGAATCCCATCGCCACCGAGATGGATTTCACCTACTACAGCGCCACTGCCACCGTCCTCAATGCCTTAAGCAAGGTCAAGGACGAGAAAGGCATGAAGCGGGTCGAGAAGTTCCTGAAGGAAGAGACCTGCCCGGAATGTCAGGGCACGAGACTTTCCGAAGCCGCCCGGGCTCCTCTTTTACGAGGGATCTCTCTGGCCGAAGCCTGTCAGAAGTCTTTACGGGAACTGCTGGACTGGACAGCCGGAGTCCCTGCATCTCTTCCCGAAGAGATGCGCCCGATGGCCTTCAGCATCCTCGAGTCCTTCTCGCAGCCGGCAAAGAGACTGATGGAACTGGGTCTCTCCTACCTGACCCTGGACCGCGCCGCTTCGACCTTATCGACCGGCGAAAGACAGCGCATGCAGCTGGCCCGGGCGGTCCGCAACCGCACCACCGGCGTATTGTATGTCCTGGATGAGCCTTCGATCGGTCTGCATCCTTCCAATATCGTCGGCCTCAATACGGTCATGCACGACCTGGTCGCCGACGGCAACTCGGTCCTCCTGGTCGACCACGATACCCAGATCCTGAAGGAAGCAGACTGGCTGATCGAGATGGGCCCCGACGCCGGAGCAGAGGGCGGCAGAGTGCTGGCCGAAGGCACGATCGCCGAGATCGCTGAGAATAAAGATTCCCGCATCGGTCCCTACCTGAAGGAGGAGGACCATATCGTCCGCCGGCAGACCCCGAAGGAAGAGCTCTTTGCGAAGGGCACGATCCGTATGAAGACCTCGGCCATCCATACTGTAAAGCCCCTGTCGGTAGAGATCCCCAAGGGCAGACTGAGCGTCATCACCGGCGTCTCCGGTTCCGGCAAGACCACGATGATCCTGGAAAGCCTGGTACCGGCTCTTTCCGCTATGACCCAGCAGAAGGAACTGCCGGAACATGTCCTCTCGATCGAAGCGGAAGGCATCGCCCATGTCAAACTGATCGATGCCACCCCCATCGGCATCAATGTACGCTCTACGGTAGCCACCTATGCCAATGTCCATGACGAACTGCGCAAACTCTATGCCCGCAGTACGGAAGCGAAGAAACGCGGCTACAAGGCCGGAGACTTCTCCTACAATACCGGCGATCTGCGCTGTCCGGTCTGTGACGGCACCGGTTCGATCAGTCTCGATGTCCAGTTCCTGCCGGATGTCGAGATCCCCTGCCCGCAGTGCCGCGGTTCCCGTTATGCCAAAAAAGCCTATGCCGTCTCTTTAACGAATAAGGACGGAAAGACGTCTTCCCTGCCGGAGCTGATGGACAAGGATATCCGCAGCGCCCTCTCCTTCTGCAGGGACATGAAGAACGTAGCGCCCCGTCTGCAGATCCTGCAGGATCTGGGACTGGGTTACCTGACCTTAGGCGAAGAGACGCCCTCCCTCTCCGGCGGAGAGGCGCAGCGTCTGAAACTGGCCAGTGAGATGGGCCGGGGCCAGGAAGATTCGGTCTTCGTCTTCGACGAACCGACCATCGGTCTGCATCCTCTCGATGTGAAGACTCTGTTGGAAGTCTTTGAGACCCTCATCGCCCATGGGGCAACGGTCATCGTCATCGAACATGACCGTGACGTCATCCGCAATGCCGACTACCTGATCGATATGGGACCGGGCGGCGGTGAAGAAGGCGGAGAGATCGTCTTCTGCGGGACTCCGCAGGAGATCAGAGCCTGCCCGCAGAACCTGACCGGAAGATATCTCTGAGAAAGAAGGATCGCTGATCCTTCTTTTTATTGACGCTGAAAAGGGAAAATGAAAAAATTAGAATATATGGTGATCCGGGGAGACGATCATGCCGAATAAAGAAAAGAAGACCAGTATCATCGTGCAGGTCGCGGTCCTGTTTGCGCTGAGCGCATTGCTGACAGGCTTCCTGACCTACTTTTCGCAATACGCTGCCGCCGATAACGACGTCCGGGAAAAGACCGAAACGACGGCCCGGCAGATCGCTGACGAAGTCAAACGCTCGGTAGAGGAATACCCCGGCGGCGACTGGATGCTGAAGTACTGGTACGAACATTCTTCCGAGCTGGACATCGAATACGATACCGACTACTACAGCGGCGAAAGGACCCGGGAGAAGATGGAGGAACTGCTCTCCCATCAGCCCGGCCTGCAGCTCAAATACATGACCGGCAGCGAGATCTCCGCTCTTCCGGATGAAGACCAGAAGCTCTATGCCGAAGTCACCTACTCCTGGCTGATCACCCGTCTCAACCAGATCAAGCAGACCTACGGTGTCGACTACCTCTTCCTGGTCGTCACCCAGGAACCCTATACCGAGCAGTTCTTCCTGCTCAGCGCAGCCGAACCCGGTGCGGTGCGCGGCACCAACTACGAAGAAGTCTATCCTCTGGGAACGACCGTCAGCGTCGGAGCCAGCCAGCAGGAAGCGATGCGCAATGCCCTGCTGACCTCCAATCATCTGGCCGAAGCCGGGGAATACATGGACTACTATTCCCATCTCTACGCCTTCGACGATCAGGCTGTCCTGATCGGTCTCACCTTCGACCTCACCGAACTGCACAGCCGCATGAACCGCGAGGTACAGAAAGGGATGTGGGTGGCAGTCCTGCAGGAACTGGGCCTGGCCCTGCTCTGCATGGCATTGATCTCCTACTTCATCCTGCAGCCGCTGCGGAAGGTGCAGAAGAATATCCGGCTCTATAAGGAGACCAAGGACAGCAGCGCCATCCACGAAGATCTGGAAGCCCTGCAGTCACAGAACGAGATCGGTCAGCTCTCCCGGGATGTCCGGGAACTGAGCGTGGAGATCGATGATTACCTGAAGAAGATCGAATCGATCACCAAAGAGAAGGAACGCATCGATACCGAACTGGATCTGGCAGCCCGGATCCAGGCTCATACCCTGCCCAACAAGTTCCCGCCCTTCCCGGAACACAAGGAGTTCGATGTTTATGCCCTGATGGATCCGGCCAAGGAAGTCGGCGGTGACTTCTATGACTTCTTCCTGGTCGATGATGACCATCTGGGACTGGTCATGGCCGATGTTTCCGGCAAGGGCATCCCCGGCGCTCTGTTCATGATGGTATCGATGATCCTGATCCAGAACAGCGCTGCCGTCAAACCTTCTCCGGCCAAGATCCTGGAGACGGTCAACGAACAGGTCTGCGCCCACAATCCGGAAGAGATGTTCGTAACGGTATGGTTAGGCATCCTGGAGCTCTCGACCGGCAAACTGACAGCAGCCAATGCCGGACACGAATATCCCCTCTTGAAACAGCCCGGCGGAAAGTATGAACTGATCAAGGACAGGCACGGCTTCGTGATCGGCGGCATGAGCGGCATGAAGTATACCGACTACGAACTGCAGCTCTCCCCCGGCTCCGCTCTCTTCCTCTATACCGACGGTCTGCCGGAAGCGACCGATGTGAACGAACAGCTCTTCGGTACGGAAAGGATCCTGGAAGCCATCAACCGGCAGCCGGATGCCGATCCGGAAACGGTGCTGAAGAATATGCAGCAGAGCGCCGCTGAATTCGTCGGTGCAGCCGAACAGTTCGATGATCTGACGATGATGTGCGTCAGCTATCACGGCAAGCCGAAAGCAGAAACTGCAGCATAGCGATACACCCGCAGTCCTGCGGGTGTTTTCTTTCCTGACAGGGCGCAAAAAAAGACCCGCTGTATGGGAAGCGGGTCTTTTTCTTCTTCAGGGATGATCCCGGAGCTCCGGGGATATCCTCAGTCAGAATCAAGCGGGATTACTTGTGTTCTACGTACCAGAAACGGCCACGGGAGATGTTGTTCCAATCCTGAGACTGCAGGGTGTAGGAGACATAACCGACGACCGGGACCATGAAGCATTCTTCTTCGATCGCGTACTGTTCGATCTCGTGCATCGCCTGGATACGCTCGTCACCGGACAGAGCCTGAGAAGCAACGATCATCTGGTCGCAGGTCTCGTTACCGGTGGAGACGACTTCACCGGTGGAGGTGGTCTTCAGCAGGTCAGTGAAGGTGGACGCATCGTAGTAGTCAGCGGAGAAGCCGCCGCGGCAGATCTCGTAGATACCGTTCTCACGATCATCGAAGAAGGTACGGATCTCAGCGTTCTTGATCTCGAGGTCGATGTAGATATCCTTCAGCTGTTCACGCAGGACGGCTGCGACCGTGTCGTGCAGGTCGGAAGCGTTGGTGTAGTAGACCAGGTGCAGCTTGTTGTTTTCGTTGTAGCCTGCGCCTTCCATCAGAGCACGTGCTTCATCCTTGTCGGTGTAGACCAGCTGGTGTTCCGCATCCTGTTCTTCACGGAAGTCACCGTTGATGCCGGGGATACCCTTGGAGACGATACCGTACAGTTCATAGTAGATGACATCGTTGTCGAGAGCAGCAGTAACGACGGAACGGTCGATACCGAGCTGGATCGCACGACGGACATCTCTGTTCTGCAGAGCCGGGCAGTCATCGTTATGGCTGTTCATCAGCAGGTAGTAGGAAGCCGGAGTCTTGGAGATGACCAGTTCCGGATTGCCTGCATACATCTTGGCAACGGCGTTGCCCAGGGAGTTCGCATAGGCGATCTCACCCGTCTGGAAAGCCATCAGCTGGGAATCCATATCGGTGATGACCTTGCCGACGAGCTTCTGGGTCTTGACCTGATCGGCATGGGAGAAGTATTCGTTCTTCTCGAATTCGAAGCGGGTCGGGGCATCCAGGTAGGTCAGCTTGTAAGCGCCGTTGGTCGGGACGCTGATATCGTTAGCCCACTGGCTGTCATGTTCCGTAGCGATCTCCGGACGGACCGGGAGATAGACGGACATCGTCATCGTGGAAGTGAAGTATTCGCAGGGCTGGTTCATGGTCATTTCGATGGTGTAGTCATCGACGGCCTTCAGACCGACATCATCCATGTCAGCGACATCATCCATCGCTTCGGAGTGCGGCAGCGCATTGACGACATAGTCAGCCATGTACTGGGAGTACAGGGAAGTACCCTTGCCCATGCCGATGGCACGCTTCCAGGCGTAGACATACTGTTCAGCAGTGACCGGCTGTCCGTCGGACCACTTGTTGTTGGGATCGAGATGGAAGGTGTAGACCAGACCGTCTTCACTGACATCGTAACCGACACAGGCCTGGTTGACCAGTTCGTTGGTGTCCGGGTCAGTGGTGAAGAACGGGTAGTAGATCTGGCTGACAACGGTTCCGGAAACGGAGTCATCGATGATGGCCGGGTCTAACAGACGAGGTTCACCGGCTACGGCAAAGTAGAAGATGCCGTCGCCTTCCTCAGCGGGCGTTTCAGAAGAAGCCGGAGCTTCTCCGCTGCTGGCCGGAGCGGCGCTGGAAGAGCCGGAGGAGCAGGCTGCCATTCCCAGCAACATCAGGAGGCTCAGCAGGACGAGTGCTAACTTTTTCATTTCTTTCTCTCCTTTTTCTTTTTGGATCTTCATCCGGGTTGGATCACTTCTCGTAGAGGTGGCAGGCGACCAGACGGGTACCTACCTGGATCGGCTGCGGTCTTTCCGACTTGCAGCGTTCCGTTGCCTTCGGGCAGCGCGTTGAGAACGGACAGCCTGCCGGCGGGTTGATCGGAGAGGGGATCTCTCCTTCCAGAACGATCCTGCCTTTTGCCTTGGCAACGTTCGGATCCGGGATCGGGATCGCCGACAGCAGTGCAGCCGTGTACGGATGCAGCGGACGGTGATAGATGTCATTGGCCGGGCCGGATTCTACCATGTGGCCCAGATACATGACACCGATCGTATCCGAGATGTGCTTGACCATCGAGAGGTCGTGGGCAATGAAGAGGTAGGACAGGCCCAGATCATGCTGGATCTGTTCCAGCAGGTTGACGACCTGTGCCTGGATACTGACGTCGAGGGCCGAGATCGGTTCGTCACAGACGATGAATTTCGGGTCGACAGCCAGAGCTCTGGCGATTCCGATACGCTGACGCTGACCGCCGGAGAATTCCGCCGGATAACGCCGGATGTGGTCCGGTTTCAGACCGACGGTCTTCAGCAGTTCGACTACCCGGTCTTCCCTTTCCTGATCCGTATTGTAGATACCGTGAATGATCATCGGTTCTTTGATGATCTCACCTACCGTCATACGGGGATTCAGGGAAGCGTAGGGATCCTGGAAGATCATCTGCACATCCTTGCGGTATTGTTTCAGCTCTTTGCCTTTCAGCTGAGCAATATCGGTACCTTCAAAGGTAATGGAGCCTTCCACCGGGTCATAGATCTTGACGATCGTACGTCCCAGGGTGGTCTTGCCGCAGCCGGATTCTCCGACCAGGCCGAAGGTCGTATGGGGCATGACGTCGAAGCTGACGTCGTCGACTGCCTTGACGATCTGTTTCTTGGTGAAGATGCCTTTGGTGACATCGAAGTAAGTCTTCAGATTCCTTACACTTAAGATCGGCTTCTCGCTCATTTTCCTACCGCCCTTTCATCATGCAGCCAGCAGGCACACTGGTGCGTCTCACTGAAGGTCGTGACCTCCGGTTCGTAATCTTTGCAGACCCGCATGGCTTTGGCACAGCGGTCTACGAAGGGGCAGCCTTTCGGAGGATTCAAGAGATCCGGCGGAGAACCGGGGATCGGATGAAGTTCTCTGTCATCATCATCTTCCGGATTGGCGATGCATTCCAGCAGACCTTTGGTGTAAGGATGCTTCGGATCATAGAAGATCTCCTGGTCAGTACCGGTCTCAACGATCTTGCCGCCGTACATGATCGCTAAGCGGTCACAGAGCTTGGCAACCACGCCGAGGTCATGGGTGATCATGATGATCGCCGAGTTGGAGTTCTTCTTCAGTTCGTCGATGAGTTCCAGGACCTGAGCCTGGATGGTGACATCCAGAGCGGTGGTCGGTTCATCGGCGATGATCAGTTTGGGAGAGTTGGCCAGCGCGATCGCGATGACGATACGCTGACGCATGCCGCCGGAGAATTCGAAGGGATACTGTTCGATCCGTTTCTCCGGAGAGGGGATGCCGACCTGCGTCATCAGCTTCAGCGCCTGTTCCCTGGCTTCCGCACGGGAGACGTTGCGGTGGTTCATGATCGGCTCGATCAGCTGATTGCCGACCTTCAGGACTGGGTTCAGGAAGGTCATCGGATCCTGGAAGATCATGGCCATCGTGTTGCCGCGGATCTTGCGCATCTTCTCTTCGTAAGCGCGGCGGCTCTTGAAGGAAGAGGGAGTGATGTCTTCGCCGTCAAAGGTGAACTTGCCGCTGGCGACTTCACCGTTGTCGGCCAACAGACCGATCAGCGTATACATCGTCTGGGATTTGCCGGAACCGGATTCGCCGACGATGCCGAGGGCTTCTCCCTGATCGACATGGAAGCTGACGTTGCGGACAGCCTGGACCTTGCCCTGATCAGTGAAGAAGTTCGTTACCATGTTTTCAACTTCTAAGAGCGCCATGCTTACCTCCTCTTCAGCTGCAGGGCTTCACCGACACCGTCGCCGACGAAGTTCAGGGAGAGCGTGGTCAGACAGATGGCTGCGATCGGCCAGATGATCTGCACCGGATAGGAGAAGATCAGGGCGCGGCAGTCATTGGCGAGCTTGCCCCAGGAGGGGATGGTCGGATCGATACCGATACCGACGAAGCTCAGGAAGGATTCGGTGAAGATGGCCGAGGGGACCATCATCGTCAGACAGACGATGATCGGACCCAGGGCGTTGATGACCAGATGCTTCATCAGGATCCGGGCATCGGAAGCGCCGATGACCTTGGCCGCCAGGGCGAATTCCATTTCCTTCAGAGACATGACCTGGGTACGGACCTGGCGGGCCATGGAGATCCAGGAGGTCAGACAGATCGCCAGCATCATACTGTAGATACTGTTGCCGAAGATCATCAGGATCAGTACGACGTACAACAGGGTCGGTACGGCGTAGATGACATCGATGATACGCATCATGACCATGTCGACCTTGCCGCCGACATAACCGGCGATACCGCCGTAGACGATGCCGATGACCAGGTTGATGGCCGCTGTCGCAAAGCCGATGGACAGCGAGATGCGGGCACCGTACATGATCCTTACGAAGATGTCTCTGCCCAGCTTGTCGGTACCGAAGAGGTGCTGCAGGGACGGCAGCGCATTGCGGTTGGCCATATCCTGCGATTCAAAGTTATAGGGGGAGAAGATCGGGACGAAGATCGCGCAGAGGATCAGTACCGTTAAGAAGATCAGACCGAACAGCGCCAGCTTATTCTTCTTGAAGCGGTCCCAGGCGTCCCGGAAGAAGGTCTTGGAGGCAACAGCGATGAATTCCGAGTTTTTCTCGTCTTCGCTGAGCAGGGTAAACATGTCATCAGTGATGGCAGGATTCTTTGTGCTCATAGTCCCCTCCTTACTTTCCTAACTTGATGCGCGGATCGATGGCCGCTGCGGCCAGATCCGAGGCCAGGTTCATGACGATGACGATCGCTCCGAAGAAGATCGTGAGTCCCATGACCAGGGTGTAGTCACGGTTGGTGATGGAGGAGGTGAATTCCGCGCCGATGCCCGGAATGGAGAACAGCGATTCAATGACCAGCGAGCCGGTGACGAGACCGGCGAACATCGGGCCGCAGTAGGTGACGACCGGCAGCAGGGCATTCTTGAGACCGTGCTTGGTGACGACCTTCAGTTCGCTGGTGCCCTTGGAACGGGCCAGCGTGATGTAGTCCTGATTCATGACGTCACGCAGGGAAGAACGGGACAGACGGGTGATCGAGGAGATCGAGCCCAATGATAAGGCGAAGACCGGCATGATGTACTGCTGCGGCTTGTCGAGGCCGACGATACCGACCAGTTTCAGTTTGACCGCAAACAGGATCATGATCAGCATCGCGAACAGGAAGCCCGGTATCGAGACGCCCAATGTCGCGAAGAGCGTGATCAGCGAGTTGACCCAGCGCTTCTTGGTCAGCGCTGAAGCGATGCCGAAGGTCAGACCGATCGTGAGCGCGACCACGAAGGCGATCGCACCGACCCGGGCCGTGACCGGGGCACGCTTGGCGATGATCGCCGAGACCTGCTGGCCTTTCTTGGAGATCGATTCGCCGAAGTCTCCGCGTAAGACGTTGCGGAGGTAGATGACGTACTGTTCCGGAAGGGGCTTGTCCAGACCGTACTTCGCTTCCATGGCGGCATAGGCTTCCGCTGACAGGACCTTATTGTCCTGAGCGAAAGGATCGCCCGGCATGGCATGAACACCGAAGAAGGTGATGGTGACCAGGATGAATAAGGTAAGGATACCGATCACCAGACGTTTCGTTGCATATTTCAGCATAGTTCCCATACTCCTCTCTGAAATAATGAGTTCATGATACAACATGTTTCACATGATTTCAAGAAAATATTTCACACAATTTTCATTTTTTGAAATTTTTTCAATGTAATGAAATCTATTTTCAGATATGTTATACTCAGGTCAAGCCTTTCCTGCCTTAAAATATATATAGGAAAGGCGGGAGGTGCTATGAAAGAAATCACACAGGATCTGTTCCGGGAGTTCTCTTTCCTGTCAGATCTTTCGATCAGCGAGGATAAAAAGAAACTCTTCTTCGTCGAAGCGAAATGCGACAACGAGAAGAACGACTACCGCAAACGCCTGTGGGTCCTCGATACCGAAACGGAGGAAAAGAAGTCCCTGACGGCCTGGGCCGAGAAGTGTTCTCCCTGCGTACTGGGCAATGAAGTCTGGTTCCTGGAAGAGATCAAGGATCAGAAAGGCACTGCTTTCGCCCTGCTCGATCAGGAGAAGGGCACGAAAGAGACTGTCTTCACGCTTCCGCTGGAAGTCGACAGCGTCGAGGTCTATGACGAAAAGAACTGGCTGCTGGCAGCCGGGGTCAATACCCGCTTCCCGGACTACTGGAAGATGACCGCCGGAGAGAAGGAAGAAGTCGAAAAGATCCTCAAGGAAGAAGCCGACTACAACATCTACGAAGACTATCCCTATGTCTATAACGGCAAGGGCGTCGTCAACGGTGACCGTACCCGCCTGTTCTTATTCAATAAGGAAACGAAGGAACTGACTCCCGTCTCCGATACATATACCGATGTCGCTTCTCACGAGATCGGCCAGGGAAAGATCCTCTACAGTGGCTGCCGCTATGAGAGCGTCATCCACTACAGCTCCGAAGTCTACGAATACGACGTAGAGACGAAAAAGACCAAACAGCTGATCAGCGGCGTGCAGGTCAATGAAGTCTTCTATAAGAACGGTCTGCCCCACTGCTTAGGCACCAAGGGCGAAGAGTACGGCCTGACCGAGAATCCGGAAGTCTGTCTCTTCAAGCGCGGCAAGTTGACCGAACTCTATCCTTCCGATACCGGCTTCTACAACGGCATCACCACCGATGTCTGCTACGGCAAGGGCAAGGGAAAGGCCAAAGAAGGCGAAGAGCGTTACTTCACGACCTGCGTGCAGGATCATGCGGAGATCGTAAAGATCGGCGAGAATGCCCTGGAAACGGTCGTGAGAGGCAACGGTTCATTGCCGGCCTTCGTCAGAGGCAAGGACTGCTTCTACGTCATCGCTCTGCAGGATCAGAAGCTGGAAGAGCTCTACAAGGTCAAAGACAATGTCTTTACCCCGCTGACCTCCTTCAACGAAGAGATCCTCAAAGACTGCTATGTGGCGGAACCGGAAGAAGTCATCGTGGAGAAGGCGATGCCGGTACAGGGCTGGGTCCTGAAGCCGAAAGACTACGACCCGGAGAAAAAATACCCGGCCATCCTCGACATCCACGGCGGTCCCCGCGGCGCCTACGGCACCGTCTATTGCCATGAGATGCAGTACTGGGCGAACCATGGCTACTTCGTCTTCTACTGCAACCCCCGCGGTTCTGACGGCAAGGGCAATGCCTATGCCGATCTGACTTCCGGCTGGGGCGGTATCGACTACGAAGATATCCTCGATTTCACCCGCAAGGTCACCGACAGCTATCCGGCCATCGATCCCAGACGGATCGGCGTCACCGGCGGCTCCTACGGCGGCTATATGACCAACTGGATCATCGGCCACAGCGACAGATTCTGCGCAGCGGCCAGCCAGCGTTCCATCAGCAACTGGATCACTGAGATGCTGATCAGCGATACCGGCATCAGTATCGTCGACGAACTCAAGATCAAGAATCCCCGCTATGCCCACGGTGAACTGTGGGATATGTCCCCGCTGAAATACGTCAACAATGTCCAAACACCGACCCTCTTCATCCATTCCGACGAAGACTACCGCTGTCCGCTGCCGGAAGGATTGCAGATGTATACCGCACTGCGCAATCTGGGGGTCGATTCCCGGATCGTGATCTTCAAGGGCGAGAACCACGAGCTCTCCCGCTCCGGAAAGCCTGCACACAGAAGCAGAAGACTCCAAGAGATCACTTCCTGGATGGATAAGTACTGTAAGAAAGAAGGAAATGAAACATGGAATTTGACCTGAACAAGCCCTGGTGTCATTACTTCCACGCGATCTCGATGATCCCCCGCGGATCCTGCAATGAGAAAGCGGTCAGCGATTATGTCGTGAACTTTGCCAAAGAGCGCGGCCTGGCCTGGCAGCAGGATGAAGTCTCTAACGTCATCATCGAGAAACCGGCCACGCCCGGCTACGAAGACGCTCCGGTGATGGTCCTGCAGGCTCACCTGGACATGGTGCCGGCCAAAGAGAAGGATTCCGCTCATGACTGGTCCAAAGATCCTCTCGACCTCTATGTCGAAGACGGGCTCCTGAAGGCCAGAGGTACGACCTTAGGCGCCGATGACGGGACCGGGGTAGCGTACATGCTGGCGCTCTTAGACAGCAGCGACATCCCCCACCCCGCCCTGCAGTGCTTCTTCACCACCATGGAGGAGATCGGTCTGGTCGGTGCGCTCAAGCTGCGCCCGGGCTGCGTCAAGGGCACGCGGATGATCAACCTGGACGGCGGCGGCATCAACCACTGCGGCCTCTCCTGTGCCGGCGGTGCCAACGGCATCCTGACCAAGGAGCTCTCCTGGACCCTCAATGAAGCGCCAACCTACAAGGCAGTCGTCCGGGGCCTGGAAGGCGGTCATTCCGCCGGAGCGATCTCCAAGGAGAAAGCCAATGCCACGATGACTCTCGCCCGCATCCTGAAAGAGACGGAGCTGAAGGGCTGCGACATCGGTCTGGTCTCGATCAACGGCGGGGAAGTCGACAATGCCATCCCCCGTGAAGCGGAAGCCTGCTTCGTCTCCTCTGCACCCCAGGAAGAGCTCTTTGCGGCCATGGAAGAGAGCGAAAAAGCGATCTGGGCGGAACTGGAATTCTCCGATGCCGGCTTTGAGCTGGTCAAGGAACCGGTGAAGAAAGCCGCTCTGAAGATCGATCCCAAGCAGTCTCAGGAGATCCTCGATCTGCTGTTCGTGCTGCCCAACGGCTTCCAGCACAAGTCGATGGCCATCGAAGGACTGACCACCGTCTCCCAGAACCTCGGCATCACCAAGACCACCCAGAAGAAACTGACCCTGAACTCCCTGATGCGTTCCGCCTTCGAATCAGCCAACGACCACAACATCGCCCGTCTGGCCACCCTGGCCAAAGCCTACGGCTTCGATTTCGAAGTCGGCATGCGCTATCCGGGCTGGGCTTACCAGGCCGAGAGCGAACTGCGCGAGATCTACGCAAATGTCGTAAGAGAAAAGCTCGGCGAAGAACTGGTCACCTCGGCCGGCCACGGCGGCAACGAATGCGGCGTCTTCGCCGCCCTCAAGCCGGGCATCGATATCGTGACCTTCGGTCCGATCTCCCGTTACATCCATACCCCCCAGGAAGAACTGGATCTGGAATCCTTCGACAAGGCCTGGGAAGTCCTGACTGCAATATTGGAGGCAAGTAAGTAATATGGCAAAAGGTTTAGTACTCATCCTCTCCGGTGCCAGCTCGGTCGGCAAGTCCGATATCCGTGATGCACTGCTCGCTGACGAAGAAATGAATCTCATCTTCTCCATCTCCGAAACGACGCGGCCGCGCAAGGAAGGCGAAGTCGACGGCAAGGACTACTACTTCGTCGACCACAAGGATTTCGCGGCTTCCGTCAAGAATAAGGAACTGCTGGAGTATACCGAATTCAACGGTTACTACTACGGTACTCCCAAGGCTCCGGTCGAGTTCCTGACTTCCAAGGGCAAGAACGTGCTGATCGAAGTCGAAGCTCAGGGCGTCGGACCGATCAAGCTCAACCTGCCCGATGCGGTCGCCTTCTTCGTCATGCCGGAAAGCTTCGAAGAACTGGAGAAGCAGGTCTATGAACGCTACGGTGATGATGAAGCTTCCGTCCAGCGCCGTCTGAACAAGGCCCGTATGGATATGGAGATCGCTCCCCTCTTCCGCAACCAGGTCTCCAACGCGGATACCGCCAAAGCGGTGGAACAGATCAAGAAGGTCTTCCTGGAAGAACTGGCCAAGGTCAATCAGGAATAAAAGCGTTCTCTCAGCCTGTTGAATCAATCAACAGGCTTTTTTATTAACAGCTCACAACGGTTCGATAAAACAGTATGCTTTTGTTTTTAATTAAGTGTGATTCATTCCTGTTCCAGTTTTAAAGCACGATTCATATTTATATTATTTAATTTTGCACATTTTCTGCATTTTCGTAAATTATATATTGAGTTTTCGCGTTTTCTCTGATACTATCAAGCCGAAAGGTAGGAATGAGCCATGCTTCTACAATTTAATGTATCGAACTTTATGTCTATTAAAGATGAAATAACCCTTACTGCTTTTGCAAACTCCAGCAAGGAACACGAAAATAACACCATTAAACTGGGAAAGGAAAATATCCTGCCAAGTATCGCTTTGTATGGGGCGAACGGAGCTGGAAAATCAAATATTTTTAAAGCTTTAACCTGTGCGATCTTGTTTGTAAGGAGGTCTGAATATCTTCAGATAAATATGCCTACAGGGCTCGAACCATTCCTGTTTGATGAAAACAAAGCAAAAGAGAAGACTAAAATGGATTTCCTTTTTGTTCATAATGGGAAGAAATTTGAATATGGTTTTTTAGCAGATTCAAATTATGTATACGAAGAGTATTTGTATGAATATAAGTCGGCAAAACCGACCATGATCTTTGAAAGAACGGAGATTTCAAAATATCGCTTTACTGCTGCATATAAGCATCTTGAAGAATACCAATACAAAAACACGTCCAATAAACTATTTATGTGCACCGCTACTGCATGGAACTGCGAAGAAACGAAAGATGCCTATTTGTGGTTTGCAGAAGGTATTGATACATATAATCGATACTCAATCGAAACCAGCCAATACCTTGAATACTTAGATAAAAACAAGAATAATCCAAAAACAAAAACTTTCTTGTTATCCATGCTGAAACACGCTGAGATCAACATTCAGGATTATGAACTTGAAACGACGATTCTAAAGAATCAACCCATACCGATCTTCCCAGGAGTTCAATTTGATCAGCCGCTTAAAGGAGATGTCAAACAATTCAAACTAAAGACCATCCATCAGATCGAGCAGAAAGACGGCAGCCTGCATAATTACGAATTACCTTTTGATCATGAGTCCATGGGAACGATGCTATTGTTCGCCTATGGGCCGATCATTATGGAAGCCTTGCAAAAAGGAAGGACGCTTGTTATTGATGAACTGGACAACAGTCTTCACCCGAACCTCGTAAGATACCTAATAGAGTTATTTAATGACCAGGATATAAACCATAATGGAGCACAACTGATATTCAATACTCACGATATCAGTCTTCTGGATCTTAGCCTTTTCCGAAGAGATCAAATCTATTTCGTCGAAAAGAATAACAGTACCGGCATAACAGATCTTTATTCTCTCGCCGACTATTCGCCTAGGAAATCGGAAAACATTCAAAAAGGATACTTGCAGGGTAGATACGGTGCTATTCCGTTCCCGGAAAGCGGAATCGAATGGTAAAAAGAATCAAGAAAACAGTTAAAAACAAGCCGACCAGAGAGAGGAAAAAGATTATCGTTATCGGCACAGAGGGCAACAACAAAACCGAGGTCCAGTATTTCCGTAATTTGGAAAGGCAACAGAGCCAGTACCGCTTCATTTTTGCTCAAGGCAATGAAACGGATCCGATTAAAATCCTTAAAAACACTATTCATCGGTCGAGAGAAGAGGAATTGTCATTCAAAAACGGTGATATGTCACTAAGCGTGTTCGATCTGGATCTTGATATATCGAAAGTTCCACAACTTGATGAAGCAAAGAAACTCGCCAAAAAAGACAATACTTGTATCATTACTTCAAATCCATGCTTTGAGATATGGTATTTAGAACACTTTGGATATACAAGCAAATCTTTTAGCAATAGCCGCGAGCTTATTCGAGAACTGAAAAAACATATACCTGATTATCAGAAGAATACATGTGACTTTAAATTGCTGTTTCCGCTTACAGATCAGGCTATAAAGAATTGCAAATCATTGGATGAACATCATTGTATGAACAGTGAAGAAATCGCATTCGAATTCAGCAACCCACGCACCGATGTCTATAAAATCATTGAAAAAATCCTTTTTGAAAGGGGTGATAATAAATAGCAAGCAATAAACCATTGCACATTATGCATAACTAAATAAAAACTCATCTGTTGTTCCAGCAACAAATGAGCTTCAACCGGATATGTTTCCATAGTCGATCGACAAAACTATTCTAACATCTCCGGTCCTCACCTGCCAAGAAAGAAACGGTTTTTCTGTTATGAAAGGAGAGTTAGAATAATGAGAAAAACGATTTTTGATGATGGTTTCCATAGCTATTTAGTTGAAGGAGCCAGATTCGTCGGAGATGCCGGGATTCCGATGTTAATGGATCTGAACAACACACAAATCCCTAAAGGATTGATCCCATTTACAAAAGCAAAACGATCCACTAACAAAAGGAACTATGTCCATTTTTATCAACACGACAAATATTTTAGCAGTGTTCTTACATACACCAAAGAATACGTTGACCTGCTGAAGCAGTATGATGGTGTTATTACTCCTGATCCAACGCTTTTCGTTGGTAATTCGAAGTGTTTATTAGAAACCAGCACTTATTTTAATCGGGCTGTTGGTTTCTACTTGCAGAAACAAGGAATTCCCGTTATCCCGAATATCAGATGGACTGATGAAAACAGTTATGATTTCTGTTTTCTCGGCGTTCCAAAGCATTCGATCGTATCGATAAGCACTCATGGATGCTGCAGATCCTACGCAGAGAAAAAGCGATTACGTTCGGGCATTTCTAAAATGCTCGAAGTTTTGGAACCTAGCGGGATAATTGTTCATGGACACATGCCTGATTCGGTTTTCAAAGATTATTTATCTGCCGCCTCGTTTTACAGATTTCCAAGTGAATTTGAATTAACGCACCAATCCATGGAGGCTAAAACTAATGGGATTAACCTTTAAGGGCGGGGCTAAAAGGCATTTTGCTATTACTGAAAACATACCCGAGGTTGCTTCTTCTTATCCCTATAAGGAGGGTTACTTCGGTGAACCAGGAACAAGCAGCAAAGTCAGAGTCATTCTCAGTAATGATCCTGCCGCTACAGGAAAAGATTTCTATGATAAGATCGCTCATGGAGGCATCGAACAGGCGATGCCAAACGGAAAAGGTTTTGTTACAAAAATGTCTGACGGAACGATAATATCTTTTAGACCAACTACGAAATCTGACAATAATCCTGGTGTCGATATCAATATCGAAAAAAGCGCAGATCACGGAAGCTTAAAGCAGCAAAAAATCCATTTTGAGAAAGGATAAAGTTGAAAATGAAACAATATGACTACCGCTTTGATAAGAATCTATTGAGATCGTTCGTTGGCAAAACGTTCAATAGGTTCGTACATCCGCAGTTTATTTATACAAAAACTGCAACAATGTATATCGGTTTTATGATCGATAATGTTTCATATTGCATTGAAAACGATTATGAATCGTTGGATTATTTCGGATGGGATAATGAAGCAACTGTAACCAGATTATATGAAAAGCCATGGCAAGATATCGTGGAAATGTGGAAAGATAAAGCTTCTATAACAGAGGTGCAAGAAACTATTGAGTCCATCACAGTTATTAATGACCATTATTCGTCATTCTCTAACGATGTACAGAACTATGATTATTGGGAAACAAGGGCAATTATCTTTCATTTTAAAGATCATGAAGTAGCATTCACAAAAAGTGACTGCTGGTTCTCGATGGAAATTGAAATCAGTAAAGGTCACGATTTGCTCAAATATATTCCTGATGGGAAGTTTATCTTAGATGATTTTACACAATCAAAGAAACAAACGATATCTACTGAAAGAGAGATTTACACAATCTAATATGTATCCATTCTCTAAATAAGAGAATCTCTCAAACAGCATATGTCGATCATGCACTGCTTATTATCATATCTTCCTGGAAGAATTGGCCAAGGTCAATCAGGAATAAGCCAAAGGCTACAGGAATGCAGCCTTTCTTCTTTCCTGTCGGAAGTTCTGACTATAATAGATACAGTTAATGGGGGAAGACCATGGAAGAGAAGACTTACTGCCCTTTCTGCGGAGCGGAGAACAGTACGGAACAGAAACACTGCTCCGCCTGCGGAAAGCCATTGCATCCTCAGCCCTACGGCCTGAAGGATTATCTTTATGACACGACCAAACGGGAACTGCAGGGGAAACTGGAAGACACTTTCTTTACAGTCCTGAAGAACTGGACCCTCTCCCATGCCTACGGTCTCGTCGTCACCATCGCCCTGATCTCTTTAGGGACGGTCATCGTACAGGGAAACTCTTTGCCGCCCTATATCGAGCGCTGGCAGGGCGCTGCCCCCGGAAGCAGTGAGACGGTTCTGCAGCCGCAGGAGAGCGCAGTTGCGCTCAAAACGGAAGGGATCAGTGAAGAGGATGAAGATCAGATCTATGAACTGCCCTATCGCTACGATCTGCTGCTGGATATCACCGAACGCGGAGTGATCGTGGAGGATGAAGATATCGACAGCTTGCAGGATCCGGGAGCACTGCTGCTGCCGGAAGAGTACGGCGAACGCGGCAATATCGCCTTCGTCAGCTCCGGCCATATCGTCCAGGAGGTCAGAGCCTACTCCGTCCGTACCGATCTGGAGATCCTTACGGTCAATGATCCCTCTGATCCTGTCGGCAAAGCTCTGCAGGAAAAGGGTTATCCGGTCGTCGAAGCAGTTTACAGCGAAGACTTCTACGGAGAAGATGAGACCACCGTCCTTCATTCCCGTTCTCATCGTTTTACTCTCGTGAAGGCTGACGGAAGCTGGTATATCGCCGAGATCGTGCAGGAGGACTGAAATGAAGTGTAAACATTGCGGAAAAGAAAATGTCGTACAGGCCTCCTACTGCGTACACTGCGGCAAGGCCTTCCCCGAGGAAGAAAGGAAAGAAGCGTTCGCAAAAACGATCTGGGGCAAGCTGCAGAAGCTGCATGAGCTGCGGGTCATCGCCGACCTTTCAGTCATCACCGGAAACCGTATCTTCCGGGCATTGTTCCTGCTGGGACTGCTCCTCATCGGTCTCCTCTTCTCCCATAACCAGGGCAGTCAGCTGCGCCTGTTGGAAAGTCCCGACTACCGTCTGGCCTATAACGATACAGCCAAAGAATACTATCTCTTCTCCGATCAGGAGAAGATCTTCCTACAGCTCTATCTGCCCGGTAAGCCGGAAGGCATCAGAGTGTACAGCCTGAATGAAACAGGAGAAGTCCTGGAGACAAAAGAACTCAGCACTTCTGAAGCGCCGGTCCTGGAACGGGATAGTTCCTCCTATCGCATCAGCGGAGTCTACAGTGACAAAGAAGAGTCGCTGCAGCTGCGTATCTACAGCAATGAGCTCTGGCCGGAATAGTTTCTATGAAATATCTCGGAATGTACTCCGAGATATCGTCACGATCGACTGCGAATACTTTGCATACAATATAGATCTCTTTATAAAGTATCCTATTGACATTTCTTACGTTTGAGAGAAAATGGAATCAATAAACCAATGACAGAGCGGAGTACCTGATACGAACGTTCCAAGAGAGTCCCGGAGGGTGGAAAGGGACAGCGGGGAGATCAGCGAATGGGCTCTGGAGGGCGGACCGAATCAAGTAGGCTCCGACGGGACTTCCCATCCGTTACCAAGCGGGAGGCGCATGATGGTGCGCTCAGCGAGTGGATACCGTAAGGTATCAATTTGGGTGGTATCGCAGAAGAATACAGCTTCTGTCCCATGTGGACAGAAGCTTTTTATTTAAATCCTCTCCCGGCAAGAGAGGAGACATCTGCCGCTCAAGGAAAGGAGTCGTTATGAAAACGATCAGAAAGTTCCTCAGCATCACCGCAGTCCTTCTTCTTACTCTCACGATGTTCGGCTGTTCCTCAGCCTCTTCTTCCGCTGCTCCC
Source organism: Erysipelotrichaceae bacterium (assembly GCA_017512885.1). GTDB lineage: Bacteria > Bacillota_I > Bacilli_A > Erysipelotrichales > Erysipelotrichaceae > RGIG5669. The sequence continues at coordinate 122,145 of JAFWEP010000004.1, forward strand.
TCTGAGAGCAGCGAAGAAACGGTCCTGACCATCGCCATCGTCAAACAGCTCGATCATCCTTCGCTCGATGAGATCGCCAACGCCGCTGCGGCGAAGTTGGATGCCCTGGCAGCCGAAAAGAAGATCGTCATCCACTACGAGATCTATTCCGGACAGAACGATCCCTCGACCCTCCAGCAGATCGGCGAACAGCTGGTCTCCGAAGAGGTCGATGCGATCATCCCGATCGCGACCATGGCTGCGCAGGTCATGACTAACGCCGCTGCCGAAAAAAAGATCCCGGTCATCTTCGGTGCTGTCTCCGATCCGGAAGGGGCTGACCTCACCGGTATCGACTATGTCAGCGGGACCTCCGATGCCCTCAATACCAACTTCATCATGGACATGATCCTCAAGGAAGATCCGGATACGGCCAAGGTCGGCTTACTGTACTCCACCTCCGAGATCAACTCCGAGAAACCGATCGCCGAAGCCAAAGCCTTCCTCGATTCCCACAACATCCCCTACGTCGAAGCGACCGGTACCACCGCTGATGAAGTACTGACGGCCGCCAGTGTGCTGATCTCCGAAGAGGTCGATGCGATCTTCACCCCCACCGACAACGTCATCATGGACAGTGAACTGGCGCTGGCTCCGCTGTTTATCGCAGCCGGCATCAAGCACTATGCCGGAGCCGACTCCTTCGTCCGCAACGGCGCCTATGCCACCTGCGGCGTCAACTACACCGATCTCGGCGCTTATTCGGCGCAGCTGGCGGTCACTGCAGCCACTGCCGGCATGGAAGGCCTCGAAGACTACTACCTGATGGAAGGCGGCATCATCACCGTCAATACCGAGACGGCCCAGGCCCTCTCCGCAGACTACTCCGTCTTCAAAGATATGGGTACCTTAGTCGAAGTCATCACCACGGAAGAATAATTCGCTATGCTGTATATATTGGAGACTGCTCTGCGGCTGGGACTCTTCTATGCCCCCATCCCGCTGGCCCTGTTCCTCAGCTACCGTATATTGAATATCGCCGATCTGACGACAGACGGCTCTTTCGTCCTGGGCATGGCAGTCTCCGTCAGCATCGCTGCTTTGGGGCATCCCTTTTTAGGGATGCTTCTGGGCATGGCTGCCGGCGCTCTTGCCGGCAGTGTCACCGCGCTCTTACAGACCAGGGGCGGCGTCCCTTCGATCTTAGCCGGCATCATCACCAATACCGGTCTTTACACCGTCAACCTGGCAGTCATGGGCTTCTCCTCCAACAAGTCCCTCCTGAAACAGGAGACGGTCTTCTCCCTGCTGAAGAAGCTCATTCCGGGCGAACACTACGAGATCCTGATCGGACTCTTCCTGATCGCCCTGCTCTGTCTCTTCCTGCGTTTCTTCCTCTCTACAAGGCTTGGGCTCTCGCTGCGGGCGACCGGCGACAATATCGCCATGATCCGCTCCTCTTCGGTCGATCCTGACCGGATGATCCTGATCGGCCTCTGTATCTCCAATTCCTTTACCGCATTAGCCGGCGCATTGGTAGCCCAGATGCAGCGTTCCGCCGACATCAATGCCGGCAGCGGCATCGTCACCGTCGGTCTGGCCTGCCTCATCATCGGGGAGACCCTGCTTGGGAAACGCTCCCTCACCCGCAACATCCTCGCCGCCGTCACCGGTTCCCTCTTCTACCGTCTCTTGTACGCCCTGATCCTGAAGACCCGGGTCGTACCGGTCGAATGTCTGCGTCTGCTGACGGCTGTGATCGTCGCCGCCGCGATCGTCATCCCCTACCTGCAGGAGCAGGCTGCCGTAAGGAGGAGAAGAGAATGCTGAAGTGTGAAGGATTAAAGATCTCCTTTGACAAAGGAACAGCCCACGAAAAGACCGTCCTGCAGGATCTCTCCTTTGAACTGCAGGAAGGCGACTTCGTCACGGTCATCGGCGAGAACGGCTCCGGCAAGTCGACTCTCCTGAACTGTCTCTCCGGCACCTATCTGACCGACAGCGGAAAGATCCTTCTCGATAACGAAGACGTCACTCTGCTGCCGGAATACAAACGGGCCCGGAAGATCGGCCGGCTCTTCCAGGATCCCCTGCGCGGTACTGCTCCGCATCTGACCGTGGCCGAGAACCTGGCTCTGGCCTACCTGCGGGCAGCCGGGCATTTCCACCCCTTCTCGCGCATCTCCGCCAAGGACCGGCAGTTCTTCGCGGAACGCTTAAAAGCCCTGGATATGGGCCTGGAAACGCGTCTGGATGACAAAGTCGGACAATTGTCCGGCGGACAGCGGCAGGCGATGACCTTGCTGATGGCAACATTGGTGCCGCCGAAGCTGTTATTGCTGGATGAACATACAGCAGCTCTCGATCCGCAGGCCGAAGAGAAGGTCAGCGACCTGACTAGGAAGATCGTGGAGGAACACCATATCACCTGTCTGATGGTCACCCATGACATGCAGCGGGCGCTGGATACCGGCAACCGCACCTTCATGATGGCCGGAGGAAAGATCATCTTCGAACTGAACGAAGAAGAAAAAAAGACCCTGTCAGTACAGGATCTGCTGGTACGCTTCCGGGAAGCGTCCGGCAGGAACCTGGCCAGTGACCGGATCTTATTGGGGTAGGAAACTGCCCCTTTTCTTTACTGCCAGTGGATGGTAAGTTTCTTCTTCTGATCAGCGCATTCCTTCAGGTACAGATTGATCAGTGTCTGGTAAGGGATCCCGGTCGCTTCTGCTTCTGCCTTGAAATAATCGATCACATCGCAGTACAGGTTGATCGTGACCTGTTTCTTCAGCATACCGGAATATGGATTCCGATGTGGATTCAGTGTCTTGATATCATACTCTTCTTTCATACTTATAATTATATTATATGTATGATCTATTTGCTTTAATGATCAGCGCAATTGCAATGCATGATTCTGGCTGAGCAGATAAAGACAGTACTGGTTCATGCTGATGCCTTCTCTCCGAGCACTTTCGGCCAAAGACCGATGCAGTGTCTTTGGGATGCGCAGTTTGAACTGACCGGAATAATCAGTGACCGGCTCCGGGATATTGATGTTTTCTTCCAACGCCGCAAAGATCCATTCTTTTTTAGCGTCTTCTGCATTTCTGATCGTTTCTTCGATATCTTCTCCTGTTGTCAGACAGCCGGGAAGTTCCGGATAAGACGCCATGTAACCGCCCTCGTAGGGGTCCGGCACCAATTCCAGACGATAGGGAAGATGAAGGTAATAATCAAGGTCTTTCATTCTTTTTCCTCCTCCAGGATGATCTTTGCCACCGCTTCAACATATATCTTTTTCACCGGAGATCTTTTTGGAATGGTAATAGGTTTTTTCCTGTTTTTCGAAATGTACAGTGGCTGCTGCCACTTTCGGGCATACGCATCTGGTATCCGTAAGATTTCAGAATCGTACATAATTCGTCAAAACGCAGATCGTTCGAAAGCGAGAGGATCTTCTCCAGCAATTTATCCCACTTGGACAATGAATTTCACCTCCATCATATATGGTGTCATATATGGTGTCAATACTGATTCTTTTCTGCTCTCTGTGAATGCGCGGTGAGAAGGGACCCGCCTTACGAAAGCGAATAATGTGATTTTCTTTTTCGTTCTGTTCATACTATATTCTTTCCGACGATCCCTCAAATTCCTACCCCAAAAAGAAAAAAGGCAGCATTTCTGCTGCCTGTAGCTTATGCCGGGTTGAACTTGTCTTTGCCCTGCCTGCAGCGGGGACATTTCCAGTCTTCCGGAAGATCCTCGAAGGGGATATCGTCGTGTTCCGCCGGATCATAGACATAACCGCAGATGCTGCAAACATACTTGCCGGTCTTCGTCTTGCAGGTCACTTCTCCGACCGGGATGGTCTCCGGCGGATCAGAGAGATCGATGACTTTCTTATTCTCCAGGTTCTCATAGCCTAAAGGCGTATGGGTGGAGAGGTAGACGGTCGGATGGTGGGTGATGAAATCACGGACCCGGTCCATCGTCTCCCGGGCTGCCGGCAGATCTTCAAAGACCACCGAGAGCTTGTTGGCGTAGAGCGCTTCATCGGTATAGGTGATATCTCCGTGCAGCATGTAAAACAGTCCGTCATCCTCGACGATCACGATACTGTTGCCCTTGGTATGTCCTTTGGCCTTGATGTAGGTGATGCCTTCGGCGATCTTCTGGGATTCCGGGAAATTATAGTAGGGACCGTCGGTAAAGTATACCGGAACGATATTTCCGATGCCCTGCAGTTCCTCTGCCTCCAGTTCCTCCGCATTCACATAGATCTTCGCATTCGGGAAAGAACGCAGTTCTCCGGAATGGTCGCTGTGCTTGTGAGTCAGCAGGATCCTGCTGACCTGTTCCGGTTCATAGCCCAGAGCTCGGAAAGCTTCCATGTAGCTGCAGATGTCTCTGCCGGTATAGATCAGGGTATCCTCGTTCGGTACTTCTTCCGGGGTGCCGGCCGGTAAGCCGGTATCGACCAGGATGACTTCCTTTCCGGTATCGATCAGGAAGTTCTGCAGACCGGAACGGTAGCGTACCTGGGGATCGAAGTTCTGCGGTCCTTCCTCTCCGCCGAAAGCGAAGGGCTGGGACGCGAAGCCGTCTTTACGGAACCTGATGGCTTTGATGATCATAACTGCCTCCTACAATAAACTCTTAACGCACTCCTCGACATCTTTCATGTCGGCGGTCGGTTCAAAACGGGCAACGACATTGCCTTCGCGGTCAACGACGAACTTGGTGAAGTTCCACTTGATGTCCGGCTTTTTATCCCATTCCGGATCTGCCTTCGCAAACATGCCCTCCAGCAGTTCCTTATAGGGATGAGGATCGAACCCCGCAAAACCCTTCTCACTCTTCAGATAGGTGTAAAGAGGAAGTTCGTTCTCTCCGTTGACATCGCTCTTCTTCATCTGCGGGAAGGTGGTGTTGTAGTGGACGGTGCAGAACTCATGGATCTCTTCATCACTGCCCGGAGCCTGTCCCCCGAACTGGTTGCAGGGGATGTCCAGGATCTCCAGACCCTGATCGTGGTAGTTCTTATAGAGTTCTTCGATCGGGGCGTACTGCGGAGTGAAACCGCAGCCTGTTGCCGTGTTGACGATCAGGATGACCTTGCCCTGATAGTCGGAAAGCGAGAGTTCCTCTCCCTTTCCGGTCGTGACGGTGTAGTCGTAGATCATGTCCTCTTCCTTTCTACAGAAACTTCTCCGCGAAGGCAGCTGCCTCCTTCAACTGAGCTTCCGAGGGCTTGCCCCGGACATAGAAGACCTCTTCCGCGGCCGGGATCCCGGCATCGCTCAGTCCCTTGCGGATCAGATCGACCGCATGTTTCGAGAGCCAGGAAGTCGAGAAGATCACGGCCTTGCCGGCATCTTCCTTCTTCAGGGTCTTCAGATAATCGCTGAGGTGCGTATCGAGGCCGTAGGCGTAGAGAGCGCCGCCGATGAAGAGGACATCGACCGGTTCATTCTCCTTCAGCGTATCGACCGATACGGCCGTTACCCCGGCCTTGGCGGCGATCGCTTCGGCGATGGCTTTCGTATTCCCGGAACGGGAGTAATAGCGTACAGCGACGCTCATCAGAAGGTCACTGTCTCCGGCGCTTCGGTGAAGGAAGCGAAGGTCGCTGTCGCATCCTTCATGTACAGGACCTGGGTATTGTCGTCATCGGCATTGTACATGGCCTTTAAGGAAGGCATCTTCTCCAGCATGGCCGCCTTGACTTCACGGTCATCATCATTGATCAGCTCGCAGCTGATGCGCAGCCATCTGCCGTCCTTGAAAGCACAGATCTCTGCTTTCGGATTGACAGAGAGCTGTTTGGAAACGTTCTTGACCTTGCCGGTCTGGATGTACAGTCTTCCCTTGCAGAGCAGGATCGTACCGAAGGGGCGGACATGGGGCTGATCACCTTCCACGGTCGCAAGATAGTAGGTCCCGGCTTCTTCCAGGAACTGACAGACTCTTTCAATAGCAGACATAGAAACTCCTTTCTGATCCGAAGATCATTCCATATTTACATTGTACACTATTTATTTATCAGGGATTACGATGTAGCCTGTACGGCCATCTCCCGCAGATCCAGCTTCAGATCAGCGCTGGCCAGGATGACCTTTCCGGCTCTGATGCCTGCTTCCCTGACCTGTTCGCTGCCGTAGAGGAAGGGGATCTCCCCCAGTCCGGTCCTTACCGTAAGCAGGGAGCAGCGAAAAGCTGCTTCTCCGACATGGATCTTCATCTTCCTTACTTTCAGGACTTCGCCCAAGAAGATACAGAAGCTTTCCGCTCCGCCCAGCGAACCGCAGGCCAGGAAGTCATCAGCCAATTGCGCCTTCCCTTCCCGCTGCTTCGCGAGATCTTCGTAGTTCTCGTAGACATCAGCCCGGAACAGGATGCCGGATACCTTCGCCCGGTATCCTTTCTTCTCACCTTCCGGCAGGAAGTGCGCAAAGACGGTCTCCCCTTCGGTGACCTTGTCGTCATAGTCGATGCGCCAGTATTCGTTGCCTTCAGTGACGGAGAGTTTCTCGCGCAGGGAAAGCTCCACCTCCGGTGCATCCCTGACCACGATGTCCATGTCCACGATCTCACTGTTCTCACCGCCTCGGGCGGTCACGACGCATTCGAGCACTGCTTTCTCACGGCTGTCCTTCAGTTCATAGACGGCAGCCGCATATTCCTGATCGGCGCTGAGCAGCACCTGATCCGGTTCCTGCTGCGGCAGTTCCAGCAGAGGCCGGTAGAGTTCGTCCATGACGGACTGCGGCAGGAAGTTATTGATGCGTATCGGCATATTTCATCCTTTCCCGGACATAGTCCCGTGACAGTAAGGGATTGATCGTTTCTTCGCTCTCGACAGCGATCGCTGCGGCCGTGACCGCAAAGGCTGCCTTCTCTTCGAGGCTCTCCCCTTCCAGCATGCCTCTTACCCAGGCCGCGCTGAAGGCATCGCCGGCACCGGTCGTGGAAGCGACCTGCGCTTTGACAGCCGGCTGCAGGAAGGCTTTCTCCCGGTCAGCGACATAGACACCTTCGCTGCCAAGGGAGATGCAGACCTCTTTGAGACCTTTCTCCAGCAATACCTGTGCAGCTCTTTGCAGGCTCTCTTCGTCGTAGATCATCTCCCCGCTCAAGAGCTCCGCTTCGATGCGGTTGGGCTTCAGGGTATGCAGAGCCGGCAGTACGCCCTTCAGCTTCTCTGCTTTCGTCACGGAGACCGGATCGCAGAAGAGCGGAGCCTGACAGTGTTCGGCCAGCCATTCGATAGAGGATAAAGGGATATTGGTATCGAAGCCGACCACCGCTGCTTCGTTCAGCAGGGAGAGATGCTGCTGCAGATAAGCCGGGGAGATCTCTTCGCAGAGGCGCATATCGCTGACGGCTAAAGCCATATCGCCTCCCGCGTCGTTGATGTAGAGATAGGTGGAATTGCGGAAGCCTTCCGCCTTCTTCAGCAGGGAGACATCGAGACCCAGCTCCTGCAGGTTCTCCCTGATCAGGGAGGTGTAGGAATCTTCGCCCAGGGCGCTGAGGAAACGGACTTCCGCCCCCAGCTTGCGGAGATCATGGGCGATGTTGCGGCCGACTCCGCCGAGACTGGTAAAGACGATCCCGGGATTGGAATCGTGTGCGATCAGGGAATGCGCGGACTGAGCACCGATATCGATGTTGATGCCGCCTATGATCACTGCGTACTTCATCGTCTTCAGCATAACCCAAATCCGGATAGAAAGAAAGAACGCAGCCTCATGCGTTCACTGCGTTCTTTTCTTCTGTTTATGCATTATAGAAAGGAGTCTATACAGAGAGTCTGGGTCTTCTCTCTGTATCTTTATAGTACACGATACTTATCAAGGGAATTTGTCGGGAATAAGGTAAATTATGTGATGTGCTGCCGATCATTTATGAAAAATGCAGGGAATTCACCGTAGACAGGAAGAATTCCGGTTTCCAGAGTTCCAAACGATAACCGGCCGGAACAAACGGCAAAACATCTTCTTTTGCGGATGCAAGATCTACGGTCCGGAATCTGTCCGTCAGCAATCGTTTTAGCAGATCCATATCCAGCCGTGTTTCTTCCGTCAGTTTTTCGGAATCTTTCAGCTTGTTCTCGAGATAAGGAAGATTGATCCCGGTCCCCTTCCCGATATAGAAAAGGTAATCGTAATAATCTCTCCCTTTCACGCGATGAGCATACTCACGGCATAAAAGCGCATGGATCTTTCCGGAGAAGAGAGTCGGTTCATCGAAGATGCGGATCTCATAAGGCGACGGAAGCAGTCTATAGGCATATTCGGTCTTTCCGCCGGCAGGATTATCTGTATCTATTTCGAACTTGATCTTCGTTTTCCTGCCGGAGAACACTTTTCGGGCGTCTTCGCTTGCAGGGAAGAAAGAGACCAGCAAAGTCAGCGTATCTCCTTTCAAAAAAGCACTCTGCACGTTGGTCTCTGTATTCTTATGTTTCGCTTCAATGTCCAGATCGATGCCATAAGATGTGAATTCTTTTTGAAGCGATGGAAAGAATGTTTCCAATTGAAAAGATGGTTCCCTTTCCAATAATGCGAAGTCAAGATCTTCGCTGAAACGATCCAATCCGTGAAATATCCTGAGACAGGTCCCTCCGTAAAAAGCAGCTTTATCGAAAAAGCCTCCTCGGGAAAGACCGGCCAGTGCGATCTCCTGCAGAATCTCTTTTACGGCGTTTTCCCGGTCGGTATTGTTTTGGATCGCATACCTGTTCAGCATCATTTCGATCGCACTATTCATCGTTGTACTCCTTTCTGATCAGTCTTTCTAAAAGAGAGTGGTTCTTTTTACGATATAACGCTGCCAGCCGGCTCATCTCCCGAAAGTCACAGGAGGAGAATTCTGTTTCGTCGATCCTCTTGTCTTCAAACAGGAGCTCTCTCAGTTCTGACACATTGTGAACAATCCGCCATTTGCACAGTGAATCACAGATCGCTTTTTCCTTCGTAGCGATCCGTACCATATGATCCCCGTTCCCCAGAAAGGTAAGTCCTTCCGAAAATGCTTCTGCCGGTATGTCCTGATATTCGTAGCGCCCGAAACAATTGATAAAGATCTTCCTTTTACCGAGACCAAGAGACGCAGAAGAGATCACCGTGACCTTTTCCGGGATCAGACCATAATGAGAAAGAGCGAAGTCAAAACTCAGATACGAGGGTGAAAGGATCACCGGAGCCAGGAGAGCAGGCTCTGTTCCTCTGTCAGTCTCATAGATCCCCCGGGTAATACGAAAGATCTTATTGTCTCTGGCGTCTCTGCTGATCTTATCCAAAGGATTGACATATTCACGATACTTTTCTTTCAGCATCGATGTAGTAACTATCATATTTTCTCCCTTTAATCCAATTTTATTGGATTTACTGGAGTAAATCAATGTTTTTATCGTGAAGCGCTTCCTTCTCTTCAGTCGATCGGGAGGATCCTTTGGGAATAAGCGGGATCATGTGATCTCAGAGGATAAGTCTGCTGCGCAGTGTATCTTACTTTATCCGAAAGTGTCCGATGATCTCCCTGTCCAAGAGGATATCTTCCTCGTAGGACCATTGAAAGGAGCTGTAATGATGTAAGACATAGGGGATGCCCTGTGCATTCCGGCGTTCGCTGACGATCCCGATATGACCGGGAAAGATCACGATATCCCCGCCCTGCCATTCTTCGATATCCAGGGGATCCTCGCTCAGTTCCTCGGCGGTATGACGGAAATAGACCAGCAGGTTCCGGACCCGGCGGAAATCGATGTTCCTGTCCCGCTGCGGGACATCATAATCGGAAGGATGAGAACGGATATCCTCATCCACCAGTTGCGAGAGATCATAGCCGGCGCCCAGCAGCCCGAAAGCCACGACATCCGTACAGACCCCGAAACCGTCATCCGGATAGCCGCTCTCATAGTAGGCGCTTCGATAGTGCGGCCTTGTTTTCAGATATTCCAGGGCGCTCTGCAGCAGATCGCTCTGATCATCGATCCCGTCGCCGTCCTGATCGTTCTGACTGTGACAGACCTCTATACTGCCGGCGTAACAGTCTGCCTTCCGGCGCAGATCGGAAAAGGGCAGATGCCCCAGCGCGATCCCGCCGACGCAGAGACCTATCACCACCAGGAACGACAGTACGGTCACGAACACTTTCTTCATCTTCCTCATTATCTCAGAATCTCTGTTAAGATATAAGAGATGTATTTCGCTGACTGTGAAGAGCGCATCTGCCGTAAGGACGGCAGGAAGATCTACGGAGTCCTGCACAAGCCGGCAGGAGAAGGGAAACGGCCGCTGATCATCTTCGCCCATGAACTGGGCAATTCCCATGTCTCCGGCACCCGCTACGGAAGACACCTGATCAAGGAAGGCTTCCTTTTCTATACCTTCGATTTCTGCGGAGGCAGCGCCCGGCCCAACCGTTCCGACGGATCCTCGACCGAGATGTCGATCCTGACCGAAGTTCAGGATCTGCTGGATGTGATCGAAGAAGCGAAAGAATGGCCGGAGGTCGACAGTGAACACATCCTCCTCTTGGGAGGCTCGCAGGGAGCGGCCGTTGCCGCCCTGGCTGCAGCCAGGATCCCCGAGGCGATCGAAGCCCTGATCCTGATGTATCCCGGCTTCCGTACCACCGATGACCTGCACCGGATGTTTCCCTCCAAAGAAGCGATTCCCGAGAAGTATTTCTTCCTGGACTGGATCTGGCTGGGGAAACGCTATGCCCTGGATATGTGGGACGTCGATGTCTATCAGGCGATCGGTCATTACAAGGGTCCGGTACTGCTGCTGCACGGCGATCAGGATGAAGTGATCCCTCTCTCTTATTCGGAGAGGGCTGCTGAGATCTACGAAGACTGTAAGTATGTCATCATCCCGGAAGGACATCATGAATTCCACTACGAAGCCTTTGCGCAGGCCCGCAAAGAGATCGATCTGTTTTTAGAAGAGAAAGGACTTATCCATGGATAACGAACTGGTACTGACCATCCTCGAAGAACTGCAGGATGAACTGGAAGACGAAACACTGACCCTGGATGACTGCATCCAGGTCCAGCGCGACGGGAACGGACATATCATCGACTGGTGCTATGATGCGAAGATGATGGAGGAGATCGGAGAGACCCACTTTACCGATCCGCAGGAAGAAAAAGAAAAGGAGGCCCAGTATCAGGCCTACCTGGAGATGAAGGAGAAGCTGCAGACACTGACCTTACGGGAAGTGCTGGCAGAGTTGTCCGAAAATGTGAGAGTGGAACTGCTGTAGCAGTTCTTTTCTTCAGATGATGCCCAGCGGGATAAGTGTCACCAGCAATATCCCCACCAGCCCCCAGATCCCGATCAGGAAACGTTTCCGGTCCTCCGGTTTCATGTCGGGGACATAATTGCTGGCGAGGAAGAAGGGAATGTAGGTCGTGATGAAGACCGGCAGTACGCCCCACCACCGATAGACCCAGATGAAGGAATGATTGGAAGTACCGGCCAGGAAAGACTCAACCAGCGCAAATAAGAGGGCCATGCTGAGTGCTCCGGCCAGGCGGCAGTCGATGCCGCCTTTTCCGTCTTTGGCGAAATACCGGGTGCTCCTGTCCTGCGGCAGCATCTTGAAAGAGATGATGCCGGCCAGGGAAAACATCATCGAGAGCTCCCAGCAGACCCCGATCAGCAGGATAAAGGTCGTAGAGGCATTGCTGACGGACCATAAGGGATACCCGAAGAAATGGGCAATGACCGCATTGCCGATCTCGTAGAGCCAGTGTACGCCGTATAAGGCCAGACCGGCATAGATCGCCTCGTAGTTCCTCTTATGGATCTCGGACCAGTAGACATAGAAGACGACAGCCAGGATGAAGATAAATGTCCAGTTGAAGTTTGCGGTGCTGCGCACCTGGATCCCGTCGACCAGATCTCTGGCGGTATCGGAACCGTCGCCCCAGAATACAAACATAAAGACCTGCTCCTTTCCTATGGATGATGATCTGCTTCCCTTACCTTCATTCTACAGAGTTTCTTTGAAAAAAGCAGAGTTATCCGCTTCAGACTCTGTCACTCAGTTCTTTTAGCAGGAAACCCAGCAGGAACAGGATCACCAGCGCCGCTTTCCCCAACAGCGTGCTCAAGGCCAGAGAGACCCAGCCCAGGACCGGCAGGGACAGGATGACCTTCCCGATCACCAGATGGTAAGGGATCGGGACGATGTCTTCGGAGGAGTTGCTGTCGCCTTTGGTGATCAGTTCCTTCTCTTCCACATGGTTCTCAAGTACCCGGTGAGTGGTCGGCGTCGGAGAACTGTAGTTCATATAAAAGGTCACGATCTCGCCCTCTTCCAGCTCAGCCGGTTCGCAGTCTCTGACATAGACGACACTGCCGACCGGGATCGTTGCCTGCATCGAACCGGAGATGACGGTAAAAGGCCGGATGCTGAAAAACGGCGGCAGCACCAGCAGCAGCACCACTGCCACTAACGGCAGCAGACACAATACAGACAGGATATACAGAGCGAAACTCAGACTCTTCTTATTCATCTTTCTATAGTATATCTGTTTCTCGTGTTTTGCATCACCCTAACCACACAAAAAGCTGTCTCTCGACAGCTCTTGTGCAGTGTTGTGTGGTCTATTCGATGTCTTTCTTCCTTCTTCTGAGGAAGGCGATGAGAAGACCTAAGATACCGATGCCTAAGACTCCTCCGGTAGCCGGTAAGATCCAGGAAGGAAGCGAACCGCTGCCTCCGGGCTCTGTGCCGGGTTCGGGAGATTCGGTGGTACCCGGATCTAACGGGACAGGCTCATCGGTGATCACCGGCTCTTCGGTCGTGCCGGGATCTAAGGGTGTCGGCTCATCCGTGATCTCCGGTGTCTCTCCGCCGCCTTCATCCGGATTTACCGGAGTGACGGGAGTGACAGGAGCCGTTCCGCCTCCGCCGCCTGTTCCGCCGCCTGTTCCGCCGCCGCCGGGAACGATGACGGTCTCATAGATATAGGTCGTACCGCCGGTGGCCCGGTTATAGGTAAAGGTGATCGTCTTGCCGGAAGCGTCCAACAGGAATGTCTGGTTGCCTTCGACAGGCAGATGATCGGCCACATAGCGCGGGGCAACGGTGATCTCTTCGCCCTGCGTGCCATGGAAGGTCGCAGGAGATAAGAGGTTATTGCCGTTAGAGTCAACGTAACGTACGGTGTATTCCAGTAAGTCACCGGGGATGCCGTAAGTCAGGACGTAGGAGAGATCCTCTTCGGCCGCGACCGTAAAGGATTGGGCAACGGAAGAATCATCGTTGTCGTATCCGGTCTCCTTGATACCTCTGGCCCGGTACTTGTTGTCGGAGGAGGAAGAAGGGACATAGGGGTAGACATGGGATTCGCCGTCGACTTCGATCTCGAAGGTGCCTTTCTCGACATCCAGTTCGAGGTAGACGTTCGCGCCTTCCTTGACGTCCAGGCTGACTGAGGAAGCGCCGTTGATGGTGCCCCAGTTGCCGCCGTAGACCGTTACTTCGTAGGTGCCTTCCGCATGGACCGGTAAGAGGCTTAAGAGAAGCGAGACAGCGACTAAGAGGAAGGGCTTACGCATTTGCTTTTCCTCCTTTCCTGCTCAGAAGCAGATAAAGGAAGGAGAAAGCCGATACGGCTAAGGCTCCCACTAAGACAGAAGAGTACGCCGCTTCCTTCGCGTGTCCGGCAGAAGTATTGACGATCCTCACCACGTTCTCGGTCTGATCTTCGACTGCGAAACGCAGAGCCAGCTCGCCGGTCTTGTTCTGGTAGGCATTGGGCTGCGACTCGCCGTCGAGTCCTACGACGATCCTGATCACGCCGGAAGCGCCGGGTGCCAGGGTATCCAGATAGAAGTATTCCTTTAAGGATTCGTCTGCCGGATGTAAGCCTTCCTGGCCTTCACCGCCGACGACGCCGTTCTCGTATAAGGGATTCAAGGAACCATTGGGAGCGATATAGCTCACTTCATAGGTATAGCCGCCGTTCTCCGTGCTGCCTTCGAGTAAGGTCTTTAAGATCTCATTGCTGAGATACCAGGCCGTCTTGGAAGAGGAGTTATTGGCGAAGGTGACATCGATCACCGCTTCCTGTCCGGGGAAGAGACCGGAGACCGTCTGGTTGATGCCGTCGACGGCACCGGCCTTGACTTCGACCTTCTTGCCGTCATAGACGACATCGGCTTCAGCAGCGCTGACCGGTAAGAGGAGAAGGAGGAAAGCAGCGAGGGTAAGGATGATCTTTTTCATATCTGTCTGTCCTCCTTTCTTACTTTAAACTGAGCACGCCGTTATCGGCAGCGATATTGGTGACGCCCCAGACCGAAGTGACCGCTTTCTGTCCTTCCGGTACCTGCAGGGACTGGGCTTCCATCTCGACGACGAACTCGGCGTTGTCGTTATCGTAGGTATAGGTAACGGTGATGACCTTGCCGTCGCTGGAAGTGGAAGTGCTGTAGTTCTTGGCGATCTCCTTGTCGATAGAGATCGAAGTGAAGAGAGCGGCAGAGAGCTCTTCTCCCTTCAGGGAATTGCGCAGATAGTAGACGCTTCTTTCTGCCGTACGCTCATTCGGGTTCTCAAACCAGGAAGAGCTCTCCGGCGAAAGAACGATCAGAGAAGGAGATAAGGAGGTGTCCTTCTCTCCTTCTGTGTTCCAGTACTTGCGGACCACGACCCTGACGTATTCTTCGTTTTCGGTCGTGTTCTTGACGGCGATCGTGTCCTCGTAACTCTTACCGGGATCGATCTCTGTCAGAGAAGAGTAGAGCGTTTCCGCTTTCTTGCCGTTCTCCCAGAGCTCAACACCGATCTCGGCAGTAGCGATATCGGAGATATACTGGCCGTCCGAGGGATTCAAGACCGCTCTCGTGCCATAGACGGCAGCACCGGCGAAGACCGCGATCAGTAAGGAGAAGAAGGCCAGGAAAGTAACTGCTTTTCTTTTCATATCCTTATTCCTCCTTCCTAGTAGCCGATGTAGGCCCAGCCATCGGGCCTCGCTACGCTGTCTCCGTTATAGGTGACTCTTTCCGCTTCTTCGATGATGACGATCTCGAAGTGGTAGTTGGGGATATTCTCCTTTTTGAGGTTGACCTCTAAGACCGAGGTGGACTCACCGGGAGCGAGGACTTTCTTGTAGTAGTAATAGCCGTCGCCGCCGTTGACCCAGTTCTCTCCGGCAGGTTCTTCGATATACGCGGCATTGGCGAAGACTGCGACCCTTACGACGACAGGGGTATCACCGGTGTTATTCAGGGTGATGTCCTTATTGCCTTCCGAATCGATTTCTTCCTTGATGGTGACAGTCTGGCCTAACTTGATGGAGTTGCCGCCCTTCGCTTCATCCCGGTCCGAGAAGTAAGCGCCGGTAAGATGTGCTCCATAGGGGAGGAGAAGCAGCAGGGAGAGGAATGCGATCAGAAGATATCTTTTATTTCTTTTCATCATGTCTCATTCCTCCTTTCTACTGTCCCACCACAGGTACGGGGGATTCCTCCGAAGGGGTCTCCTCCGTGACCTGAACGTATTCTTTTTCTTCGTACATGTTGGCGACGCCGCTTCCCGGAGGAGGTACGTCTCCCGGTTCGTTGGTGAAGGTGAACTCGTACATCCTTGCTTCCTTATCGAACTTATCGGTGAAGGAGGATACATAGTTCGCGCTGTAGACCTCTTCGACCTTCAGCACGTCACCGGCATCCGGATCACAGGGGATGTCCTTCAGGACCTTGGAGTACTCGTAGGTGCCTTCTTCGATCGTGATGCCGACATAGTTCTCGTAGGACTTGCCTTCTTCGGCATAGTCCACGGTGACCTTGAAGACGAAGGTCGTACCTTCATACTGCTTAAGGTCATAGACCGCCGGCAGTTCCTTCTTGATGGTCAGATCGACAAACTTCAGTTCGTTGGTGATCTTCGCCGTGTAACGCTTGGTCTCGGCATTGAAGGCCAGTTCGACATTGCCGACATAGTTCGGGATCTCAGTCTCTTCCAGTGTGTAGATGTACTGCGTCTCGCTTTCTTCATCGAAGACCGGCAGCTCCTGGAAGATATGCATCCAGTCGTTCTTCTCGCCAAACTTCACGGTCTGTACCAGTTCCTTTTCGCCGCCGCGTACTTCGCGGTAGAGCTTGACCTCGATCTCGTCCGGCTGAACTTCCAGCTTGTCTTCGCGGTCGTTCCATTCCTTGGTGACTTCGATTTCGGTCAGCGGCGTATGGGTATTGGTGATGGTGAATCCTTCGATCTTCGTTTCGTACTTCTCGACCGGTTCTTCACTGACCGTGTAGGTGATCAGTTCGCCCTTGTCGTCATACTTGCGCAGATCGGTGAAGCTGTGCTTCCAGTTGTTTTCGGAAGTGATCTCAGCCTCATCGACAGGTTCATCATTAGCCAGCAGGTTGACGATGATCGACTCCGGACGGTCTCCGTCGTAGTCGTTATAGTCTTCCCAGACCTTGGTGACGTCGATATTGACGAGTTCGTGGTTGACGAAGGTGTAGGGAACCTTACCGTCATCATAGGTGACTTCCGCGACCAGATCGCCCTCGAAGTTATCGCTGACGACGATCTTGACAGCCACTTCATGTTCATCGTAAGCGACGAGATCATCACCCTTGACTTCCTTGATGGTGTATTCGTAAGTACCGACTTCTTCGAAGTGCAGCTCCTTGAAGGTGACGTTTCCGCCGACGTTTTTCTTTGTGTCATAGACAGCACCGCCGGAGATCAGCTCGAAGCTGAACATATCGTCTTCCAGCGTTCCGTCGTAAGACTTCTTCGCCTCCAGGACCACATCGACCGGTTCCGGTTCATAGGTATTCGTGAAGGTCACTTCACCGCTGTATTCGACCGTTGCGCTCATCTTGCCGTTCGCATCGTCCTTGACCGTAACGGTCGCGGTGACGGTGTGCTCGTCATAGGTGACGCCCTTCTCCGTGCCCTTGACTTCCCTGATGGTGTAGACGAAGTCTTTGGTCATCACACCGTCGAGATCAGCCTTTTCATAGTTGATCGTCTTGAAACTGACCTTGCCTTCCGCATCATTTGTGACTTCTTCCAGGACTTCGCCATTCGCATCCAGCAGCTGGAAGGTGAATTCACCAGCCTTCAGCGGACGGTTGTTGTCGGAAGTGAGAGCCTTGGTGACGCCGAGATCAATGCTGGTCGGTTCCGGTGTGTAGGTGTTGTTGAAGGTCTTGTCTTCCGGATAGGTGACAGTGGCGTGCAGCGCACCCTGGCCGTCGTCGGTGACTTCGACCGTGACCGTGATCGTTTCCGTGGAGTATTCGACGCCCGGCAGTTTCTCATCCGGTACGACTTCGGCGATCGTGTAGGTATGCGTGCCCTTATTCTCTAAGAGATAAGTGATCTCACCGAAGGTGACCTTGCCGTCAGCGGTGTTGTTGGCAGTCTGCAGGACTTCCCCGTTCTCGGAGAGCGTGAAGCTGAACTCAGTAGCCTGCAGGTCACGTCCGGCGAGGGCTTTCTCCACTTCGATCGTCGCCTTGGCAGCTTCCGGAACGTAAGTGTTGGTGAAGACGATCTCAGTGATATTTTCGCCGAGATCCCATTCAACGGAGAGCGAAGCGTCTTCGAAGTTGTCGGTGACGACTGCCGTGACCGTGTAGGTCCTGCTGTCATAAGTGACAGCCGGCAGGCTTCCCTGAACTTCAGAGACTGTGAACGAATAGTTGCCGGACTTGTTGAAGGTGATGCCGGTGAAGGTCGCATTGCCCTGCGCATCGTTGGAGACGGTGCTGTCATAGCCGTTGCCGATCATCGTGAAGCTGAATTCGCCTGCATTCAGAGCACGGCCGTTTAAGACCTTCCGGACCGGCAGTTCACTCGTGACCGGTGTCGGAGTGTAGGTGTTGGTGAAGGTGAAGAGCGGGACTTCTGCCGGAGAAGTGACAGCCGTCAGATGGCCTTCTCCGTCGTCGGTGACCGTGACCGTGAAGCGCTGCGGACCGGCATAGGAGATACCGGCCTTGCCGTCATTGGCTTCCGTGATCTCGTAGGTGAAGGTCATTTCGCTCGCATCGCCCAGATCGCCCTTGGTGAAGACCAGGGTGCCGAAGTGGACTGCGCCGCCGGCTTCGTTCGTGGCGCTCAGCGAATCGACCGTATCGTAACCTTCTTCGGTCTGCTTATGGATCGGGGCGCCGTCCACACCGCTCAGCGTGAAGCTGAACATATCCGCTTCCAGTTCTCTGCCGTTCAGTACCTTCGTACCGTCGGCGGTGACCGTTGCTTCATCGGTGGTATAGGTATTGATGAAGTTCAGACCGCTGCCGTAATCGATCGTGGGCGTCAGCGTACCGTCGCCGTTGTCCTTCACTTTGACCTGGAAGGTCAGGGTCTGGGTATTCGCCTGGATCGCTGGGTTGCTGGGGGTGTTTTCATTGACGGTGTAGTTGATGGTGTAAGTAGCCAGGCCGTCCTCGCCGACACTGACCGTTGCCTTATTGGCAGCGACCAGAGCCTGCAAAGAATTCTCGCCGGTCGTTGTGTAGTTCAGTGCGGAGAAGCTGATCGCATTGCCGCTGCTGATCGTACCGGTTCCGGCTGCACTGCCGTCGGAATAGGTGACGTTGAAGGTGAATTCCTGATCGATCGTCAGATCGGTTTCCCCGTTCTTCAATACCTTCGTGCCTTCCGGGGTGATGCTGGCGGAAGCGCTGTAGGTGTTGTTGAAGGAAGGTTTCTGTTCACTCGGCCAGGATGCCGTCAGGACCGTCTTGCCGTCATCGGAACGGGTCACGGATTCCACAGTGACCGTTACGCTCTTGACGCTCGTATCATAGGTCACACCGCCTTCGCTGCCGGCTGTTTCGCTGACATTGAAGCTGTAGGTGCCGGGTGCGTAGAAGGTGATCTTGTCGAAGATGAAGCCCTTGGCCACGCCGTCCTTGCCTCCGCTGACCGTAGCGCTCAGAGAAGTGGCAGCCGCATCATCATTGAAGACGACAGTATGACTGGCGATCGCCGCATTGGTGGCGTCGTCACCGCCGGTCAGGGTGAAGGTGTAGACTTCGCCCGGTTTCATATCGCGTCCGGTCAGGGTCTTGTCGCCGTTGATCGCGTCATCGCCTTCCAGGGTGCCCGGCGTGAATACGTTGGTGAAGACTGCTCCGTCCGTATCATAGCCAACGCTGACCAGCAGGCTGCCGGCTTCGTTGTCCGTTACCGTGAATGTCACAGTCTCTTCATGCGTATCGTACGTGACACCCGGAAGCTTTTCGGCATCTGCCGGAATGACTTCCTTGATGGTGTAAGTGTAGGTACCGACTTCGGTGAAGGTCAGTGCATCAAAGCTTACCGATCCGTCTGCCGCATTGGTCTTGGTCTGTACCGGCGTTCCTTCGCTGTTGAGCAGCTGGAAAGAGAACTCACCTTCTGCCAACGAACGCGGGCCGCTCATGACTTTCGTAGCAGCCGGTGCAGCTGTGACCGGATCCGGAGTGTAGGTATTGGTGAAGGTATACGGTGCTGTTTCATCGTATTCCGTATCGTTGTACTTCACGGAAGTGACTTCCAGCTTGCCGGTCGTAGCCGTATTGTCGGTGACCGTTACGACGACCGTTGCGACATCCGTGGTGTACGTGATATGGCTGTCGCTGCCGGCGACCTCAGAGATCGTGTAGGTGTAGGTGCCGGGCGTGCTGTAGGAGATCGCCGCAAAGTCGATCATGCCGTCGCCGTCGTTGGTGACGGTCTGCAGGACTTTGCCTTCGGCATCTTTCAGCTGGAAGCTGAATTCACCGTTCTTGGCCGGAGAGTCTGCCGTGCCGTTCTTACGGCCGGTCAGGACCTTCTTCGCATGCAGTTCATTGGTGACCGGTTCCGTGTTGAAGACGTTCGTAAACTCTGCTGTCAGTGTTACAGCGGTCTTGGAGCCGTTGACAGACAGGGTGCCGTCCTGATTGTCCGTGACCGTGAAGGTCAGTGTCTTACCGGATGCAGCATCTGCGTCATTGGTGACACCGGTCACGGTACCGGATTCGGTGATCGTGTAGGTATAGGTGCCCGGTTTCGAGAACTCAACGGTGCCGAAGGTGACCGTGGGCTGTGCGTTCTTCAGACTGGTGTTCTCTAATGCCGGAGCGTTCTCCGAACCGGCAGCCGTGAAGGTGTACTGGTTCGTGATATCCGGTCCCTGATAACCGTTCGTGTCCAGGATCTTCTTCGCCTGAACAGTGCCGCTGATCGGGCTTACGCTGTAGGTGTTGGTGAAGGTCTGGCTCAGCGTGCTGCTTTCATCGATCGAGAGCGTACCGTCTCCGTTGTCGTTGACAACGATCGTGATCTTCTTGCCGGTGCTGGCTGCCGTATCATTGGTGATACCGGCTACTGTACCTGCTTCGGTAACGGTATAGACATAGGTTCCTGGCTTATTGAACTTGATGCTGCCGAAAGAAGCCGTGCCGCCATCGGCATCCGGGTTCGTGACGACATCGCCGCCGCTCGCCGGCATCGGGTTGCTCGAGGAATCCGCTCTCAGGGTGAAGGTGTACTCACCGGTGATATCCGGCGGGTTCAGGCCATCGGCTGCCGAAAGTTCCTTCGTGACCGAAGGTGTTGCGGTGACTTCCGTGACCTCGTAGGTGTTGGTGAAAGTCAGCGGATCCTGTGCCGTAGAGCTTGCGGTAGCGGTCAGCGTGCCGTCCTTGTTGTCGACGACAGAAACGGTGACCGTCTTGCCACTCTCTGCAGCGGTGTCATTGGTGACGCCTGCGACCGTTCCGCTCTCGGTGATCGTGTAGGTGTAGTTGCCCTTGCCGGAATAGCTGATCGGACCAAAGGTAACGGTGCCGCCGTCAGCATCCGGGTTGGTGTAGCTGAGCGTTGCCGGAACAGGTGTGCCGTCCTCAGCAGTTAACGTGAAAGTATATTTACCGGTGGTATTCGGCGGAGTCAGGCCCTCTTCAGATGCCAGGATCTTCTCGACCGGGAAGCTGACGGTGACCGGATCGGCACTGTAGGTATTGGTGAAGGTCAGCGGATCTTCAGTGGTAGAAGTCGCGACTGCGCTTAAGACACCGTTGTTGTCGGTGACCGTGACTGTGACGGTCTTGCCGCTTGTAGCTGCTGCATCATTCGTTACACCGGCGACTGTTCCGTTTTCCGTTACAGTATAGGTATAAGTTCCGGGATCATTGAAAGTGATCTCGCCGAAGGAAGCGGTATCGCTGGTGGAATTGCTGATGGTGACGGTTGCCGGTGAAGCAGCCGGTGCACTTCCGCTCGGAGTCAGCGTGAAGTCATAGCTCCAGGAAGCCGGACCTTCCAGCCCTTCCGGAACGGAGAGGACCTTCTTGACCGGGATCGTGACCGTTGCCGGTTCAAAGCGGGTGTTGGTGATGTTGACGACACGGTTCTCATAAGTGAACGTAACGTTTTCGTTCTCAGACTGGACCGTGATCTCTTTGGCAGTGCCATCTTCATTAACGAAGTCAACACCAGTTACACGGATCTTGTGACCGTTCTCGTCCGTAAGAGCCACCGGATCGCCGACTTCTTCGCCGTCTACCAGGATCGTGGCTTCAACCGTTCCGGTCGCACCCAGAACACTGACGACGATGTCCGTCGTTCCGGTATAGACTGTCTTATACCCGTCCACCGGAGTTTCCAGAACAGTATAACGGATCGGGTTGTTGCCACCGGTCTCAAGATCTGCATAGGTGTAAGTCCAATTGCCGGCTTCATTCAGGGTCTGAGTAGAACCCGCAACAGCCGCTCCGTTCGCATAGAGCTGAACATCGACACTGCTTTCCTCGTCCTTTTCCCAGACCTTGTTGACAGTGATCTTGGTCTTGTCGTAAGCGTTGGTGAAGGTAACACCGTAATCCTTGTTGGATTTAGCGACTACGCTGCTGACCGATCTGGAGTCTGTCACAACTCTGGCGACATCATCGTCTCCCCAGACTTCAGCACTGGAGAAGACATAGTTCTCCGGCATCGTAGCACTCTCCGTAAAGGTATAGGTCGTACCGGCCGGTACGTTACCGAAACGGATATTGTTGTGGGAGGTCATGTTGTCGATATGCAGTTTCGTGCCGTTGGGGGCATAGTAGTAGCCTGTCGCGGCTCCGGACTGATTGACTTCAGCAGTCCAGTTGGTCGGAGAGAGACCCATTACCATGGAAGAAGTATTGTAATCCCACATCGAGAACCAGATCGCTTCCTGGTAGGTGTAGGTCGATATGGCATCTTCGCCGGTACCGGTCGTTGTCACCGTACCGTAAAGGACAACGGAGTTTCCTTCTTCTGTGTAATAGAGAGCCTTGCCGTTCGCATCAACAGTAACACTGATGCCATCCAGGTTGGTATAATTGTATGTACCGTCGCCGTTGGCGGTCACTTCCTGCTTATGCGGGTCAAAGGCTGCATTAACAGTCAGATCAAAAGTGAATTCGGCAGTTCCCGGATCATCACCTTCGATATTCTTATATAAGGAAAGGTAACTTCTCTTGGTATTGGTAGCAGTCAGGTTGCCGGTCGCGCCGGAAGTAGACAGTTCATAGATATGTCCTGCCACTTTATAGTAGGTCTTGCCATCTTCCTGCAGAAAGATATTGCTTCCCATAGCGGTGTTAATCTCGGCAGCTTTTGCCTCGTTTTCAACGAGTACCAGCGAAGAGATCACCGTTGCCGAGTTGATCAGCATCGGACGTACGGTCTCTACATCCAGATCCCAGTAGTAGGAACTGTCGTCCATTTCCGAGAAGGCATAATCATGACCCTGGTCAAGGATCTTGACAGATTTGATCGTTGTGTTGTCTTCTTCGTATTCCTGATGGATCAGACCGGTGGAGATATTGACTGTTGCGGTATAGTTGTTTGCCGCAGTCATCTCTACATCATAGAAGTTCTCTCCGTCCTTGGTGACCGTCATCGTAATGTCGGTAGCTTCCGTGATCGGATCCCAGGACTTGCTGACAGTCATGGCTGAAGATACCGTAGGAACACCGCCCAGAGTATTGAAGTTGGAGGTCTGCGGGCCGTCATCCGTTCTGGTATCTGTATAGCTCAGGGTCGCAGTCGTATTGGTCGTCAGAGCATAGTCTTCACTGAGATACTTTCTGATATTCGCATCGAGGCTGGCGTACGTGACCGTTCCGTTCTTCAGATCGGCGATCAGGTCATAGGTATACTGGCTCGGATAGACATCAAAAGTAACGGAGTAAGTAACACCGTTCAGCAGCGTGCCGACGCTCTTCAGATCCCAGTCTACTGCACCATCAACAAACTCTGCAGTCGGCGGATTATAGTTGTAGAAAGCATTCGCGGATTCCCACTTATATTTGAAAACACCGCTTGTAAGGGTACCGGTCACGGTGACGGAATTCGATCCCCATGTGATCGTATAAGTACCATCATTATTATTGGTCAGGGTAAAGGTGACAGTATCACCGGTGACCGGATTGACACGGGTAAACTGATTATTGACTACCTGAGGAATGGAAAGCCAGTATTCATACGAAGTCTCATCAACTTCAAGAAGCTCAGCGATCTCACCCGTACTGGTCGCGACTGCCGCCGTTGTACCGTCTTCCATGGAAACAGCAGAGATGCCTAAGGTGCTAGCGATCTGTTCAAAGATATCTTCAATTGCAGCTTCCAGAGCGGCAGAATTATTGGCGTTATAATAATTCGGCGTCGCGACCGTATTGCCGCTGACATTGCTTCTTTCTGTTCCGTTCTGCGAGTAGTAGACCAGATCGTCCAGGAAGTCTTCCTCATTACCGAAAGCATAAATACCGAAGAAAGTCGTATTCGGTTCTTCGGCTCCTGTCGTCTGATACTGTTCGATATCGCGGGCTTCATCGATCGCCGCAAAGTAATGCTGGTTTACTGTATACGGGGTGGGATGCGAAACATTCTGCTGAGGTGCACCATCGGTAACAAATATAACGAAAGTAGGATCGGAATCTGCACCTGTCAGAGTACCTGTACCGTCCAGAACATCTACCGCTTTTCTTAAACCGGCTTCCCAGTTCGTACCGCTCGCATAAGTGAGTTTTGTAGATGTTCCGTTGCTTGCCAGATGATTCAGGTAAGTATTCTTATTGTCTGTCCAGTCCTGAATAACAACAGCCGCCCCTCGGGAATCGGAGTTATTAAAGGTAACCAGAGCCATTTCTACACCGCTGTATCCGAACAGACCGTTCGCAAAATCATAGACCGTTTTTTCAGCCGCCTGATTGCGGGTCTGCGTGGTGTAGCGGGTGCCGGTGTATTCAGTATAACGCCTGTTGTTCTGGTTGTACTGATATACCGTGCCAGTGTATGCTTCTGCATCCGTCAAAGCAACATAGTTCGGCCTAGCTGTCGTTCCGGTATTCTTATACAGCTGGAACGGGTTGTATCCATAATAGGTAGAACCCATGGAACCGGTCGCACTTTCAATGTTCCAGTTCATACTGGTCGAGGCGTCATACACGACCAGTATGTTGGCAGTAGCCGTCGTCGTTGTCGTATCCGCATCACCGGTAACAGACAGTTCCAGTTTGTACGTGCCATCGCCGTTACTATTGATGGTCTTATTGTGCTGTGGGACATCTCCGGCATCCGCCAGTACCGTCACCGGTGCCGTGCTGATCGTGCCTACAAACAACGACAGTGTTGCCAGCAGGGTCAGTAGTTTCTTGCCAAGTTTCCTCATAATCAGTTACCCCCAAGTATAGTCAACTTGTTAATGTGGTTACTCAAAAGCAGTATACCCCATACTGTTTTAATATTACCCTACCCGAATTGGTCATTTCAAGCATTATGTACATTAATTGATATTCATTTTTCTATTATATTTTGTGCAGTTTCTACATTTTTTAAATCGTCGAACATCCAGGTGAAGGAAACTGATCAAAAAAACGGAACTTCCCGTGTTTTAGACCATTATCTTTCCATCTCCTCCAACAAGATCCCCTACATCCCTGAGCTATATCCCTTCCATTTACCGAGTCGAGGATCTTATCGGAATGAAATGATCTTTCACTGTTTCAGGTAGGAATCCTCCTGTTCTCCGGAAATAATGATTCGGAGGAAAAGAAACTATGACAGAGAATAACCAACTGATACTGATCGATGAAAGGACGCTTAAAGATAAGATCTATACTATCCGGGGACAGCAGGTCATGCTGGACAGTGATCTGGCGGAGATCTATGGGTACAGTACAAAAGCCTTTAACCAGCAGGTCAAAAACAACATCGAGAAGTTCGATGAAGACTTCAGGTTTCAGTTAACAGAAGAAGAAAACACTTATTTGCGGTCAAAAATTTTGACCGCAAATATCAGTCCCATGAGCAGATCGCTTCCCTACGTCTTCACCGAACAGGGCATCTATATGCTGATGACGGTACTGAAAGGTGATCTTGCCGTACAGCAGAGTAAAACACTGATCAGGCTGTTCAAGGCCATGAAGGACCATATCCTTGCTTCGCAGATCCTCCCCGAAGAAAAAGGATACCTGGCTTTGCTGAGTAAGGTAGAAGAAAATACCCGGAGCATTTCTGAGGTGAAATCAGAGATGGTCAGCCGTAAAGAACTGTCCGATATGATAAAACTCTTTGATTCGCAGCGTAAGGAAGAAGAGATCCTGATATTGGATGGGGAACCCTTCAAAGCGGATGCTGCCTATCAGAAGATCTATGGTAAAGCGAAGAAAAGTATCGTGATCATCGATGACTACATCAGTGTGAAGACATTGACTCATCTGGCAGGTATCAGAGACAGGGTATCTGTCACTGTCATCTCGGACAATAAAGGACAGAATCATCTGACCTTGCAGGAATATAATGACTACTTAACGGAATATCCTGCCATGAATAAGCGTATCTCTTTCCTCCGTTCCATGCATATCGTCCATGACCGCTATATCTTCCTGGATCCTTCCTTAAAGTCTTTCTCTGTCTATCACTGCGGCGCTTCCTCCAAGGATGCCGGAAAGAAGATCACCACCCTTACAAAGATCTCGGATACCTCCGAATACCTTTCCTTATTAAATAGAGTGCTGGGAAACCCGGCACTCCGTTTACACTGATCAGTTTAATGACCGCAATGCTGCCTGTCGCGCATGGATCAGAGTCGTGTCATAGAAAGGAAGTTCACTGTCTCCCTGTTTCAGCAGGAGGCCCAGTTCCGTACAGCCCAGGATGACTGCTTCGGCCCCCTTTTCCTTCAGTTCTCTGCAGTACTGCAGAAGCTTTTCTTTTGAAGAGTCATTCAGCACACCTACGCAAAGCTCTTCATAGATGATCCGGTTGACCTCTTCGACTTCTTCCGGCAGGATCACCTGTAATCCGTTCTCCTTCAGTTTCCCGGTATAGAAGTCCTGAAGCAGCGTATACCTCGTACCTAAGAGACCGACCTTCCGGATATGATCTTTCTTCAGCTCTTCTGCAGTAGCTTCCGCAATATGCAAGAGCGGGATCTTTACGGCCTTCTCGACCTGCGGAGCCGCCTTATGCATGGTATTAGCCCCGATCAGCAGGAAGTCTGCACCTCCGGCTTCCAGTCTCCTGGCCGCATCGACCATCAACTGTGCTGCTCCGTCCCAGTCATCTCTTTCCTGCATCTCTGCCAAAGGCGCAAAATCGATACTGTAGAGAAGGATATCCGCGGAATGCAGTCCGCCCAGTTCTTCCCTTATCGTTTCATTGATCACCTGATAGTAGGTGACCGTACTTTCCCAGCTCATGCCGCCGATGATCCCGATCGTTTTCATATTCTTCCCTCTTTTCCTATATTATATATGATAAGGTAAAAGTGACAGAACGCTGAACAGCAAGGGGGAGAAAACATGGCAAAACGATACAAAGTCTGTCTGGATATCGGTGGAACCAAGATCCTGGGCGTCATCTTCAATGAAAACAACGAGATCGTCTACCGTTTAAAGAAACGGACCAAAGGCAGCGGCGAAGCCACCGAGAACGTTGAACAGGTCATCATCGATGTGGTCGCGGAGATGCTGAAGAAATCCGGGATCAGCCGCAAGGAACTGATCGCGATCGCCGCCGGAGCACCCGGCGTCATCGATCAGGCCAACGGCATCGTGCTCTTCTCTCCCAACCTGCCCTGGCGGGATTACGATATCCGTACCCCGCTGGAGAAGAAGTTCGGTGTCCCCTTCTATATCGGCAACGACGTCAATGTCGGTGTCCTCGGTGAATACAAGTACGGAGCCGGCAAAGGCTATCAGAACGTCGTGGCCTTTTTCGTCGGCACCGGCATGGGCGGAGGTCTGATCCTCGACGGCAAGCTCTACACCGGTTCTCATTTCAAGGGTGCGGAATTCGGTCACCTGATCCTCGATCCGGACGGACCGCTCTGCAACTGCGGCCAGAGAGGCTGTCTGGAAGCCTTCTCCAGCAAGCAGGGCATCACCAAATACATCCGTCAGCAGATCGGCAGAGGCCGTCCGACGATGATGGAAGACCATCTGGAAGGTGCTACCTTCCGCAGCAAATACCTCAAGAAAGCTTTAAAAGAAAAAGATCCGGTCGCCGTCGAAGCGGTCAACCGGGCCTGCCACTGGCTGGCGGTCGCTACCGGCAACATGATCAATACCTTCAGCCCGGATATCGTCATCTACGGCGGAGGCGTCATCGAAGCGACCGGCGATCTCTTCGTGAAGAAGATCCTCAAAGATGTCGACAGATACTGCATGCCTTCGATCCGCAATACGGTGGAACTGAAGAGCGCAGCCTTAGGCGATGATTCGATCATCTATGGTGCATTGTCGCTGATCGAAGAAACGAAACAGGAACAGTAATTTCAGGAGGCAGCTGCCTCCTGTTTTACTGAATTCGAATACGGCGTATTAAATTTCAGTATAGACGCAAGGATCGGACCCATCTCCGTCGATGCTTCCGGGCTGAAACATGCGCTTACCGGAGTAGACCTCTGCAACATATGAAAAGATCCCCTTCCGTACAGAAACGGAACGGGGATCTTTTTCATTCTACCTTGCCCCTACGATCCGATGCGGTTCGTAGAGCTCTTCCAGATAGGTCACTTCTTCTTCCGTTAAGCTGAAGTCTACGGCTTTGGCGGCATCTTCGAGATACTTCACCTTCCCGGCTCCGACGATCGGAGAGGCAACGCCCTTCGCAAAATGCCAGGCCAAGGCAATGACCGCCATCGGTACACCGTGTTTCTCCGCCAGTTCACTGACCCGGGCGATGATCTTCATGTCGTTCTCCTGAGCCTGATCATACTTGGCACGAAGGTTCGTATCGGTAGCCGAGCGCTTGGAATCGGAGAGCCATTCCTTATGGGTCAGGTGTCCTCCGGCCAGAGGAGAGTAAGGGATCAGGGAGACTCCGTACTGTTTGCAGACCGGGATCAGTTCCCGTTCATCCTCTCGGTACAGAAGATTGTAGTGGTCCTGCATGGTGCTGAACTTCGTCCAGCCATGCTTTTCAGCGGTGATCTGCAGGTTGTGGAACTGGTAGCCGTACATCGCCGAAGCCCCGATCGCTCTCACCTTTCCGGCTTTCACCAGCTGATCCAGGGTCTCCATCACTTCTTCATCCGGAGTATCGTAATCATAGCGATGGATCTGGTAGAGATCGAGATAGTCCGTACCCAATCTCTGCAAAGTCCCTTCGATCTCCCGCAGGATCGCTTCTCTCTTCAGTTTGCCTTCGTTGAAGTAGACCTTGGAAGCGATGACCACATCTTCTCTCTTTACGCCCAGTTCCCGGAAGGCATGTCCCAGATACTCTTCACTGGTGCCGTGCGAGTAGGTATTGGCGGTATCGAAGAAGTTGATGCCGAGATCCAGAGCGGCCTTGACAACTTCGGTCGTTTCTTTCTGGGGCAGGGTCCAGAGATGGAAGTCTTCCGAGGCTTCGCCGAAAGACATGCAGCCCACACAGATGCGGGAGACCTTGATGCCGGTATTGCCTAATTCGGTGTATTTCATCTTATTCTGCTGCCTTTCTTATCGCATTCATCGCATTCAGGGAACGCGGATAACCGATATAGGGCACCATCTGGGAGACCACTTCGATCAGAAAGGCTTTGTCGTTGCCGACGTTCATGTTGCCTTTCGCATGAGCGATCAGCTGCGGCTCACAGCCGCCCTGCGCGGCGATATAGCAGAAAGTGATCATCTCTCTCTGTTTCAGATCGAGGCCTTTGCGGGTATACCAGTCTCCGAAGCAGTGGGCAGCCAGCCAGTAATTGATGTGCGGTGCATCTTCCGGTCCGGACTTCCAGAAGTCCTTCATCCCTTCTCCGAAGATCTCGACCTGGCACTCCGTACCGGCTTCTCTCCGGGTCTCCATGGTAGTCGTAGCCTGACCTTCTAACGGCAGGGTGATGCCTTCTTCGGTGAAGATCTCGTTGACGGCCTTTAAGAAGGGGAAGACCCTTCCGATGCCTAAGTAAGCCGTAGCCTGGTAGACGGTCTCTTTGACTTCCACCGGGGTGACGCCCATATGCAGAGCAGCCGGCACCATGACTTTGAATTCTTCCAGACCCTGACAGCCTAAGAGGGTGGCCAGGATGGCCAGGAAGCGGGTCTTCTCATCGAGGAGCTTTCCCTGCTCGATGACCTCGTCAAAGGCGAAATTCATGAAGCGTTCAACGAATTCCGGATCCGTTGACTGCAGCTGCGGGGTCTTGCCCGGAAGCATCTTCTCGTGGTATTTCTTTGCGTTGTCAGTAACTGCCATAACTCCTCCTTCGTACTGTGCTGTATCATATTTCCTGTTTCATTATATCGCAGAACATTGAGGCCAGAGATTTCCTCCCGGCCTGAGACCCGGCAGAAGACAGAAAGGAAACGATCCTCTGCCGGAAGTATGAACTAATAGATGAAGGATCCCACGACCATGCAGACGATGGAAGCCATGATCGGAAGCAGGACCGACATCTGGAACAGCGGCCAGTAAGCGGTCTTATGGCTCTCCTTGGCCTTCTTGATGGCGAAGACGACCGTACCGTTGTGCGGGACCGAATCGAAAGCCGTAGCAGAAACGACCATCGTACGGGCAGCCATCTCCGGATTGAGACCCATTGCCGTATAGATCGGGCCCAGGATCGGAGCGACGATGCCGGCAGCTCCGGAAGCTGTACCGGTGATGCTGCACATGACGTTCGTCGCCAGCGCCAGCGAGACCAGCGGCGGACCCGGGATGCGGGGGATCAGATCAACGATCGTCTGGAAAGCCGGGGAAGCCTGGATGACATAACCGAAGCCTACGATCGCACAGGTCAGCGCGATCAGGGATACGGAACTCTCAGCAGATTCTCCGATATACCCGACGACCTTCCTGAAACCCAGTTCTTTGTAGCTGAGCAGCCAGGCAGCTGCACAGCCGATCAGCATGGCTTCTTCGATCTCAAAGACGTTCTTGCCGCCCCACTGAACATTGACGCAGAAGACGGTCAGGACCAGCGGCAGGGCAGAGGTCAGCAGGCTCGGAAGTTCTCTCTCTTCCCTTTCTTCCTGTTCTTCCTGATAGTCAGACGCAAAGTGTTCGTCGTTCCGGCGGCACTTATTGACGATCGCCTGGAACCAGAGGCAGCCAACGATGACCGTGAAGATCACCGCACACATGCCCGGAATGAATCCTGCAGAAGGTGCTACGCCCAACGAACCGGTGACGATGTTGTTCAGGATCGAGGGAGTGCCGGGAGCGAAATTTGCGAAGGTCCCGGTGCCCAGAAAATACATAGCCGGCATCAGGCGTTTCGGAACGTCCAGATCCTTAAATACTTCGGTCATGATCGGCCAGAAGATGAAGATCGCTACGAAACCGTTCAGGCCGCAGTAGACCAGGATGCCCATAGCGATCGGCAGGGCGATCAGGGAAAACTTCCTTCCTGCGAACTGCATGATCGTTTTGGCAACTTTCTCAGCAACTCCGGTCACTTCCAGCAGTTTTCCGTAGAAGGTCCCGATAAAGAACATCAGGAACCAGCTCTGCATGAACGATACAAATCCTGACATGTATGCCGTTTTGAGCGTACTGTAGACATCCATGCCGGAGAATACCGTAACGACCAATGAGCTTACGATACCGCAGATAAAGATATTGACTCCCTTCATACAGAGAATGACGAGAACTGCCAGCGAAAGCAGCAGTCCGATAACGCTTAATGCCTGTGTCATATTGTCTCCTTTACCGGCCGGGATCTCCTGGCCGGTCTATCTTTTCTTTGATCAGAGGCCGCGGTCGGCTTCTGCGCGCTGCTTGTTCAGCTCATCCGGATCGACTTCGATCAGAGGCAGATCATGGACAGCTCTTTCCAGGTTCCGGAAGACCGAAACGCAGGCAGGATGAGCAGACGGTGAATTCGCCATCATCGCAACGATCGCCAGTCCGTTTTCGATATCGGCCGTGAAGTAGGTATCCGCACCGCCGAACCAGGCCAGGGCATTCTTCCCTCTGCCATCCAGTGTTTCTTTTTCGTTGACCAGGAAACCCAGACCCCACTTCATCGGCTGCTGACCGTAGAAGAAGTCCGGTTCCGATTCAAAGGTATTGAACAGTTTCTTATCGGTGACCCAGTGAGCGATCAGATCGCCGATCTGGTTCTTGCGCATCTCTTCGACAGACTCCTCGGAAAGGATCCTGACCCCGTTCAGGCCTACGCCCTTGTTGAGGAAGACAGCCAGGAACTTCGCATAGTCGGAAGCGGAAGAGAAGACGCAGTTAGTAGCGTCACGGCCGCCGTAGGAACGCCAGTATTCCGGCTTACCGAACCAGGAAGCCTTGAAACCGCAGACCGTATTGGAACGCAGGGTATTGTCAGCCTGACGGATATGGATCTGCGCTACGCGCGGAGCGATATCCGGATCGGAATAGGGCAGGCAGGTCGTGGAGGTCAGTTCCAGCGGCTTGAAGAAGACGTCTTCAAGGTAATGGGCCCAGTCACGGCCGTTTCCATCGACCGCCAGGACGATCTCCGCCAGGATGTTCCAGCCGGCATTGTAAGCCCAGTCCGTACCGGGATCGAAGGACAGCGGGGCATGCCACTGGCAGGGCTCGGCAAAGACGATGCTGAAGCGGGATTCATATTTGAAACGCTTTGTATCGTAAGCTGCCTGAGTCGCAACACCGGAGGTGCAGTTCAGCAGACTGCGGATCGTTAAGGGCGTTTTCGCCGGACGCAGGACAGGCATGTCGTTCTCTTCGTCCCAGTGATCGATGACCAGCGGTTTCTTATAGGCATCGAGATAATCTCCTGCTTCCTTGTCGAGATCGATCTTTCCCTGTTCGACCATACGCATGACAGCCGCATTGCAGTAAGCCTTGGACATGGACATCAGCTGGTAGACCGTTTCATCGGTAGCTGCCGTACCCAGTGCCATATCGGCATAGCCGCAGGCGTCATTGAAGAGCACTTTCCCGTCCTTGTTCAGGACATAAGCGGAATAACCGGCAACGACTTTGGCATCGATCAGTTTTCTGACGTACTCTCTGTACTGTTTGGTGATCTCTTTGTTCATGATTTTCTCCTTTACTTCTTTTTCGCCTTTTCCAGCGAACCTTTGGCAACGAGCATCAGCACAGCCATGATGATCCAGACCAGGGCGCAGCCCAGAACAGCGGAATCGATATCACAGGCCCGGTGGAAGATCGCATCACTGATGTTGATGAAATAGGCAGAGATATAGACCCCCAGCATGTTGGCACATACGATCAGGGTAGAAGTGAAAGCCATACGGGAAGGGGACCGGCGATGATGCTCCAGGCGAAGCAGAAGGTGTTGGCATAACCCAGGAAGGCTGCCTGCTTGCTTTCTTCGATGGCTCCGGTGACGAAGGCATTCCGCGGACCGAGGAGACCGACACCGACACCCATTTTTCACGGTCTCTGACATAGGCAGCTCCCTCCTGAACAAGATCTCCTTAAGCGCTTAAGTTCTTATCTGGTTTCATAATAACCGAGGAATATTGTCCGCTGGTTCTTACTTCGCTATAATGGTGGTAACCAAAAGGTTACTACCATGGACAACCAGAAACTGAAATATTTCCTGTCTGTCGCTGATACCGGCAGCTTCACCAAAGCAGCCCGCAGGAACTACATCTCCCATAATGCGATCATGAAGCACATCAACAGTCTGGAACAGGAACTGGGTGTGCCGCTTTTTGAGCGGAGCCGCTCCGGTGTATCTCTGAACAAAGCCGGCGAGGTCTTTTATCAGGGTGCCAGAAGACTTCTTGCCCTGGAGAACGAAGTCATCGATCAGACCCGTTCGGCCTACCACGACTACCGGACCACGATCCGTATCGGTTCTTCGCCCTTACGACCCCACAACATGGTCTTCGATCTCTGGAAAAGCATCTCTTTCCTGCACCCTCACCTGCGCTTCCGGGTCGTCTCCATGTCTGATCCTTCCGGCGCTTACTACGGCAGCCACGAATTCTTCGATCAGCTGGGAGAGGACTATGATGTTGTTTCCTGCGTCTATTCCTCCAATCTTTGGCATGGACGCTGTCAGGCCCTGAAGATCTCCGATCTGCCTCTGATGATCGGTGTACCGTTCACACATCCGCTGGCCCACAAAACGAAACTGAAAGTCGATGATCTGGAAGGAAACACTCTGTATCTCGCTCCTCGCGGCAATACAGAACCGGTCGATCGGATGCGCAGCATGCTGGAGAAGGAACATCCTTCGGTGATCCTGCGGAAAGACCTGACCAGTCTCGATACCTTCAATCATTGCGCCGAAAACAACTTCCTGATGGTCTCCTTCGAAACATGGAGGAACGTCCACCCTTCTTTCCTGCTGAAAGAAGTCGACTGGGATTACACCCTTCCCTTCGGGATCATCTATGCCAACGATCCTACTCCCGCCGTCAGAGAATTCATCGAGATCATGCGCACCGTGATCAGCACAGAATGATCTATAATACAGTTATGAACATCCGTACCGCCGACATCGAAGATGCTGCTGCTCTGCTGCAGATCTATAAGCCCTATATCGAAGAAACAGCGATCACCTTTGAGACGGAAGTCCCCTCTCTGGAGGACTTCACCCAGAGGATCGCAAAGACCCTGCAGCGTTATCCCTGGATCGTCATCGAAGAAGAGGGAAAGATCCTGGGCTATGCCTATACCTCTGCTTTCAAAGGAAGGGCTGCCTATGACTGGTCGGCAGAGACTTCGATCTATGTGGCCATGGATCAGAAAGGAAAAGGTCTCGGCCGGAAGCTTTACGAAGAACTGGAGAAGGTCTCGAAAAGACAGGGCATCGAGAACCTCTATGCCTGCATCGCTTACCCGATCGGGGAGGATCCTTATCTTGATACTTCTTCCGTCTCCTTCCACGAACATCTCGGTTTCGCAAAGAAAGCACACTTCGAAAAGTGTGCCTATAAGTTCAGCAGATGGTATGACATGGTCTGGTACGGGATCGATCTCGGAGATCACGAAATACCGCAGCCTTTTGTCCCTTTTCCGGAACTGTGAAAACAGTTCTTTTTTGTGCCGTTTTTCCGCTACAATAGGGCTATGAAAAAATTCTTCGGTCTCTTGATCACACTGGTATTCCTGGGTCTCCTGTACTTTGCCGGAATGACCTTTTTCCGTACGCATTTCCTGCCCCGTACGAAGATCAACGATGTCTCCGTAGCCTTCCGCAGCGCGGATACCGCTTCGGAAAGGATCTCCTCTGCACCTGTCGTCATCACCCTGAAGGAAAGGGCCAAAGACGGCAGCGAAGCCGAAGAAACGATCACCCTGGAACCGGAAGCGAACACTTCCTTCCGTTATGACTGCAGCGATCTTCTGACGCAGCAGGATCCGAAGATGTGGCTGCCTTCCTTCTTCCGGGAGAAGACCTATACCTGCAACAAGATCTACGGCTCCTACGATCTGGCTGCCTTGAAGCGCTCCGTTCATGCCCTGAACTGTCTGCAGAGCGCCAATGCAGAGGCCCCGAAGGATGCCTATCTGGCCTTGGAAGGTCAGGAGCTCTTCTTACGCGAAGCCACGGCCGGGAACCTGCTCAAGGAGGATGTCCTCACCGAAGCAGTGAAGACCTTTGCCTCCGCTTACCTGAACGGTTCCGGCGAGGATGCTCTGGACCTTACGCCTTACTATGAGAAAGCGGCGGTGCAGGCAGACGATCCGGCGCTGCAGCAGCAGTTTCAGGATATGCAGGGCCTCTTAGGCAAGAAGATCCAGCTCAATATCTCCGACAGTCTGCGTCAGGACCTGCAGAAGGATGTCTTCTTCGACTGGCTCTTATTTGCCGACAATGCCTTCACCGTCAATGAAGAGAAGGTACAGGAATACGCCCGCAGCATTGCTGACAAATACAGCGTCTCCGACTACGAATACATCAGCTCTTCCGGCCTCACCAAGCGCCTGAGCGAAGCGGTGCTCGCCACAGAGGACACCCTGGTCGATGCCCCCTGGGTCTATGAATCCCGCAAGAAGGTCGAAGTCTCGATTTCCCAGCAGACCCTCTGGTACTACGAGAACGATGAAGTCGTCTTCTCTTCTCCGATCGTCAGCGGCGATGTGCCGACCGGCTGCAGTACCCCGACCGGTACCTACTATGTCCAGCGCAAGGTCTCGCCCAATACGCTGCGGGGCAGTGATTATGTCGAATATGTCGGTTACTGGATCGGCTGGGATAATGCCGGGGGGCATCTCCTGGGCTTCCACGATGCCAGCTGGCGCAGCGAATTCGGCGGTGACATCTATTTAATAGACGGTTCCCACGGCTGCATCAATATGCCTACCGACAAAGCCGGACAGCTTTACGCTGCGGTAGAGATCGGCACTCCGGTCTATATCTATAACTAAGTTACATTCGCCTGCTTTTCGCGATACAATGAGATAAACGAAAGAACTCTGCCTTTGACAGATCCTTTTTGCGTAATGGGGTATCGATATGAGTGAACGGAAACAGAATAAAACGACCCGGATCGCCCTCTTCGGCAGTCTGATCATTGCCCTGATCCTGATCCTGGGGACTGTCTGGATGGGGCAGAATGCCCGTAAAGACAACGAAGAAGCCGTACGGACGGTCTCTTTACTGTACCTGGATGAACTGGCCGGGCGAAGGGAACAGGTCGTGGAAAACAATCTGCAGAGCCATATCCGGGATCTGCAGGTCGCTGTCGATCTGATGGAAGCGGAAGATCTGCAGGATGCCGAACATCTGCAGGCTTACCAGCGCCGGATGAAACAGCTCTACAATCTGGAGAAGTTCGCTTTCATCGACAGCGAAGGGATCATCTATACCTCTCTGGGCATCCAGACCAACATCGATGAATACGACATCGACTATAAGTCTCTCAAAGAACCTTCGATCTCCATCCTCAACCTGGAGACCACCAAAAAGAAAGTCGATATCGCGATCCCGGTCGATCTTACCTATATGGGCAGACATCTGAAGGTCTGCTTCATGGAGATCGACATGCGGGAGATGCTGGAGGGGGTATCGATGAATACCGATCCCGATGCCGCGACTTTCTGCAATATCTATACCGATAAGGGCATCGCCTTAAGCAATACCATCCTGGGCGGTCTGGCCGTGGAAGACAATCTGCTGGACGCCATGCACAATGCGCAGTTTGAAGACGGAGAGACCTATGAAAGCTTCCTGGCAGGATTCCAGGGACATACCCGGGGAACGGTCTCCTTCAGCTATAACGGGATCAAGGAGACCCTAAGCTACGTACCGATCGACGGCACGAACTGGCTCTTGACCTACCTGATCCGGGAGAGCGTCATCTCCGACAGCATCAGCAGTATCTCCAACGGCATCATCACCCGCAGCGTCGTTCAGTCGGTCCTGACCGTAGGAGCCATGGCCGTGATGTTCGGCTTCATCATCTCCGAATCCCGTCGCAATGCCCGCCTGCAGCTGGAGACGGAGACCGCACAGGCCGAAGTCCGGGGCAAACAGGAAGAACTGGAACAGTGCATCGCTCTGCAGGAAAAGCTGGAACAGCAGTCCCAGGTCCTGTCGGATGCCCTGACCGCTGCCGAAGAAGCCAGCAAGGCCAAGACCGCCTTCCTCTCCAACATGTCCCATGAGATCCGTACCCCGATGAATGCGATCATCGGTCTCGACAATATCGCCCTCAACGATCCGGAAACACCGGAGAAGACGAAAGAATACCTCATCAAGATCGGAGATTCCGCCGATCACCTCCTGAACCTGATCAACGACATCCTGGATATGTCGCGCATCGAGAGCGGCCGCCTGACCCTCAAGCACGAAGAGTTCTCCTTCCCCAAACTGCTGGAAGCGATCAATACGATGTTTTCCGGACAGTGTCAGGACAAGGGTCTGAAATACAGCTGTCACATCAACAGTGAGGTCGATGACTACTATCTCGGCGACAATATGAAGCTTCGGCAGGTGCTGATCAATATCCTCGGCAATGCCGTCAAGTTCACACCGGAAGGAGGAAGCGTACAGCTGGATGTGAAGCGGAAAGCCCAGTATGACGGAAAGAGCACGATGGAGTTCCGGATCGCCGATACCGGCATCGGCATCGACAAGGACTTCCTGCCCCGCATCTTCGATGCCTTTGCCCAGGAAGACAACTCCACCACCAATAAGTACGGCAGTTCCGGTCTGGGTCTGGCCATCACCAAGAATATCGTCGAGATGATGAACGGCAACATTCAGGTCGAGAGCGAAAAAGGCAAAGGTTCCGTCTTTACGGTGACCGTGACCCTGGATGACTCTTCCCGGAAGGAAAGCGAAGAGGACAGCGAAAACATCCACCCCGAAGATATGCACGTCCTGGTCATCGATGATGACCCGATCGCCCTGGAACATGCCCGGCTGGTATTGGAAAAGGCCGGTATCGAAGCCGAAACGGCCGGTTCCGGAGCAGAAGCAGTCGACATGGTGCGTCTGCGCCATGTCCGCCGTGCACCCTACAACCTGATCCTGGTCGACTGGAAGATGCCGGAGATGGACGGGGTGGAAACGACCCGGAAGATCCGTGAGATCGTCGGACACGAGACCCCGATCATCATCCTGACCGCCTACCGCTGGGATGATGTCCTGGAAGAGGCGACGGAAGCCGGTGTCGACAGTTTCCTGTCTAAACCGCTCTTCGCCAGTGCCGTGCTGGAAGAATTCGAATCGGCTGCCGGAAAGAAGAATGCCGGAAAGGCTCCGCAGCAGAAGGTCGATCTTTCCGGAAAACGCATCCTCTTAGCCGAAGACGTGCAGGTCAATGCCGAGATCATGATGATGCTGCTGAAGACGAGAGGCATGGAAGTCGATCTGGCCGAGAACGGAAAGATCGCGGTCGAGCTCTTCTCCTCCCATCCGGAAGGCTATTACGATGCCGTCCTGATGGATATGCGGATGCCGGAGATGGACGGTCTGGAAGCCACACGGACGATCCGGGCCATGGAGCGCAAAGATGCCAAAGATCTGCCGATCATCGCCTTAACGGCAAACGCCTTCGATGAAGACGTGCAGCGCAGTCTGCAGGCCGGCCTCAATGCCCACTTAAGCAAGCCTGTCCAGCCTGAGGTGCTCTTCGAAACACTGGAGAACCTGATCCGCTAAGACTCTCGAAAGAGAGTCTTTTTGATTGACAAGTTCCGCAAAAACCCACATGATATCATCATGTCGAAAAATACCCGTCAGGTCTTCTTTACGATCTTATTGGCCTTTGCCGCTCTGATCTGGGGCTCTGCCTTCGTTGCCCAAAGCATCGGTGCGCAGCTGGTCGGTCCTTTTACCTTCCTGGCTTTACGCAGCTGGATCGCGGTCGTGATGATGGTGATGATGTTGCTGTATAAACGTTATATCCTGAAAAAGCCCTCGGTCCTGCCGCACTTGCGCTTTGACCTGCGGGGCGGTTTCTTCTGTGCCTTATTCCTCTTCCTGGCTTCCCTGCTGCAGCAGATCGGCATCGCCTATACATCGACTGCCAAGGCCGGCTTCATCACGGCCATGTATGTGGTGCTGGTACCGGTGATGACTCTCTTCATGGGCAAAAAGATCAGTAAGAGGATCTGGTTCAGCGTCCTCTTAGGCGTCATCGGTCTCTACCTCTTAAGCATGACCGGCGGCTTCTCCCTGCAGCTGGGCGATGCCCTGGTCCTGATCTGCGCTTTCCTCTTCAGTTTCCAGATCCTGGCCGTCGGCCGCTACGCCCTGCGCACCGATCCGATCGTCTTATCCTTACTGCAGCTCTTCTTCACCGCTCTCTTCAGTACGGTGTTCATGTTTATTTTTGAAGGGATCGACATCCCGGCCATCAAAGCCGCTTCCGGCTCGATCCTCTATGCCGGCGTGCTCAGCTCCGGTGTTGCCTACACCATCCAGACAGTCACCCAGCGGGAACTGGATCCGACCATTGCTTCCCTCACCATGAGTCTCGAGAGCGTATTTGCCGCGCTGACCGGCTGGATCGTCCTGCACCAGACGCTCACTACCAGAGAACTGACCGGCTGTGTGATCATGTTTACAGCGATCATCCTGTCGCAGCTGCCGGAGAAACGCTCTTCCTAAACAAAAACCGGGCTCATCCCCGGTTTTCCTGTAATAAGGCATCCTGTACGGCTTTGGCCAGCTGATCGGCACAGGAAGTTCCCCTGCCGGCACAGTCATTGCCCATTAAGACATCGACAGCCTTCTGCGCATCATAGCCTTCTAAGAGCTTGCTGATGGCCTGCAGATTTCCGGGGCAGCCCCCTTCAAACTTCAGCCCGTAGAGCTTCCCGTCTTCGATCCCGAAGCTCACCTTTCTGGAACATACTCCTTTCGGCTGATAACTATACTGTCTCATCATTCATCACCTCATAATAAGCCCTTACGGCATTCCTGACGCATTCCTCACAGGGAGTATAGACTCCCTTGTCATCGAGGCCCTTCAGGGTCATACACTTCAGCGCCCCGCACTTCTTCTCAAAGCTTTCCGAGATCTGCCTGGCCGCAATGACGGTGCCTTTGCCTTCCTTCTTCATGCCGGCTGCCATCACCGCACCGATCAGCGATCCGCAGGTCGCCTTGGTGCTGCCCATCCCGGCCGCAAAGCCGGAAGAGAGCTGCAGCCAGATCTCCGGAGACAATCCCGTTTCCTCGGCCAGCACTTCGGTCACGGCCTGGGTGCAGTTGCGCAGGCCTTTCTTTCGTAATTCTGCCGCCTGAGCGGCTTTTTCTTCGATCTGTTCCCTGTTCATGTATCTGGATTGTAACATGTTTCCGGAGGCTTGTTCTATAATAGTGACTATGGATGTCACCGAAAAAAGACGTGCGTTGAAACAGGAAGCCCGCAGGAATCTCAAAAGACACTACCGTCTTTTCGTCATCATCTGTCTGCTGGCCTCCTTTATCCATGCCGAATACAGTTCTTCCCTGAACGTCTGGGACAGCGTCCAGCGTACGGTGGTGGAACACTTTGAGAATGCAGACCTGCAGTTTGACGGAAAGTTTCCCGGTACCGCCGAACTGGGGCAGTTGATCCTGCAGACCGTAGACAATAAAAAGAAAGCGGAGCAGCAGGTCGATGAACTGAAGAGCGAAGCCGAGGAGAAGGCCAAACAGAGTCCGATCCTGGGCCGTTCCCGCGGAGTGCTGGCCGAGATGGTCAACTTCCTGACTTCCGGTCAGATCTTCGTTTTACTGTTCCAGATCATTGAACGGATCGTGGAACAGAAGGAACTGCTGCCGGCGGTCTTCATGATCAGCGGTGCTTTGATCTATCTCTTTATCTGGACTTTCTTCATCAATGTCGTGCCGGTGGTGGAAAGACGTTTCTTCCTGGAAGGCCGGCTCTATGAAAGGATCCCGCTCGGCCGGGCCACCTTCCTTTACCGTACCCGGCACTGGGCGAACACGGCCTGGATCCTGTTCAGGAAGACCGTACAGGAATACCTCTGGGCCTTAACGGTCGTCGGTCTCTTCATCAAACACTATGAATATCTGATGATCCCCTACATCCTGGCCGAGAATCCTTCGCTTCCCGCCAAGGAAGCCTTCCGGCTCTCCAGAGAGATGACAGACGGTCACAAGAAGGAACTCTTCCTGGTCGATCTGACCCTGCTGCCCTGGAAGATCCTGGGCATCCCGACCTTAGGTCTGAGCGACATCTTCTTCACCAACCCCTACAAGACGGCCTGCTTCAGTGAATACTATGCGGAATTGCGCAGCGCCGGCGAGCGTCTCAACGACCGCTATCTCTTTGAACGGGCGGAGGACCGCCTGCTGCAGACTGCTTATCCGGAAGCCTTCGAAGCGCTTGAGACCCCGGAAGTCGTCCTGCGTTTCGATGATCCGGTCCGGCAGTTCCTGGCCGATGCCTTCGGCATCGTCCTCTGGAACAGCGCTGAAGAAAAAGCCTATCAGGCCGATCAGGAACTGCGGATGCGGGTCATCGACCAGAAACAGGAAGCCACCGGCGTCAGCTATCCGACCCGGCTCTCTCCCTCCCGCAAGATGGCCGACCGTCCGCTGCCGGTCACCTTACATTTCCTGCGCATGTATTCCCTGCCCCATCTGATCGTGATCTTCTTCCTGTTCATGTTTATCGGCTGGCTCTGGGAAGTGAACCTTTCTTTGATCAACTACGGAATGTTCGTGAACCGCGGCACCCTGCTGGGTCCCTGGCTGCCGATCTACGGGGTCGGAGGGATCCTGATCCTGACCGTCCTCAAGAAGTTCCGGCCCTATCCGGTACAGTTATTCATCGCCGCCGTCGTGCTCTGCGGCATCATCGAATACGGCACGAGCTGGGCATTGGAAACGATCTACGGCCTGCGCTGGTGGGACTACACCGGCTACTTCCTGAACCTGAACGGCAGGATCTGTGCCGAAGGACTGATGGTGTTCGGCTTGGGCGGTTTCGTGATCGTCTATCTGGTCGCGCCCCTGATCGATGATCGGCTGCGGCAGATCTCCCCGAAGAGGATCCAGGCGGTTACGGCGGTGTTGTTGCTGGTGTTCGGCAGTGATGTGATCTATTCCGCTGTCCATCCCAATACCGGAGAAGGGGTCATCGAAGAGATCCATAACGAATAGAAAACGGCCTCCTCGGAGGCCGTTCAGATCGTATTCAGGACTTCTTCTTTCGTCTTCGGACCGACACACTCGATCACTTCCCCGTCTTTCAGGGTATAGATGCAGCAGTTGTCGAGCGGCAGTGCCCAGTACGCTCCGCCCTTCCCCAGCATCGCTCCGAAGAGGGCCCGGATGGTCACCCCGTGGGTGATGATCAGGATGTCTTCCCGGGGATCGATCTCCTGCAGGAAGGAAGTGACTCTGTCCATCAGATGGGGGATAGTCTCGGAACCTTCCGGCGGAGCTATGTGTTCGGGATCCATCAGGAAAGCCATCAGTTCCTTGGAGGCATCCTCGAAGAGGGTGCCGTCAAAGGGACCGTAATCATATTCCAGCAGCCTCTCATCCAGCCGGAAGCCTTCTTCACTGCCTAAGGCCAGTTTCCCGGTCTCGCGGGTACGGGATAAAGGACTGCAGTAGATCTTATCGAAAGAGAGCCCGCTCTCTTGGATGCGTTCCTTCATCTCGGAAGCCTGCTGTCTGCCCTTTTCATTGAGCGGGATATCCATCTGTCCCTGCAGCCTGCCGCTGCGGTTCCAGTCGGTCTCCCCGTGACGCATGATATAGACGGCCATACGTTCTCCTTCCCAAAACAGGAGCTGACGCTCCTGTTTTATTCGTAGGACTCTTCGATCGCTCCCAGTTTCTCCAGGATGCGGTTCAGGTCTTCAGTGCTGTTGTAGCGGATCGTCATCGCTTTCTTACCGACTTCGACGGAAGTACCGAGGATGTCTTCTACACGATGGCGGACTTCTTCAAGATAGGGATCCTTCTTCAGTTCCTTGCGGACCACGATCTTCCGGGCCGCCAGCTTCTCCAGCTGACGTACCGTCAGACCTTCTTTGACTGCCCGTCTTGCCAATGCCTTCTGGCGCTCTTCTCCTTCCACGGAAAGGATCGTCCGGGCCTGTCCGTAGGACAGTTCGCCCTTGCGGACCATCTCCTTTACCTCGTAAGGAAGCTTCAGCAGACGCAGGGAGTTGGTGACATAGGTGCGGGACTTCCCGACCCGTTTGGCCAGTTCTTCCTGGGTATAGCCGACTTTATCGACCAGCTGCTTGAAGGCTTCGGCCTCTTCGATGGGGGAGAGATCTTCGCGCTGGATATTCTCCAGCAGCGAGACTTCCATCATCTGCGTATCGTTGAAGTCGACGACGATGGCCGGGATCTTTTCCAGTTCGGCGATCTTCGCTGCCCGCAGCCGTCTTTCGCCGGCGACCAGTTCATAGCCTTCGATGGCCTTGCGGACCAGGACCGGCTGGAAGACGCCGTGTTCTTTGATGGACTCCGCCAGTTCCGCCAGTTTCTCCGGATCGAAGACCTTACGGGGC
The DNA here is from genome assembly GCA_017512885.1 of Erysipelotrichaceae bacterium. Taxonomy (GTDB): domain Bacteria; phylum Bacillota_I; class Bacilli_A; order Erysipelotrichales; family Erysipelotrichaceae; genus RGIG5669. The sequence goes on from JAFWEP010000004.1 coordinate 165,474, forward strand.
TGGTAGGGGTTGGTACGGATCTCGGAGATCGATATCTCCGAAGAGGAAGCTTTTTCGTTGTTGGTGATCTCATCCAGGACCTTGTCGATATCTCCGCCGAAGAGTTCTCCCAGGCCCTTGCCCAAACGCTTGTTGTCAGCCATCACTTTCCTCCTTTATTCGCATCGATCACTTCCTTGGTCAGGGCCACATAAGCCTTGGCTCCTTCGGAATGGATCGCATAATCGAAGATCGTCCGTCCCCGGGAAGGCGCTTCCGCCAGCTTGGTATTGCGGGGGATGACAGTCTTGTAGGTCTTTTCCTTGAAGTGCAGCCGTACTTCCTGCTGAACTTCGACAGACAGCCTCGTACGGGCATCGTACATCGTCAGTAAGACGCCTTCGATGCGCAGTGCGGGGTTGTAGAGCTTCTGCACCAGACGGATCGTCTGCAGCAGTAAGGTAACGCCTTCCAGGGCCAGGTATTCACACTGGACCGGAATGATGACGCTGTCGGCTGCCGTCAGGGCATTGGTGTTCAATAAGCCCAGCGAAGGCGGACAGTCGATCAGGATGAAGTCGTAGCGGGGGCGCAGCGGATCGAGCAGCCCCTTCAGTTTCTTCTCCCGGTCAGTCTCCGTACGGACCAGTTCCGGTTCCGCCCCGACTAACGAGATATTGGTCGGCAGGATATCCAACGGCGGGATCGAGAGCTTCTTTAAGGCATTGGTGGGATCGCCGGAATGCAGGGCATCGTAGACCGTCTCATCCTTCAGACCGATCGCGCAGCCTACGCCCTGGGTCGCACTGCCCTGCGGGTCAAAATCGACCAGCAGGATACGCTTGCCGAGATAGGCCAGACCGGCTGCCAGATTGACGCAGGTGGTGGTCTTGCCGACACCGCCCTTCTGATTGACTACCGCAATGATCTTACCCATAGATCCCCCTTATTTCCGGAAACGGATGACGAGCTTGATCTCGTTCTCGTATTCCGTTTCCTGCAGCGATGCATCGAGACCGCTCTTCCGGCAGAGCTCATAAGCCTGCTTCATGGTGTTGATCCCGATCCGCACGGAATTGCTGACACCGCGGTCATGAAGCGTATGCCGGGAAGCCAGCGAAGCGATATACTCTTCGCTCTCCCGGACCGTATAGTTCCTTTCCAGGATGACAGAAGCGACTTTCTCCTGTTCTGCTTCCGCCACTTTCAGTAAAGCCCGCGCATGCCTTTCGCTGAGCCGTCCTTCATCGACAGCTTCCTGCACGCTCTCCGGCAGTTTCAGCAGGCGCAGTTTATTGGCCAGAGCCGACTGCGAATAGCCCAGCCTGCGGGCCAGTTCGCTCTGCGTCAGCTCTTCCGTTTCCAGATAATCGCGAATCGCTTTCGCTTCCGCTACAGCGGAAAGACGCTTCCGCTGTAGATCTTCGATGGTTACAGACATTTCTTCTTGATCTCCGTATACAGCCGGGGATAACGGGAAGGTGTCTCCTTTTCCTTGCGGTAATAGCCCAGTATCCGCAGGGAACCGTCCGGCAGTTCTTCTTTTACAACAAGGGGCTTCCGGAAGCCCAGTTTCTTCCGGGCGTTCTCGGCATTCACGATCTCTTCTTCGCCTTTCGCTCCGCGTAAGGCCAGGAAACTTCCTCCGACTTTCACGGAAGCAGCACAGATCTCCATCAGGATCGGCAGCTCGGCTACGGCTCTGGCCGTTGCATAGTCATAGACTTCTCTTTCCTTCCGGGTGAAGTCTTCACTGCGGGCATTGATGACCCGGATATCCTGCAACGATAGCTTTTCGATCAGCCTCTGCAGGAAAGCACAGCGCTTGCCGTTGGACTCGATCAGATCGACCTGCAATTCCGGATAAGCGATCTTCAGCACCACTCCGGGGAAACCGGCACCGGTACCGATATCGGCTAAGGAACCTTTCAGTTCCTCATGGAAAGAGACTAAAAGAGAATCGTAGAAGTGTTTCTCATAGATCTCCGGAAGCTCGGTGATCGCCGTGAGATTGACCTTCTCGTTCTCTTCGCGTAAATATGCGGCATAAGCCGCATACTGTGACAGCTGCTGTTCACTGAGTTGCAGACCGTGCTTGGCACAGGCCTCGTAGAATGCCTTTTGATCCATGACCCTATTATACCCGAAGAGAGGTCGTTTCTCTACGGAAACAGTGTTTCCCGGGAAAAGATTTCTACTGTAGCGGAGACCTTTCCCCACCGAAGCAGTAATAGACCGTATCGATCCCTTCGCCCCGGTCATTCGGGATGCGCAGCACTTCCCGGAAACCCAGTTTCGTCAGGACAGCCATATGTGCCGTATTGCCGGACCAGGTCCGCAGCAGGACCTTCTCTTCCGTGATCTTCCGTAAATGCTGATACAGCTGTGCTGTGATCCCCTGTCCCCGATAAGGCTTGCGGACGATGACCGTGGAGACATAGGTATAGGCCTCTTTTCCCAGTTTCTCCAGCACATATCCCTGACGGTAAGAGAGGAAACCAAGAGTTTCTTCTCCTTCCTTCGCCAGCAGAAAAGACTGCTCCTGCAAAGCTGCAAAGTAGGCAGAGGGCAGTTCTTTTTCATTCGTATCCTGTAAGTCCTGCTGGACCGTACTGCTGCGGGCAGAGAGGGGCGGCACGAATTCCCGATCGCTTTCGATCAGGATCTGCCAGACCTCTCCCTTTTCTTTTTCCGACAATTCCTGCCGTTCGATGATGATCATTTCCTGTATTTCCCGGCGATATGAGTATAGCTGATGACCAGGAAGAGGCAGAGGAAGACCGTTCCCAGATACGGGAGCAGGAAGAGCGGAGAGTTCTGCGGCAGGAAGAGGAAACTGCCGCCCAGCGCTGCAAAGAGCAGGGCAAAGAGGATCCAGAGCCTGGAAACAGAACGGTTATAGGCCGTGACATCGCTGACTTTCGGTCCTTCCTTTTCAAAGGTGAAGAAGGCAGCCGGCTTCTGCATGCGGCGTACATAGAGCCCGATACCCAGGAACAGCAGAGTCAGCGCTTCCCAGATCAGGAAGGCCGGCAGCATGCCCCTCCTCTTCGCGCTGCCGAAGAGCGTCGCGGGCTTGCAGAGCCTTCCTTCCAGCATGGCCAGACTCTCTTCCGCCATCCCGATCCTGAGCAGGAAAGCCTCGGCGGATGCCTTCAGATCGGTCTTCGTGATATCTTTCTTTTCATCGTTGACCACCACCCGGATCATATCGTTCAGGTTCTTCTCCAGGATGATGTCGTACTTGGCGGGGTCTTTTTCTATATTGATCTCGTAGTAGTTGTCGTAGGTCAGCATGTAGTCGTCGACGATCTCCTGATAGCTGGCCCCGCTCAGCGCTTCTAAAAGCATGCAGACGAAACCGGTGCGGTCCTTGCCTTCCGTGCAGTGAATGAGGTAGGGACCTTCCTGTTCCGCCATCGCTGTCAGACCGTTGACGAGCTTCTGCTGGAACTCTTCCGAACCGTAGTTCATATTCAGGGCAATGGGCAGTACCTGTCCGCTCTCATAGAGCGAAAGGAAATAGGGAGAAGCGAAGTCCTCCTTCGCCAGATAGCCCTGGATCTTTTCGTCGGTATCGGCCAGATTCAGGATGAACTGCACCCCGGCTCCTTCGATCAGCCGATCGACATAGGGGGCCCTTTTGTGCTGGTTGTCGCAGGGCGAAGCGGAACGATAGAAGATGCCCGGCTTCAGGTCGCCGACTTCCACATTGCGGAAGTTCGCAAAGGCTTCGTCGCTGGGATAGTCTTCCCGGATATCGGTGTAGTGGATATCCCGGGCCAGCTGCATCTCGAGATAAGTGCCGTGTTCCCGCAGGACGACGCTGGCGCTGCCGTCTTCTTTCAGATCCGCGATCTTCCAGAGATCTTCTCCGTTATTGATGCCGACCTTGATGTAGGGATAACCGGGATAGGCAACTAAGAGAGGCGAGCCGACATCGACATAGTAGCCGTTGTAGTAAGGCAGATCCTCCAGGACATAGCCGTTGGAGAAAGTCACGTCGACACTGTCACCGTAGACGAAGCCCTGCCCGTTGAAGTCATCGATGGTCATCTCGAGGTAGACACCGCCGAACTCTGTTTCATGTTGGAGGGGGAGATCCTTCACTTCCGGGATCTTCGCTTCCGTGCGGCAGGCACTGATCCCGGCCAGCAGGAACAGTACCGAACATATCGTCATTATCTTATTTACTGTCTTTTTCATAATTCTATTATCCCTGTACCTGCCACCAAAAAACAAGAGTTCTCACTCCTGTTTCATCGCACCCGGAGCTCCTCTGCTGGAGAGACCTGCAGCCGCAATCCCAGGGGATGCAGTATCTTCAACAGTGTATCCAGATTCGGCGTGATCCGGAACGTTTCAATACGAGCGATCGAAGACTGCGGCATGTTGCAGAGATCTGCCAGCTCCCGCTGGCTGAGACCAAGCATATTCCTCTGTTCGATGATCGTGCCGATGATCATGGACAGTTCTTCGATCCTTTCCATCTCTTCTTTCCGTTCCGGACTGATATTTTTAACATAATTCTTATAATCTTCCCAGGATTTCATGATATTGTTCCCTTTCTTTGCAGGTAATCATTGATCTCTCTACGAGCTCTCTTCAATTCTTTTTCAGGTGTTTTTTGTGTGCGTTTGCGAAAAAGATGAAGAAGAACAAATGTGCTTCCTCCATCGCTGAAGTAGAAGATTCGATTTACGCCCGGTCTTAATTCCCACAGATCATTCTCTATGTGTTTCGAAATGATCACAGGGAGTCTCGTTCCTTTTTCCTGCAGTAACTGAATATAAAGACTGATCTGTTGATACTGGATCCTGGCATCTTTACTGAAGAAGGATCGTCGATGCAGATTCAAGCATTTCCCATAACTCAGATCGATTGTCTTTGGTCTCGTAGAATATGATCTGAAACATTGTCGTTCTCCGAAACCAACCTAATAATATCATTTACGCTATCATATTACAATGTTCGGTTTACAAATCTCGTGTTCGGAACTCCTTTCAATAGATTATTTCCGATAAAACACTGTTTTCCTACACTAAAAAGGACCTCCTCAGAGATCCTCACTCCTGTTTCTCTCTCCTCCGATAAGCCTTTTCAGCAATGGAATAGAACTTATGGAGATCATTCTGTAGATCCTTCGGTTCCAACACTACCGCATGTCTGCCGAACTTCAGGAAATACTGGAAAGCCTGCGAAGGAGCACACTCAAAGGTATAGATATCTCCTTCCTTCCCTGTCAGACGGGGACGGTGCAGATAGATCTTCTTCAGCATATCCTGTCCTCTTTCCGTAAGCCTGACCTTTACCAGCGGAGCCGTATCGCTGCGGTAGGCAAACTGCGGACCGTACTTCAGCATCATCCCGAAGACTTTCTCATTCTCTTCGCTGAAGGAAGCTGCTTCATTCAGGATGATCACCTTCCGTAAACGGGTGATCCGGAAACTGTAGGCATTCCCCTTGTATTCCCCGATCAGATAGTTGAAGAGCTCTTCCTTGGAATTGGTGATCCGGTAGGGAGAGACGATATGCATGGCATCGTAGGATGTCGTCGTAAAGTAGATCTTCCGTTCGTTTGCGATCGCTTCCTCGATCGTTTCCACCGTCTCCTTGAAGATGATCCTCTCCCGGCGGTCCTGCGGCAGTAAAGTATAGCTCGCCAGCATGTTCCGGAAATAGTTGGACATCGAAGAGTTCCGGATATGGTAGGATTCGATGAACTGAAAGATCCGGGAAGTATGTCTGGTCGGTTTGATGGAGATAGTGACTTCCGAAAGGTTCCCTTCCAGCTGATTGGACTTCGTTTCCACATAGTTCTGGATATCGGAAGCGATCTGCCGGATCTCCATGCTGTTCAGCGAAGAATGTTCGGCAATGACGCCCTGGATATGATCGAAGATATCGCTGCTGCGTTCATGGTAGAGCTCATAGTAGTTCTCGATCAGGACATTGTAAAAGTCATTCCGGTTCAGAGAACCGTCTTTCTTGAAGAACTCAAAGAGTTCCATGTCCTTCAGCAGGATATTCTGTACCTGTTCCGACAGATAGACCTTGATCTTTTCTTCCATAAAACTCACCTTCTTACCATTATAATACCCTTTCTGGGGTCACTATTCTATAGAGTATTCCTTTAATTAAAGTATTATTGGTTATTCTAAGGGGTCACTCAGTAATCTTTTCTGAGAATCGAAATCTATGTGTATATCCTTTACCATGAAGATGCCGGATGATCCGGAAAGACGCAGACCGCAAACCATTGGATGACTCTGGTGAAGGCGTTCGGCTTCGGCTGTCCGTCTGGGGTTCGACTCCCCACTGAATAGCGTCTTGTAGAAAAGGTGCGTACCGCAAACTATAGATCTTGACTGTCAATCTCTATAAATGCATCTTGTGATCTACGGCAAAGAACGACACCAACTGCAAACTCAGCGAACTCCTTGTCAGGAAATCTGACCCGCATAACGTGTCGTGAGTAAGACGTCTTCAGCAAACCTTTCACTCATAAGCTTGGTGGCTGCTAAGGAACGATCCTTAGATATGACGTCTTGAAGAAAGATGCTTTCAGCAGAGAGAGGGATAAACCGACAAGCGAGTGCTCCGTTTTACCCGCACCGGTCTCACAAAAGGCATCTTGAAAAGCCGGCATTGCCGGCTTCCACTTACAGGAACAGCAGTGAAACATTCGCTGCAATGACAGAAAGAAGGGATACCATGACATTCATCAACGACATCAAACAGGAACAGTCCTGCACCTATACCGAAAACGGAGCCCTGGCCCTCAGCACGACCCAGGATGTCCTGGCAGACCTTTTTGCGACTGCCGGTGCTCTGCGCAGACGCGAAGAGTCCGAGATCGAACAGAAGTTCGCCAAAGCGATGATCGCCGATCCATTGCTGGCGACGAAACTATCCTTCTATACCCGCGATGTCCGGGGCGGTCTCGGCGAACGCCGGACCGGCCGCATCTTCTGGCGTTACCTGGCCAAGGCCTATCCGGAGATCCTGCGCAGGAACCTTGCGCTGATCGGCGAATTCGGCCGCTATGACGACCTGATCGCTCTGCTGGATATCCAGCCGGCGATGGTCACTTCCTTCATTCAGGAGCAGCTGCAGAAGGATCTGCAGGCCATGAAGGAAGACAAGCCGGTCAGCCTGCTGGCCAAGTGGCTGCCTTCGGTCAACACTTCCAGCCCGGAGACCGTGAATAACGCCAGGCGTCTGGCCAAAGGCCTGCACATGAGCGAGAAGGAATACCGTAAGGTCCTGTCCGCTCTGCGCAAGTACCTGAAGGTCACCGAAGTATCGCTTTCCGCTAAGGATTACGACAGCATCGCCTACCCGGAAGTTCCTTCCCTGGCCATGAACCGCTACCGCCATGCCTTCTATACGCATGACGAAGAACGCTTCAAAGCGTATCTTGAAAGCGTACAGAAAGGCGAAGCAAAGATCAACGCCTCCGTACTTTACCCCTACGACATCGTCGAGAAGTATCTCTACCAGACCAACGATATCGATCCGGTCCTGGAAGCCCAGTGGGAAGCCCTGCCGGACTACACCGAAGGAGACGAACGTTTCCTGATCGTGGCCGATGTCTCCGGTTCGATGTGGGGAAGACCGATGGCAACTTCGGTAGGTCTCGCCATCTACTTTGCGGAGCGCAACAAAGGCCCCTTCGCCAACCACTTCATGACCTTCTCGGCCCGCCCGGAACTGGTCGAAGTCAAGGGCGAGACCCTGCGCGACAAGATCATCTACGTTCAGAATGCCGAATGGACGATGAACACCGATCTCGAAGCAGCATTCATGCTGGTACTGAAGACCGCCCTCAGAAACCATACTCCGGCCGATGAACTTCCTACCTCCTTAGTCATCATCTCCGACATGGAGTTCGATTATTGCACGGAAGGAAAACTGTTCTACGATGAGATGAAGGAACGCTATGCCAAAGCAGGTTACAAGCTTCCCAACGTCGTCTTCTGGAACGTCAACTCCCGTCAGGATACCTATCACGCCTCCTTCGACACCCCCGGTGTACAGCTGGCCTCCGGTCAGTCTCCACACGTCTTTGAGACACTGGTCAAAGGAGTGAACCTTACCCCTTATCAGTACATGTTGGAAGTCCTGAACGATCCCCGTTACGAAAGGATCACGGTCTAGGGCTTCCGGAAAGGAGCCCTATGATCACCATTCAGGGAAGATACAATACGGCATACGTCTATGCCGAAACCATAGAAGAAACAGCAAGGGAGCAGATCAGAGACCTCTGTGACATGGAGGTCTTTGCCCCCTGCCATATCGCCGTCATGCCGGATGTCCATGCCGGAGCCGGCTGCACCATCGGGACGACCATGACCCTGAAGGATGCGGTCGTTCCCAACATGGTCGGAGTCGATATCGGCTGCGGGATGGAAACGGTGGAGATCGCCGAAAGGGAGATCGACCTGCCGAAGCTGGATGCGCTGATCCATCAGCAGATCCCCTGCGGCATGCATATCCGCAACAGGAGACATCCCTACACGCAGCAGATCGGTCTCTCGCAGTTGCACTGTTATGAGGAACTCAAAAGCATTGAGAAGGAATACTGCGCCCTGGGGACTCTCGGCGGAGGCAATCACTTCATCGAGGTGGATAAGGACGAAGAAGGAAGGCTCTACATCGTCATCCATTCCGGTTCCCGCCATCTGGGCAAGAGTGTAGCCGAGCTCTACCAGGAGAAGTCCTGGCGTCAGCTCAACGGCAATGCCCGCGAAGACATCGAAAGAGTCATTGCGGAATACAGGGCAGAAGGCCGTCAGCAGGAGCTCTCTGCGAAACTCAAGGAGATGAAGGAGACCGTGAAGACGACTCTCCCCAAAGAGAGAGCCTACTGCACGGGACAGCTCTTCGAAGACTACATCCACGACATGAAGATCGTGCAGGAATTCGCGATGCTGAACCGGAAAGCGATGATGGACATCATCCTGCAGGGGATGGGTCTGACCGCTGCCGATCAGTTCACCACCATCCACAACTACATCGATACCGAGAACCGGATCCTGCGCAAAGGCTCGGTCTCCGCGCAGAAGGGTGAGAAGCTCCTCATCCCCATCAACATGCGTGACGGTTCCCTGATCTGCATCGGCAAGGGCAACCCGGACTACAACTTCTCGGCTCCGCACGGCGCCGGGCGGCTGATGTCCCGCTCGGAAGCCTTCCGCAGTCTGAGTCTCGAAGAATTCAGGGAACAGATGCAGGGCATCTACTCCACCACCGTATCGCAGGATACGCTGGATGAATCTCCGATGGCCTACAAATCGATGGATGAGATCCTCGCCAACATCGCTCCGACGGCTGAAGTCATCAAGGTGATCCGGCCGATCTACAATTTCAAAGCTGAGGAATAGGCCGGCACGGCACGGTGCCGTGTCATTGACCGTTTCACAGAAAAAGCACAGCGTACTGTCGGAAGACAGCATGCTGTGCTTCTTTATTTCTCCAGTCCATACTTCTGACGCAGGGCTTTCTCTTTTTCTTCTTCGAGATCGTAGCTGCACCGAATGATCCCGGTCAGACTCTCGGTAAGTCCGACATCTTCCAGGTGTTTCCGGAGTTCTTCTTCACTGATCTCCTCGATCGAGTCCATGACCGACAAGGAACCGAAACCATAAGGTGATCCCGGAGGCTCATAGGGATCATAGCCCATCAGTCTGTCCCGGATCTCAGAATCCTTGTCTTCTTCCCAGCGTGTTCCGTTCAACAGGTAGTATTTTCCATCCTCACTCCTGCCGCACATTCCGCGGTCCTTGAGATAGTAGTATTTGGTCATTCTCATTTCCTCCCTTCTGCAGGATATTCCATTTCCATCTGCCTCACCAGCAAGCCTCCTTTTAACCTTCCGGCATCTTTTCAAGCTTCCCTTGATTCAAGCGAAAGTTTGTGTTCATTTTCCGGGTCTTCCGGCAGAATAATCTTGGAGACCGGGATGTTTTGCCTGGACGGGGCATCGCATCTCGGTCACCCGCAGACCTCTGTCGACCCTGCATAGGCAAGACACAGTCAAAGGCCTGCAATATGGCTGCGGCCGCCTGATCTCGAACTGCTCATCTCCGAATCTGGAGGTTCTGAGCAGTTTTTTGATGCAAAGCGAGGGTTTTCTGATTTTCTCTACAACAATATATTGAAAGGAGAAAAACATGCAGAATCATCGTATTAACATACTTGACAATATAAGTTATAACTTATATTCTAATGCTGTAAAGACAGAGAAATGTTTGATCTGATCTTTTACGAAACGGAGGACGGAAAACTTCCTGTGTCAGATCTTCTGAAAACTCTGGAGCCCAAATTGCACGCCAGAGTCATCTCATATCTGGAGATACTGGAAGAAAAAGGAAATGAACTGCGTATGCCTTATACGAAGCATCTCGATGACGGCATATTTGAATTATGCGTCTCACAAGGCAGCAACATCGTCCGGATCCTCTTCTTCTTCCTTCCCCAACGGCAGATCATCGTAACCAATGGGTTTGTAAAGAAGCAGCAGAAAACTCCGGTAAAGGAGATCCTTCTGGCAAAAGAAAGAAGAGACGATTACCTTCTCCGTTGTTACAAAGGAGGTACCAGACCATGCTGACACTGAAACAATACAAAGAAGAAGCGCTGAAAGATCCGGCGCTCGCAAAAGCCTACGAAGAACTGCAGCCGGAAATGAGAGTCGTTCGGGCATTGATCGACGCCCGTCTTTCACAGAACATGACACAGAAAGAATTATCCGCCAGGACCGGTATCGCCCAGGCAGAGATCAGCAAACTTGAGAACGGCACGCGCAACCCTTCAGTCCGGCTCTTACAACGAATAGCCGAAGGCATGGATATGGAACTGATCGTTGCTTTTGTGCCCAAAACAAAGATCACTCCCATCAGGTAATGCCTCACGCTTTATAAAAGAAACCGTTCATTTCGGCCTTATCCCGAAGATATGAACGGTTTTTTATAAGGCTTTGATCATGGATATCACCAATAGTGATCTGACCGGCTTTCCAGTTCAAGGAGGGCGTTGAACAGCTGTTCCCGCAATTCTGCTTTTGTCAGACGGTTGACATAACTGCGCAGATCCGCCAGATGCTGCTCTTCCAGTTCCTCTTCCTCCTCTTCCCATTCCTCGATCTGCTTCAGGAATCTTTTTGCAGTACCCGGCACAGCTGTAAAGTATAACGCGATCGCATGTTTGCAGACTACGCGCCTGCCGGCAGCAAATGCACAACTGCATGTAGACTTTCTCGGATGCTCGGTATCGACATGGACAGTATACTTTTCGCCGTGGCTTCCCGAGACGATCCCATCAAAGCAATATCCTCCACTCTTTTCCCACGAAACGACTTTTTTACTCTGATAGTAATCCAAACCGCGCCAGACAGATCTTCCGCTTGCGAGCTCTATCAATCCCATGATTTATCCCTCTGATCCAGGACCGGCCTTTCCCGCTTCTACTTTATCATGTATCCTCTGCTGTTTCGATTACTGTCTGAAAAGCGAAACGAAAAGCCCTCAATCCCAAAACATCTGTTCTTCAACCAGTTTCTCTCCACAGCAGGGACAGGTCAGTCCCTTCCGGGCGATCGTTCTTTCACTGAGGATCTTCAGGGTTCCGCCGCAGCTCTGACAATGCTGCTTCAGCTGACCGACCTTTACATACTGATCCTCCAGGTCCCACGGCGCGACAAAGCTGACACCTTCTGCCGGTACTGCAACGGACCACCTGCCCGCAGGCTGATGGACATAGCCCTCTTTCGGCACATACAGCTTCAGTGCCGGAACTGTCTCATAGCGTCCGCATTCTTTGCATACCGCCAGTTCATACTCAGCATTCACAGCTCCGTCAGGATGATCCACAAAGAACTGTTTCGCTTCCTCTCCCAGTTCTCCGCTCTTCATCTTTGCGACGGTCTCTTCATATACGTGCGGATACGCAAAACCTGCTCCAAGCATCACATCCAGTCGGTAACCACACTTCGGACATCTGTAACCGCTTCCCTGACCCATCTTCTTTCCTCCTTTTTACAATTAAAATGTATCATTGCCAAACATGCGAAAGGTAGCCTGAGAGGGGACAATGTGCTGCGCTCCGGAAGATGATCTGAGCGCTCTGTCTTCTCTTGATCTTCGTTGAACTCTTCCTTCAAGGTATAATAAAAACGAACGTTCCTCTATGGCTGTCTCAGGATGGCGTAGACTGCAAGGGAACGTTCGTTTTCTTTATGCTTTCTCTGTTCTTTGGATCCTGCTCTTCATTTTCTCTACCAGATCAAAGATCTCTGTTTCCAGTACGAAGGGTTCGCTGAAGGCATTGACGACGATCCCTCTGACCTGTTTCCCGTTATTGCGGGCAAGCACGATCGCATGCAGGAAACTGTCTTCCAGCTTGGAAAAGTGATCGCCGTATTCGCCCATTTCCTCCGCAGAAGAGAATACCGGGAAGAAGAAGTCTTCTCCGTTTTGCAGGATATCCGGGACCATCCGGACCTGATCGGATGCCTTCAGTTCCAGACCCTTCAGCTTTTCCGGATCATCACCGTACTGTTCCAGGATCTTTCCCCAGGCTTCCTGATCCTTCTCGCTGAATACCGCATTGCAGGGGATCCAGACCGTGCTGTCACGCAGCAGTTCCAGCACTTCGATGAAGTTCTGTTCCGTACGGTCTTTGTTGAAGAGAGCGATCGCTTCCTTCAGCAGTTTCCCGTCCTTCAGATCTTCTTCCGTAAGGATCCGGCTGGGATTCATATCGGATACACAGACCGGCCTCCCGTCAGGACCTTTCTGCAGAAAGAAGGCGATCCTTTCTCCCAGATGATAATCAAAGTCCTGATCCGGTTCATTCAGCAGACTGCCGATGATGCAGTTCTTCTGCAGTCCTTCGATCCGGACCCAGCAGCCTTCCGGCTGCAGACCGTCCCGGCAGAGATAGACCAGCACATCATCCGGAAAGAACTTATCCCGGGAAGGATCCAGGAATTCCATCTTCCGGGTCTCCAGGACTTCTTCGTTCAGTTCATAGCTCTTCAGGCTTTCGATCCGGTCCCTGTAGGGATCCAGGGATACGTTCACCGGAAACAGTTCTGTTTCTTCCAGACTGTCTATGCGCAGTTTTACGCTGATCTCCGTAGAAGCATCATAGAAATGCAGTTCCTCTTTCCTGCCTAAGGCCAGTACTTCCAAAGTCATTCCGGCATCCCGGTCAATGTAGCCGTAGGTCAGCGCACAGTCGGCTTCACCATATCCCGGCAGATCGCGGAAAGCCCGTTCATGACCGGCCAAAGGCACGAGGATCGTCTTGCCGACGATATCGCGAAAGTTCATCTCTGTGTATTTCATCTCTCTCCCCCTTCTCTTTCATTATCTTCTATCTGCCTTTCCGGTGGTAGCCTCTCAGGGGACATTATCCCTTGATCCTTTTCCAGATCTCCGGATACAGGTCTTCCGCATTCAAGAGGTCCTTCTGCAGATCCCGATACTCTTCCCGATAGCTCTCATCAAGGGCTTTTCCGGCAATGTCCTGCAGCAGTCCTTCTGCATTCAACAATGCCCGGATACCTTTCTCTCTGTATTCCTCTGTCTCTTCATAGAGACAGCTCCTGCCGATATGTAAGAACAGGCAGAGCTCTTCCCGCCAGCCATAATACCAGACATAGTTTTTCTCAATGGCTTTCCTGCGGCAGATCTCTGCTTCTTCCGGCCTGTCCTGCTGCAGGAGATCGCTCAGCAGGAATAATGCCAACGGATCTTCTTCTGCTTTCCTCAGATGCCTCTTTGCCCTTTCAAGGTCTTTCTCTGTTCCCCGACCCTGCAGATAACAGCGTCCTACAGCCGCATTCAACAGCATTTGTTCCCGGCGGAGAGAACGGCCTTTCTCCTCCTCCAGCAGCGCACAGGCCTGCCGGTAACAGCGATAAGCCTTCTCGGGATCTTTCGGCAGATAGGCTCCGTCTTCATTCAGGATGCCCAGACGGTAGGAAGCATACCAGCTTTGATCGCTGTATCGCTGATAGAGGGCGATGATCCTTTCCTGTTCTTCCGGATCCTGTATATAACCGTCTCTGTCATTCTCAGACGCTCTGTATACTTTTTCACTGATATCTTCTTCGTATCCCATAGATCCCTCCTTATAATCCAATTCTAGGGCAGGAGAGAGGAAGAAAAACCCGACACCGCAGTGACAGGTCTCTCCTTTATTCTTTACTTTACTGCTATACTTTACTTAATGAATATGTACTGTAGTGACCGATCCATGAAGATCCTGCTCCGCCTTTGTCTTTGTCTCCTCCTGCTGCTCGGCAGCAGCTGTTCTTCCGCGCAGAAGAGCGAGGCTCTGACCCTGTCCCAGCAGGATCTTTTCATCACGCTTTCCGCCGGAAAAGATGACCGCATCTTCTATACGACCGACGGCAGTCTGCCGGATCAGGATTCCCTGCTCTACACAGAACCTTTTCCGATCATCAGAAATGACCGCCTGGCCCTCTCTGATGCAGAGATCAACGTTGGATCCCATCATGTCTATGCCGGGGATGTCCCTGCCGCGACCGTCGTCAGGGCGATCGCTGTTTCCCCGCAAGGCGAAGTCAGCGAGGTACTGACCAGGACCTGCTTCGCGAAACAGCCGGAACTGCTGACGGTCTCCCTGATCATGGACTATACGGATCTGCTGGATCCGCAGACCGGCATCCTGGTCAAAGGACAGATCTATGACGACTGGGCGAAAACTCCGGAAGGTCAGGAGATCCTGGCTTCCGGCGAAGATTGGAAATGTCAGGGAAACTACACCCAGAAAGGAAAAGACTGGGAAAGGCCTGTTTTGTTAGAGATCATTGACGGGGATGATACACTGCTGCAGCCGGCCGGGATCCGCATCAAAGGCGATGCCTCCCGTGTATTCCCGCAGCGCAGCTTCAACATCTACTTCCGGGAGAGATACGGATCCGACAGACTGAACTATGAACTGCTGCCGGGGATCGCTTCTTTCCGTTCCTTCTCTCTGCGCAACGGCGGCAACGATGCGGTCTTTCTGAAGTTCAAGGATGCCTGGCTGCAGGAGCTGCTGTCGCCCCTGAACTTCACGGTTCAGGCATCCCGCCCCGCTCTGGTCTATATCAACGGGGAATACTGGGGCATCTATGACCTGCAGGAGAAATACAGCGCAGCCTCTCTGAAAGAACACTACGGAGTCGAGGATGTACTGATCGTCAAGGAAGGAGAACTTGATGAGGGAGAGGATGAGAGCGCCTATAACGAGCTGCTGAGTTTTGCCGGGAAGGATCTGAGCGATCCTGTCGTCTGGCAACAGTTTCAGGAGACGGTCGATACCGTTTCGATGGCCGACTACTTTGCGGCAGAGATCTATATCGGCAATGCCGACTGGAAGTTAGACCGCAACTTCTCTTTGTGGCGTACGGTCGAAAGAGGCGACGGTTACAGTGACGGGCGCTGGCGTTTCCTGCTGTATGATACCGAGTTCAGCTCCTCCCTCTACGGAAAAGCGGAGACCGCTGCTTCCTTCGATCATTACCGGCGAGCCCTTCAGGAGTTCCCGTTCTTTGCGGCAGCGATGCGCAATGAAGAGTTCCGGGAACTCTTCCGGGAAAGCCTGTATCGGGTCAGAAATCTGTTCTCTGAAGAAGCGGTCAATACAAGTCTTGACCGTTACCTCTCAGAGCGGGGACCGTACATGCCGGACTTTTACCGGAAGTTCGGAAACTACAGTGCAAATTATGACTCGACGCCGATCCGCGACTTCTTCCGGGAAAGACAGGAAATGGCCTGGTATTCTGGGGAGCAGGGCAGATAAAAAGCGGGCAATGCCCGCTGCAGATTGTTGACAAATACCCTTATTTCTCCTGTTCACAGGAAAAGATGGGGGTATTTTTCATTTTGGTTCTGATGATCGAAGGAAGGAAATAAGAAAAAAGAAGGATATCATCCTTCTCTGTGAGATCTTTTCCACTTCCA
>JAFWEP010000005.1 GCA_017512885.1 Erysipelotrichaceae bacterium
AGACTCTTGATGACAAGAGTGATGAACTGATCCAGGAGATATTCGACAAGATCAATAAAAGGCCACGCAAATGCCTCGGCTACAGAACACCTTATGAAGTCCATTATTCAACAGAGTTGCGATTGATTTGACAATTCAAGATGAAAAAAGTCCCTTCCGCAGAAGAGACTTTTCGTGTTCTTTACAGAGCGTTTACTTTGCCCGGGCGATGAAGTCCTTGATCGCTTCTGCCGGCTGATAACCGACGAAGTGAGACACTTCCTGGCCGTCCTTGAAGAGGAAGACGCAGGGGATGGACATGATGCCGAATCTCTGAGCCAGTTCTCCGTTGTCGTCAACATCGACCTTGACGAAGTTGACCTCCGGCATCTCATTGCTCAACTGTTCGAGCAGCGGGCTCAGCATCTTGCAGGGACCGCACCAGGTAGCGAAGAAATCAACGACGGTGATGCCTTCCTTGATCTCGTTTTCGAATTCGTTCTGATTGATCTGTTTCATAAGAGTACCTCTTTCCGTTCGCTCTTATTATAGCGGAGCCTTACTTCTTCTCAAGCAGTTTGCCCGCCGCCTCATCGATGATGACGATGGTGCTGGGATGCTGCTGCAGGACAGAAGCGGCGCATTCCGTGGAGACCGGACCTTCGATCAGGCCTTTGACCGCTTCGGCTTTATTCTCACCGGTAGCGATCAGTAAGACGTTTCTGGCAGCCATGATGGTCTTGAGACCCATGGTGACCGCCTGGGTCGGAACCTCTTCACCCAGATCCTTGAAGAAACGCAGATTGTCCTTACGGGTCTGTTCCGTCAGATCGGTGACATGCGTACCGGAATCAAAGGGCGTGCCCGGTTCATTGAAGCCGATATGACCGTCAGCGCCGATGCCCAGCAGCTGGATATCGACCGGTTCGTCGGCGATCATCTCGTCATACCTGCGGCAGTTCTCTTCGAGATCGCCGAGGCCCGACGGGACATGGGTATTCTCTTCCGGGATGCCGATATGATCGAACAGATTGGCATGCATGAAAGAGTAGTAGCTTTCACGGTGGTTCAGCGGCAGACCGACATATTCATCCAGGTTGTAGGTATGGATGTCCTTGTAGTCGGTACCGTTCTTTTCATGGTCTTCGATCATCAGCTTGTATAAGCCGAGCGGCGTGGAACCGGTCGCCAGTCCCAGTACCTTGCCCGGCTTCAGATAGTCCTTCATGACTTCAAAGGCTTTCTGTGATGCTTCTTCATAATCTTTAACAACGATCACTTTCATAGTCTTTTCCTCTTTTCTGTTTCAATTTTACTATTCTGTCTATTCGGTTTCTACATTTTCTTCAGCAAAAACTTCCAGAGCGGCAGTACTTCGATCCGGTATCCGTCCTTCTCGATCACCGTCTCTTCACTCATGGTCAGGATCAGCAGACGTGCATCCGATCCCGATCTTGCGAGTTTCAGCAGATTGTCGATTTCTCTATGCTCAGCGCTGTCGGAAAGAGATACAGTGATCTGGATCGCCGTAGCCACCTCCGGAAGATAGAAGTCGATATCGATCCCGGTCTTCGCCGAACGCAGACAGTACAGTTCCTGGTATTTCTGTTTCAGATAGATCGCTGCACAGTTCTCAAACAGAGCGCTGTCCTTATCGACCAGAAACAGGTTCAGGAGACCGTTATCATTGAAATAATAGCGGGGAGAACTTTCCCGTTCTGCAAAAGCTGCGTAGTAGTTCTTCACGGTAAACAGCAGGTAGGCATCCTTCAGGTAGGAGACATAATCGATCAGGGTATCTTTGCTGATCGAAGCACCGACACTTTTCAAGGTATTGTGAAGCTTGCTGTAGGAGATTTCGCTGCACACCGACTCCGCGATCTTCTTCACCAGCAGGCGCAGTACATTCTCATTGCGGATCTGATTGCGGGCAGCCACATCGCCTAACAGCACTTTCTGATAAATATTGGAAATACACTCTCTTTTTGTCAGCAGATGAGCCGCTTCCGGAAAACCGCCATAATGCAGATATTCATCAAACCAGTGAAGGATCCTGCCCTGTTGCGCCGTAGAAAGCAGCTCGTCTTTTATCAGTTCCGGATCCTTTGCCTGCAGGAATTCCGAGAAAGAATAAGTGCCTACATAACGAACTATATATCGACCGCCAAGTATCGTACTGATCTCCCTGCTCAGCATCCTGGCATTACTGCCAGTGATACAGACCCTCTGCTTCTCATCGGCCATGCGCCGGGCAAAACGCTCCCAGCCGTCTATATTCTGGATCTCATCAAAGAAATAATAAGCCGGTTTATCGGTCAGCTCATTCTTGACCAGGAGGATATCCTGAAAGTCTGATAACGAAAACCCGATTAGACGTTCATCTTCGAAATTGATATAAATGATCTGTTTCCAGTCGATCCCGTTTCGGATCAGATCCTGTACCAGACTGTAAAGCATCGTTGTCTTTCCTGCACGGCGCAGCCCTACCAGTACATAGTTCAGATCTTTCTCCAAAACACATTCTCTGGATATGATCTTCATGTTTCGGATCACTTCATGTTGATCAAACAGGATCGTTTTTAAAACCTGATGGTTCATATATTTCCTCCTATCGATCATATTCTATAATTTAGCGCATTTTTTGTCGAGTATATTCGATAAGATATCATGTTTTTGTCAAACATATTCGACATTTCTATTTCTCTGCCCAGAGTCCCCTTTTCTGCTGTACTGCTTCATGATAAGCAGCTTCAAAAGTGACCCGATAGGCATCATTGGGGGAAATGATCAGCGGCTGCGCATAGCCGTCTCTTAAGATCTTCTCGTTGACCAGCTCTTCCTTCAGCCAGACATAAGCCAGACTGCGGCCGTATTTGTCTTTCTCTTCGATCCCGTACTGCAGAGTGATCTCTTTTCCCTGCAGCAGATCCTGCAGGTATTTGCGGGAGAGCTGTCCCTCCTCTGTATCCTTCTCCGGGGCGTCGATGCCGATCAGACGCAGATCTTCTTCCGTTTCGCCTTTGCGGATGATGAGCGTATCCCCGTCTGTCACATAGACAACAGTATAAAGACCCTGCTTCTCCCTTCTCTCCTGCAGCCATTCGCGGATGAACGGAAGCAGTAAGACCAGGATGACCAATAGTGCCATGACATAGGCGTAACGTTCTCTGACGGTCGTTTTCCGGCGTTTCATACTCCCATTATACAAAAAGACAGAGGCCCCAAGGTCTCTGTCTTCGTGTGATGTTTATTCGCCTTCGGAGGTCTCCGGGGTCTCCGGGGTCGGGTCCGGAGTCGGCTCTGAAGTCGGTTCTGAAGTCGGTTCTGAAGTCGGTTCTGAAGTCGGTTCCGGTGTCGAAGTCGATTCCGGGGTCGGCGTCGGTTCCGTTGTCGGGGTCGGCGTGGTCTCCGGTGTCGGAGTGGGCGTCGTTTCCGGGGTCGGGGTCGGGGTGGTCTCCGGAGTCGGAGTAGGCGTCGTTTCCGGAGTCGGGGTCGGGGTGGTCTCCGGAGTCGGAGTCGGAGTAGTCGTCGGTTCCGGCGTTGCCTCGGTGCCCTTGGAAACCGTTACCTTGATCGTCGCATAGGGCTTGGCACTGCCTTCCGTCTGCGCGATAACGATGCCCTTCGCTTCCTTGGAATCCGCCTCTGTTACGGAGATGTTGCTGAAGCCGGCATTTTTCAATGTCGCAACAGCATCGGCCTGAGCCAGACCGGTAACGTTCGGGATCGGGATCGCCGGAACATTGTAGTACTTGACGGTCAGAGAACCGGCATTCTTATTGGAACCGGCAGCCGGAGTCTGGGCAAAGACCAGACCGTCCTTGGACGGATCGACTTCGTCCTGCGCTTCTGCGGTGAAGGCTACGCCATTCGCTGCAGCCCAGGATTCAGCTTCCGTAACAGGTCTGTTGAAGAAATCCGGGACCTTGTCTTCTTCGCTGATCGAGCCCATGACGGTCAACGTACAACCGCCGTTAACAGCCAGCGCACCATATCTGCAGGACTGAGAGACAACGAGTCCTGCGCTGCCTTCGCTGTAACCCGGATCACCGTTATTGATGTAGTTCGGGCTGGCAAAGTAAGAAGCGCCGATGCTGGCTACTGCCTCATCATAGGTAAGACCAACATAGTTGCGGTAGAATGCCGGCATCTGTTCGTGTTCCTCTGCCTCATTGAAGTATTCACTGTAGGCCGGACCGCGCTGATACGGGTATTCGACGAAGAACTTGAAGTAGTCTTCCTGCTGGATCTCGCTGTCATCGATCTGATCGAGGACCAGACGGGAAGTTTCCTTCGCTTCAGCGATGGAACCATTGTAGAGCTTGTAGATCCATAACGGCAGCTGCAGGCTCATATCATAATGCCAGGAGGCATAACCGGTGATACGGGTACCGATGATGTCGATGGTCTGGAAGGTCGAGAGACCGGTATAGTTCGGCGTGCTGACCATATAGTTGAAGATCGCCGTCAGCTGGTTCAGGGACAGGTTGGTGGAGAAGTTCTCACCGGCTGCTTCCATGACATCCAGCGCTTTATTGACATCGCGCAGAGCGATCAGTCTTTCGACGATCTGGGCGATGACTTCCTTCTGATGCTGCTGACGGTCGAAGTCGCCGTTGGGCATCAGTTTTCTTTCACGGGCAAAGGCCAGAGCCTGTTTGCCGTCAGCCCACTGTCCGCCGGCACCGACCCATACGGTGTAGTTGCCGCGGATATCGGAAGGATCCTGACCGACGAATTCGATCGGGGAATCGATCCAGATACCGCCTAAGGCATCGACGATATCGACGACGCCCTGGAAGTTGACTTCCATGTAGAAGTCGACATTCGTATCCATCAGATCACCGACGGTCTCCATCAGACAGGCGCGGGATTCACCGCGGGCTGCATTGATCTTGGTCTTGCCGCCGTTGTAGCAGGAGATCGGGACATAGGAGTCACGGGCGATGGAGGTCAGCGAGACCTGCATCGACTGCGGGTTGACCGAGGCGAGGATGATCGCATCGGCCAGGCCGTAGTTTCCACCTGGTTCCGGAGCGAAACCAATTAAAAGGATATTGAAAGGCGTGACCGAGATATCCAGCCGGGAGCTGGCATTGTCCGCTGTCTTGACCTTTTCTTCAAAGGTCAGGATATCGGTCATCTTCTCCAGATATTCATCATAGCCCTCTTCGTTGCCGAACATCTGACGGTAGGATGACTGGAAAGCACCGGCATCGACTTCTCCTTTGACCAGAGCCAGGAACAGGTCGTTGGCCGTGTCGTAAGGAATATAGGTGGCCGTTACGCCTTCGCTCTCGATCTTCTTCTGAGCCAGAGCAGCCACGGAGTTTTCGGCCGTTGAAGCGATGATGCCGACTTCCCTGCCGGACAGGTCCGTGACAGACTGGATGGCGTCATCGTAGGCAGCCAGTGAGATGTAGACGGTCTCGTACTGTTCTTCGCCTTCGTTTTCAATGACGTTGTCGACGACCTTGTTGAAGCGGCGCAGATAGAGCGCACCGGTCGCGGAAGTGATCAGTAAGAGGAAAGCCAGCACACCGGTCACGATCTTGATGCCGAAGTCACGGAAACGGTATCCTACATAGAACAGGATATCCATGATGATGACGAGGCAGATGATCAGACCTGCGACGCTGAATAAAGCCTTCTGGGACAGACCGTAGTAACGGTAGGACCAGAGGATCAGTAATACGACGCCCACATGGGCTAAGACCGTCAGGACTGCAGTGACGATGCTGAAGGCCTGTTTTCCGACCTGGTTATTCACATTCTTGCTCATAAGTCACCTCAGTATGCCTGCACGATCTCGAAACGGCCTTCGCTGTTCTTGATGATCGTGAAGTTCTCTTCTGTACGGAATTTGGAAGTATCGAATTTGGCAGACGGTTTGTATGTCCAGCGTACCGTTACATAGTACGTATCATAGGAGACATCGTCCACGGCATAACGGTCCGCGTCACTGAGCTGACTGCCGTTCGCTTCGATCGTGTCGACTTCCAGCAGATTCTCTCTGCCGTATTCGTTGATGTAATGGGAAAGATAATGGTAGAAACCATCTCTTGCCTGGGAATAGATATTGATACGGCTGGGCGAGTAGACATAATACATGCCGCCGATATCAGACTGTCCGGACTTGTTGGTCCAGGTATAGAAATCCGCCACGAAGTTCTTGGCGACTGCCGTCGCCGTAGCGACGTCGTCCTTTTCTTCTCCTTCGGCGTCGGCTTTCTCCTGCAGTTCCTTGAAGAGATCTTTCTGCAGATCGGTCGCATTGCCGCGCAGGTGGTAGTCCATCGAGATGATATCCGAATAGGACTGGTTCGCCGCCGGATCATTGGTGATGGTGCCCATCATATCTTTCAGGCCCCGGAAGGCCACAAAGCCCAGGATACACACAAGGATCACAAAGGGCAGGATCAGCAGGATCAGATTTCTGTATCTTCCCTTTTTATTCGCAAATAGTTTTTTCATGGCAATATCCTTTCGTAACGGTTAATATCATACTCTTTTCTGTATGACTTGTCTAATCGATATACTTTACCGTGAGAATAAAGTTTCGTAGTTGTAGCCGCCGTATTTCCAGACCTGTTCCCGGTATTCGACATCCAGGAAGGAACGGTAGATGCCGTTTTCCGAGAGATAGGCAAGGCTCATCAGTCCTTCTCCGTAGTGCTCGGTATCTCCCAGACGGACCCATTCCGGACCGACGCTGACCTTCAGTCCGGCCGCTTCGGCAGAGACTTCTTCGTGTCCGGAAACAAGGATCTCCCCGTTATGCAGGATCGCGAAGTAAGGCTCGTTGTAGTCGAAATCGGTGAAACCGGCCAGACGCAGAGAGGAGCGAAGTTCTTCGGAAGGAACGTAGGAACAGGGAAGATAGCGCAGGAAGACATAGGCGGAAGAGTGCCGCAGTCTTAATAAGACTTTCAGCGGATCGTCCTCGAAGTTCACATCATAGCCGGTATAGGGCTGAGCGGAAGTCCGGTAGAGATCGTCCAGTTCTTTGTGCGGCGTATGGGTGAAGGCCAGGTTCATCTCCTGCAGTTTCAGGGCCAGGGTATCGGTCGCTACGGCAGCTCCGTTGACATAGGTATGGAAACCGTCGGAGTGCACCTGCATATAGTAGCCGAGGTCTTCGGCCTGCGTGAGGAAATCATAATAAGGAACACTGTGATCCTCAGCCCACTTCCAGAGAGCCTTCAATGAGGCATAGTCTTCTTCGCTGATGCCGTCGATCGGTGTCTTATAGAGGAAGAGCTGGATCCCGTGCTCCTGACAGATCTCATAGATCTCGTTCAGCGACTGTTCATCCAGCGGAGCCAGCTGTCCTGCTTCCACATCCCAGAGCCGGGGTCCCCAGAAGTTGCTGATGGGGTAGATCGGTTCGGAATAGACATAGCCGAAATCGGAACTGACGCCGTGCTCTTCCGCCAGAGCTTTCTGCGGCAAGAAGATGTCCCAGTCTTCCAGTGTCTTCCAGTCATTGTGGTAAGCCATGTAGTCGTTGTAGTAGGTCTCTGCCTTCTCTTCCGGCAGGTAAGAGATCGTCTTGTATTTTTCGTCGCCGCGCATCTGGTATTCGGCGGTGACATAGCAGCTGTCCGCCAAACACATATCGATGTGCTGGGGCAGAGCGGTGTAACCCTCTAAGAAGACCAGTTTCGGACTCTGCGTCTTCAGTGCTTCCTTCAGCATCTGCACACTGACTTCCAGCGGCTGGCAGGCGCTGCCTAATACATAGGAATAGAGTCCGGTATCTTCATAGAAGAAGCCCGGCTGGAAGGAATACTGGGCATGCGAGGAACCGATGACCAGGACATCCATACTGTTCTCCGGCAGGGAGTGGAAGGAGGTCCCGCGGTCGACATCGCGGTTATAGAAGACCTTATTTAAATAGGTGAAGCAGCCGCAGAAGAGGACGACCACCAGGACCGTCTTCAAGAGGATCTGCAGGACATTCAGAAAACTTTTACCGATATTCTTCATTTCCTTCACCTCAGAACCATTGATAGATAAAGTCGGAAGCGGAAACGCTGCCGCCGAAGACGCCGAAGACCAGGAAGACCAGGATCAGGACCGCATAACCCAGCCAGCGCAGCGGGAAGAAGAGCCTGCTGTAGGCTTTGACCATGTCCCATTTGTCGCGCAGGATATCGGTCACGATGACGGTGATGAGGATGAAGAAGAGCCACTTCACTTCGTTGGCCGTCAGCCCCATCAGTTCAAAGTCCAGTTTCTGCGGCGTACGCAGGGCCTGCCAGACCCCGGCCAGCTGTCCCATGTCGCTGTACTTGAAGAGCTGCCAGAGGATGGTGACGAAGAGGAAGTTGATCAGGATACCGAAGATGCGGAAGACGAGCGCAAAGGGCTTCTTCAGTTTCATCTTCCTGAAGGGCGACAGGATCAGTTCTTCAATGATCTGTAAGATGCCGTGACCCAGTCCCCACCAGACAAAGTTCATGGTGGAACCGTGCCAGATGCCGGAAAGCAGGAAGACCGCCAGGATCGCCAGATACTGACGGACTTTTCCCTTGCGGCTGCCGCCTAAGGGGATATAGACATAATCCCGGAAGAAAGAACCCAGGGAGATATGCCACCGGCGCCAGAATTCCTTGATGGTGGCTGCCAGATAAGGGGTATTGAAGTTCTTGGGGAACGAGAATCCCAGCAGTTTGGCACAGCCGATCGAGATGTTGGAATAGGCATCGAAATCCAGATAGATCTGGAAGGAATAGAGGATGATCGCCAAGAGCGTATTGCCGCCGGTCATGCCTGCGGCCGAAGCTCTGGTCACGACGGAGGCGATGAAGTCGCAGAAAACGATCTTCTCAAACATGCCCAGCATCATCTGGAAGCCGCCGTTCTTGGCTTCGCTGTAATCAAAGGGCTGATCCTTGGTCAGGACGTCCTTGAAGTAGGCATAACGGTGGATCGGACCGGCAGTGACAGCCGGGAAGAAGAGCGCATAGTTGAAATAGACCAGGGGGTTGCGAACATCGATCTCGCCCTTATAGGCATCGACCATCGCCGAGATGATCTTGAAGGTCACGAAGGAGAGGCCTAAGGGCATCAGGATGCTCTGACCGAACAAGGGAGCGAACTTGAAGGTGCCGAGGATCACGACCGGTACCAGTATGCTTCCTAACAGAGCCCATTTGTTCTTCAATAACTGGTTCAGCAGAGCCAACAGCCAGCCTAACAGCGCCAGGAAGAGCAGCGATCCCAGATGGTAAGTCGAGAAGGAATATAAAAAGAAGAGATCTGCTGCCAGCAGGACGAAGGGTCTCAGTTTTCCCTTGAACGGTCTGGCCAGGCAGAAGACCAGGAAGACAAAGAGGATGAAGGCGAATGATAAAGGGGTCAGCTGAGGCAGTTTCTCCGGGAAGCGGAAGTAGTAATCTCCCAGGATGGCATAGCCATCACCCAGAGAAAAAGTCCCTTCTCCCAGCAAGCCGTTCAGCCAGGCAAAAAGACTTTCGATCATAATCTCTCCTTAATAATGTAAGACGGACGGCGCTTGGTCTCGACATAGGTCTTGGCCAGGTATTCCCCGATGACCCCTAAGACCAGCAGCTGGATCCCTCCCAGCAGCGTAATGATCACGATCAGGCTCGGGAAACCGGCGACCGGATCGCCGAAGATCAGGGCTTTGAGGGCAATGTAGATCATATAGAGGAAGCCAAAACCGGAGATGAGCGTTCCGGTGATCGTGGCGATGCGTAAAGGAGCGGTGGTAAAACCGACGATCCCTTCGATCGCATAACCGAACAGTTTCCAGAAGGACCATTTGGTCTCTCCGGCCACTCTTTCGACATTCTCATATTCCAGATACTTGGTGCGGAAACCGACCCAGGCAAAGATGCCCTTGGAGAAACGGTTCACTTCCTTCATGGAGAGGATCGCTTCGACCATCGCCCGTTTCATCATCCGGTAGTCACGGGCGCCGTCGACGATCTCCACATCGATCATCTTATTGATCAGCTTGTAGAACCTCCGGGCAAAGAAGGAACGGATGGGCGGTTCGCCCTTGCGGTCGACCCGGTAGGTCGCCACGCTGTCGTATTCCCCGCTCTGCACGATCTGTAACATCTCCGGCAAGAGCTTCGGAGGATCCTGCAGATCGGCATCCATGATGACGACATAGTCGCCTTTCGCTTCCGTCATCCCCGCCAGCATGGCGGCTTCTTTCCCGAAGTTGCGGGAAAAGGAAAGGATGACGATGTGTTCGTCCTTCGCTTTCAGTTCTTTCGCTTTCTCGACGGTCTTGTCGGCAGAGCCGTCATCGACCAGGATCAGTTCGTATTCTCCCACCTGAGGCAGGTATTTCTCTAATTCCGCATAATAAAGAGGCAGTGCTGCTTCTTCGTTATAACAGGGAACGATAATGCTTAACATGATTCGCCTCCTTGGGGTCATTATATCAGAAATGGAAATAGATGAAGGGATTGTAGGAGTTATTGACGAGATAGAGCACACAGAGGAAGAAGACCAGGAGACTGCCGATGTCTCTGAGGACTTCCGCCCTCTCGCTCTCGCCCAGAGCCTTGGAGATCTTCTTCGGCAGCGGTGTGCAGAAGAAGACGCCGGCCAGGAGAGCGGGCGCCAGGGAAAGGAAGCCCATCTTCAGGAAGAGTCCGGCAGGCCAGGACGGCCGGCTGAACATCGCCTTCAGGAAGGCAACGATCTGGTAGCGTCCGGCTGAATTGAAGATGACCCAGCCGATGATCACACAGAGCAGCGTATACACCCGGTTCAGTACCGGCAGTTTCTTCAGGACTTTTAACAGGAACAGTTTCTCCAGCACCAGCAGGAAGAAGAACCACAGTCCCCAGAGCACGAAGGTCCAGGCTGCTCCGTGCCAGAGTCCGGTCAGGGCCCAGACCACGAAGAGGTTGAAGATCTGCCGCAGCAGTCCTTTGCGGCTGCCGCCTAAGGGGATATAGACATAATCACGGAACCAGCTGGACAGTGAGATATGCCAGCGGCGCCAGAAGTCAGTGATCGAATCCGCCTGATAGGGATCGTTGAAGTTCTCCAGGAAGTGGAAACCGAAGATCCTGCCCAGACCGATCGCCATGTCGCTGTAGCCGCCGAAGTCGAAGTAGATCTGCAGGGTATAGGCCAGCGCTCCGCTCCAGGCGGTCGCAAAGGTCAGCTCTTCCAGGGGAAGGGTGAAGATCTTGTTGGCGATGACTGCGGCGCTGTTGGCCAGGATGACTTTCTTGCCCAGACCGTAGAAGAAACGGCGGAAGCCTTTGGAGGCATCTTCCCAGTTCTCTTTCCGTTCGGTCAGCTCCCGTTCGACATCCGCATAGCGGACGATCGGTCCGGCGATCAGCTGCGGGAATAAAGAGACATAGCAGGCAAAGCGCAGCAGTTTCTTTTGCGGCTGCACCTTTCCCCGATAGATATCAAAGAGATAGGAAAGGATCTGGAAGGTATAGAAGCTGATGCCGATCGGCAGGGCCAGCTGCGGCGCTTCCAGAGAGGTATGCAGGATGCCGTTGATGTTGCGTACGGCGAAGTCCGCATACTTATAGACGCCCAAGACCCCCAGATCCAGGAGGATCCCCAGGATCAGCCAGAGCGTCTTCTTCTCTTTGACCAGCTGAAATCCGATCAGCCAGTTTAAGACGATCATACCGATCATCAGGAAGACATAGAGCGGTTCGCCCCAGGCATAGAAGATCAGTGAGAAGACTAAGAGCACCAGATTGCGCTGATCCCTTTCCTTCAGCAGGAAGTAGATCAGCAGCAGCGGCGGCAGGAAGGCAAAGAGAAAACTGAAACTGCTGAACAACATATCAGTTCCCCCTTCCTATCGCATAGGACTCATAGGAGGCCATGAAGTAATTCTCGATCGTATACATGAAGAGGATCTTATCGACAGGATGTTCCTTTAAGAAAGCGTCATAGTTGAGAGGATCTCCCTCCGGACGCAGGATCCAGGTGTGATGGAAGTGCGAAGCCAGCAGTTCCGCAACGGCCTGGGTATAGGAATCTCCGACGATCAGGATCTCCCCTTCTCCCTGTTCGTTGGTGATCAGGGTGTGATCGCCATACGTAGAGTAAGCGGCATTGTAGTAGTATTCGTCTTCGGCCAGTTCGGGATCGGAGGCAAAGACGTTGGGATTCAGGATATCTTCGATCTTCTCTCCGTCCCAGGTCGTGACCGAAAGAGGCGGAAAGTCAAAGGTATAGACGCAGAAACGGTCTCCCGGCAGTACCCTTCCGGTCGCATTGCCGTGGGTGCCGTAGAAGGGCTTCTCTGCCGGCAGGCAGAACTCTTCCTTCGGTGACAGCGGATCGCTGACGCCCATCAGCTGCAGGATCTCGGTATAGCCGCGGTAAGCGCCCTTGTAGTTCCAATGGTGGTCGGAAGCGTAGAAGAGCTGCTTGTAGTCATCCAGATCAACGATCTGCAGGAAGGCGACCGGTACTTCCGCCTTCTCGGCCAGGAGCCGATTGTATTCCTGACCTTTGGAGACGATCCCATTAGCTTCATCGAAGAAGTTCAATTCCTGAGCCTGATAGGGACGGTAGATATACATATCGACCTCAGGATAGTCCCTGGCCAGCTCATTGATCTCTTCGACTCTCTCCAGGATGTGCTGCAGGGTCGTTTCGTTCTCGGTGATCGGGTAGTAGATCATGTAGTCGCTGCTGCCGAGCTGCCAGCGGTTGCCGGTCTCCATCGGGGTCAGCAGAGTTTCCGGGTCGCCCTTGGTGCTGCCACGCAGCAGCCGGGTGACCGTAAAGTCCACCTTCTTCTTACCCTGCACGAGCGCATCCCGCAGCGGGAACTGGTCGATCAGCAGATCTTCCAGGGTATCCTGGAAGGAGGCATCGAGGAAGCTTGTCTGTAATAAGGAAGAACGGGTCGTCAGGGCCCGGTTCTCGGTCACGGATACGCTCTTCTGCGGACGCAGGAATACGAAAAGAGAGAGACCGGCCAGCAGTCCGACACTGATGAGGGTAAAGATCTTTTCTCTTTTCTTGTTCAAAGCGGTCTCCTTAAAAGTTCAGAACAGGACCTGCAGCGGTCTCTGCAGGAGGGCGATCCCCTTGTGGAAGAGGATACCAAGCAATATCGTAGCGATCGTCAGCGGATACCAGACGATATCCCAGCCGATGCAGCCGGCCAGCCAGATCGCTGCCGGATCATTGAAGGTCACGTTCAGCAGGTAGATCTCCAGCGAAGCACTGCCGCAGAGCAGCAGGAAACGCTTCAGCAGATTCCTTTCGGATAAGCGGTTCAGTCCGAGGGCCAGCAGATAGCAGAGGCCGGGGACAGCGATCAGGAAGGGATACCAGTACATGCCGTAGGTGAAGAGGCAGTCCTTCAGATAAGTCTGCGTCAGCGGCAGAGCGATGACACCGATGACCGCAGTCAATAACAGCACAAGGAACGGAATACCGCTCTCTTCTTCCTTCTTCGAAGCGAAGACCATGCCCAGCAGATAGACCGGGATGCGGCTGTACAGCATCATCTTCCCGCCGTCGCCGATCCCGTCGAAGTACACCAGCAGGATGTAGGGGATCAGCAGCAGGTAAGCCTTCTTCCGCTTCACCAGCGCATAGAAGAGCGGGCTCAGCAGATACATATAAAGGATAAAGAAGAGGTACCAGTTGAAGGGTTCCTTCCCGGTATAGAAGGCAATGCCGAAGACGTTATGCAGGAAGGCGATGACGATCTCGGCTTTGCTGAGAGATTCACGCAGGCTGCGGTAACGGGTCAGGAAGGACAAGGCCAGTACGATCAGGTAGCTGGGGTAGAGGCGCAGGATCCTCTTCTTATAGAATTCCGTGAGTTTTCCTTCCTTCTGCAGGGAATGCCAGATCCCGAAACCGGACAGGAAAACGAAAAGATCGACTCCGGCATAGCCGTTGTTCTTGACGATCGTCAGCGGTCCGAAAGAGATGCCGCTGTGATAGGCAACGACCAGCAGGATGCCGATCCCCATGATCGCCGTCCTGGCTTTGGATACGGCATGGGCAAATTCACGAAAAGATACGTTTTCTTTCATCATTCAGTATTTTACCATCTTCGTTTTCCCTGTGCTACGGAAGAGGCAGGAAAGACCGTAAGCGGCATAAGGCAGCAGGAACAAATGGTACTGATAGAGGTAGATCGCCTTCACTTCCCAGAAGGCATGGAAGAGGAAACCGCCGAGAACGATCACCGCCGGCAGCAGGACCGTGAGGTCCTTCTTCTTCCGATAAGATGCAACAAAGATGAGTGTTCCCAGAGCGATCAGAGAGGAAGCGGCATCCCAGATCTCATTGGCAGCGTCATTGATCCAGCCGCTGATGATGAGCTGATTGGTCTCCGTTACCGGCAGTTCCCGGTACTGGGCAAAAGCTTCATACTCCGGATTCGCAAAGGCGACCCGGAACTTGCGGGAATAGAAGGTCAGCGCTTTGGCCGGTTCCCGTCGGAAGTCATCGAGGATCCTCTCGATGAAGTCTTCGGCATACAGCTGTGCAGCTTCGGCCGACCAGCCTTCCTGTTTGTAGTAGTCTTCGATCTCCGGGGTATAGGAGCCGGGATGATACATCTCATAGTTCAGACCGTAGGCGATCCAGGCGATCTTGGGCAGTCGGTTGTCATAGTTGTTGCCGGAACGCTCTTCCCAGTAGCGGACGACACCGCTCGTTCCCGCCCAGGTCAATAACAGCAAAGCGGCCATATAGCCGATCAGCAGCTTCTTCTTCTCTTTCAGCAGATGCAGGAAGAGGAAGATCAGCTCGGCGACCAACAGGATCAGGGAGTTGTTTTTGATGAAGATCGAAAGCGTCAGGAAGAAGGCATTGATCAGCAGTCCTGCTTTCTTTCCCTTGCGCAGATACAGCAGCAGTCCCCAGATCCCGATCATGCCGGAGGCATAGGATACCGCATTGCCGTAGATGAAGTAGCAGTAGAAGACGAACTGCAGCTGCAGGAAGAAGAAACAGGCCAGGAGATAGTTCACTCTCTCATCCTCAAACAGCAGATCGGAGATCCCGTACAGGGCGGCATAGCCGGCCAGACAGAAAAGCAGGTTGACCAGCCGGATATAGGTGTTGGCATACTCTCCGAAGGGACGGGTGAACAGCAGGAACCAGCTCATCAGCCCCAGGTTGTTGGGATAGGTATTGATGTAGCTCTGATAGGAGAGCGGGGTCAGATCGCCCAGAGCTACAGCCTGGGCGGTATTCATGACGTTCATCGCGTCATCCTGGGTGACCAGGTAAGTGACGTTGCTGCGGATCCAATAGATGCCGATCAATAGCGAAACTGCCAGGAAGACAGCCAGCAGGATCTTGCTGTTCCCGATCTTTTTGCGATGCAGGAGATGTAATGCCGCCAGCAGGAGCAGCGTGACCAGGATATTGCGCAGGGAGATCAGCTGATAGTCAGCTTTGTAGAAGTCACCGGTGTTGTACTGGCGGACTGTAAAGAAGACGTTCGCAATGAAAAAGAGTATCGCAAAAACAGAAAAACAGAGCAGAGCTGTTTTCCTTGCGAATTCCAGAAATCTCTCTGTTCCGTTCTTCATCGTCTATTCTTCTCCGAAATAATCCAGCTGCAGGATCTTTCCGCAGATATTGCGCTTCTGCATGAACGCATCGATTTTCTGCCGGGCTGCCTCTTCCGTTCCCTGCCGCATATGCAGGATGTCCTTGAGGGCATCATAGTAGAAATCTTCGCATTCCAGACTGTAGTCGGCATTGAAGGTCAGCGTACCGCCGCTGAAGATATCTCTGCCGAAGGCATATTCGCGCGGGTAATGGATATCCCAGAGGTTGCAGATCGTGGGCAGGAAGTCCAGCGCTGTCGCATAGGCTTCGCTCTCCTCGTGGGTCATGCCCGGGGCAAAGAGGAAGCAGGTGGTATAGCCGATCTCCGGATCCGTTTCTTCATTCCTGCCGAAGACCTGATCATAATTGCTGCCGGGACCGAGGTCGAGACCCTTCGCATGATGGTCGCCGAAGACCAGGATGACAGTATTCTCCAGTCTTCCGCTCCAGTCCATGACGTTGATGAAGGTGCCTAAGGCTTTGTCCAGATCCATCGCCTTGGCGATGTAGGAAGCGTTCGCTTCATCGATCCCCGGATAGGTATCCAGGACCTTCTGGTAATCTGCCGGATCGACGCCGACTTCATTCTTCGTATAGGTCTGGTGTCCGCTGTAAGTGACCCAGTAGCCCAGGAAGTGTTCCTTCTCAGAGAGGATCCAGCCCAGCTGTTCGGCAAGTTCGGAGTCCGGAGTCAGGTTCTTGACGCCTAAGGCGTAGGAATCCATGAAGTGATAGCCGTATTTGGGGAAGGTCTCTGCCCGGTTGTAGTATTCGGAATAGTTGTTGTGGAAGGCTTCGGTAGTATAGCCGGCATTCTGGAATACTTCGCCCAGGGTCAGGGGGAAGGCATTGGTGATGTGCTGGTAACAGACCGGATAACCGCCGCTGACCGGGATCATCGAAGTATTGGTCATGAACTCGGAGTCCGAGGTCGAACCGATCAGAAGAGGTGTATTGAAGTTCTTGAAGACGATCCCGTTCTGCATGTACCAGTACATGTTGGGAGTCAGTTCTTCGCTGATGGCCATGTTCATGAGAGATTCGGCCTGTACGATCAGGAGATCCTTCCCGGCAAAGAGACCGGTCTTCTCGTTGGTGTACTTTGCGGTATCAGCAGAGGCAAGATATGCAGCGATCTCTTCTCTTTCAGCTGCCGCATCGCTGCTTTCAGTCGTACGCAGCGACTGTGCATCGCGGTAGGACAGGGTCAGTAAGCCCAGCTTCTGCACGAACTGATTGGTTGTCGGAACAGCATCATAGAGATAGTAGTCACTCTTGTAGATATCGAAATCGGTATAGCCTTCCTTCGTCTTTTCGATCTGCGCTTCCATGGCATGGAAAGAGAAGAAAGCCAGCAGGAACAGCGGGATGCAGAAGAGACGGCTGAAACGGAAACGGACCTTCCCCTTCTGCAGTACGAAATACAGCACCAGGAAAAGGATCACGATCAGCAGCAGTACAAGGAAAGGAACGATATCCGAGAACTTCACCAGTTCCCAGGCTGCTCCTTTGACATCTGCCACTTCCTTCCTGAGACCGAGTGCGGTCGCAAAGCGGAAGTACTGATCAAAACCCTTGTGATAGACATTCTGGGCTACCAGATAAAGCGTAAAAACACCGCCCAGCAGTAAAGCCAGGATCCTGTTCGGGAACGGACCGCTCAGTACCAGGATGCCTAAGATGATGCAGGCATAGGCCAGAAAGGCCCAGAGGTCATAGGATGCGGAAACGGAATAGGCATTCTTGATGAACAGGAGATAGGCAAAGACAGAGACAAGGAACAATACCTCTGTCAGGATCCCGATCAGTTTCTTTTGTTTCATAAACTACCTCACGCGAAACATACCCCATAATTCTACCACTTCCCCTATAATATAGTCATGAACTCTTTATCCAGAAACCTGCTTCGTATCGGTGTTTTAGGGATCTGGCCCTTGATCCTGCTGCTGTCCTTCCTTTTCCTGCTGCGTCATCGGCAGGACAGAGAGACCCTGAAGAAATACGGCAAAAACATCCTGCTGAACAGCATCCTCTTCGCTGTCCTGCTGAGCATTGCCGTATTCCTCTTCTTCCGCATCGAAGATACCGTCTACTCTTATGACTACGCCGGACACTGGATCCGTTCCCTGCAGCTGCAGAAATGGTTCTACGAAGATCCTGCCCATATCCTGCCGGAACTCTTCCGTTCCATGAACGAGAATGACTATTCCTTCCTGCCCGGTGTGCTGTCCCTCTTCCTGACCCTCTGGCAGACTTCCTATGGCTGGTTCTGTCTCTCTATCATCTGGGCCTATCTGTTTCCCCTGACCCTGCTGCTGCAGCTGATCTACTTCCGCTTCTATACCAACAGATATCTGCCTTTACTGATCGGGATCATCTTCTATCCGCTGTGGTTCATCCTCTTTAACGGAGAGAGTGACGGCGGCGGACTGTTCTTCGTTACGATGATCCTGGCCTTACTGCTGGCAAGGCCTTACGAAGAAAGCGATCTTATCGATCATCTGGCGGTGAACCTCTATGCCTTCCTGATGATCTTCTTCCGCCGCTGGTATCTCTATGTGCTGATCGTCTGCTACCTGCTGATCCTGGTCAGGTATCTGCTGCAGTACCGCAAAGACCTGCTTTCCAAAGAGAGCCTTCAGCATCTGCTCTATACCGTCCTGACCGGACTGCCGGCCCTGCTGGTCATCCTGATCTTCTTCCGTCCCTTTGTCGGAAGAGTGCTCGGCAGCAACTTCTCGGAAGCCTACAGTTTCTATGACCGCAGCGGAAAGCTTGCAGCACTCATCAACTTCTTCTCGCTGCCGATCCTGCTGATCAGCCTTTACGGTCTCTACGGCCTGTATCAGAAGAAGAGATATGCCTGGATCGCAGCGATCCTTACGGCGATCATCCTGCCGACCTTCCTCTTCTGGCGCATCCAGTCCTACGAACATCACCACTACTGCATCATCCTGCTGCCGATCTTAACAGCCTTCACGGAAGGTCTGCATTCCTTCAGTGATAAAAAGATCATCCTGCTGCCCTTAAGCATCCTACTGGCAGTACAGAGCTTCCTGATCTTCACCCCGGTCAAAGCACCGCTGCTGACTTCCGTAAAGCGGATCCCCGATACCGAGACCGCCAAGTATAAGAACGAACTGCTGCAGTTCAGTCTGCAGCTCAGGGAACTGACCTCCGGGGAAGGCATCTCCGCCTACCTGGCTTCCGGCTCCTCCGTCCTCAATGACGACATGATCCGTAACGTGTTATTGCCCGATCTCGATCAGCCGCAGATCGATACGGCCGTCCTGGACCTGCGGGACGGTTTCCCCAAGGATCTGGAGTACATCCGCTACGTGATCCTGATCGATCCCATCCAGTACCTCAACAAAGACTACCAGCATATCTACGAAGTCATCACCGAAGCCATCCAGAAGGAACCGCTCGTCAAGGAGCTGTACCAGCCGGTCTATGAGACGAAGATCGATGAACTGAAAGTCACGGTATATGAAAGGACAGGGGATTTCTCCCCTGCCGTCAAAGAGTATTTCTATCAGAAGATGCTGGAATACTATCCGGATAAAGCAGACTTCTTCGCCTACATCCTGGACTGACGCAGCGCCTTCCCGAAGAGTACGAACCAGCAGCCCGCTGAAAGCAGCAGGGCTGCTTTTTGTATAGCCGTACCGCTATAGTAAACTAGATATTCATGATTTCCCGGTAATGTATGGAAACCGACCTGATAATACTCCGGAACAGAGAAGGTATCGATCTTTACTTTGCCGTCGGTGACATCATAGACCTGATAGCCCTTATAGCAGGTCAGCGGCAGCATCAGCACCTTCTCTTCCTCGCTGTCATAACTGAAACGGATATGGGTGCCGTAACGGATATATTCATGGGAGTAGATGATCTCGTTATACTGTCCGTCCGGCAGGATCTCCTTGATGTGCTGCGGATCGCTCAGATAATCGAAGGATTCACTGGGCGGCAGATATTCCGCTCCGGAGAGCTGTTTCTGGTTGTAGTCCAGCCGGCCGATCAGGTCACTGTGGTCGTAAAGCTCTTCGGCGGTCTCTGTGGTGAGGAACTTCTCTGCCTTCCGGTACTGCAGATCATAGAGCAGCGGATTCAAACAGGCCAGGATGACGGCAGCGACGAGGATGACGGTCTTTGCCATGCCCTTCAGTTTCAGCTGCGGCAGAGCATATGCCAGCAAGACCGAAGCCAGCGGGAAAGCCGGCAGATAGAAACGGAAAGAGAACTGCAGTCCGTTGATAAAGGGCAGTTTATTGAAGGGAAGCACCGCGCTGACCATCGCCAGCAGCAGGATGACATTGAAGGCAACGATATTCATCACCGGTCTCTTTTTCGCCAGATAATAGTAGACCAGCGGTGAGACGCTCAGCAGAAGTCCCATACTGATCGTGGAGAAGAACTCCCTCTCTCCGGTCTGCCAGCCGGCAAAGGGGGTGAGGACGGCAGCCGGCACGTTCAGTTTATAGATATCGTAGAGACTGCCCAGATACTGATAGTTCAGCTTCTGACTCAGCATCTGCTCCAGCATCGGGAAGAGATAGAAAGCAGACAGGCCAAGAGCCAGCAGGACCGCTTTTCCGACTGTGGTCCAGAGTTTCTTCAGGGCTTCTGCGGAATGATCATGGATCATAAAGAGGACCAGGAACTCGCCGAAGAGCACACAGTATAAGGCAAAGCTCAGTACGTGGCTCAGCAGCAGCAGGGCAAAGGCTGCGCCTAACAGCAGCCAGCAGTCTTTCCTCTCGATCAGCAGCTGATAGAAAGCCAGCAGGACCAGGGGAATGAAGGCAATGGCCAGCACTTCTCCGAAGGCCGAGCGGGTATACTGTGTGATCAGATGATAGGAAGAGAAGGAATAGAAGAGCGTAAAGAGAGCTGCCTCCTTCTCTGCCGCGAAGATCTTCTTCCCGCAGACATACGCCAGCAATACCGATAAGAACGAATATACACACAGCATCCCCTTATAACAGCCGGCCAGCGGCAGTCCCAGATAGTAAAGCACGGCAAAGGGATAGAGGAAGATATCGCAGTAAAACAGCGGCGAGGCATAGCCGTAGCCGTTATTGGCATAGGGATAGATGTGATCCAGGAGCTGGTGATCGCTGATGGTGTCCCGGATGCCGACCAGCCGGTACATATGAAAAAGAAGATCCTGTCCCGGGGCTTCCGCAAGACCGCTCTTCAGGAGCGGCAGGCATAACAGTGTGCCTGTCACCAGCACAAAGACAGCTTCCCGGATCAGTTTCTTCTTTCTTTCGTTCATGTCTCTATTCTATAACAATCTCTCCGAAAAAACCTGCATTACGGCTTACTGTCCGAGATGCAGTTTTTCCGCTTCCTTCTTCAGTTCTTCTTCGTCCATCTCCTCGATCCCGGCGAGATCCAGGACGGCCAGCGGAAGACCGTTGGCCATGGCTGTTCCGTAGCAGTCGCGGAGCTTTTCTTTCAGACGTTCTTCTTTTTCCTCAGGCATGAGTTCCTCTCTTGATGATCCTGGCGAGCACGAAGTCGACTGTCTCCTTGAGGAGCACGGCAGCCAGGAAGGTCAGCAGGATGCCGGCCAGATTGATGAGCCAGTCATAGTGGATGCCGGGACGGTACCAGTCTCCGTAGTGTTCCAGCAGTCTGTTCAGGATCTCGATATGCAGGAGGTGATACTGGTAGGAATACCTGCCGATGAAGTTCAGCGGTCCCGCCAGGAAAGGCAGCAGATCGAAGAGCTTGCTTAAGAAGAGTGCCAGACCGGGAGAGATGAAGAGGAAAGGCACCACATAGCCTGTCCCGTTGCCGAAATGATGGTAGCAGTAGTAGATGAAAGCCCAGCCGAACACCATCGCTGCCAGCGAGAACCAGGAGACGAGGGGTACATCTTTCTTCTCACTCAGCCAGCCGTAGAAGATCCCCAGGATATAGATATTGACCCGGTAATAGACATAGACATAGTCATAGGTCGGCAGCTGTGAACACAGCAGATGGAAGAGGAGCAGTGCGAAACAGGTCGTCAGGACCGGACTGCGTCGGAAAAGCTTCATGTAGAGCGGTGTCAGGAGATAGAGGGACAGGATGAAGGAAGTGAACCACCAGATCCAGTCTGCCCGCAGATAGATGGAAAGGCCGAAGAAGTCGATCAGGAATTCCGGGAAAGTGCGCAGTCCGCACAGCAGCAGGATCACGCAGAGAGTCATACTGTAGGGAAGGATCCGGGACAGTCTCCTTTTCAGAAAGTCCGTATAGACCGGTTCTTTCTTTGCAGCAAAGTAGATGCCGAAACCGGAAAGGAACAGGAAAAGATCCACGCCTCCGTAGCCGCAGGTGGCCAGCAGGAAGGAGACGCTCTTCAAGGGAATGGGAAAGTAGGAATGATATACCGCGATCCACAGAACAGCCAGTCCCATGAGGGCACTGCGGTATCTACTGATCAGCTTTAACGACAATACCGTGACCCCCGCAAGCCTGATCCCTTACTTCAACAGGAGATCCGCTTTGTCCAGAGCGGCCGCAATGACCTGATCCATGTCGTAGTACTTGTATTCGCCTAAACGTCCGCCGAAGATGACTTTCTCTTCTTTTTCCGCCAGTTCCTTATACTTTGCGTAGAGCATGGAGTTCTTCTCATCGTTGACCGGATAGTAGGGTTCATCCCCCGGTTTCCACTCCGAAGAGTATTCCCGGGAAATGACGGTCTTAGGCAGATCATTGCCGTTATCGTCCTTACCGAACTCGAACCACTTGTGTTCGATGATCCGGGTCCAGGGCGTCTCCCGGTCAGTATAGTTGACTGCCGCATTGCCCTGGAAATTGGGGATATCCAGTAATTCCGTTTCAAAGCGTACGGAACGGTATTCGAGCGTGCCCAGGCAGTAATCATAATAGGCATCGATCGCACCGGTGTAGACGACCTTCTCCGCTAAAGAATCATAGTAGTCCTTCTTCGCGAAGTAGTCCTCATTCAGCCGGACTTCGATCCCCTCCAGCATATTCGCCACCATCTTCGTATAACCGCCGGTGGGGATGCCCTGATAGAGGGCATTGAAATAGTTGTTGTCGAAGGTCAGCCGGACCGGTAATCGTTTGATGATGAAAGCCGGCAGATCTTTGCAGTCCCTGCCCCACTGCTTCTCGGTATAGCCTTTGACCAGTTTCTCAAAGATGTCTCTGCCGACCAGAGAGATGGCCTGTTCCTCGAGGTTCTGAGGTTCGTGATCGATCTCCTTGCGCTGTTCAGCGATCCTTTCAGCAGCTTCTTCCGGAGTTACCACGCCCCACATCCTGTTGAAGGTATACATGTTGAAGGGGAGGGAATAAAGTTCACCCTTGTAGTTGGCGACCGGAGAGTTGGTAAAGCGGTTGAAGACCGCAAACTGATTCACATAGTCCCAGACTTTCTTATTGTTGGTATGGAAGATATGGGCACCGTATTTATGGACATGGATGCCTTCCACATCTTCGGTATAGACATTGCCGGCGATATTCGGACGTTTGTCGATGACCAGGACGCTCTTCCCGGCTTTCTTTGCTTCATGAGCGAATACGGCACCGTAGAGACCGGAACCGACGATCAGATAGTCATACATAGTTCTTTCCTCTTGTTTCCTCCATGATACCCTATTTCCGCCGTTTTCGCATGATGCGTTACTTCCCTTCCTCAGGCCGTTCCGTCCGGTCACGGACAGAGATCACTTCAGCCCCCTGCAGGGCGATCTTCCCCCAGTTGCGGTGATCCCAGTCCAGTTCCCCTGCCGTACGCTTCCGGCGTACCTGAAAGGACAGCCCGGGAACGTTCTCGATGTTCAGGTTGCTGCCAAGTTCATCCCGCACAAAGAAGTTATAGACCGTGATATAGGTACCGTCGGAAAACTCCCTGAGCGGATATTCCACGGTGATCTCTCTTCTTTCGTCTTTTCTTAGATCCGCCAGATCATACAGGATAAAAGTCCCTGTCGGTTCATCGAAAGGATCGCGTACTTCGATACGCAAAGACACGCCTTGAATGTCTGCTGCTGCAGAACAGTCCAGCACCAGCCGTATCTTCTCGTCATGGAAGAAGGAGGAACGTTCTTCGGCAAAATGCGCCGAATGCAGGAAAAGAGGCTGTTCCTTCAGCCAGGAAGGACGGGCGATATCACTGTAGTCGATCGTTGTTTCTTCCCGTACCTGCTGATGCAGATAGATCCGGATCGCTTCCTCGGGATCACCGTCGAAGACGATGCGGCCCTGATCCAGGACGATGCAGCGGGTGCAGAGCTTGCGGATCTGCTGCATATTGTGGCTGACACAGAGGACGGTCCGGCCCTGTAAGGAGGAAGCCTCTTTCATATAGCGGATACACTTGTTCTGGAAGTCGTTGTCTCCGACCGCCAGGACCTCATCCACGATGATGATCTCGCTGTTCAG
Source organism: Erysipelotrichaceae bacterium (assembly GCA_017512885.1). Classification (GTDB taxonomy): domain Bacteria; phylum Bacillota_I; class Bacilli_A; order Erysipelotrichales; family Erysipelotrichaceae; genus RGIG5669. The sequence goes on from JAFWEP010000005.1 coordinate 23,959, forward strand.
ATTTGCCGTGACCGAGAAGCCCAGTTTCATATACATGCCGCTGGAGTAACGTTTGACCGGAGTGTCGATGAATTCGCGCAGTCCGGAGAATTCGATGATGTCTTCGATCTTCTCATCGATCTCTTCCTTCCGCATGCCTAAGAGGGTCCCGTTAAAGTAGATGTTCTCCCGGCCGGTCAGTTCTCCGTCGAAACCGGTCCCCACTTCCAGCATGGTCGTGACTCTGCCGGCGATATCGATAGTGCCTGTCGTAGGAGCGGTGATCCGCGAGATCAGCTTCAGCAGGGTGCTCTTCCCGGCTCCGTTGGCCCCGATGATGCCGACCGCTTCTCCGGCATGAACGGTCAGATCGATATCCTGCAGGGCATAGAAAAGATCGCCGTAAGTGCCCTTGCTGCCGATCTTGCGGTTGGGATCTTCCTTTCCTCTTTTTCTGGCCCACCAGCTCTGCAGTTCCCGCTGCAGGGTCGTGGAATTGATCTGTCCGATCCGGTAACGCTTGCTGACGCCGCGGACAGCGATCATCGTATCTTTTTCCATATCACACCGTATCCATGAAGGATCGTTCGATCCGGTTAAAACAGTAGAGACCGCCGAACAGGATCAGGACCGTGAGGATCAGTGAATAAGCGATCATGCCCACAGACACTTCTCCGACCCCGAACAGCAGATAACGGAAACATTCCATTACCGGGGTGACCGGGTTCAGAAGTACCAGGGTATAGGCCAGTCCCTGCGGCACTTCGCTCAGCGGATAGACCACCGGGGTCGCATACATCCAGAAGCGGACGAACAGACTGACCAGCAGACTGAGATCGCGGTATTTGGCTGTCGCACTGGAGACGATGACCCCGACGCCCAGGCCCAATGCCGCCAGCCACAGCAGCAACCCAAAAGACAGCAGCAGTCCGCCCCAGCGGATGCTGAAGGTACCGGTCAGAGCGAAATACAATGCACACAGCAGGAAAGGGATCAGCTGGATCGCATACTCGACAGTCGCGATCAGGGTATTGGCGATCGGGATGGAGAGACGGGGGAACCATACCTTTCCGAACAGATAGGCGTTGGCTGAGAAGGTCACCGAACAGCTGGTGATGATCGCAGCCAGAAAGTTCCAGATCCCGTGTCCGGATAAATAGAAAAGCAGACGAGGGATCCCGTTCGTACCGATCCCGGCGATCACACCGAAGACGAAGAGGTTCATCAGGGCATTGATCAGCGGATTGATCAGCAGCCAGAGCGGGCCCAATATGGTCTGCTTATAACGTTTCAGAAAGTAAGACTGCGTATAAGACACGACAAAATCCCGGTAACGCCAGACGTCACCCAGATGCAGATCCAGAAGATCAGGTTTCGCATCGATATGCACATGCCGGGGATCCTGTTTTTCGTTCATGTTCAGAGGCTCCGTTCCCGGAAATAGGCGATCGTTTTCCGCAATCCCTCTTCCAGAGAAGTATGGGGCGCCCAGTTCAGTTTTTCCTTAGCCAGAGAGATATCCGGCTTGCGACGGACCGGATCATCAGCCGGAAGGCCCCGGTAAACGATCCTGGAGGAAGAACCGGTCAGACGGATGATCATCTCTGCCAGCTGAGCGATGGTCCTTTCATCCGGGTTGCCGATATTGACCGGACCTGTATAGTCCTGTTCCATCATCTTCATCAGTCCTTCGACCGTATCGTCGACATAGCAGAAAGAACGGGTCTGTGAACCATCCCCATAGATCGTGATATCCTTCCCCTGCAGGGCTTCCACGATGAAGTTGGAAACAACCCGGCCGTCATTCTCCGCCATATAGGGACCATAGGTATTGAAGATGCGTACAACCCGGATATCGACCCCGTACTGCCGGTGGTAATCAAAGAAGAGCGTCTCACTCATCCGTTTGCCTTCGTCATAGCAGGAACGCAGACCGATCGTATTGACGTTGCCCCAGTAGGATTCTTTCTGAGGATGGACGAGAGGATCGCCGTAGATCTCACTGGTGCTGGTCTGCAGGATGCGGCAGTGATTCTTCCTGGCCAGTTCCAACATATTGATCGCTCCCAGCACACTGGTACGGGCCGTCTTGACCGGATCTTTCTGGTAATGCACCGGACTGGCCGGACAGGCCAGGTTATAGATGCGGTCTACCTCCAGGTCGAGAGGTTCTTCGATGTCTCTTTCCAGAAAATGAAAACGGCTGTTCTCTTCCAGATCAGCGATATTCGCTCTGGCGCTGGAATAAAAGATGTCCAGACAGTATACCTCGTCTCCCTGCTGCAGCAGTCTGCGGCAGAGATGAGAACCTATGAATCCGGCTCCGCCGGTGATCAGTACCTTCATTCGTTACCTCGTATTTCTGATCTTATTGACGATCTTCGTCGTGCTCTGTGTTTCGGTATAGGGAAAGAAGACGATATCCGAGCCCTTTTTGCGCAGTTCTTCTCTTTCCTTCAGCCAGTATTCGTTATGTTCGTAGTCGTTCCCGGAAAAGAAACAGTCGAAGGGACGGCGTTCGTATTCCACCAGTCGGGAAGGTGTATCACGGATGATCACCACTTCATCGACTTCTCTTATTGCTTCCAGGATCTCTTTCCGCTCTTCGGCCGGGATATAGGGATCATGACCTTTGAACTTACGTACGAGACTGTCGGAAAGGATCGCGACACGCAGATACCTGCAGCGGGACTTCGCATTCCGGATCAGCTTCAGATGACCGACATGAAACAGATCGAAGACACCCATCAGCAGCCCGGTATTCACTTTTTCCATATATCCCCTTTCTGATCATCCACTTTGAAGACCAGATCCGTGTGTTTCCGCTGACGCACGCGCGGAAGAGCGAGATAGTTCCCGCCAAAGCGCGCTTTCAGCCACTCATGGTAGTTTTTCGGGACTATGATCTGCATATCTTCAAACGGAAGCTCTTCCGTTTCCTGCAGATCCCGGTCATCATAGATATTCCGGTTCTCGCCCTCGCCGTAGTAACAGCAGAGCAGAGAACGCCGTGATGAGTGCTTTACGCTGTGAAACAGCCGGTCCAGCCAATAGAAAAGCAGTCGGTACGGAAGAAGTTTCCCAAAGAAATAATACTTTATAAGTGCAGTTTGCTTCAAGTCAGACAGTACGGCAGCCGTATGATCATAAGAGCGGGCATAGATACAGCGCTGTACCGTACGGATCTGTTTCTGCAATGTCTGAAATCCCTCTTCCGTTTCCGGACAGTAGTCCAGAGGCAGGATATCGATCGCGATCCCCCGATGGACCGTCAGCGGAAGATTGTGTCTTTCGATCCCGAGGGAGTGTTCATCCCGCAGTTTGGCATAACCTCCGTAGAAGATCTTTCCGTCCCTTCCGACATACTGCAGAAAGGGCACGCCCTTCCCTTTCGGATAGATCTGCAGGAGACGGTCAAAGTCTTCCCGGGGCATCGCCAGATCCAGATCATCATCCCAGGGGATGAATCCATGATGGCGGACCGCTCCCAGCAGGGTCCCGTGGATCGCCAGGTAACACAGTCCGTTCTCCCGGCAGAAAGCGTCAAAGTATTTCAGCAGCTGAAGCTGTACCGCATGGACCTTCTCCAGCAGCGGATCTCTTTCCTGCAGGCGCCGCCGGTTCTCTTCGATACGTTCTTTTCCTATATATGTCCAGTCATTGAATCGCCGGTAGAGATCAAAGCGGCGGTTCTCCGCAACGAAACGGTCATCGACCTCCTGATATACCTTACGCAGACCTTCGGAAAGTTCGTATCTTGCCCAAAGCCGGGAAGCCGCTCCATCAAAAGAACGGCCGAAATGAAGATGGGTATAGCGGATCGCACGATACATGACGAAACCGGCCGGGCAGTCTTTCCAGGCGAATTCCTGATCGTAGTAGAGATTCGTTTCCCCCTGCAGGAAGGCATTGTAGGGGATCATATCGATAAAGGCTTCCTGCAGCAGCAGCCCGTAGTCTTCCCGCGGCGGCCAGCGCTCAGGATCCGCTTCGGCAGCCGGCTCTGAGGATCTCCGGATGTCCTGAAAGAAGCGGTCAAACACAGCGAAGATGATCTCCTCTTTCCCTTCCGACAGCGCTTTTCCAATGACTTCCAGCGTCCCCGGAGAAGTGATGCGCGGCATCCGCAGGATCCCTTCTGACAGCTCCTGGGGCACGACAGCGATCCCTCGCTTCTGTAAAGCCTGCGCATTCTCCTCTGTTTTCTGCAGAAAGGTCAGACCGGAGGGATGCAGCGCCTTTTTGTATACGCAGTCCTTCTCAAAGACCGTCAGAAAGGAGCGTTCTCCGCGGTCCGGAGACAGGATCACTCTTTCGATCGGACAGCGCTCGGGATCATCGCTCAGGAAGACCAGGTAGAAATCGCTCTGGCGGAGCAGTGTTCCTTCAGCGATCGCTCTTTCATATTCCTCGTTCTCATTGCGGATCAATGGACTGTGAAAAGGATCATATACCCGGACCCGGTCGGCAAAAGAAGTCTGTGGCGGAGAGTCGCTGCGGTAGACCGCCTGTGTGAAGGCAAAGTCAGGGAACGGACAGTAGATCTGTTCATTCGTGAAGATCTTCGCTGCCTCGTGAAACTGCGTCAATGTCAGCAGCTTCTCGGTCGCAAACGGCTCTCTGACCCGTTCATCCAACGCTCCGCAGCTGTACTTCAGGCCGTTCCGGCTGCGGAAACCGGTGACCAGAGTGCCCTTTTCCTTCAGGTGTTCCCTGCAGAACTTCAACAGCCGGCCGGCATCTTCATACAGCCCGTCATGATCGATCAGAAAGATATAATCGTATCTTCCCTGCACTTCGCTCAGCGATCCCAGCATCTCTGCCTGCGGGAAACGTTCCTGCAGTACGGCCGCTTTCTGCGGGTCTTCTTCCAGCAGCGTGACTTCGCGGAAGGTCTTCAGAAACAGACCGCTCAAAGCGCCATATCCGCTGCCGATCTCCAGTGCGGAGGCTTCTTTGCGGAACGGCCGCCAGCAGAGCAGCGCATGCCGCAAAGAGCTCAGCGCAAAATGAACGCCTGCCTCTTCTTCGGCGATGAGCGCATCATAGTCAATGTCGCCGTGCCGATGCACAAGATCTCTGATCACCTGATGATCATATCGTCTGTCCGGTCCAGTCATCGAATCCTCTTTCCTTTAAGATCCCGTGGATCCCCTCTGCGCTGTACATCGCTGCCGCCAGAGCCGGATCGATCTCCGTCCCCGGCCGGTAGAACCGTTCCAGGAAAACCGTCACCAGTTTCCGGACCTCTTCCTGTACGACAGCGATCCTTTCCAGATCCGACGCATGTCGGACTTCTTCCGCAAACAGCGGAAGACCGTCTTCCGTAAATCCGGTCAGAGACGGTTCCGGGGAAGTCATGATGTATTCCATCTCCATATAATGAGCAGTAAAGAATCTTTCTTCCGAAGAAAGATAATAGTCAATGTTTTCGAAGGCATCTCCGTAATAAGGCCGGGCAAAGAAATAACCTTTCAGAGAGAAGCCGGAGGACTTCCGCAGGAAGTGCAGCGTGGTACCTACCGAGACAAAATCAATGAAGATATACTCCTTCTCTGCCGAGATCCCTTCCTTCTCCATGTAGCGAAGGGTATTCGCCCGGCAGCGTTTCGCTCTTTCCGTGATCTCGGGCCAGTGCTGAAGGATATAGTCTTCTCTGCTGATCTGCGGATCGCTCAGCGGACGAGGCTCGGCGATCCCGTAGACGTTCCTCAAATAAGCCGGCAATGCCTGTTCTTTGCCCCGATAAGTCTCGGAGATCGTCTCCGGATCATCCATACAAGCCTGAAAGGAAGCGCGGCGGCTGGTATACAGGTAGGATCCCGGCGGACAGTCCGCATGCAGGCGCAGCCGATCATACAGTTCTTTTAACAGCCAGCCGTCCCGGGCTGCAAAGAGCACGCCGTCCTTCGCAGCAGCCGTCCCGGGCAGTTCACAGAGGAACCCCGTGATCAGCGGCGTGCAGGCCATCGCCGCAAAACGCAGCAGACGCCGGCGATCATCCAGGAAGCGGATCCCATCCTCTTCAAAAGGATCTGCGAAAGCCTCACTCAGGCAGAGACCCAGCAGACTGCGTTCCCGAAGATCCCACTCTTTGGCAAGGACGTCCCCGTAACCGCAGTCGACAGCTCTCTGGAGGGCTGAGCGCAGGTGCAGAGCTTCGCATCCCGCTTTGCGGGCTGCTGCGATATCCGCCTCCGGATCATCTCCGATATGCAGGATCTTTTTCCCGGGGTATTCCTTCTTTACGATCTCAAAGAGTCCCTGGGACTTGCTGCAGCGACAGTCGACAGAGACGAAGATCTTTTCATAGCCCTGGATGCCGCATGTCTCGAGAAGCTCAGCGATCTCTTCTGCTTTGAGATACATGTCTGAAGTCAGGATGACGGTCTTCTTCTTTTTCTTTGCGTATTCCAGCAGTTCCGCGATCCGTTCCCGCGGCTGCAGGAAACGCTTCTCGCAGGCAAGTTCTTTTTCCGGCAGATCCGCCAGTGCAGACGGATCCCGATCCAGGAAAGCAGCGGTACGGGCATAGATCTCCGGGAGCGATGGATGTTCCCCGCTGCGCTCCGCCCGGATCCGTGCCTGCCGGAAACGTTCCGCACTGACCCCCAGCTTCTCCTGCACTTCCTCTGCCAGCCAGCCGATGACATCCTGCGGCTGCAGCACACAGCGCTGCAGCAGGGTATCGAAGACATCGAAAGAGATCACTTCACAGCTGTCGATCAGACGGCAGGCATCCGCAAACTGCAGTCTTTCCTGTGTATCTTTCTCCTGGCGATAATTCTGTATGATCGTATCCAGCGAAGCGGTCACGGAATAATAGAGACGGACCGTATGGATCCCGTAATACCGCGGGAGCAGGAATTCATTGACAAAGCCTTCCCCGAAATAGAGGACCTTCTCTCCAAGGGCAGCCGCTTTGCGGAAGGAAAGATCTTCCCCCTTCCGTTCAAACACGAAGACAGAATCTTTTTCTGCCCGGATCCCCTGAGCTTCCAGAGCTGCCAGCTGCTGCTGAGAGTCAAAGGATTTCCGCAGACTGAAGAAGATCTTCTTCCCGCTCTTCCGGGCTTTTTCGTAAAGATCCCATACCAGCCGGTTCGGCCGGCCGATCTCTCTGTTCCCCACACCGCGCATCGCAAAGAATGTATTCATCACTTCGAAACCGATGACATCACATTCCTCGATCAGGTCCTGACATGTCTGCGGATCTTCCGGAAAACTCTGTTCATAATCCCGGCGGACTTCCGTTTCATCGACGCCGTACATATTCAGGAGAGGGATCTGCAGCTCTCTGCAGAGATCGCAGAGATCCTCATAAGCTTTTACCTCGTGACGCACTCTTTCGGTCAGGATGATCAGATCCGGCCGCAGATCAGGAAGGTCCTCCCTGACATAGACCCGTTTCCCGCAGAACTCTTTTCCGATCTCCGGATCGAGCGTCATGATTCCCTGAAAGCGAAATCCTTCATCGTACTCCTTCACGATCTCTCCCGCGTATTCACGGGTCCCATGCAAAAGGATCTTCCTGCCTTTCCAGGAAGCGAAGTGTTCAGGGAATCTATCGATCACATAGGCAAGCTCTGACATCTTTCCTCCATACGCTCTCAGGAACGTCGGCGGCAATAGGACCAGTGCACGCCTTTTTCTGCCAGAAGCGGCTCGATCTCCGACAGGAGGCCTTCCCGCATGGCCACGATCACAAAGTCCTCATCTGTCAGATTTACCTCCGAAAACTCTTTTACCGGACGTCCGCAGACGATCTCGGCACTTCCGTCCTTTTTCGTTACAAGGAAACCTTCCAGACAGATATCGCTCTGGGCAAAGATCTTGCCGGCAAAACGTCTGCCGACGATCCCGGCGCCGTAGATGTAGAGCCTTTTGTGAGAGCGGATCTGTTCCAGGATCTGCGGATCGATGCGTTCGACGAAGCTCTTCGCCCGGATATGGGCATCAAAACATTCATACAGCACCCGGTCCTGCGCACGCTGACTGCAGTAAGCCCGCAGCTCTTCTTCCGGCAGCTGAGCATAAAGTGAATAGGCACGTTCATACATATGTCCGATACACATCTCACTGCCGTAAGTATGCAGGCCTCTTTCGTTCACGAAACGGCACATCCTGTAGAAGTTGATCAGATAGCCATGGAAGTTCTTTGGTGCCGGCTTACTGGTCATGACCGAATTGGGACGGATACGCAGGATAAAATACTGCTTCGGCAGATACAGCGCCCGCCGGGCTGCCATGATCCCGGCAAACGCAAAAAACTCATCTTCATGTTCCGACCCTTCCGGATTCAGGATCCCTTCTTCCTTGATGAACTGACTGCGCCAGAAGATGCGCTGCGGGTAACAGGTCCATTCCAGCTGCTTCTGAAAAGCATCCAGCAGTTCTGTTCCCTTGACGGCATGCCGGGGATACTGTCCCCTGCGGTCCTGGAAAGGCGGCATATAGACTTCCCGCAGTTTCTCATCGTCATAGACGGTCCGGGCGTCAAAGAAGACGGCATCGGCATCTTCCTCTTTTGCGCTCTTGCAGAGTTCCTCCAGGGCATGGGGTTCGATCATATCATCCGAATCCAGAAAGTACAGATACTCTCCGGAAGATCTTTCGATCCCCCGATTGCGTCCGTATCCCTGACGATGATTCTCCGGCAGGTGGATGACCTTCACCCGGCTGTCCCGCTGTGCATATTCGTCCAGGATCTTTCCGCAGTTATCCGGTGAAGCATCATCGATACAGATGACTTCGATATCCCGGAGCGTCTGCGAAAGAACACTGTTCAGGCATTCCGGAAGGTACTTCTCCGTGTTATAGACAGGGATGATGACAGAGACTAACGGCATATTCATTTCTCCTTATCGATGTTTCCGACCAGACGGTCGGCGATCTCTACAGCCATATCCAGATGCAGCTGCGGGATCTCGTAGTCTTTCGCTTCGTTCTCGTCCGGCGGCAGGAAACGGGCCATGATCGGTCCTTCGATGACCGGCAGATAAAAGACTTTCTTCTCCTTCAGGACCGGAAGATAACTGTACTTGACCCAGTTGCGGCCAAAGGTCTCGATCAGTACGGAACCTTCCCGCATATACAGGGCGTTGGCATTATTGGCACCATGGGGCGAAAGGATGACTTCAGCGTTGTAGTAGTAATTCATCTGTTCCAGCAGACTGTGCTCTTCCGGGATCATCTCTGTCATTCCGTATCTCTTTGCCAGTTCGCTGCCGTTCATCAGTTTTCGGCTGCCGATCCGACGGACATAGAGACGCTGCGGCCAACGCTGCGGGTCCAGAGTCAGCTTCTGCTGTATCCTCTTCACGGCCCGTTTCAGGACCGGTGCGGAATGCTGACGGTCATTCTCCAGCAATTTGGGGAAGAAGACTTTTTCAAATTCATAACACTCTCCCGGTATAAGATCGGCCAGAGTCAGGATCCTTTCCCGGGGCAGGCCGTAGATCTCCAGCAGTTCTTCCAGCGGAGCTTTTTTCGGGATCACGTAATATCCGGTGAATCCCGCTTCTTCCAGCAGCTGGATACAGTCCAGTGATTCGAAACTGAAATGGGAATAATTGAAAGCCCACAGTTTTGTCAGGATACAGTAAGAACCGGCAAGATGCTGAACGTCCGGCTGCCGGGAACGGGGCGTTACCGGCAGATCGTAGCGATGGGTCGAAGGCTGGGTGACGCCATAGGCATCCCAGTGCTCTTTCAGAGGAAAACCGTTCTCATCAAAGAGATACATGATCCCGCTGCTTTCGGAGATCATCATTCCCCGCAGATCCCGCAGGGTGTAAAGGGCATAGCCGGCCTGACCGATCTGCAGATCGGCAGCAGCCTGCGGGAAGAGTGCAGCCTCTTTCATGTCTTCTTCCCGTCCGGGCGTGTAGAGCGGGATCGCCTGCTCTTCCAGTTCCTTCCGGATCTGCCGGTAGCTTCCTTCCTGCTGAACGGTGATCATCATGCTTTCAAACAGGCCTTCCTTCCGGTCGGCAGCGACCGTTGCCGGGTCATAGACCGGAACTTCGCCGATCATCTTCCCGGCAAGCTTGCGGTCATAGACCCGGGTGATCTCAGCTTCGGAACTGTATTTCCGAATGAGGCTGTACAGGGTCCGCCCGTAGGCTCCGCAGCCCCATAATGCGATCTTCATCTTCCGTCCTCCGTTCTCCGAAAATGAGGTCCTCCCAGAAACAGTGAACAGAGATCCAGAAGGTTGTTGCTTTGGCGGACCATCCGGTGATGCTGGTCATAGTACTTATAGCCATCTGAAGGCAGATAGATCGATCCCGGTGCAGGATCCGGGTATCTCGTAAAGATCAGTTTGCGGGCATAACCCTCCACGTTCCGGAAGAACTCTTCCTCCTGCCTGTCGTCAACGACGGCGGTCAGGACCAGAGCCTCATAGTTGATCCGCTGTTTGCGTCGCTGCCACTTGGTCAATGCATCTTCGGCTGTACGGCTGTGGTTGCAGAAGAGGCATACATCACCCAGGCGCAGGACCGGATAGCGTTCTTCATCATGTGGGCCCATCGCCTCCTGATAACGCTCCAGGATCGGTGTAAGCGCCATATACGTCCTCAGGTCACTGACGATCTTCCTGTAATCCGCTTTGTGCATGCAGAAATTGATAAAGGGCGAATCGAAAGGCAGACCCAGTGTATGGTAAAGGAATCCGCCCAGGCAGTCGGAACTGATGAGCGTAAAGTGCTCGTTCCGGATCTGCTCATATCTGGAGAGCGTCAGGCCGGCGACATCCAGCACCCGGCAGGGCAGGATCTTCTCCCGTGCTCCGCCCAGTTCCGTGTATTCGGCAATGATCGCCTTCTCGTTCTTATTCGCCATCATCACGACATAGTCATGTTCGGTCGTCAGGATCTGCTCCTTTTGCAGCAGAGGATAGCCGTCCAGATACTTCCCGTAAGCGATGCCGCGGTCATAGATCCCGACTACCGTGAGCTCTCCGTGTTCTTCCCGATAACGCAGGTTCAGGAGATGCTCGTTATAGATCTGTGTTGCACCCCAGATGAGGATCCGATAAGGTCTTTCGGTCATAGGATCTTTTCCAGCCTTTCTGCGATCTCCTGATTGACGATCTCATTGAGATGGGATGGAACGGCTCCGTATTCAAAGTGTTCGTCAGTGAAATACAGCGGCAGATCGCCTGTTTCGACCGTCCGGATCTCCGGATGGTTTTCCTTTACATAGCGGTAATACTCTTTCAGGATCCGGTCGGTCCTGCGGATCTCTTCGATGTTTTCAAAGTCCTTCTGTTCCTGCATGTTTCCGACCCTCTCACTGAGACAGTTCTCCAGGATGATGATCTTCAGGGTCGGACAGATCTCTCTGCTGCGCCTGCAGAAGTATTCGAAGCTCTCTTTCCACAGAGCCGTACATTCTTCACTGTCCCGAACGATCCTGAGGCCTGCGGTCTGCTGGGCAGCTCCTTCCCGGGCATCGCTCAGGGTCCGGTAGGAATCGCTCTCCAGGATATCGAAACGCTCCTCCAGAAAGTCCATGAACAGGTATGCCGGCTGTTTCTCTTTCAGCACTTCAAAATAGGACTGCTCCTCTTCCTTCTCCAGCATCATCTGTCGGTAACGGTTCTTATGACTCAGGCTGTAAGTCTCCTTCCGTTCTTTCAGCAGACTGATCAGACTGCTGAAGTTGAAGCGGCAGGAAGGATCCTGCAGCAGCGGAAGATGGCTCAGGATACGGTTCAGGTTATAACCGCCCCACAACAGATAGCTTTTCTGTGATAGATCCGGAAAAAGCTCCCCGATCAGTTCCCGGTAGTTCTGTACCAGAAGACGGAAGTCTTCTTCTCTTTTGCGGTGATACTGCATAGCCAGGATATCGTTCAGACGGTAGATCACGATGCCGGGCAGTACATCCTTGTAGCGTTCATAGATCCCGCAGCGCTTGAATTCGCAGACCAGGAAACGCATCGCTTCCACCCCCAGCAGAGGATCGGCACTGTAGCCGGTCTCGACCAGTGAAGCCGGTCGGAAGCGGCGGTAGTAATACAGCGCTTCCGGTACATAGGCATTCTTCCTGCTCAGAGCGAGGATCAGGGAATAGACGGCCGGTGATTCAAAGGAACAGGAAGGCATATGGATATCGTAACGATCCCAGAGTTCTTTGCGGCTCAGAGCTTTATAGGTAGCGGTCGGACCGTATCTCATGTGTTCTTCGGGAGTATAGGGAACGCCCATCCGACTGCCGCAGGAGCGGTAGATCTGCTTCCCGTTACGTCCGTCGACCCGCCAGAGATCGCATTCCACGTATTCGGCATCCTCTTCCTGCATCTTTGCCAGGAGTTCTTCGACATAGGAAAGATCCAGCCAGTCATCCGGATCGACGAAACCGATGACTGTCCCTTTCGCCTCTTTCACCCCGAGGTTGCGGGTCCTGGCCACCCCTTCGTTCGCTTTATCGATGACTCTTACCCGGCTGTCTTTCGCTTCCCACTTCTTCAGCACGGAAAGCGAGGTATCCGTTGAACCGTCATTGATCAGCAGGATCTCCAGTTCCGGATAGGTCTGGGCACAGACCGTTTCCAGACACTGATCGATATACTCCGCTACGTTATAGACCGGCAGGATCAGTGTGACCAGTTCCTTTTTCTTTATCCGCATCTCTTTTTACACTCCTTCAGATAAGCGATCTCCTGTTCGCTGATGCCCTGAGCGCGCAGGAAATGTTCCGGCAGACGGTTCCTTTCGTCAAACAGTTCCTCATAGATCCCGGAACGCGGGTAGATCACCGTCTGCACTTCCGGGATTGTGCACCAGGCAGCGACTGCCAGCCGGTGCAGTCCGTCGATGACCCGCAGATCCTCATCCAGGACGAGCGGACGGCGGGGATCGAGACCGTGCACTTCTGCCTCCTGTAACAGCTTTTCCAGAGCCAAGAGACGCTTCTCAGCCGTTTCCCGGGAACTGTGCAGAGCCATAGTGCGTACATACAGCTCCTTCTTTGCCGGATCGTTCTCTTTGATCCCGGCGATTCCGGCATAACGCACGGCAATCCAGTACTGATCCTCCGGCTGTCTCTGCCGGATCTGAGCGGTACGGAGCAGCTCCTGACGAAGAGGTGCTCCGAAGAGCCAGTCCTTCAGGAAGGGATAGACCCGGATCATCCGGACGCTCTGCGGAAGAGAAGCGAGATTGCCGTCGTGTACGGCCAGCAGGATCGGCAGTCCCCTGCTTTCCGCTTCCTGCAGGGGCAGGACCGGGTAAGTGTGAAAGCTCTCCCCGGCTTTCGCTTCGCTGCGGCAGAAGAACCGCAGATGTTCGAGGGCTTTTTGTTTCTCCAGAGCCTTCAGCAGCATCCCGGCCACATAACCGGTGCCGAAGACGGCGTAGTCCTGCTCCTGCAGCATCTTCAGGATCTCGTTCGGATTCATGGTTCCTCCGGCAGCCGTAAGGCAGAAACGGGATGGGTCTTGCGCTGTTCCGCAGGCGGCAAGGTCATATAGTCGCCGAACTTAAAGCGGAGATAGTTGTCATAATCTGCGATCCCGGGAAAGGAGATCCCTTCAAAGGAGATCTCTTTCCGTCCGGTATACCAGCGGCGCAGATAGCCGTACTCCCGGTTCGGCGTCGGAAACATCAGGATCCGCACCCAGTCCGACTTCGTCTCTTTTGCTTTGCGGATCATCTTTTCATAATGTCCGAAGATCCATCGGTCCGGGATACGTTCCAGCAGACTGTAGATGCCGCGTTTCAGTCTGTTCTTATCCGCTCTCTTTCCCACCGGCGCATACAGCATCTTCCTTACCAGGAAACATTCAAAGTTCTTTACCGTTCTTCCCAGACAGCTCTGCGGTACGGCATCCAGGGGAAAGACATCGATGAAGATTCCCTGCTCATAGGACATTTCTTCCTGGTGTTCCCGTAAGAAGAGGCTGTCCCGGCGGCGCAGTTTGCCGTAGCCCCAGCGGTAGCCGGGGGTGACCCGGTGATCCTGGAAATAGAAATCACTTCCCAGATCTTCCTGACAGGCCTTTACGAAGCGCTCGTAATCCTCTCTCAGCAAAGCGATATCCGCATCATCATCCCAGGGGATGAAACCGCCGTGCCTTACCGCTCCTAAGAGCGTTCCGGCAATGATCACATAGGGGATCTGATGCCTGCGGCAGATGCGGTCGGCTTCCTGCAGCAGTCCGAGCTGTACGAGCTGGATCTTCCTCAGGGTCTTCTGATCGTAACGGATCATACTTCGCGGTCCTCCCCGGCTCCGTAACGCAGGAAGAGCACTTTCTCTTTCTTCACCAGCAATACATCGAAACATTCCTGAGAAGCGGTATCCGGTTCCCGCAGCGGTGTACAGGTCCCGGCCGGTTTGTGATCCTGAAAGTCTTCGGGCTTGTTGGAGGCGATGCCGACGATCGGGAAGGAGCGCTTTGTATAGACGCTGTCAGCATGGTTGTGGCCGTGGATATAGGCCAGGATATCGTGATGGCGTTTCTGATGCCTCTCCAGCACTTTCAGCAGCAGTTCGCTGTGAAAGATCTCCGGGTCCCAGTAATGCAGCTCTCCGAGCGGAGGCACATGAGAGAAGACCAGCAGGCGATGTCCCTGCGGCTTGCCGAGCAGCAGCCGGCAGAGGCGAAGGATTGTCGGCAGCGAAAAGCCATAGCGGTGCTTCCGTTTCGGATCGAAGGAAGACAGGAACAGGAGGGACAGTTTCTGCTGCGGCAGATCGATACGCCGGTCTTCCCTCTCTCCGTTCAGGTAGAGCTCTTCGTTCTCCTTCCTGCTGAAGACATCTTTGTTCCCCCGGAAGTAATTGCCGTCATGATTGCCGATGCAGAGGTATACAGGCAGACCGCTCTCCTTTAATCCGTCGAGGACCCGCTGTGCCATCTCCCGGCTGACGGCCGAAGACTGGGCGCCGTCGCTCAGATCCCCCAGATGGATCAGGGCCTGAGGATGGATCTCTTTGGCCAGTTCCTTCAGATTTATGACCGTATCCGGAAAGGCGCAGCCGTAACCGTAATGCGTATCGCTCAAGAGCAGCAGGCAGGTGTCCCCTTCTTCTTTCTGCTGAGCGTAACGCTGCAGCAGACGCTGCTGTTCTTCCTGAAACCAGGGCTTCTGTTCCGGGACTTCCTCTGTTTCCTGCGGAAAGCGCACGAGCCGGTCGATCCTTTCTTCCGGAGAACCGAAGAAGACCAGACGGATATAGCCGTCCCGGGGAGCCTGCCACTCCCGCACCTCTTCAAATACGGACAGAGCGGGATCGTAGAGAGTGTAATTGCTGTAGGGGTCGTAGGTATAGGTATGGATCAGTTCCGGACGGATCTGCGGCAGATAGAAGTACAGACGAAAAGGACGATCGGAAGAGACCGTCTCTCCTTCATGGATATAGATCGGTTCGAAGGTCACGGACTGCAGCGGGTCATGCTGGAGCGATCCGTTCTCTCTGTCGACCGACTTTCCTTTCAGCAGGAACTGCCGTCTGGCCGGATCACTCATTTCCTCTCAGTCCTTCCCGATAGGCCAGATACTGTTCAAAGATCCCGGCCATCGTGATCGATTCTTCTCTGGTCAGATGATAATCGGAAGTATGCCAGCCCTGCAGCCGGTCAACGAGCTCTGCGATCTCATAGCGCAGCCCTTCTCCGGCATAATCCACATGGAAGGAAGTGATATCCTGCGGATCTTCGCGGTGGATCGCAAACTCCGAGGTCTTCCACCAGGGGGAGCTGACCCGGATATAGCCTTCCGTACCGGCGATCAGCAGCTCTCCTTCGCTCTTGACGCCCAGCCCGGTCTTGCCGCAGGAAAGCATCCTGCCGTTGCTGATATAGGTCTTGGTGTAGAGGTCGATACCGTTCTCGTCCAGCAGGCTTTCAAAGCGGATGTCGAGATCTTTCGTACCCAGGATCTTCAATACCGGCAGCAGGGTATAGGAAGCCAGTTCGGTAAAGGAACCTCCGTGATCGCGGTCTCTTCGCTCCCGCAGCTGCGGATCCGTCAGCTTGGTGAAGGCGCATTCCACATCCTTCACTTCCCCGATGAAGCCGCTCTCCACGATCGACAGGAGCCGGCTGAATCCGGGACAGTAGGCAGTCTTGACAGCCTCCATCAGGATCAGGGATCTCTCTTCCGCCAGGGCGTAAAGCTCTTCGGCTTCCGATCTACGCATAGCCAGCGGCTTCTCACAGAGCACATGTTTCCCCGCCAGCAGCGCTTCTTTCGCATAGGCATAGTGCGTCTCATGCGGGGAAGCGATATAGACGCAGTCGCTCTTTTCCAGCAGTTCCGGATAGCTCTCCGCTGCCTGCAGATCAGGATATCCTTCCGCCAGTCTGCGAGCGCTCTCCAAATGAGGATTATAGATCTCCCGGACATGGACACCGCCGTGCACATGATCGATCTCCTGCAGGAAACGGCGTACGATCCGTCCGCTGCTGACGATCCCGAAGGAGATCGAAGGATAGGGAGCGGTGCGCAGCGAGGAAGAAGAGATGCCCGGGGTACGGGGCAGATAGACGACCTCGCACCACTTTTTCAGATAATCGAACTTCCCTTTCCAGTCATCACCGATGACGAAGACGTCGGCCCGGTATTTCTGGATATCCTCTACTTTCTGTCCGTAATGATCCTCCAGGATCACTTCATCGACATAAGGGCAGTTGCGGACATTGGCCATCCGGATATCGAGACTGTCGGCCAGCAGCAGCTTGCCGCGCTGTCTCGTGAATTCGTTGGATGTCACGCCGACGATCAGCCGGTCGCCGAGGGCTCTGGCCCGTTTTAAAAGATTCTCATGACCTTCATGAAAAAGATCGAATACGCCGTAAGTGATCACTGTCTTCATAATTCGTTCCTTATCTCTGCAGCGACCTCTTCACTGATCTCGATGATCGCATTTTCCGCATGATGATTGACCCGTTTCTCCGTGGGCGGCATTTCCATATAGTTCCCGTACATCCTTTTCAGGAACCTGTCATATTCCCTGGGGATCGGGAAAGCACAGCCTTCAAAATCCCCTTCGATCATTTCCGCCCAGTCGGCATAACAGTATTTTCCTGCGAAATCCGCTGCATCGACCGTGCCGCAGTTCTCGTGTTTCGCGGGATCAGGCCAGAAGAGCTTCTCGATCAGGATGCAGAGCCCCTTGCGCAGAGCGTCCGGTAATTTGTCCAGAAATCGCAGCATCCCTTCATAACGGGTGACCATGGCATAGTCTGCACTTTGCCGCAGTTCCTTGCCGACCAATGCTTTCTGAAACAGCAGGGCCTTCGTCTGCAGCTTCCCCAACCAGCCTTCATAGGCGCCGACCAGAGGATAGACATCCAGCGAGATCCCCTTGTCGACCCGGCTCTTTCGTTCCTCTTCCGTACAGTAGAGCGTCCCCTTCCGGTTCAGTTTCAGCCAGGCCGTCGACGCATAGCGGTCACTGTGAGGATCACTGAGGAAATAGCGCTCCTGCAGTTCCTTTTCCGCAAGCTGTCGGAAACGGTAATAGTCTTTCAGCGGCATCATGATGTCGGCATCATCATCCCAGGGAATGAAGCCCTGATGACGGATGCAGCCCAACAGTGTTCCGCAGTACAGAAAATAACGGATGCCGTATTTCCGGCAGAGACGGTCGATATCTTTCAGGCACTGCAGTTCCGTGAGCTGAACTTCCCGCAGGCCATACTTTTGTTTATTCATAAAGTTTATTATACATCAGTCCTGCCGGTTTCCGGCTCCCGCAAACAGCTGATCAAAGGAATCAAAGACATATATCCGATACTTTTCGTCTTCGTAGACCTTTTCGCCTTCCGAAAGATACACAAGATCCTTCTCCTGCCAGCTTCCGGTCAGATAGCCGATCCCGCCGCTGTAGTTCAGATGACCCTTCGGCAGCAGTACGAAGAGCGGACTCTCTCCGATCTCTTCCCGGAACTCCGTATCCATCAGCCAGTACCAGATCTGCAGTTCTTTCCAGTTCGTGACTTTCACCATCCGGATGGAACCATTGCTGAGTTCCGTCAGTTCATCGGATGCGCCCCAGTCTCCGACCCCGTATCGCAATCCCTCCTCTTCCAGGAAGGAGATGACCGGTCTGAGGTCTGTCCTCCCGTGAGACGCTTCGTCATCGATCTGAGCGAAAGCGCTGAAAGTGTATACCAGTACCGTGATCATCAGCAGCACTGCTGTCTTCCTCTTTTCGGCAGCAAAGTACTTCCGATAGAGTCCCGGCAGGAAGAGGACCATGCTGCAGCTCATGATCAGATAGCGGGAATTCCACTGCATGTTCGTAAGGATGCCTCCGGCAGCCGTGCAGCAGAAGGAACAGATGCCGAAGAGCAGCAGCAGACGTTCTTCTTTTGCCAGTTTCGGAAAAAGCAGCAGCAGCCGGATGCCCAGGAATGCCAGGATCAGGACCGCTGCTCCGCAAAGCAGGGAAGCGCAGTTGCGCAATGGTCCGTATTCAAGCTTATAGACACCGAGGACGACGGCAATATGGCGGATCACGGCCGGGATCCGGGAGATCTGAAACTGTAAGCGCAGATCATTCCAGACATAGTAGTGATATGCCCGTTTCAGCAGGACGGCATTGAAGACATAGCCGGCTGACGAAGACAGCAAAGCCGCAGCGGCAATGATCCCTTCCCTCTTCCCGCTGTCCCGGAAGAGGATCTTCTCCAGCAACCAGGCTGCCGGCAGAGCCGCATAGCAGGTCACGATCATCCGGATCCCTCCGGCTCCGGCCAGGAAACTCAACAGGATCAAAGCGGACCAGCCGCTGAGCGAGCGATGCTTCTGCAGATAGGAGCAGAGACCGAGCGTCAGAAAAAGGATGCAGAGATGAGGGATATAGAAGAGGCCGTGGATGACGATATCGTGATAGACCGGTGTCAGCGGCAGCAGCAGCCAGTAAACGCATCTCCGGTATCTCCGGCCGTCCGGCAGACAGGCACAGAAAAAGAGCCAGGAAAACGCCAGCAAAGCCAGGTGGATCCCGCTGCCCAGAGCACGCACCAGCCGCCAGTCATGGTTGAAGCGGAACAGCAGACTCATCACGATCTGGGTATTCAGGACCCTCAGTTCCGTGGAGTAGTACCAGTTTGGGCTGAGGATCCCGCCCTCCCGGGAGAGCTGTTCCGCCAGGATCATCTCCGCAGAATCATCTGCCGTCAGGTGCAGCGAGCCGTACTTATAGCTCACCAGCATCATCATCAGGATCTCTGCCAGCAGCAGGATCACCGGCAGGATCATCGTTTTCTTCAGCGTTTTCATATCTTTCAGCCTATTCCCGCTGCCTTGCGCTTTCTTTCCCGCAGACGGGCAGCCAGGGCAAAGAGCGGATAGGCATGGACGATCCCTTCCAGCAATATCCGTTCACTGCGTTTCATCCGTTGACGGTCCGGCGGGAATTCCCGCAGATCCTTCCGAAGCTGACGGTATCCTTCCCTGTCACCGGCAACGGCACAATAGACGGCATAACCGAAGGCGGTATCAGTCCACTGTTTCTGCATATACGGAGTCATTTCCGGACAGTTCTCCCGCAGGAAACGCTGACGGCGCCGCAGCTGCCGATAGCGCCAGTAACGGACCTGCTGCGGGTCTTTTTTGGTGATGCTTTCGGGGTGCTGGTAATAATGGTAACCGGCATAGGAGATGCTTGTGATCTTCCTTGCCCGGTAAAAGAGCTCATGCATCGTTGCCACATCTTCCCAAAGCTCTCCTTCCGGGAAAAAGATCTCCCGGAACATTCCCCGCCGGAAGAGCTTCGCCCAGACATTCGGAACGACCTTTCCTTCCAGCAGCGCCTTCAGTGCATCTTTCGGGTCGGTGAAGGAGGGCACTTCCTTCTGATGGACGAAATCAAGTGCAGGAACAGGAAAATTCAGATAGAAACCGAACAGCACGATATCCGCATCTTCCTTCTCACCGGCCTCCAGGATCTTCTCAAAGCAGTCTTCTTCCAGCCAGTCATCACTGTCCAGAAAGTAGAGCCACTTTCCTTTTGCCTCTCTTATACCGTGATTCCGGGCAGCCGAGAGCCCGCGGTTCTCCTGACAGAGCAGACGAAAACGGCTGTCTTCCTGACAGAAACGCTCAGCGATCTCTTTTTCTTCTTCGTTTCCGCCGTCAAAAACGATCAGGGCCTCAAAGTCCCGGAAAGTCTGTTTCCGGAGGGAATCCAGACAGCGGGTCAGATATCTTTCCACGTGATAGACCGGGACGATGACCGTTAAAGCAGGTCCTTCCTGCCCTGCCGGCAGCTGTGGGAAGCTTTGGACAGGGGATTGAAATCTATACATATACAGTTTAATTATAGAGTAAAATATACTTATGAAAAAGAAACTGACGGTGATCTGGCTGAGTCTGGCTCTGCTGGCAGGGATCCTGTGCATCCGCATGGGCATGACCCGACATCAGGAACGTTATTATAATCATTCTCTTTCGACCGGTACGATCAGCCGCATCGCTGTTGCGGACGGAGATCTGCTGGAAACGACTGTCACCTTCCCGGAAGAAACGCCTGCGCTGGCCTTGAATGTCCGCTATGCGATCGGCACGGAGACTGCCGGAAAATACCTGCATCTCGATATCATGAACGCATCAAAGCAAACGGTCTACAGCGGAGATGCCGCCCTGGATACGGTCGGTTTCCTCGGTGACACCAATAATGACGGCTGTTTTCTCTTTTCTTTTCCGGAAGACCTGAAAGGGACTTATACCCTGCAGATCCGTACCGGAAACATCACCCCCGAAGACAATGTACAGCTCAGCCTGCAGAACAGCGCCGGGATCGGCGATGAGGTCCTGCTGAACGGTGTGAAACAGAAGGAACGTTATCTGATGGGGAATTACTACACCCACGGAACGCCTGTATCCGTCAGCGATACCCTGCTGACCTTTTTCCTGCTGGAAGCCGTCCTGTTTGCCGGCTGGTTCCTGCTTACGCAAAGAGTTAAGGAAGAAAGGAAGCCAGTCTCTTTCTCTTTCGCAAAGAAAGATCTTCTCCTCCTGCTGAGCGTACTGCTGGCCGAGGTCCTGGTCTTTGAATACGGCTATGCCAACAGTGTACAGAACGGCATCGACGAAGTCCGGGAGATCAACGGGCGCGGGACCCGCTTTGTCCTGCTGGAACCCGGTGAGAGTCTCGAATCCTCCTTTACCGGCGAAATGAACGGTCTGGAAGCGATCGGTCTCAACACCCCCTCCTTCTATGATGAGTCCTTCTCCCTGTCTCTGCAGGTGCTGGATAAACAGGGGAATGTTGCGGCAGAAGCGCTTTACGATATGGACGATCTGATCGATAAGCGGGCTAATGAAGACAAACGTCTCTTCTTCCCGCAGATCGAGCATTCCAAAAACCACGAATACACTCTGAAACTCAGTTATCTGCAGGGCAGCGAGACCCTGCATCTGCGCAGCAGCGAAGAAGAAGGAACGCCTTATCTGCGGGCCTTCTACCGGCAGTATCCCCTTATCGGCAAGCTCTACCTCCTGCTCTGTGCGATCCTCGCTGCCGGCAGTATCCTGCTGCTGCTGACCTTCAGGACCGGAAAGAGCCCGACGGTCTTTTTCCTGAGTGCCTTCCTGCCGCTCTTGCTGACGAGCACGCTCTTCCTGATCCCGATGTCGGTCCCGGATGAATATGCCCACTTTGATACTGCCTATGCTCTCTCCAATGAGATCCTGGGGATCCCCGATCCTTACTACGATGCGCTTTATAAACGGGAGAGCGATCTGATCACCGACCCGGTCAGCCGTACCCGCTTCAATGGGGAGACTTATCTCCGGTTCTATACGAAGCGTTCCCTGACCGCCCACCGCAGTGATGAGCTGAAAATGGTCTACGGGCGGGATGTCCGCAGCGACTCTGCCGGTTTCTTCTACCTGCCGGCTGCACTGGGGCTGACGCTGGGGCGTCTGCTGGGAAGTGACCTCACGATGACCTTCTATCTGGCCCGGCTGGGAAATATGATCGCTGCAACAGCGATCCTGCTGCTGGCCGTAAAGAGAGCCGGCAGAGACTGGATCCAGCCGGCAGCACTGGCTCTGCTGCCGCTCAGTCTGCGCCAGATCGGTTCCGTCTCGCCGGATGCCCTGATCATTCCGTTAGGTATCCTGCTCTGTGTCTTATTGAAGAAGATGAGCAGCGAAGAGAAAAAAGAGATGAGCGATCTGCTGGTCTCCGCTCTGGCTGCCCTGATCCTGCTGTTCTGCAAGGGCGGTGCCTATGCCCCGCTGACGCTTGCCGTCTTCCTCTTCCTGCTGCTGTTCCTGCGAAAGACCGAAAACAAAGCAGTAAGCCGGAGACTGCTGGGAATCTGTGTGCTCTTCGGCGCTTTCGCTCTGTTTCGCTGGGGACCGAAGGCATTCTCTCTCCTGAAGGGAAGCCAGAGCAGCGCCTATTCCTCCCGTTTAGGCAAATGGCTGTATTCCGGATCTTATCTCTTCTCACATCCGCTGCAGCTGCTGCGGATCGCGGAAGGAACGCTCTACAGCGTCCTGCCCGGACTGATCAGTTCTGTCATCGGTACCTCTGTAGGCTGGATCAATCATCTGACGATCAATCAGGGGATCCAGTACTTTCTGATCGCCTTTATGGCTGTGACCGTCTTCCGGAAGACAGAGAGACCTCTCAGCAGCGGTCAGCGCTGTCTGTTCGTGATCGTCTTCCTGCTGGTCGCCGGAGCTTTCGCGTGGGCCATGCTGACGGGATGGACCGCTCTGGGTCTGGAGAAAGTCAACGGTCTGCAGAGCCGCTACCTGCTGCCGGTGGTGCTGCTGCCGGTCTATGCCCTGCAGAATAAAAGGTTCTTTGTATCCGTAAAGGATGAGCGCCGGCTGCTGATCGTTGAATATGCGCTGGTGATGCTGGGGCTGGTCAGTCTCTGCATCGCAGCCTGGGGGTAAGTCATGATCTCCGTCATCATGTCAACCTATCAGGAAGAGGAAACGATCCTGCGGGAAGCGATCGAGTCGATCAGGCTGCAGACCTGCCGCGACTGGGAACTCGTCATCATCCAGGATGATCCGCAGAACGAGAGACACCGTCAGATCCTGCAGGAATATGTGGAAAAGGACAGCCGCATCCGTTATTTCCGCAACGAAACGAATCAGGGACTGGCCCGTTCCATGAACCGGGCGATCAAAGAAGCGAAAGGCGAATACATCGCCCGCATGGATGCCGATGATATCGCCTATCCCCGGCGGCTGGAGAAAGAACTGCAGTATCTGCAGGAACACCGGTGTGATCTGATCGGCGGTCTGCTGCACGTCATCTCTGCCGAAAAGAAGGAAGTCTATGCCGTAGGGATCGTTCCCGAACGTAATGAGACCATCCGCCGCTGTCTGCGTTACGGCGACTGTGTAGCCCATCCTTCCTGGTTTACGACGAAACAGTTTTATCTGGACATGGGCGGTTACCGTCCGGTAGCAGCCTGTGAAGACTATGACCTGCTGCTGCGGGCTGCCCTGGCCGGCAAACGTTTCGGCAACCTCAACGAGGAAGTCATGCATTACCGGATGAGTGCCTCCAGCATTTCCCGGGAGAACCTTTATAAACAGTATCTGACGATGCGTTATCTCTCGAAACAGTACCGGAAGAAAAAGATTCCGGAACGTTCAGAGATCGAGGGCTATCTGAAACAGAACTTTTCGGCAGAGAAGGCAGAAAACTACCTTCGGGCAGAAGAAGTCTTTTACCATGCCTTAAACAAGCTGCAGCAGAAGCAGCCCTTCTCTGCTGTCATTACCGCTGCCCGTATCCCCTTCCTCTCTCTTGCCTATACCGACAAGATCTGCCGTTTCCTGCGGCTGCATCTGGCAGCCAGAGGAGAAAGACGATGAGGGTGCTCTTCGTCGTGCCCGGGATGGGACCGGGCGGCTCCGAAAGAGTAACGGCCAATCTGGCCAATCATCTGGCAAGGCAGGGGCACGAAGTAGGCCTGCTGTTCTTCGTGGGAGAGAAGTCCTTCTATGAACTGGATGCACGGGTACAGTGCTTCCCGCTCAACAGCACGATGGACCGCCGTTCTTCCCTGACTTTCCTTTTCTCGATGGCCGCAAACTTCCGCAATTGCCTCAAAGCCTTCCGGCACTGCTGTGAGAGCTTCCGCCCGGACAAAGTCGTGTCCTTCCAGTTTGAAGCCGATACGGTCGTCTCTGTCTGCCGGAAGGGACGGAAATGGGCCTGGATCTCTTCTGAGATCAACGATCCTACCAACCGCAGCCGGCTCATCTCTTATCTGACGAAACGGAACTATCGTTTCATGGATCTCTTGGTCTGCCAGACGAAGATGGTCCTCGACTTCTATAAAGACCTGCCGGTCAGGAAGATCCTGCTGCCGAATGCCGTCGATCTCTCCGTGATCCCGGGAGCTGTTGACGAAGGAAAGGAGACCGTTTTCGTCTCTGCCGGCAGACTGTCCTCTCAGAAGAACTATCCCCTGCTGATCCGTTCCTTCCACAAAGCCTGTCAGCAGTCCGCTGAACCCTGCCGGCTCATCATCTACGGAGAAGGACCGGACCGTCCGAAACTGGAAGCACTGATCCGGGAACTGCAGGCCGAAGAGATCTCACTGCCAGGTACCGCGGATGACCTGCTGCAGAGGATCCGGGATGCGGCGGCTTTCGTGATCAGTTCCGACTACGAAGGCTGCTCCAACGCCCTACTTGAAGCAGTACTGCTGGGACTGCCGGTGATCTCGGCCGATCATCCGACCGGAGATGCCAAAGAACTGGCAAAGCGAGGATATGTCCTGACCGTCGGCGTCGGTAACGAAGAAGAGATGACGAAGGCATTGCTGTCGCTGATGAACGACCCGCAGAGACGCCGGGAGATGCGGCTGCGCAGCCGTTCCTTCCGGGAAGACCCGGAGATCGTCACATCCTGTCTGCAGTGGGAGAAGGCCATCCAGGAGGCCGGGGAGAAGCTATGAAGATACTGATCATCATTCCGGCCTATAACGAAGAGAAGACGATCGTTTCTCTGGTCCGCAGCATTCAGCAGCATGGCTGGGAGTGTCTCGTCATCAACGACTGTTCTACGGACAGCACCCCGCAGGTACTGGAGAAGGAGAAGATCCCCTTCCTGAATACGGGGAAGAACAGCGGTTCGGCCAAAGCCAAACAGAAGGGCTTCGCCTATGCCCGAGATCACGGCTATGACGCTGTCATCTCGATGGATGCCGACGGACAGCATCTTCCCGAATACATTCCGGCTCTGGCCAAAGGATTAGAAGACTATGACTATCTGATCGGTTCCCGCTTCGTTAATGAAGAAAGGCCCTGGACAGCCAGGATGGCCGGTTCCCGCCTGATCAGTGCCGCCATTAAGGAAAAGACTGGGTTTACGGTCAAGGATCCTACTTCGGGGATGTGTGCCTTACGAAGGAGTCTTTTCTGCGAACTGGCAGAAGAAAAGGAGATCGTAGCAGAGGCGGATATGCTGGTATATGCCTTGCTGCACGGCTATCGCTGCCGGGAGATCCCGGTCCGGATGGCAGAACGGAAGGAAGGTCAGAGTTATTTCTTCAAGCCTTCCCGGGCCGCACGCTTTATGTACCGGGTACTGAAGCGGATCCGTACGATGTAAGTTCTTCACACTCTATTTCCATAATTCATTAGTATAATAAGGTTATGTTTCCGCTACTGTTATTGATACTGGGCTATGCCCTCTTCTACGTGACGATGCTGGACATCCGTTTCGGCAAAGCAGTCCCGCTGAGTCTGATCACACTGTCTTTCTTATTGTTCCTGACGAACATGATCACTTCCCTCTCGGCCATCAAGATCTCAGCGATCCTCTTTATCGTCGTGCTTCTGCCGATCTGTATCCTGACCGTGATCGTCAATAAGAAAAAGCCGGAGACCATCCTGAAGAACTATCTCTGTCCTTCCCTGGTGATCTTCGTCCTGTTCTTCCTCTACTACTACTTCGTGACCCGCAACCGCGGTCTGAGCTACATCGATGACTTCTTCCGCTGGGCACCCAAAGTAAAGGAAGCTATTGCCACCGATAAACTGTATTCCCTGAATCATTCCGATTTCGCCAAGCCGGACAAGTATCCGCCCTTCTCGACCCTGCTGCAGCTGTTGTTCAATCTCTACATCGGCGGCTACAGCGAAGGAAGTTCGCTCTTTGCGGTCGGCGTCTTCGGCGTATCCCTGCTGCTGATCTATACCGACCGTTTCAACTGGGATCTGAAGGATCTGCCCGGCATCCTGACCTCGCCCTTCCTGATCCTGGCCCTGCTGCTCACCGTCAACAGCAATGCCTACATGGATGAAGGTCTCTCCTTCTTCAACAATACCTACGTTGACTGGATGATGGCGGTCATGCTGGCGAGCGGTTTCCTGCATATCCTGGAGTTCAAAGGAACACTGTCGGATTTCATTGCCTTCGGAGTGTTAAACACTGCATTGATGCTGACGGACAGTATCTCCTTCTCCTTCTCGCTGATCCTGATCGCTACGCTCCTTACGGTCATGTATCTGAAGAAACAGTTCAGAAACTTCGGCTGGATGCACTTTCTGGTCTGGATGATCCTGATCCCCGGAGCCTTCTATCTGCTCTGGAGAGTCTATCTCTATCAGTACAATCCCACTGCAGCTTTCTCGATCAGCCAGTCTCTGCCCTTTGTGACCGTTTCCGAAAACAGCCGTTCACTACTAAAGTCTGCATTGACTTCACAGCGGATCCTGAATGCTACCGATACCCAGACAGGCATCTTCAAGTCCTATCTGCTGGCTCTGGTCACCGAACCTCTCTACCGTCATCCCTTCCCGCTGACTTATATGATGGTCATCGCACTGGTCACGGCTTCTCTTCTGGTGACCTACTACTTCCACAGAAAGCAGGTCCAGATCCTTCCCATCGCTCTCTTCTTCGTAGGCGGTTCTCTGGCCTATGCCCTGGCACAGGGCTACGGCTATGCCTTCGTCCTGAAGGAATATGAAGGAGTCCGGTTAGCACAGTTCGGCAGATACCTGCAGACCTATACCCTGCCGGGACTGATCATCGCTGTACTGACGCCCTTAAGTCTCCTGAAGAACCATCTCTGGAGTCCGGCCGGTCTGCTGGCGGCTGCTCTCTTCGTAGAACCGGCTTCCGTCAAGGAACTTACCATTCAGAAAGAGCCCTATATCTATTGGGAGAAAGAAAGAGAGATCCTGCAGGAATATCTCGATCTGGTCTATAAGAACGAAAAGATCCTGGTCGTCTATCAGAACGATCAGCGCAACCGCTATATCATCGATTACCTCTTCGGTGACAAGAGCAGTAATCTCTATTACTACTACACCTACAAGGTCGATGACTACGATTACAAGCGTTTCATCAATCACGCCAAAGCTTCGGATTATATCCTCATAGCCGGTGCCAACGATGAATTTGTTCAGAACATCTGGACCAATATCACCGAATATGACTGTTCGAATCTCGGCATGTACAAGGTCATCGTTCATGAAGGAAAGCTTTATCTGGAAGCTTCCTACAACTTTGAATTCCTGATCGAAGAGAACAGGACCCTGGCGGATTATCTGGGACTGGAATAAAAAGATCCTCAACAGAGGATCTCATACGATGTGATACTTTTTCAGGAAGGCTCCCAGCCTTCCTTTTCTTAACAGATCTGTCCATAACAGGGGCAGGATCATTCCCGCCAGGAAGTACAGGAACCACCAGCCGCCGGAAGTTGTCTGAACGGCATCGCCTTTCATGAACTCGACGAACGAACCGTTCTTCAGGAACTGTTGGAAAGTCGTAATGACCCAGAAAGCCACAAACTGCCAGATGACCAGATCAATGCCGCGTCTGCCGATGAAGCCCAGCAGAGCACCGATATTCTCAGTAAAGACATTGAACCATTTTGTCAGGAATACGGAGAGACTCAAAACGATATAGGTCCCCAGCAAGGAGGTAAGGATAAACTTAGGCATCGTCCGGTAGACATTAGTACCCATATTCACATGCATCCCCTGTCGCAGCCAGAGGAATAAGGCGAAAGCGAGGAGCATCGCTCTAGGGTCACAGTGTTTCTCCGGATCAAAACCAAGTCTGCGGGACAGAACGCCAGCGGCATAGAATGCTGCCAGGATCACTGTCCGGCTCTGCATGTGCGGAAGCTTGTGATAATAGGCTCCGACTGCTGCCAGTACAAAGAATACACACAGGATCAGGTGATGCTGACCGGTTCTTTTGGTTGCTGTTTCCAACAGTTTATAGATTGCAGAGACTAAGAACAAAGCGCCAAGGAACCAGGTCGCGCCCATGACCTTCCCATCTTTTTCCACCGCCAGAAGCACCCAGAAGACCTGTCTCAGTGCGGTACCGATCTTCATATTTCCAAATACAAATCTACCGGCTGTGACTACTGTGTTCCAAAATACAAAAGGGATATAGTAATTCTTCACTCTCTTCTGAATAAAGCCTTTCCATTCCGTTTCCGTATTGTGCAGATAACCGGAAAGAAAGAAAAAGAAAGGCATATGAAAAAGATAGATATACGCTGAGTGCGGGCCTTTCGCATGTGCCCAGACGACCAGGATCAGGCAGATGCCCCTGGCGATGTCGATATATGGATAACGTTCTTTCGGTTTGCTGCTCATAGGTACACTTTAACACATCAGGAATGAAGTTTCTTCCAGACTTTATACATCCGGGAAGATTTGATCTCCTTCAACTCTGCTTCCAGTTCCCTGATCCTCTGCCCTCTTTCTGCTTTATCGGCATAAGCCTGCTTCAATTTGGCATTGATCTCAGACTTTTCTTTGTAGGTCTGCTGAAGCTTCGCATTCAGTTCGGATTTCTCTGTGTATGTCTGTTGAAGTCTGGTGTTCAGTTCGGTCTTTTCGACACCTTCCTGCCGGAGCTTGGCCGACTGTGTTTCGATCTCAGCCTTCATCCTTTGCAGTTTATCAGATAGATCCAGATTCTCTTTCTGCAGGGCATTGATCGTATGCTGCTGTGTCAAGGTCTCTTGCTGCAGTTCCTTTCGCTCGTTCTGCAGCCGTTTCTGCGCATCCCGAAGATCAGCCAGATCCACAGAAAGCTTCCGATTCCTTTTCTCGCTGTTTGCCTGACCGATGTATAACTCGCTCGGTTCAATGACTTTGACACGATAATCGAAATAATCATTGCCCAGAGCCAAAGCCCTTCCTTTTTCAAAGGGGTCGAGCTTCCTGTATTCGACACGCGCACTGCGCAGCAACAACGCAATACGTGAACTGACCGAAAACACCTGAGCAGGACCCAGACGATCTATATATCTTTCAAGCAGGTCTCCCATATACTCGTGCAGACGATGATAACTGTAAGAACTATGGAGATTCTTTGCCGATGTCATGATCGAGTCGGGATGGATACGACGAACGTAGAGCGTTTCCGGCAGGTACGCTGTCCGTTCTGCTTCCAGCATCATCTGGAAGGTGAACTGATTGTCACTGTGTACTATGCCGGGATAGAAAGAGATATTTCCTTCCATGATCAGAGATCTCCGGTAGAAAGCGATCCAGATCGTTACCAGATATTCATTATTGCGGCAGAGACGGTCGAACATCTCTGCACCGGAACATATTCCCGGGTAATCATGACGACGCCGGTAATTTGGCCGGAAAGAGAGTTCCTCTTCGGTGCAGTCTTCGTCGTAACAGACATCTGCATCAAAGAACAATGCATCAAGATCTTCTTCTTCAGCTTTCTGCACCAGTATCTGCAGGGCTCCTTCCTTCAGCAGATCATCACTGTCCATGAAATAGATATATTTGCCCGATGCATGCGCGATCGCAACATTGCGGGCAACGCTGACTCCTTCATGTTGCTGGGAGAATACGCTGATCCGGGGGTCCTTTTCCGCCATTTCCAGCAGGATCTGCAGCGAGCGGTCCTGTGAACCGTCGTCAACGCAAAGGATCTCGAGGTCTTCGAAAGACTGATCGAGGACCGAACGCAAGGCCGCCTCCAGGTATCTTTCAGCCTGATAGACCGGCATGATCACGGATACCAGAGGTTCCTTCGCAAGAGAAGACTTCTTCTTGAGAACTGCTGTGCCTACCGGCTGTCCCTTCTCCGAATACTGTCTCAGTGCTCCGAGGATCGTCTGCGCCTGTTCAGCAGCAGCCTGCGGAAGTCCTTCTGTATTGAGGTAAGAAATGAGCCACTCTCTGGTCGTGATCCCTTCCAGATAGGCATACCGATCCTGCGGATCGAAACTGTTGCGCAGGGTACTGTACAGGAGGCCGGTGATCATCCGGCAGAAACTGCTCAGCAGTTCTTCAGACAGGCGGTCTTTAACTTGATCGATCTCTCCAAAGAAGCAGTCTGCATGATGTCCGTTTTGCAGGGACTTACTGTTGCGCATCGTATGCAGATACAGCGGTTCCGGGATATAAGTGATCTTTTCTGCTTCCGCCATGCAGAGGCAGGAGAATGCAATATCATCGAAACAGGGATGCTCCGAGAATCTCAGATCTTTCTCTTTCAGGAATTCCGTTCGGTAAAGCCGGCTGAAGGCATAATAGGAAGTCAACTGGAACAGCCTGTCCGGTATATCCGCAGCTGAAAAGACATTTCTGTCTTTTGGAAGCAGTGTTTTTGAGAGATAGAGCTCATTCGGCATCCGTTCGCGGTTATAGCTGTCATAGCGATGGCCCGGAAAACAGACCAGATCTGCTTCCGTCTCTTCTGCTTTCGCAACAGACTTTTTCAGCAGGTCTTTTTCTACGCGGTCATCCCCGTCAACGAAAACGATGTATTTCCCCTTTGCCTGCTGCAGTCCGCTGTTGCGGGCAGCGCCGGCCGAATCACAGTGAAGCCGGATCAGAGAGATCCGCGGATCCGCCTCCTGATACTGTTCCAGGATCGTCAGACTTGCATCGGCAGATCCGCCGTCGACAACGATCACTTCAAAGTTGCGATAAGTCTGCAGAAGGATACTGTCCAGACAGTCCGCAAGGAACGGCTCACAGTCCTTTACCACCGTGATGATACTGACAAGGGGTCCTTCTGTGATCCTTTCTTCTTCTGAAAGCAGGCCAAGGATCTCTTTGGGCTTCGGAAGCGATCCATTCTGCAAAGGATAAGCCTCCCGGACTGCAGCCGGCAGTCTCTCATAAAAGGATCTCCAGCGTTCCCCCTGCCAGACATCCTGGTACAGCCAGGGCTTATCTGCAGAATTAAAGTGCAGGATCGCAGAACGTTCACAGAGTTCATTCCAGTCGACTGCTGCCGGGATCCCATATTTCCGGCAGATCTCCGGAGCAGTAAAACGGTAAGTACTGGTATACATCAGATTGTCCGTGATCGGCAACAGCAAGGTATGCCCGGCAAACACCGCATTAAAGGCATCCTGATCCATGTAATGGTTTTCTCCATGCAGACGATAATCCAGTAGTTTCTGCGGGACATGGTCTTCCCGCATCTTCTTCGTATTCAGCAGCATGACTCCGGAATTGATATTGTGTTCGAAATGCACGTCGGATGTCAGTTCTGCCGTATAGCCTTCAACAGCAGCTGCATAATGATCACCAAGTTCCGTCTCATACAGATCGCTCAGGTCCTTCAGGACCAGAATATCCGCGTCCAGATAAAGAAGTTTGTCGATCTCCGGAAAGCGATCGCACAATTCAAACTTATGCAGGGCAATCGGCGTTACATGTCTGCCGCCCATCGGGATCTTCCGATAGAGCTCATCATTCTTTCCTTCGACAATCTCAACGGGCAGCGGAGTACTCAATAAAACTCTCCGGTCGTCATCGGAGAGATCATCAGAGACCAGGATATAAACAGTGTATTCTGTGTTTTCCTTTCTGCTTTCATGCAGCGACTCCAGCATGACCAGCGTCGGCAGTACGTAGTTCTTATCCGTGATACAGCAGATCGGGATCTTTTTGGTTTCCATTCAGGTATTCACTCCTTCTTCAGTTTCCAGGACACCAGGAACTTTGCTTCCTTTCCTCTTTTGCGTAAGAGGAGCGTGTTCCTTTTCCGATCTGCCGGGTATCCGGGTGTTGAGGCAATATATGCCTCTGTTTCTGAGTCTATTATAAACTTGATCTCTAATGATTTATTGTTGCAGGCGAAAGCAATGACCGTTTCACCGTTGGCAAGGATCCTGCGGGTATCCGTAAAGAAACGGTAACTGCCCTCTGTGCCTAAGGATGCAGGCCCTGCGGGCACGGATACCGTCATTTCTCCCTCACAGTGAAAGAGCCAGTCGAAGCAGTGTTCTGCCGGTGTCACGATCTCCATACGGTCAATGACTGTATCATCCTTCACCTGCAGACTGCGTTGTGCTTTCGTGAGCCGGTTTCGGGGACTTCCTTCCACTTCCGCGAGGAATCCATTAGCAGTTTTCACTGTTCGGTTTTGCAGCCAGTCCCCGGTCTGCGCCCCATCGATACTGACAGTATCGTGGGCCAGAGAACAACGATACCAGTCCTTGTTGATGGGGGAACCGTAACCAGGTGTTCCCAGATCGTTGCTGAAACCGTCGATCACGATCGACAAGGCATCACGGTGCAGGTGAGTCCCCACCTGAGAGCCACTCTTCAGCAGCATTGGGACCGGACCTCTCAGCATAGCCACCCGCTCATTGAAACGGATCTCGTGCTTTTCCTCTTCAGCTTGTATGATCGGAGCAGATCGCTCTTTTACCGGCAGCAGAGCCGGATCCCGCAGCACTTCCGGATCGTTGTTTCTGATCTTATTGACCTGTTCCTTCAGATCACTGTCGCCGGTAAAGGCAGCGGCGACAGTGATCTGTCTTGCGTAATGGCTGAGATCCAATGGATACCAGCCATCGTTCAGCGAAGGCAGATGATAACCGTCAAAAGACAGGGAAAGCGGTGCTTTATACATGCGCAGAAGTGTCCTGAGCAGTTCTTCGTCATGACAGACTTCGCAGAGATAAGTCAGTGCTTCCAGCGTGTAGTAATGGTAATGCAATGACCCTTCCCGCCAGAGACCGTCTTTTGTCAGCCCCTCCGCAAACTGCTGTCTTAAGCCGTATTCGCCTTCCAGAGCACGCTCTGTCAGCTGTGGATCGCGGAAGACCGCTCCAACCATTCCCGCAAAGCAATGTACCCAGACCGCAATGTTATGGATGCGTTCTTCCTGAGGAAGCAGGAATTCCGCCATTGGCAGAAAAAGTTTCCGGTACCACTGTAGAAACTTCTCTTCCGGCAGGACATCTGCTGTATAGTAAACAGCCCGAAGCAGGTTCATCCCGAAGACCGCTTCGTCCAGTGACTGAGACATGATCTTCCCTTTCCCGACTCTGTCTCCGTGCATGGGAAAGTCTTCATAATGACGGGCATAGAAGTCTATATAACGGATCAGCGAATACAGGACTGCCGGGTCCTTTTTCCATACTGCCGCATCGATGATCTGCTCCGCATGTTTCTGACGATAGATGTAGATCCAGGCCTTCCGATAGTCTTCGCCGGAAACGGTCTTCCCGCAATGAGGACAAACGAAACGATCCTGAAAGTATTCTTTCAGGTCTCCGCTGAACTGCAGTGTGGACGAACAGTCCGGACATACATAATGATGCATCCAGCCGGAGATCCACCTCGGATCATCAGTGAACTCTTTGTTCATCTGTTTCAGTCTTAAGAGAGATCTCTCCCGAAGTTTCATTTTATCCATTATCGATCCTATCCAGTTTCAGGGAATACTCCGCTTCGTTTTTAATGAATGCCCGGAAATACAGATACTCTTCCAGAGACATTGCTTGTTCCAGCAGTTTTTTCTGATTACCGTCAAGTTTCTTGTAATGGCGGACAGCCATGCTCTTCATGACTTCTACACTTCGCCAGGCTTCCGAACTCACTTCTCCCTTCTGCAGGTAGGGTTCCAGGAAACGCAGACAGGCAATCAACCCATGAATATAGCCCAGCACGCTTTGATAACTCGATGCCGACGTCATGATCGAATCCCGACGCATCCGGCGGGCGTACAGTTCATTGCGGACGATACGCACTCTCTCCGCCAGAAACAGTGTCTGTAAAGTAAACAGTCCGTCTTCGAAAATATAGCCCTCGCTGAAAATGATCTCGTGTTTCAGAAGAAATTCGCGTCGGACGATCCTGGTCCCGGTCGTTACGAACCAGTCCTTGTTGGAGCGGAGGGAGATAAGGGCTTCCCTGCCGGTAAGCACTTCCGGGTAATCATGATGGATCACATATCTCCCGGCAAAATTCGCATACTCTTCTTCGATCTCCGGAGTTTCAAAGACCGTCCTTCCGGAACCGATCAAGAGATCAAGATGTTCCTCGTGCATCTGTCTGCACAGGCGATACATTTCCTTCAGATTCAGGATGTAGTCATCACTGTCCAGAAAGTAAAGGAATTCTCCGCTCGCTGCCCGGATACCGACATTCCTGGTTGCGGAAAGTCCTTTATTCTCCTGTACGATCAGGGTATTCTTCCTGTTTTTCAGAGCCCACTCTTTCAGGATCGAAGAAGATCCGTCTGTGGAACCATCATCGATACAGATCACTTCCATGTCATAAAGGTCAGCTTCTTTGACTGACTCCAGAGTATCTGCAATGTATTTCTCTGTATTGTAACAGGGGATGATGATGCTCAGCAGCATGGGTGTTTCCTCTTCACTTCTTCATTTTCTTTTTCAATAAACTGAATACCGTCTCCTCCTCCAGCTCTTTTTCCAGCTCCTTGATCCTCAGGCCTCTTTTTGTCTTATCGGCATAAGCCTGTTTCAGTTTAGCGTTGATCTCGGACTTTTCCGCATAAGTCTGCTGGAGTTTGGCATTCAGTTCGGATTTCTCTGTATATGTTTTCTGCAGCTTGCTGTTCAACTCGGACTTTTCAGCATAGGCTTTCTGAAGCCTGGTATTCAGTTCAGACTTATCTTTATAAACCTGCTGGAGCATGTTGTTTATTTTGGCCTTCTCAGCAGCAGTCTGCTGAAGCAAAGTATTCAGTTCTCCTACATGAAGCCTGCATTTTGAAAGTTCATCACTCCGGGACTTCAGTTCTGCCTTTGCTCTGGCAGAATCCTCCACTGCTTCTTTCAGCTTTTCTTTAAGCTTCGTAACTTCCTGTACGCTTTCCTTGCGTCTTTGTTCCAGCGCATCACGGTCTTTGCTGAGCCGGGCATTCCTCTCCCAGGATTCCGCCAGCTGCTGCTTTCGATGCTCCAGTTCTCCCACCAGGGAAGCGTTCCTTTTCTGACCGGTCTTTTCCTGAATATCATTATTGTGATACATAAAATTGATCCAATGATCCAGGAAAGACTCTTTCGTCATCAGTTTGGGGAATACGTTTCTAAAGATATGCTGCCAGCGGTCAGCGCGCTGAACATCTGAGAATACCCAAGGCTTGCGGTTATCGGCATAGTGAATGATCACCGGATCTTCGACGGCTTCCTGCCACTCTTCTTTTGTATAACAGATCTTCAGACAGTCCGTTCGTTCGTAATCGTCAATATCCATAACGGGATATTTCGTCATCAGGTTGTATTTCGGCGGAAGGATGGCGATCTTGCCATAACAGGCAATATTCAGGATGTCCTGATCCTGCGAACCATAGCCTTTTTCGGTCATCTTCAGGACTATTTCCTGAAGACCGTCTTCCCGGATCTTCTTCAGATTCAGCAACAAAATGCCGGCATTCACATACTGATCAAAGGCGGCGATACCCAGCTTTTCTGCTCTGTGCTGTGCTGCCTTTGGCGGATAGTAATAAGCTGCGGCTTTTACACCGGCCAGATAGTGCTCGCCCATGTCATATGATAAAAGCTCAGTAAGATCTTTACACACCAACGTATCTACATCCATATAGAGACATGTATCGACATCCGGACAAAGTTCCGGCAGAAGGAGCCGGTAGTAAGTGGGGATGCTGGTGTGAGGGATGCTGATCGGAAGGTCTTCAAAAGAATCCTTCATTGAAAGGAATCTCGGAGGCTGTATGCGGTTCTTGAAAGCAGCCTCATTGATCAGTTCAACGAAAAAGTCAGGGAAATCTTCACTGATCAGTAAAATGAATTGCAGATCTTCTTTATTATTGCAGCAGTTCATTGCCGAGATCATTGAAATATACATCGGCAGTGCGTAATTCTTGTCTGCTGCCATGGCAATGTGCTTCATATTGCTCCTTTAGTTACAGTCACCGCAAAGAAACCACCATGTGAGCCATTCTTTTGCGTGTATTCAGGAAATTAACAATCTATACGGTTGAAGACAGATCCACACCTTTTCGGAAGTAAGGAATGAGGCGACTATCCGTTCTTCTTACCGAAGAAACCAAAAAACCGATGTTTACGTTCCTTCATTTCCTGCAATTCTTTTTCCAATTCTTTGATCTTTACACCGCGCTCCGCTTTTTCCTTATAGGTCTTCTGCAGTTTGGCATTGATCTCAGACTTATCGGCAAATGCTTTCTGCAGTCTGGCATTGATCGCAGATTTATCTGCATACGCTTTCTGCAGTCTGGCATTGATCGCAGATTTATCGGCATATGCCCTTTTCAGTTTCTCGGAAAGCTCATGACGCATCTGCCGCTGTGTCTGCCTTTCCAGATAGATCGCATCCATGATATCGCGGACGCTCAGATAGTTTGCTCCGTTATATGCCGTGATCTTCCGGGTCAGCGTCTTTTCTCCATACTTACTGTCCAGGTATTCATTGATGGCCTTGATCTGAACGTCATTTCGATTCTCATCAACATTCAGGTGATACAAAGCGGTTTCTTGCGAACCGGGCAGATACTTCAGGGTACGGTTCGGTCTGGCCAGAACGACCGGGATCCCAGACATGACCTCTGCCGCTTTCAGCCACAGATCATCTGCCAGAGGGCATAACTCCTGAATGAGTTTTTCATTCAAAAAACCTTTTTCAAAGAGCTCCGGTACATATAAAGCTCCGGCTCCTCCGGTCGCCAGTAACTGCATACATGGCTGCTGAACACAGATATTCGATTCCAGGAACCAATGGTTATAGGGAAGGATGACCTGTTCCTCATCGAAGACCATCAGATGTGCCCGCATGGCAGGAACGGAATGCGGGAATTCCAGATAGGTGAGGAACAGTTCGTTGATCGAATCCTTGTAATACAGCAGATCATCATCGAATGTAACGATCAGATCATCGGCATATTCCGAGAATGCATAGAAGTATTTTTTATGTGCTTTCAGATCCTTACAGAAACGAATGGTTACCTTTCCTTCGTTTACCAGTTCCATCAGATCCTCCGGCAGTCCCTCTGTTCCTTCCGGGAACTGTGAATCAGCCAGCCACAGAACGACTTCATCGGCCGGTCTGCTCTGGTCCAGGATCGAATCCAGGACCGGGCGCATGCCTTTGATACGGTCCGGGAAAGTCGTTACTGATGCAACGATCTTCCGGTCATACAGATGGAAGAACTCCTGGTAATCATATTTCTTAATGATCCGGTACCATTTGGCCAGAGTAAGATACAAGGCTTCTTCGGCATCGTTCAGATCTTCTTCAGTGAATCTTTGATGTACATAGTTATAGAACTCTTCGGCCTTTCCCGAACGGAAATCATTCGTATACCTCTGCAGTGCAAATACATAGTTGTCCACTGCAAAACGTTGCGCTGCTCCTTTGATCTCCGGATAATACGAGAGTTCTTTTACCTGTCGAAGAGCACTTTCCACAGCAGTGATCACGTTGCCGGTATTCTTTACCTTCGTCTTGGTGATCGTACCGCTCTGTCCTACCCGATACCTGACGAGTTCATCATGCAGGAAAGCGATACGCTCCGCTTTTGCGGCACTTACAGCCGCAAAGGTGATGTCATTCGTCGAAGAGATCTCTTCAAAATGAAGATCATTCTCCCGGATAAAGGAACTGCGGTAAAGCTTATTCCAGGGTACGGGATTGATGATGCTCATGATGTAGTTAGGGAAGTCACGATAAGAGAATACTTCCATGCCCTTCGGCATATGCTCGGTGTGGATGCCTTTCCCAGAGGTCTCAGTACCATCTTCTGTAAACTTTGTATAGTTATAGGCAATGATATCTGCTTCAGTCTCCAAAACCCGCGTCAGTGCTTTTTCTACCAGATCTTCCTTGCAAAGATCATCAGAATCGAAGAATAACGCGTATTCTCCTTTTGCCTGTGAAAAACCGTAATTGCGGGCTGCCCCTGCACCGGCATTCGGTCTGTCAAAAACATGGATCCTTGCATCTTCTGCGGCGCATTCCTGCAGGATCTTCAGTGAGTCATCCGTAGAACCGTCATTTACGCAAAGGATCTCAATATTGTCGTATGTCTGACTTAACAGACATCCTAAGGATTCGCGCACATATTCCTGTGTGTTGTAAACGGGTACGACAATGGAAACTAATGGTCTTTCGCTCATATACACCCCATCTGCTCTGTTTTTTCAGTTAATTCTGTTCTGCAAAATACTCTTCTGATCTCGATTCTTTGATCTTTTGATACTTCTGATATTCATGTTTGATATAGAAATACTCTTCCGGTTTCCCCTCTACCCCCAGATCCTGAAACCATTTGTCCTTCAGGGCAGTAAAGAGGACTTCTCTCTTCTCTCCCTGAATGGTATCCAGATGCCATAAGGAGAAGTGTAAAGCGTAGTTGATATAGTCCTGTTCCAGTTCGTG
>JAFWEP010000007.1 GCA_017512885.1 Erysipelotrichaceae bacterium
CATTAGAAAAACCGGAAAAGAGACACGCGCGTGTTTTTTGGAAAACTTGGAGGAACTATGGCGAAAATTGACGGAGTTCAAGAAGTTAGCGTAGACCTGCTCAAACCTTATGAAAGAAACGCCAGGATGCACAGCGATGCACAGATAAAGCAGATCGCGGATAGCATCCGGGAGTTCGGTTTTCTGAATCCGTGCCTGATCGACAGAGAAAACAACTTGATCGCAGGGCATGGAAGGCTTGCAGCAGCAAAATCACTCGGAATGAAGACCGTTCCGTGCATATACGCCGAAGGGCTGACGGAAGCGCAGCGCCGGGCGTACATTTTAGCAGACAACAGACTTGCGGAGACCAGCGAATGGAATCAACTCATCCTTGACGAGGAGCTGGACTGGCTGGTCGATGAAGACTTCGACATCTCGATCGCTGGCTTCGATCTGGACACGGATCAGGCGGACTGGTTTCAGAATCGTGAACGCTGGGACGATAGCACAGAAGGGGAGAGCGATGAGTACAAGGAATTCTTGGAAAAGTTCGAAGACCCGAAAACAACCGACGACTGCTACACACCGGACAACATCTACGAAGTAGTGGCCGAATATGTAGCAAACCGCTACCAGGTGAAAAGGAGGAACTTCGTCCGCCCGTTCTATCCTGGCGGAGACTATCAGAACGAGAAGTATGGCAAGAATGCGGTAGTGGTAGACAACCCGCCGTTCTCCATTCTTTCCGAAATCGTTCATTTCTATGTAGACAACGGGATCAAGTTCTTCCTGTTCGCTCCAGCCATGACGCTGCTGCATTATTCAAGCCTGGCAACTGTCATGCCGACCGGCACCCAGGTGATCTATGAAAACGGAGCAATGGTGCCGACTGGATTCCTGACAAACATGGAGCCGGGAAACATTGCCATCATGACGACTCCGGATCTTCGTGAAGAAATGGACAAAGCGAACGAAGAAAACGCCAAGAAGCTCAAGAAAGAGCTCCCGAAGTACAGCTATCCGGACGAAGTAGTGACCAGCCCGATGATGAATCGCTGGGGACGGTATGGGGTAGAACAAGCGTTCACCCGTGACGAGTCAGTTCTTATAGATGCCCTGGATGCCCAGAAAGAAGCCGGCAAGTCTATCTACGGAAAGGGCTTGCTATTATCAGAGCGTGCCGCCGCAGAGCGTGCCGCCGCAGAGCGTGCCGCCGCAGAGCGTGCCGCCGCCATGAAATGGCAACTGTCTGACAGAGAGAAAGAAATCGTGAAATCACTGGGAGAGGAAAAGTGATCAAGATAGAAGAACAGAAAGCGAAGATCGAGTGGGCGAAAGCCGAACTCAAAAAAGCCGGCGGGAATACGCCAAGACACCGAGACATGCAGAAGTGCCTGAAACGGTACCAGGCAGAGTTAAGACGCGCCGAGCGATATTTACACGAAGCTGAAGAAAAGAGGGCAGAGAATGGCTAAAACGCTACAAGAACAAGCCCAGGAAGTCTTACAGCAAGCCGAGGAGAAGGGCGTCCAGACGAACTTCTTCTTCCGGACTACATTCAAACGCTACCAGGTGCAGATGCAGATCCTGACGGAGCTGGAAAAGACCATCAAGGAAGACGGCACGACCGTGACGAAGGAATATGTCAAAGGGCGCCAGAACATCTACACAAACCCGGCCATCAGTGAGTATAACAAGACGGCCACGGCTGCGAACGGCACCGTCTCCACGCTGATCAATATCGTGAAGTCTCTGGCATCGGAGCCGGAAGAACAGACCAGCAAACTGGCGCAGCTGCTCCGAGAAGTAGACGATGAATAACTACATCCTGGAATACTACCAAGCGATCAAAGATGGCACCGAAATCGCCGGGCACTGGATCGTTGAGTGGTACGAATACATAGTCAAAGGCCTCGAAACGAAGGCCTTTTTCTATAACCCAAAGAAAGCGCAACGAGTAATCCGTTTCATCGAAGCGTTCTGCCATCACCACGAGGGCAACCTGGCACCCGGCTTGCTAAAGCTGGAGCTATATCAAAAAGCCTTCCTGTCGGTAGTCTTCGGAATCGTTGACGAGAACGGAGACCGGCAGTTCCGCGAGGTAGTCCTGATCCAGGGACGCAAGAACGGCAAGACGCTGCTTGCGGCTTCCATAGCAAACTACATGTCCTTCCTGGACGGAGAGTACGGCGCCAGGATCTACTTCTGCGCTCCTAAACTGGCGCAGG
>JAFWEP010000006.1 GCA_017512885.1 Erysipelotrichaceae bacterium
AACGAAGATATCTTTCCTTAATGGAGGATCCTTCCTTCTTTTTTTCTTATTTTCCTCTCCTGAGAACAGAAAATGAAAAGTCATTCCCTCCTTTCTGCCTTATAGCAGAAGAAAGAAATGACTTTGTCAACAGGCTGAAAGACCCGTCGGGTCTTTTTAGATGGTCCGCTCTCTGCGGTAGGTCTGCTGATAGAGGAAAGCCAGCAATGTTGCCAGCAGGTAGGCGATGAAGGCAAAGACGAAGGGCAGCAGAGCGCCCCGGGCATAGATCAGTCCGGCAAAGAGCGCCCCGAAGATGCCGCCGAAGGAGTTCATGGCCTGATAGAAGCCCATGACCGAATTGCGGTTGGAGAGGTCGGAACGGCCTGCTGCCAGCATCTGCAATAGCGGCAGTCTGAGCACCATCACGCTGCTGTAGACGATATAGACAGCGATGAATAAGACCTGGGAATGATCGATCAGGATCAGTCCGGTCAGGAACGTGCAGACGATGAGGATATAGGCGAAGGTCTTATTGATGTCGGTACGCCGCTGCAGGGTGCGGGCGACGGTATGGTTCAGGAACAGGGTCAGGAAGGCGATGACGGCCTTGAAGATACCGTTATAGGCCGAAGACATGCCGTACTGATCCTTCAGATAATAATTGAAGCACTGTTCGTAGGAATACTGTCCGAGGGAGGAGACGGCAGTGACCGCAAAGATCAGGGCCAGTGCGGGAGTCATGAACTTCCGGGCTGCCAGGATGGCCGAGAAGGGATTGACGTCCTTCAGGGACAGCGGGTGTTCCGGGATCTGTTTATAGGGAGTATCATCCAGAGCGAAATGATACCAGAGCAGTCCGCAGAGGACCATGATGACGATCTGTGTGCGGAAGGTCGTTTCCACGGAGATCACTCCCAGCATGCCGCCCACGAAGTAACCGATCGCTCCGCCGACATTCTGGATGGTGGCTAAGGTGATCAGGGAACTGCCGCGTCTCTCTTTGTCTTCACCGCAGAGATTGACGATATAGTTCGCCCGGGCAACATAGGTGCCGCCGGTGAACGATCCCGCCAGCATGCGTCCGGCAATGACCACAGCTTCGCTTTGGGCCATACTGAAGACGACCTGCCCGCAGGCATAGCCCAGGGTACAGATCAGCAGCATCCTCCTGACCGGATAATAGGCACAGAGCCGGCCCCATAAGGGGGCAAACAGAAAATACATGGCCATCATGGCCGCAAAGGCCACCCCGAACATGGAGGCATCCAGTCCTCTCTCCACGATCAGGGTAGGAGTGACCGGATGGGCAAAGTTGGCAGCCATGTTGAAGAGGAAATCGATGATGAAGAAAGTCAGGAAGTTCTGTGTTTTCCGCATGGTTCTATCATAGCGTAAATATGAAAAGATAGGATACGATTTATAAAAAAGAGTCCCTTGCGGGACTCGTCAGACGCTACAGCAGACCCCGATAGGTATACAGTGTTTCACTGATCTCCGGGACCACTTTCTTGGAAAGATCCCGGCCCTGGGCTTCAGCCATGGCTTTGCAGAGATGCATCATGCGGTGGACGGAAGCGAACTCGTTGATGACCTCATCGTTGTATAAAGGAGAGAACTGGGCAACGCGCTCATAGAAGCCCGGCAGTTCGCTCTGCAGGAGACGGTCGTATTCGTTGTCGGCAGTGAAGTAGATCAGATCGTTATGAAAACGGTCGTTGAGCTGGCAGCAGCCATGGGCATAGTTATAGGTCTCATGTAAGACCGGAGCGGCTAAAGCGCCTTCGCAGAGCGTGGAATCCAGGAAGCGCATGGCTACACTGTTTTCTCTGCCGCCCAATACCTCTACGACCTTCGTCTGCGGAACCTGTGGGAAGATGTATTCCGTCTCCAGGATCTCTTTCAGCAGTTTCTGATCATTATTGGTGTAGTAGAGGAAAGCCAGGGCCATCGGGATCAAAGTCCCGGCAAAGGAAACGAAACTGAGTTCCTCGTCTCTGACCTTATACTGCAGCGGACGGGCTCCTTCCCGGGTATTGGCTGAGAAGAGGTACTTCTGCAGACCGTTGTAGAAAGAGGCATCGACACCGATATTCCCTCCGGAGTAGCTGCAGCTCACCACATTCTGCCAGTAGGAAAGACTGCCGTACAGCAGATCGCGCGGGTAACGGTGTTCCGCCAGGATGTGGTTCTTGGCAGACAATACCTTGGCAACATAGCAGCTGACGACGGAAGAACCGCCGACCCCGGTGACCAGGGTATTCCCCCTGATCCCTAAAAGACCGACAAAGAGGCTGTTCAGATCGGTATCTTCTACCGCTTCCAGGACTCTGTCCTTCAGCCGGCTGAAGCAGTATTCCATCGTTTCTCCCCAGATTTCCATAAGTGTGCTCCTTTTTTCTTCTATTATAAGAAAAAAGATCTCCTAACGGAGATCCCTTTCCGCAAACCAGGTATCGCCCCGGCGGCGTTTCCTTTCCGGCTGTCCGCTCTGCCGTACATAGCGGAAGAGTGCTTTCTGCAGATCCCCGAGCAGTTCGGGATGCAGGGAAGCCGTTTCCGGATCGAAATGCCAGCTGAAGTCGGAATGCCGGTAGAGGCAGGAACGGAAGGCTCTGCCTTCGCTCTGCCAGCAGAAGTCCAGGCAGAGGGGAGAGACGGTGAGGGAAGAGATACGGATCTTTTCAGACATAAGAAAACCTCCTTCAGATACGCAAAAGGCGTATTCTGCCTTTTGTGATCATCCGGAGGTCTGTTTCCTCTTCTGCAGGACTTCCTGCACGAAGACTATATCATTTCTTTCTTTGAAACACAAGAGAACTTCCGTCAGAAACACGATAGAATAAGATACGGATGAAGGAGAATGAGTATGAATGCATTATTAATGAATGAAGTGATCGTTCTGTCGGACAGACTGACCCAGCTGGGTCACCGTCCCGGCGATCCGCCGCATGCAGCCTTCTTTTCGATGGAGTCGGAGATCTCCAAGGATATCGTACAGTACATGCCGATCAGGAAGGATCAGTCCATGGACTACGGAGATCTGCAAGGTCTGATCACAGGCATCCACGGAGCGCTGGGAGAGAGCCAGGGCCTGATCGAAGTCGGTACCGGAAAGACCGGGAAAGAAAGAGACTATATCTACAGTATCGTGAAGTCGGCATTGCCGGAGAACAGAGGCGGAGGCGTGACCTATACGCTCTGTCTGGATGTGGACTATCCTGCTTTCTGTCTGCGGGTCATGGGCTTCTTCAAGGAGAGCGGCGTGACCGGCAGCAGAGATACGGCGGTCCTGGAACTGGAAACGAGAAAGAACGGTTCGGTCGAAGAGGTCATGAAGAAGTGGAGCCGGGATCCCTATGATGAGGACTACAAAAAGGGACATCTGATGAACCTTTCGGAACAGCGGGAATACGATGAGCTCTTCCCGGCCCATCCCTTATCTCTGCTCAGAGAGTTCACCGATCAGTTCATTCGGGAGAACTGAGGGCAGGGACAGATAATAAAACGTGAATTCTTAAACAAACAGTGTTATATTTGATGGGTAAAAGTTACCGTAAGGAGAATTTCAAATGAGCAAACCTGTAGTATTAGTCGTCATGGACGGTGTCGGCTGGACCGAAAAAGACAACGGCAACGCTGTCCTGCACGCGTATAAACCGCAGCTGGATGAACTGATGTCCAAGTGGCCGCATACGACCATCAAGGCCAGCGGTACGG
The DNA here is from genome assembly GCA_017512885.1 of Erysipelotrichaceae bacterium. Lineage (GTDB taxonomy): Bacteria > Bacillota_I > Bacilli_A > Erysipelotrichales > Erysipelotrichaceae > RGIG5669. The sequence continues at coordinate 3,700 of JAFWEP010000006.1, forward strand.
CCGTAGGCCTGCCGACTGACAGCGACATGGGCAACTCTGAAGTCGGACACAATGCCCTGGGCTGCGGCCAGATCTATTCGCAGGGTGCGAAGCTGGTCAATGAGTCCATCGAGAGCGGCAAGATCTATGAATCGGCAGCCTGGAAGGAAGCTGTTTCCTTCGCCAAGGAACACGATGGGAAGATGCATTTCCTGGGCCTGCTGTCAGACGGCAATGTCCATTCCCATATCGATCATCTGATCGCGATGCTGAAGGAGACCAAGAAGGAAGGCCTGAAGGAAGTCCGGGTCCATGTCCTGCTGGACGGCCGGGATGTTCCGGAGACCAGTGCCCTGCAGTATGTTGATCAGCTGGAAGAAGTCTTAAAAGAACTGAACGATGAGAACTATCATGCCTGCATCGCCTCCGGCGGCGGACGTATGGTCATCACCATGGACCGTTATGAAGCAGACTGGTCGATGGTCGAGAAGGGCTGGCATATCCATGTCCTGGGCGACGGCAAGATGTACGGCAGCGCCAGAGAAGCGATCGAAGCGCTGCGGGCGGAAGGCAACTATACCGACCAGTTCCTGCCGGGCTTCGTGATCGGCAAAGACGGCGTACCGGCCGGTACCGTCGAAGACGGTGATTCCGTGATCCTCTACAACTTCCGCGGCGACCGCGCTGTCGAGATCTCCAAAGCCTTCGACTACATGAACAAGGGCTTCGACAAGTTCGATATGGTGAGAAAGCCGAATGTCTACTTTGCCGGTATGCTGCAGTATGACGGCGACCTGAAACTGCCGGATCACTTCCTGGTCGAACCGCCGCATATCACCAACACGATGAGTGAGTTCCTCGTCAACAAGGGCATCAAGAGCTTTGCCTGCTCCGAGACCCAGAAGTTCGGTCATGTGACCTATTTCTGGAACGGCAACCGTTCCGAGAAGTTCTCCGAAGAACTGGAGACCTGGGTCGAGATCCCTTCGGATATCATCCCGTTTGAAAGAAAGCCCTGGATGAAGGCGACCGAGATCACCGATGAGATGGTCAAGGCCATCGAATCCGGCGAATACCAGTTCCTGCGCTGCAACTATCCGAACGGCGACATGGTCGGTCATACCGGTAACTATGAAGCTACCCTGATCGGTGTGGAAAGCGTCGACCTGATGCTGAAGCGGCTGATGGATGCCTGCAAGAAGATGGATTATACGATGCTGGTCATGGCCGATCACGGCAACTCCGATGAGATGTATGACAAGGGCTTCAATCCGGACGGCACCCACAAAGCCAAGACCAGTCACTCCCTGGCGGTCGTTCCCTTCGCCGTCTATAACGGTCCGGAAGGAACGGAGATCAAGGAAGGCGACTTCGGTCTGGCCAATGTAGCAGCGACCGTCGTCAAACTGCTGGGCTTCGAGAAACCGGAGAGCTGGCTGGAATCCATCATCAAGTAAACGAAAGGACTGTCTGCAGACAGTCCTTTTTCATACCGAAGAATGCATAGCGCTGTCTTTATGTTGTAGAATGAAAGTGGGGAACGCAAAAGACAAAGACCGGCACAAGAAGGAGAAAGTATGGGTTATCTCAGGATCACGAAAGACAATATCGATCGGGAACATATCTGCTGCGCGATGTCCAACGGACAGAGCGAAAGGAAGAAAGAATGGCTGAAGCAGCGCTTTAAGGAAGGGCTCGTCTTCTACCGCAGCGAGGAGCGGGGCAAATGCTTCATTGAATATGTTCCGGCGGAAAATGCCTGGACACCGCTGGAAGCAGACGGATACATGCACATCAACTGTCTGTGGGTATCCGGGTCTCTGAAAGGACACGGGTATGCGAACGATCTGCTGAATGAATGCATCCGTGATGCGCAGGCACAGGGCAGAAAAGGCCTGTGCATCCTTTCTTCCGCAAAGAAGAAGGGCTTCCTGGCAGATCCGAAATTCCTGGCCTATAAGGGCTTCCGCGTTGCGGATGAGTCGGATACCGGGATCCAGTTATGGTATCTGCCTTTCAGCGAGGATGCAGAGAGACCTCGTCTGAAGGAATGTGCGAAACATCCGGCGGTCAATGAAAGCGGCTTTGTGCTCCATTATTCCGATCAGTGTCCCTTTACCTATTACTGGGTGCCGCGTCTGAAGAAGGCTGCGGAAGAAAATGATATCCCGCTGAAGATCGTCTGTCTCGACAGCAGGGAAAAGGCACAGAATGCTCCCTCTCCGGTCACGAACTTTTCACTCTTCAAAGACGGGAAGTTCCTGACCCATGAGATCCAGAATGAAAAGAAGTTCCTGAAACTGGCCGGGAAATAGAAGAAGTTTTGCGCGCAGTAAACTGTCCTGCCGGATATACCGCACTGCACCAACAGGGATACACAGGTCTTTCTGTAAAAGAAGACCCCCGGATGACCGAGGGCCTTGTCGGATGGACCGGGTCAGCCATGTAAAGGTCTGAACAGAGCCTTCCATAGGTGCACAGCTGTTAAAAAAGGACGAAAGTCCTTTTTTGATATCTCTAGAAACACTTCTCGGTATGATCTCTGGAACAGGTGCTGAATCCCGGACAGCGATAGCAGAGCTCGTTGACGCACTTACCGGTATTCAGGATGTCACGGATGTTGGAGAGGGTGGTGTCGGAGATATTGGCCAAGGCTTCCTTTGTCAGGAAGGCCTGATGGGAAGTGACGATGACGTTGGGCATCGAGATCAGGCGGGCCAGGATCTCATCATCCAGGATATGTCCGGAACGGTCCTGGAAGAAGATGTCAGATTCTTCTTCGTAGACATCGAGGCAGGCTGCCCCGATCTTTCGCTCCCGGATCCCGTTGAGCAGAGCTTCCGTATCGATCAAGGCGCCGCGGGAGGTGTTGATGAGGACGACGCCGGTCTTCATCCGGGAGATGGTATCGGCATTGACTATGTGCCTTGTCTCCGGAGTCAGCGGGCAGTGGAAGGAGAGGATATCTGCTTCTTTCCAGATCTCTTCCAGAGATACATAACGGATATCGCTGTCTTTGGCCGGGTATTTGTCATAAGCCAGGACCTTCATGCCGAAACCTCTGCAGATATCGATGAAGACCTTCCCGATCTTGCCGGTACCGATGACCCCCACGGTCTTGCCGTGCAGGTCAAAACCGGTCAGACCGGAAAGGGAAAAGTTGAAGTCTCTCGTACGGATATAGGACTTGTGGATGCGGCGGATCGATGTCAGCAAGAGCGCCATCGCATGTTCCGCTACGGCGTAGGGGGAATAGGCGGGGACCCGGACGACATGCAGCTTCTGATAGGCATATTCAATGTCGACGTTGTTGTAGCCGGCGCAGCGCAGAGCGAGCAGTCTTATCCCGTAGGATACCAGCGCATCGATGACACTTTCATTGATGTCATCGTTGACGAAGACACAGACGGCATCAGCGCCCTCTGCCAGTTTTACCGTATTCTCGTCCAGCCTCGTCTCAAAGAAACGGTACTCGAATTCCTTATTCGTATCTGCAGCCTGAAAGGATGCGATGTCATAGTCTTTCGCATCGAAGAAAGCGACTTTGATCATGGGGATACCTCCTTGGAATTATGATTATAATTTCACAAGGATCCCTTTACAATCATTATGCCCGAAGAAAAAGCCATCTTAATGATGGCTGTCTTTCGCTGCTTTGATCAGTCTCTCATGCATCCAGGTCATCAGTACGAGACTAAGGGTCAGGATGACCGGCAGGAGACCTAAGGAGATATGTTCGGCGATCAGACCGAAGAGGGGCGGGATGGAGAGGGTGCCGATATAGGCTCCGGCCATCTGTACGCCGATGACCGCCTGCGACTGCTTCGCTCCGAAATGATCGGGAGTGGAATGGATCAGACAGGGGAAGATCGGGGCACAGCCCAGACCGATCAGCGCAAAGCCGGCCAGCGACAAGGCGGAAGGTCCGGGCAGGAACAGCAGGAGCACCGCTGCTGCAATGATCCCTTCGCCCATGCGGATCATCTGGATGTCGTTCAGTTTCAGAGTGATGAAACCGCAAATGGCTCTGCCGATCATGATCCCGATATAGAACATGGCTCCGAAGCTGGCTGCCGTTTCGGCAGGAATGCCTTTCTGCAGGTTCAGGTAGGTACTGGCCCAGAGACCGGTGGTGGATTCTACTCCGCTGTAGCAGAAGAAGCAGAGGATGATCTCGAGGACCCCGCTGATCTTCAATACCTCCCCTAAGGAGAGGACATGGTCATCTTCGGGATCTTCGCCGTCAGTGATGCGGCTCTTCCAGAGCGGCAGGCTGAAGAAGAGGACAGCGCTCAGGGCGATCTGCAGGAAGGAGATATAACGGTATCCCATCGGCCAGCCTTGCTGATGGCTCAGGGCAAAGCCCATGATGTAAGGCCCTAAGGAAGCGCCTAAGCCCCACATGCAGTGCAGCCAGCTCATGTGTCTTGATTCGTAGTGGAGAGCCATATAGTTGTTGAGGGAGGCATCGACCGATCCGGCACCTAAGCCATAAGGAACGGCCCAGAGGCAGAGCTGCCAGAAATGATCGGAGACCGAGAAACCGAAGAGGGCGACCGCCGTCATCGCTACCGAAAAAGCCGTGACCTTTCCGGTGCCCAGCGAATGCGTCAGACGGTCGCTCTGCAGTGCAGAGAAGATGGTCCCTCCCGATATGATCATGGAAATGATCCCGGCATAGGAGACCGGGACCTGAAACTGAGGATAGATGAGCGGCCAGGCAGAGCCTAAGAGGGCATCCGGCAGTCCCAGACTGATGAATGCCAGGTAAATGATCGCCAATAAGAGTCCGGCCATATCTTCCTCCTTTACGGTAGTGATTATAAAGGAGGACCTATCAAAAGAAAAGCAGTTCGCCCGAACTGCTACTTCCAGGGATCCACCGAAGCCGGTTCCCTCACCTGCACCAGCGTAGAGACATAGTCCCAGAGGTATTCACTGTCTCCTTTTTCTCTGGTCACGATGCGGCGGGGATTGTCGGCTCCGGCAGTCAGGATATAGACATATTCGTAACCTTCGGGAGCCTCGACAGGATCATCGTAGACGACGAGCGTCCAGGGATCGTTTGGAGTGTAGTCATTCTCAGGCGTTGCGCCTTCAAAGTAGACCCGGGGCAGGTACATCTTGTCGGAGAGCCTTTCCCTGATAAAGCGTTTGTCTTCTTCGGAGAGAGGCTGCGGACCTTTCAGGAGATCGATCATGGCCAGCGCTTCTTCCGGTTCATAGGGATAGATGTTCAGGGCAGCGATATAGAAGGCGGCAGTGTTCTCTTCGTCGTCAAGGGTATAGGCATCGATCAGCAGCTGCATCTCCTCCCGGTTGCCCGGGAAGCGGTAGAAGACGAAGGTATCACGGTCTTCGCCATCATAGATGATGACATCCCTTGCCGGGTCGAAGGCTTCTTCGGCGATATCGGTCTCTTCCGTAGGAGCCGGTGTCGGAGCTTCCGTCTGCAGCGGATTCACGGTAACAGAACTGCCGGGGGCAGCCGTACAGGCGCCCAGCAACAGCAGCAGGACAGGGATCAGGAACTTTTTCATAGCGGACTCCTCTCTTTCACTATAACGGAAGAGAGGAAGAAAACCTACCGATGAATGTAGGTTACTGATAATTGTCGGTAGGAAAGGGGCTGGGGAAATGTTATTTTAAAGAAGAGGTAAGGTCATGAACGGTAAGAGTTTTGTCCGAAAGAGCTTCTGGATCCTGCTGCTGATCGAACTGCTGCTGAGTTTTGCACTGACCAAATGGTATATCGAGGACTCCTATGCGCATATGGCGGCGCAGGGACTGATCGGTACACCTTCACCCATCGGTCTTTTCCTGATCTATATCTTCCTGTGGATCCTGGGACTGCTGGTCTTCCTGGTGCTGGATATCGTTCACTCCGTCATAAAAGGAAAAGAAGGGGGTTCCTTCTTTGGAAAACTGTGGGGGTATCTCTGGCGGTCGCTGCTGTATTTTCCGCTGGTGCTGATCGCTGCCAACCTGGCTGCTTATTTCGTAAAGATCTGATCCAACAAAGCCAGTACTTTCGCAAAGGCGCTCGGCAGAGCGGCTTTTTCTTTGAGCTCCTCATAAGTGAACCAGGACCATTGCGAAGACTCTTCAGTGACCGGCAGCAGCCAGACCTGGTTCTGCCAGCGGATATGGGAGAAGAGATGGGTATATTTTCCGAGACACTGAGGCTCCGCACCATACTTTTCCTGCAACTGGGCGGCCGTATATTTCCCGGGTATTAGGGGAAAACCGTAGAGACCGGCCAGCAGGCCCGGCTTTGGGCGTTTCTGCAGGGCGATACGATCGTCATGAAGGAATACCAGGACGGTATTCTCTTCTTCCCGGGGCTTCGCTTTGGGAGCGCTGTGCGGATACTCTGCCATCGTGTTATGGGCAAAGGAAAGGCAGATCTCCTGCAATGGACACTCCTGACATCGTGGAAGGGTATTGGGCAGACAGATGCGCTCGCCCAGCTCCATCAGCGCTTCGGTAAAGGCTCCGGCCTCGGCGGGATAGATCTTCCGCAGTTCCTCTTCGGCCTCCCGGCGGTAGCTGCTGTCGTTCACTGCCCGTTCTTCTTCGGTGAGACGGGAGAGCACGCGCAGGACATTGCCGTCGACTGCCGGTTCTTTTTCGTTGAACGATATGGAAGCGATGGCTCCGGCAGTATAGGGACCGATGCCGGGCAGTTTCTTCAGTTCGGCAGCTGTCTGCGGGAAGGATCCCTGATGTTCGGCAAGGATCGCTTTGGCAGCCTTCTGCAGATTGCGGGCCCGGGAGTAGTAACCCAGTCCTTCCCATAACTTCAAAAGCCTCTCTTCCGGTACGGAAGCCAGTGCTTCGACATTTGGAAGCTCCCGCAGGAAACGTTCATAGTAGGGGATGACCGTCTCGATCCGGGTCTGCTGCAGCATGATCTCGGAGATCCAGACATGGTAGGGGTCTTTGTCTCTGCGCCAGGGCAGGTCCCGTTTTTCTTTGCCATACCAGGCGGTCAGCCGTTCTGCAAGTTTCGGATCAAGAGGTCTCATGATTCCATTTTAGAAAAGGGAGGTGAGGCGTTCAAGGTGTATGATGTAGAGGGCAGACAGGAGGACAGCTGCTTTCCGATAAAAACCCGGGAAGAGCTGCCTGTCTGAGAGAAAGGAGAGGAACGGGATATGAAGATACGAACTATGAAGATCGAAGATTACGATCGCGTTTACCGTCTCTGGCTGAACTGCCCGGGGATGGGACTGAATGATCTGGACGATTCCCGGGAAGGGATCGAAAAGTATCTGACCCGTAATCCACGCAGCTGCTTCGTGGCAGAAGAAGAGGGCCGTATCATGGGAGCGATCCTTTGCGGTCATGACGGCCGTCGGGGCTGCATCAGCCATACTGCCGTCGATCCGGCATATCAGCGCCAGGGGATCGGCAGGAAGTTGCTGGAAGCAGTACTGAAAGCGATGAAAGAAGAAGGGATCCACAAAGTCAACCTGGTCGTCTTTGCCCGCAATCAGGCCGGCAATGCCTTCTGGGAAGCGATGGGTTTCACGGAGCGTCCGGATCTGACTTACCGCAACAGAACGCTGAGTGAAATGACAAGGATCGATACCTGAGAATAAAAAGGAGGTACATGACATGATCACATTGGATTCCCGGATCAGCGAAGTCTATGCGCATCCGGTCGGACACGATATCCTGAAGAAAGTGCTTTTACAGCTGGGAAGGAGCGAGAAGTGGATCGATAACCCCCTGGCAGGCAGTCTGGAGCTCCGGGATCTGCAGAAGATCAGCGGCAGCATCCTCGATGAGAGCTTCTATGATTCTTTCCTGCATCTGCTGAATAATGAAAAAGACGTACCTGTCGTATCACAGGAGAAGAGCGCTCCGGCCTGGTGGAAGGAAGCGGTCTTTTACCAGATCTATCCCCGTTCCTTCTGTGACAGCAACGGCGATGGGATCGGTGATCTGCAGGGCATCCTCAGCAAGCTCGATTACCTGAAAGAGCTGGGCATCGACGCTCTCTGGCTGTCGCCGATCTATGATTCGCCGGATGACGACAACGGCTACGATATCCGGGATTACCGTAAGATCCAGGAAGCCTTCGGAACGATGGAAGACTTTGATACTTTACTGAATGAAGTTCACAAAAGAGGAATGAAACTGATCATGGATCTGGTGGTCAACCATACTTCCGATGAACACCGCTGGTTCCAGGAGGCTTTAAAGGATCCGCAGTCTCCCTACCGGGATTACTACTTCCTGAAGAAGGGCCACTACATCCCCAACAACTGGACTTCCTTCTTCAGCGGAGAAGCCTGGAACCGATATGATGACGATCTCTGGGGACTGCATCTCTTCTCAAAGAAGCAGATGGACCTGAACTGGGACAACCCCAATGTCAGAAAAGACGTCATCGAAATGATCAACTGGTGGCTGAAGAAGGGCGTAGACGGCTTCCGGATGGACGTCATCAACTATATCTCCAAGGAAGAAGGACTGCCGGAAGGCAATGCCTCGGTCGGAGAACTGATGGGCTATACCGGCATCGAACATTACTACTACGGGCCCCATCTTCACGGATACCTGCGGCAGATCCATGAGGAAGCCTTTGCCCCGCATCAGGCCTTCTCGGTCGGTGAGACGCCCGGCATCGGCATGAAGATGAGCCAGCTGCTGTCGGGAGAAGAGAGAGGCGAGCTGGATGCCGTCTTCTCCTTCGATCATCTGGAGACGCCCGGTCACGTCCGTTTTGAAGACTATAAATACGATCTGAAGTACTACCGCGACTATGTGATCGACTACATGGAGAACTACGGCAACAACTGTCATTTCACCCTCTTCTGGAACAACCATGACAATCCCCGGATGATCTCCAAGATCACCGATGAGGCCGGTCTGCACCGTCCGCTGGCGATCCTGCTGGCGGTGCTGCAGCTGACCTTAAAAGGCATCCCCTTCCTCTATCAGGGAGATGAGATGGGTCTGGCCAACATTCCTTTCCGCAGCATGAAGGACATTCAGGATATCGAATCCATCAACAAGTACAACGAACTGAAGATGACGATGTCTCCTGAGGAAGCCTGGAAGATCATCCTGGCCGGCACCAGGGATCATACCCGGATGCCTTTGCCCTGGAATGAGATCCCGGAGGGAGAAGGCTACAGGAGACAGATCGTCGACATTGAGGTACGGGCAGCTTATAAACTGCTGATCGCCTTACGGAAGAAACATTCGGTCTTTGCCTACGGGGACTTTAAGGTCCTGGACAGGAGCGGAGAACACTTCACCTATCTGCGGGAAGATGAGAAGGAACGTTTCCTGATCGACTGCAATCTTTCCGACCGGGAGATCAAGGCTTATCAGACAGACGGTGAGCTTCTCTTCCCACATACTGAAGGGAATGGTAAAATATACCTGCGGCCATATGAGGCCAGAGTCTATAAATGTAATAAGGAGGAAACGCTGTGAAACTTGCAGAAGCCCTGCAGGAGAGAGCGGATCTGAAGATCCGTATCCAGAACCTGCGCCAAAGACTGCTCAGCAATGCCCTCGTTCAGGAAGGCGAAAAGCCTTCGGAAGATCCGGCGGAGCTGCTCAAAGAACTTCAGGAGACACTGTCGCGCGAAGAGAAACTCGTCGCGGCTATCAATTTACGCAACTGCATCACCCGTGTTGAGAACCGCTCGCTCACCGAGATGATCGCTATGCGTGATACTTTGACCGAGAAGATCAGTATCTATCGTGACATTGTCTCAGCTGCCTCCAATATCGCCTCTCGTGTCAGCGGGAGGGAGATCCGCATCCTGAGCACCTATGATGTGAGGGCTCTGCAAAAGGAGACAGACCGGCTCGCGTCCCAACTTCGCGAGCTCAACAACAAGATCCAGTCGACCAACTGGACGACGGATCTTTAAGTCCAACGAGTTACCTGCCGGAGAGAATGTGATCTCGACAGCGGAGAATACAGCTGTACCAGGTGGTACCGCGCAGGCCGCGGGAGGTTCGAATCCTCATTTCACACATTCGCCTAACCAATTACCACAGTACATTTACACTTTATACTTACTACCCAGCATTGCCGGCAGGCAGGGCGGGAGAAGGGGGAAAGGTCCCGTAATAAGGGACCTTTCTAATAGTGGCAGGAAATAATAAGTAACTGATAAAATAGAAGACAGAGGTGATCTTATGATCGGACAGGAAAGCGAGACCCGGGAGTTCCGTAAAGGCATGGGCCAGCCGGAGAAATCCATCCGTTCCTTAACGGCGATGGTCAATTCCCATGGCTACGGGGAACTGTATCTGGGCGTAGAGGAAGACGGCAGTGTACGCGGTCTCTCCCCCAACAAGAAATCAGAGACCGTTGAAGAATGGCTGAAGGAGCTGACCGATCCTCTGCTGAAGGCAGAGATCCGGGAAGAGGAAGAAGAGGGACTGCGCTATCTGAAGGTGACGGCTTATGGTACGGAAGGACCTTACGCCTGTGACGGAAGATACTATATCCGGATCGGTACTGCCGATGTGCGCTGCTCGACGGCAGAACTGCGGAGACTGATGACAGCGGAAGCGAAGGCTCCGGAAGGCATCCGGCTGAGCCGTTCGGAAAGAACGGTGCTGGAACTGCTCAAGGGAAAAGAAGAAGCGACGCAGAGCGAACTGGCCGTAAAGAGCGGTCTCAGTCTGAGCGGGGTCAAGAAGGTCATGCGCCATCTGCAGGAGAAGGGACTCTTGCAAAGACAGGGAGCCCGCAAGAACGGAGCCTGGGTAGTGAAAGATTCCTCCGTAATATAAGGAAAAGTCTGTTACAATAGGTACGTTAAGAAAGTGAGCGTATTATGGAAGAAAAACTGAATGATCAGATGCTGGTCAGAAGAAAGAAGATGCAGGAACTGCGCGAGAAGGGGATCGATCCCTTCGGGCAGTCCTATGAACGTACAGCCGATTCCAAGAGCCTGAACGAAGAGTTCGGAGCACTGTCCAAGGAAGAGATCGCGGAGAAGACCCGTACCGTACGGATCGCCGGCCGTATCCGTTCCAAGAGAAGGATGGGCAAGATCGGCTTCATCCATCTGCAGGACCGTTACGGACAGATCCAGGCTGTCATCAACAAGAACATCATCGGCGAAGAGAACTATGAACTGTTCAAGTCTTCCGACCTGGGCGATATCGTCGGTATCGAAGGAGAAGTCTTCCGTACGGATGCCGGTGAGCTTTCCGTAAGCTGCCAGGTCTATACCCACCTGACCAAAGCCCTGCGTCCCTTGCCGGACAAGTATTCCGGTCTGACCGATGTCGAAGAGAGATACAGAAGAAGATACGTCGACCTGATCATGAACGAAGACAGCCGGCGCATCGCTTTTGCGCGTCCGCGCATCATCCGTGCAGTCCAGAAGTATCTGGAAGAGGAATGGAAGCTGACGGAAGTCGAGACTCCCATCCTGCAGCCGATCCTGAGCGGTGCTGCAGCCCGTCCCTTCGTGACTCATCACAACACCTTAGACAGAGACTTCTATCTGCGTATCGCGACCGAACTGCCGCTGAAGCGGCTGATCGTCGGCGGTATGGAAGGGGTCTACGAGATCGGCCGGATCTTCCGCAACGAAGGCATGGACCCCAAGCACAACCCGGAATTCACGACCGTGGAAGCCTATGTCGCCTACAGTGACCTGGAAGGCATGATGCGTCTGACCGAAGGCGTCTTCGAAAGTGCGGCAATGGCCTGTAACGGCAATACCGATGTGGAAGTCGGCGGACACAAGCTGTCCCTGAAGGCTCCCTACAAGAAGCTGAACATGACCGATGCGGTCAATGAAAAGACCGGCAAGGATTTCCGAACCCTCTCGCTGGAAGAAGCCGAAGCAGTCGCCAAAGAATTCCATGTCGAACTGGAGAACCACGAACATACCCTCGGCCATATCATCGATAAGCTCTTTGAAGCGCTCTGCGAAGAAGATCTGATCGAACCGACCTTCGTCTGGGGCCATCCGATCGAGATCTCTCCGCTGGCCAAGAAGGATCCCAAGGATCCGCGCTTCACGCAGCGCTTTGAGTTCTATGTGAACGGCACCGAATATGCGAACGCCTTCACCGAACTGAACGATCCGCTGGATCAGAAGGAACGTTTCGAGAAGCAGCTGGAACTGAAGAACCAGGGCGATGAAGAAGCTTCCGAGATGGATGAAGACTATGTCGAGGCACTGGAATACGGTATGCCTCCGACCGGCGGCATCGGCATCGGCATTGACCGGATGGTGATGTTGCTGACGGGTGCCGAAAGCATCCGGGATGTTCTCCTTTACCCCACAATGAAGCAGCGCGGTGAGTAATTCCCAGGAAAACAACCGTCTGAAGGTCAAAATGAAGGGATTTGAAGGCTTTTGTAAGGCTTTTTAAAGGAAAAAGCGGGAAATTTTGTACATTGAGCAAGTCAAAATACCCCTTTTTCTCCCAATTTATCCCCAATTTGACGAAGACTTATGTAATGTCCGTGAAGACTTACGTAAAAATCTGTAAAATCACAAGCTCCTGTAACAGGGAGCTTTCTTTGTACAGTACATACCGCAGACGGATACCAATGATGTTTCCAGGCGGTATAATATCCTCAAGGAGGTATCTCATGAACGGCAAATACCAACCCAGACAGAAAGTCTTTCTGACCGGAGGGAATAAAAACCTGATCAAGGAAGCGACCGTTCTGAAGTATACCGAGGTTTACGTGTGGCCGTTTCAACAATGGCAGCGGTATCAAAGGAAGAGAGTCCGGGATCTGCCCTTCCGGAGAAGAAACGGAAGCAGCGATCCTGAACAGAGCCCGAAAGATCGGGATTTATCGAGGTAATTTATATGAAGCTTGTGTTTATTATTGGTGATGCAGCAGTAGGAAAGATGACGGTCGGTCAGGAGCTGATGAAGATAACAGATCTGCGGCTTTTTCATAACCATATGACGATTGAGCCGGTAATAGAGATTTTTGGAAGATATGATGGGAAGACGATTTCTCAAATGCGTGAAATCATCTTCAAAAACTTTGCGGCATCCGACAATTATGGAATGATTTTTACATACATGTGGGCATTCGATTCTCCGGACGACTGGGATTATGTTGAACATGTTAAAGAAATATTCAGACCATACGGCACAGATTTCTATTATGTAGAACTGATAGCGCCGCAAGAGATACGGCTCCAAAGGAATGAAACGGAAAACAGGCTTAATCATAAAGCATCCAAAAGAGACATAGAATTATCGAATCAGCGTTTAATCACTGATGATAAGAATTACAGATGCGTTAGTTATGAAGGAGAGATTCCTTTTGACAACTATCTTAGAATCGATAATTCTGATAAAGAACCTGAAGAGGTTGCAAAATTGATTAAGGAAGCTTTTCGTCTATAAATTCCAGTTTGAGGAGACGGTGATATGACAGAATCCGAACTTTATAAAGAGCTTGGTATACTGACAAAGGACAAAGACAAGTGGAAAGAGAGCATCCCTTGTGTTTCATCGTTCCTCGCTTACGACTCTGTAAGAATCCAAGCCAAGGCGCTTTGGCTTCTCGGTGAAATGGGTCTCATCTACTCGCTGTCTGTGCAGGATGTTATTCCGGTAATCGTTTCCTTTCTTGACAGTCCGGAGCCGCTTTTGCGAGAGCGGGCCGTGAACGCTCTCGGCAGGATCGGACGGGGCAGCTATCCTGTGATTAAACCGTACTGGAAAGAGCTGTTCCGATTTGCCTCTGATAAAGCACCAAAAGTACGCCTGGCGTTTATCTGGGCATCTGAAAACATCGCTACAAACATGCCTGATATATATGAGGATCATATACCGGTATTCGAGAAGCTGCTGCATGATGTAGATGACAAAGTACGGATGGAATCGCCGGAGATCTTCCGGGTTCTCGGTAAACGCAGGCCTGAGTTCGTCAGGCCGTATGTGGAGCAGCTGCGGCAGATATCGGAAACCGACGAGAACCACGTCGTAAGAATCCACTGTCTTGGCGCGATCAAGGCGATGGGATTAAATTAGATAACTTCCGGTTTGTTGGGATAATGTTATAGTAAGTTATATTTGAATATTACGGATAGTGAAAAAAGGAAAGAATAATGATCAGACTACAGAAAGTTGAAGTGAAAGATAGAGATTTACTCTGGAATATAAATCAGAAGTACCTTTATGAGATGACAAATTATTATGATGATCCTATGGATGAAAATGGTAATTATCATTATGGACATTTTGATGATTATTTCACTGATCCTAAGAGGGTGGCATATTTCATATATAGTGATGACAATTTAGCAGGTTTTGCAATGCTCAATCCATATTCAAACATAGAACAGGAACCAGACTATACAATGGCTGAGTTTACCATATTTCCATCATATCGTAGGAAACATCTGGCGCTTGAGACTGCCAGAATACTCTTGAAGAAGCATCCGGGTAAATGGGAAATAAAGTATAACGAGAAGAATAATGGAGCAAAGAAGCTTTGGACAGCTCTTACTGAGACATATTCTCCTGAGATACATCATCTCAATGAAGAAGAAACAGTATTAGCGTTTGAGGTATAAGAGAAGGCATCGAGCAAGGATTATTTGGATTTCATATTAGAGCAACTTTCGGAGCTGGATGAAATATCGCTTCGGGCGATGATGGGAGAGTATGTTCTATATTATCGCGGGAAGGTCTTCGACGGCATTTATGATGACCGTTTCCTTGTCAAACCTACGAAAACGGCTAAAGCCATGATGCCGGAAGCAGATCTGGAATTGCCATATGATGGTGCGAAGGAAATGATCATTGTGGATGATGTGGAGAATAAAGAGTTCTTAAGGGAACTGGCAGAGGCTATGTATGAAGAACTACCGGCTCCGAAAAAGAAATAACTTTCAGTATAAATAGTTAAACAAATCGATATTTTTGAGGATAATTCTATGAGCAGGACAGAGAATGTTGAGCTGACAGTATTATGCCTGATTGAAGATGGCGATAAGATGCTGCTTCAAAACAGAGTAAAGACAGACTGGCGGGGATATGCATTGCCGGGCGGTCATGTAGAACCTGGAGAATCTTTTGTTGACGCTGTGATTCGAGAGATGAAGGAAGAAACCGGCTTGATGATCATTGATCCGAGACTGGTTGGAGTGAAACAGTTTCCCTTAGAGAACGGAAGGTATGTTGTCCTGCTGTTTAAAGCCACACAGTGGTCAGGTGAACTTATCTCATCCGAGGAAGGCCAAATGGAATGGATCAAGTACAGCGACCTTTCCACAGTGAGAACCGTGGATGATTTTGATGATCTCCTGAGAGTGATGAACACGCCGGAACTGACAGAGTTTCAGTATTTGGTTTCCGGGAATGAATGGACTGTAGCAATTAAATAAATTCAAGTTTGTAGGGATATCGTTAAATCGGGATCTGTCAGGCCAGCTATGGGATTCAGATCTTTTAATGAAAACTACTATCGCAGAAAGCTGGAGGATTATGAGAATAAGATTCTTTCTGATGCAGAAATCTGCGAAGCAAAACAGCTGCTGAAGGTTCTGGACGATCTGAGCGATGAAGGATATACAAATCTGAATGATACGATGGAAGCAGATTTCTTTTGTCTGACAAGGCTGAGAGCTGTTGTACACCGATGCGGGGAAGCCCCTTTCCCAATCGATCATGAAAGGTTGTCAGATACTGTTTACGGAAAAAATGAGTATGAACTTGAAGCGCTGCTTGGAAATCTGACTGAAGATGCAGGGAGTCACAACGGTGTCCCCTCCAATCCTTTTCTTGAAGAAATATACAGGTACTGTGAATGGATCGGATATGAAGAAGATACCGCCTATGTTTTTCTGATGAGGGATGCGCTGCTGCCTTATGTATTCTTTCGCAGCAGAGGAAGGGACAATATCTACCCGTGGCTGATCAGCCGCCGCTTTCTGGAAGACATAACAGGAACGGAAGACGCCGACGACGATATACGCCTTCCTTTATACGATGCCCTGGAATCCGGTCATATCCGGTTTGATGATTACTCTGCTTACTGCAAGGAGAGAATGCTTCCGGTTCTGAATGAACATCCTGAATTGAAAACGACCCTGCTTGATCTGTTGAACACGATCAAACAGAGCAGGATCATTGTGATTGAATCCGGTTATATGGGAACGATCCCCATGATGCTGAAAGCCTTGGATGACAGAGTGGACTTCCGGCTGTTCACGACAGCACCTTTCCTGTATGAAACCTATCAGGACAGAATAATCTGCAGGAACTATGAAGATATCCGCAGATTTGAAACGCTGTATTCACAGGACCTTTTCATGCGGTATTCTTCGTATCGCAGCAGGAAGTTCTATGTGAATATATCTGTAGAGGAATCGGTGAAGGAAAAAACGCTTTCTGAAATTGCGGGATTGATGAGGTGATCATAGATGAAGAACGGAAAAAAACCAGATCCAAATGTGATCCATCCGATCGCAGGATATGACAAGGAAATATACGTCAAACCGACTGTAAAGAATCCGAATATCATCGTCGGAGATTTTACCTACATCGCAGACTCAGAATTTGAAAATCATGTAACAAACTATTATCCCTGGAGCAGAGATAAGCTGATCATCGGCAGGTTCTGTCAGATCGCAGCGGGTGTCGAGTTTGTTATGAATGATGCCAACCATCAGATGAATGCTGTAACGACATTCCCGTTCTATACTCTTGAAGGATGGGAAATGAACGCTCCCGATCCGTCTGATATGCCGTTCAAAGGAGACACTGTGATCGGCAATGATGTGTGGATCGGCCAGAACGCGGTGATCCTTCCCGGTGTTCATATCGGAGATGGCGCCATCATCGGAGCGAACAGCGTGGTCGGCAGCGATGTAGATCCTTACACCATTGTGGTGGGAAACCCCGCAAGAGCTCTGCGGAAACGATTTGATGATGAGCTGATCGAACTCCTGCTTCGTTTCAGATGGTGGAACAAGAGCATAGAAGAAATAAACGAATTGATCCCTCTTCTGACCTGCAGTGATCTGGATACAGTCAGGGAAAAGCTAAAGGAAATGCTGTAATGAAAAGAGCTATCGTGATCGGAAGTCCGGGAGCAGGCAAAAGTACTTTTGCCAGAAAACTGAAAGAGAAAACAGGCCTGCCGCTGTATTATCTGGACAGGATCTTTCATAATCCGGACAGAACAACGGTCACCCGCGAAGAGTTCGATCAAAAACTGCAGACGATCCTGCAGACGGATCGCTGGATCATAGACGGAAACTACCGGCGTACTTTGCCGCAGAGGTTTGAAGCCTGTACGGACGTTTTCTTTCTGGATCTTCCCTTGGATGAGTGTCTGGAAGGAGCTGCTTCACGTGTCGGTACGGTCCGTGAGGATATGCCCTGGATAGAGCAGGAATTTGATCCGGAGTTTCGTCAGTATATACTGGATTTTCCGAAGGATCAGCTTCCCCTTATCTATGAACTGATCGAACGATATCGGGAAAGCCGGCGGATCATTGTTTTTCATTCCAGAGAGGAAGCCGATAACTGGATCGATGCCGGCGACAGATTGGGACCGGCAGGTATGTGCTTATGAAAAGAATAGAAAACGACACTTTCTATGACTTTATAAAGCCATATGATCCCAATAGTGAATATCATCTTGTCGGTGAAGTCAGCTATCATCTGTTAAGTGGTGATAAACCTTATGAGGGGATAGGATCTCACAGGGAAGCATTGTGTGTTGTCTTTGAATGGCTCCGGAAGCAAAGCATAGAGGATAAAGAAAGAGCCCGGATCATGTTTGGTGATGAACTTGCAGACAAACTGCAGCCTTTGGTCTATGACATCGATAAAGCCAAGCCTTCTCCGCTGGATCCGCAGGTGTTTTTCTACTGTCCGAATATCGTGAAGACCGATCATTATGGCAGCGCCTTTTATGATGCAGAGTGGAGACCGAACGATGAGAATTTCGGAACCACAGTCCCTTACTGGTATGCATTGATGGAACCGGTTCACGGCAGAAGGAACAAGCCCGAAGATTTTAAAGAGGTAAACAGAGTCCTGTTTCCGAACGGTACTGATACGCTTGATATATATGAATGGACAACAGACTGGTCGGACTTTTTTGATGCTGGACATGAATGGTACGGCGCATGCTGCTGGAGCGTCTATGATAGGAACATGAACAGATATGCAGTCATGCTCGTATCGGCAACAGACTGATAAATTCTCATTTATCTATCCGACTTTCTGAAAACCCTTGATTTTCCTACATTTCCCGTAGGTGCGCTGCTATAAAAGGATTCGTTTTCCCTCTTTTTTGCCCATACAGGCCGAAACGAAGGGACAATATTTAAAAGGTCCTATACCATCGTCTCGGGATTCCCGTTTGCTTTGGCAAGGTAGCGCCGGATCGTATTCGCCATCTTTTCATTTTGGAAGTTCGCCTCGATTTCATCCATATCTACGGTGCGCCCGGAAAGGATCCCCTGGATCAGCACCTCCGCATACATTACCTCCCGGGTCATGGGATCCTTTAAATAGGTCAAAAGGTCAATGTTCATTTTTTCATTGATCCCTTCGATCATACCCACGAAAAAGGTACTGTCTTCGCCGAAAAGCCTCCCTATGCTTTCCATATACTGAAAGCCCGTCATAACGTCCTCAAGCTTTATAAGTCTGCGATCGACTGCCGCGAGACTTCCGCCGTTCAGCAGCTTATCTGCCGTCGTGTTCAGTATATCGCACAGATCGAGAAGAATACCGGTATCGGGAAGCGTATCCCCGTTCTCCCATTTTGAGACGGCCTGAAAAGAAATACTCAGTTTCTCTGCCAGCTCTTTCTGTGTCATGCCGGCAGCTTTGCGCAAATGCTGGATATACTGTCCGATTTTCAAAGTGTCCATAGTGTGCTCCTTAGATATTCATTATTCTTGCGGTCCGCGATTACACGATACTGTAAAAGAAACAAGTCGTAAATAACGAGAAAATTGAGAAAACTCTACTCCTGGTAGAATTAATCTTCCAAGCAAATCCGTTTGCCCTTGCTTTTGCCCTTATGAGCGGCGCTGGCATTGTAGAAACGGCGTGACATATAATAAAGGTCTTCGGTGAGCAGATTGCGAAAATCCTTTGTTTTTAACGGTTTCAAAGGATTTCATATAAACCTTATTATTACAGGCGGCTGCCTATGATTTCGGAGATTTCAAATTCCTGTTTTACCGAATCGTCAGAGTGATGATCGGATGATCACCTGTAATTGTATAGGGTTCATCTGGACTGCCGTCAGCTCTGCCTGGTGCTAATGAACAGGACTGAAAAGTCCTGTTTTTGTATAATGAAGGCAGAGAAACAGATCGGGATCTGTGAAGACAAGGAGATTACTACGCATGGAAAGAGCAGAAATAACTGCATTGTTTGACAAATACATCAAAAAGCTTCGGATCACACCGGCATGGGATGTACGATTGGAGTTCGTTGAAGATCCGACATGGCGAAAGACCGGCGATTTCAAGATCGATTGCGATGACCGAAAAGCGATCCTGATGCTGAACGTTGCAGATCCAACGCAGGAAAACGTTGAGGAAGTCATTGTTCACGAACTGATGCATATCAAAATGTATCCGCTGGATCAGGTCACGGAATCGCTCATTGCGAATTGTTTCGAAGAAGGTACCGCAGCGAGCAGTTTTGCTTATCAGCAGTTTTTCACCGCCCTTGAGCAGACGGTGGAGGAACTGGCAAAATGTTTCCTGTATGAATTTGGTGAAGACAAAGAGTTTTCCTTTGGCAGATGCCGTAAAGGTAAATCATTCAATGACCTCTATGAAGGCTTGAACAGCATCGACTGACCGACAGATCCCAGTTTGTGAGGATAACGATGATAAATGAAAGAATACAGAAATATATAGAGGATCATTCCTTCTGCTCGGAATACCTTTTCAAAGACTGGGAAGCATTCCTGGATTATCTCTATGAAGAAGAAGGCCGCGTTTCATCCATCCTTTGGTGGGATCACTGCAGGAAGGATATGAATCATGTATCCTGCGGAAGCGGTGGATATACCGATCCTGATGATCGGGAATGGATGTATGCCGAGACCTGGCTTCATGAAGATGGATTTGAAGAAAGGTCACTTGAAGATATAAAAGCTTATATTCATGAAACAAGAGAGCGTGGTCTTATTCTTGGTGACAAATATATCAGCCATGATTTGATACCTTCTTTCTATCTTGCAGAATAACAGATTCCAGTTTACGGAGGGCAGGATGAAAGAACCTTTAAAACGGATCGCAGATGCATTTCATCGATATAATACGGAACACATGGCCTCTCAGGCGTTTGGTTTACGTGAGGACATCGTCTATGATGCGCTCGTGATAGCTCCGAGCTATACTCCCTATAAACTTTGTATGGACAGGACCTGTAAAGTCACAACGTTGAAGGAAGGAGCCTATATTGCAGGTTATCTGGTCCAGAGAGAAGGGATGAACATTGCCTGGATCAAGATCGGATCTTCGGCAGGGAACCTTATCGACCATATGGCTTTATGTACAGAATTGTCCTTCAAAAGAATGATCTTTATCGGTGCCGCCGGAGGTCTGAAAGAGTCCTTTCAGGTAGGAGATGTCTGCACACCGTCTTATTCAATATCGGGAAGTTATGCAGATTCCTATCTTATGAAAGACTCTATTCAGGAGAGCATGTTGTTTACAAGAGTCGTGCCTGATATGAAATACGTTGACAAAGCCATAGAGATCGGCAGGAAGAGAGGCTATACTCTTCGGAAAGCAAGCGTTTTCTGCACCCCGTCTATCGCATTGGAATATATACATTTGGACGAGATAAGTTCTTTTGATACGGATCTTATCGAAATGGAAACGAGTTCATTCTATCTGATGACGGATCTGTTCGAACTGCCCGGTATTGCGTTGCTGGTGGTGTCTGATAATTCAGCATCCGGTGCTGCCCTGGTCGGCCGTACAGAAGAACAGCAGCAGCAATATATTCATGGAAAAACCGTAGTGCTTCCGGATATGATCCTTTCTCTTGCAGCTGAATGAATTCCGGTCTCGATCCGGATCGACATTCAGTAAAGTAATGCAACAAATAAAAAAGCTCAGTGAAGCAGCGCTACTGAGCAGTTCTGATGTGACAGATAGAAATGATAGGCATCCTCCAGCTCACGGCCTATCTTTTTCTGATCGATGCCGAAGAGGAGTCCGTTGATGGAATAGATCTTCTCCAGAAGCCTTTTGATGTCCTCCGGTGTATGCCCCTCCTTTTCCATGAATTCCAGATTCAGTTCCCTTCGTACGGCATTATCGGCCTGTACACACAGGTCATAGAAGTTTTCTTCCATGCCTGTGGAATTGGTGGCTGAGAATTCGGTGATCAGTTTGCGGGAATCATGAAACCAGGTATTCATGGAAGCGATCTCCATGATCTCTTTGTGGAAACGGACTGTCTGGGGATCGCTGTAAAGCTTCTGATAATACAACATGACGGTGTACAGATGATGTTCGGAAGAAGTAAGATCCAGACATTCTGTTCGGATATATTCTGAGCACCTGCCCATATACTCACTGTAGATGACGCTCAGCAGATCGTTCTTCTTAGGGAAATAATAAGTAAAGGTACCAAGTTTGGCATCAGATGCCCGACAGATCATGTCGACACTGGTCTGTTTATAACCGTTGCGGTAGAACAGTCTTTTTGCGTTCTCCAGGATACGAAGCCTTGTTTCTACACCTGTCTTATACATGTCTATAGTATAACACAAGGATGAAATTCGTAAAAAATATAGTATATACAAATTATAGAAACTGTGCTACGATTACAATAGAAATCGTATAAATAATTATTTATACGAAATAGGAGGAAGATCATGGAAGTAAAGACGATTTCTGTTGGACCTATCACAAACTTTTACGCTGTAGAAGAGAACGGAAAGACGATGCTGATCGATACGGGCTGCTATCTGAACCAGCCGGGATGGACATTAAAAGCCGTGATGTCCGGAGTGGATCTCTCAACGGTATCCCTGATCGTTCTGACTCACGGACATATGGACCATGCCGGCGGCATCCACCATGCCAAGACTCTGACGGGTGCTCCGATCATGGCTCATCCGGACTGCGACACATTCTTAAAGACCGGGAAATTCACCTGGTATGTTCCGCGCAATGAACTGGGCCAGGCTTTCTATGATAATATTGCTGCACCGGCTCCGGTCGATGTTCCGGAAGCTGTCGATATCGACATTCCGGTGACCGAAGAAACGGATCTCCATCCGTATGGTTTCAGCGCCAAAGTCATCCTGACTCCGGGACATACGCTTGATGCGATCTCTGTTGTATTCGACAGCGGAGAAGCTTTCGTAGGCGATACCGTACTCGATCCGTTCGGCGAGGGCATCTGCACTTTTGCGGTCCTCAGCCTGGACAATGAAGCCCTGAAAGAGAGCGGCAGGAAGCTGCTGGATGCCGGACTGCAGAAAGCATATTCCGGACATGGCGGACCGTTCGACAGGAAACAGGTCGAAGAAGCATATTTAAATCTGGTAGATCATAACGGATAGGAAAGAAAAAAAGACAGAAACAGAAAAACGGGCAGCCGAATACCTGCAGTTGTCCGTCTTTTCTTATACGCAAAAGGAGAAACGCTATGGGAATCTTCGGACTGATCCTGGGCTTGCTCGCACTCTCGGTCCTCATCTATAAACGCATCCCTGCGATCTATGCAGCGTTGTGTGCAACGCTGCTGATCGCTCTGTTCAACCGCATGGAGATCTGGTCGGCATTGACGGCTCTCTTCGGCGGGATCGGAGGCACCTTCGGTACCTATTTTCCGGTCTTTTTCCTGGCAACGATCTATGGCGGACTGATGTCGGAGACCGGCTGCGCCAATGCGATCGCCGAGTTCTTCATCAAGCTTTTCGGCAGCAAGTCTGTCGTACTGGTCATCTCGATCACAACGGCTTTACTGGTCTATGGAGGCGTTACGGCCATGGTCGTAGCCTTCACGGTCTTCCCGATCGGCGTCAACCTGATCCGCAAAGCCGATATCCCGAAGAAACTCCTCCCGGCCATCATCCAGCTGGGTCAGGCGACCTTCGCCCTGACTGCCTTGCCGGGCACTCCCCAGCTCAACAACATCATCCCTGCCGCTTATCTGGGCACGACCTCCACTGCCGCACCGGTCCTGGGTCTGATCGCTACCGTGATCATGTTCGGGCTGGGCTATGTCTATCTGCAGTATGAGGTACGCAAATGTCGGAACAGAGGAGAACACTTCGACGAGAAGACGCTTCGTCCGGGTTCAGTGAAAGACATGGATCCCGATGCCTTGCCGAAGACTCTTCCGGCTTTCCTCCCGGTCTTCCTGCTTATCATTCTGTACATCCTCTTCGAAAGGGTTTCTTTCGGCTCCTATTCTCTGAAGGAAGCCAATTCCTTCGCGCCGGTATGTACCGCCATGTTCTGTGCGATCATTTACCTGGTCATATTGGGGACCAGGCGTTCCTCTCTTTCAAAGATGTTTGAAGCCCTGAAGAGCGGTGCAGCCGGCAGTATCGGTCCGCTCCTGAGTTTCTCGATCGTTGTCGGTTTTGGTTCCGTCGTCAAGGCGACTTCCGGCTATGCCTCTCTGGTCAATACGGTCACCCATCTGGATATGAATCCCTTTGTTTCCGCAGCGCTTTCCATCTCGGTACTGGCAGGTGTCACCGGCTCAGCTTCGGGAGGCATCAATATCGCCTTAAGTTCGAAAGAACTTGTCAGCAGCTGGACATCCCAGCTGACCTCTCCGGCTCAGTTGTCTGCGCTGCACCGCATCATCTCCGTATCTTCCTGTGGTCTGGATTCCCTGCCGCACTGCGGCGGCATCCTGGCGACGCTCGATGTCTGTCAGGAGAATCACGCTTCCTCCTACGGCTACATATTCGTGATCACGGTCCTGTTTACAGTGATCGCAGCGGCTGTCATTACACTGCTGGCAATGGCAGGCTTTACCATGTAAGACTGGATATTCCTTATAAGAACATTCAGAAAACGAAGCCCCTGCAGAAGGGGTTTTTCTCTAAAGATGTGTATTGCAGACAAAGACCGTCAGGACCGGATCACGCCTTCTTCAGGATGATCTCTATCTCTTCCGCATCTTCTGTGACCGGGAACTCTTCCGTGTTCAATACATAGCCTTCAGGCACTGCCTGCGCATGGACCGTATACGTTCCCGGAACGGCACGGAAGGCAGCGCTTCCTTCGGCGTCGGTCTTTCCGAACATGCAGGTCACGTCATCGCAGAACTGAAGCCGGACATCGGCTGCCGGACTGCCCGTCTCATCCTTGACGAGGATGCGGTATTCTTTCTGATCGTTGGCAGCCGGGGCAGCATTGCCAAGAGTTTCTGTTCCGTTCAGAAGACTGTCGATCGTTTTTTCATATTCCAAGATATCTGCCGGAACGCCGATCACCGGACTGGTCAGGACCCTTCCTTCTCTGTCCACGAAGAAGGAGGTCGGGAAGGCATCTATCTCCAGTTCCTCCATGCCTTCATACGGCAGGAGGTTGAGATAGGAAAGACCTTTTTCTTTGATCAGTTCTTTGCATTCCGCAGTCTTTGCGGCTGCATCGTCGCAGATCCCGACGACCGCGGCATCCTTCTTTTCCAGACGGCGATGCATATGGCCGAGCTCTTCCAGTTCCTTTCGGCAGGGACCGCACCAGGTCGCCCAGATATTGATCATCGTCACTTTGTGGGCGGCAAAGAGTTCTTCGCTCTTTACGGGAGCACCGTCGATATCTTTCGTTTCAAAGCGGATCGTTTTGCCGACAAGCTCTGCACCGGGGATCCGGGGCTCGAAATACTCTGCCTCCTTCAGGGCTTTGATCCAGGCATCCTGCAGGTTCCGGAAATCTTCCGCATAGACCGGATCCTGTGTCTTCACGAAGGCTTCTTCAGTAGGACGGTCGGTAACGGCATAATAGGTCGTATCCTTATATCTGCCGACTTCCGTGAAACTATCCTCAGGAACTTCTCCCATTCCCATCTTCTCTTTGATCTCTTTGATGCCCTGTCCGCCGTCAATGGAGATGACAGTCAGCAGGACAGCCATGCCGTCGAAGAGTTTCCGGCTGTCTTCCTCACTCATCTTACCGCCGCCGGTCATCGCCTTCAGCTCTTCCGCGGTAAAGGCAAAGTAGGTGCATGCCATGAAACGGACACCGTTTCCCTGATCTCCGATCTCCATCGGGGAGACCATTCCCCTGGCATGTTCGAGCTCCTCGGTCCAGGGCATACGGAAGCCCATCTTATAGAATGTTTCTGTTCTTGCCATGATCTTCTCGCTTTCTGTACATGCCTATTATATGTTTCTGCGGGGGTGTTCTGCACGCAATGAAGCCGTTCTTGCCTGTTGGTCCTGTCAGCCGCAGTATAATGAAACTGCAGAGATCGTCAGGTCAGAAAGGAAGGACGATATGGAACATTTTGAATACAAAGTAGTCGTTTATGATACAACAGGTTTTTTCGGCGGAAATGTTGATGTCCGTCAGGTCGAGATCCAGCTGAATCTGCTTGGGGATGAAGGATGGGAAATGGTCAGCTGTACATCCACCAACCAGAGTTACGGAGCGACCAAGAGCGTCGTGTGTATCTTTAAAAGAAGGAGGGAGTATTAGTCCTTCTTTCCGTCGATCAGTCCCGAGCCGGATCGGCAAGGTGAAATATGTACTGGAATCATAATTCTGCCTATTATCCCTGGATAAAGAAGAAAACAGCGGACTGTCATCACATCCTCGATGTAGGATGCGGTGACGGTTCTCTTATGCGTTATCTGGATGACGGCAAAAAAGAAGTTTGCCGGGATCGATCCCGACCGGCACTGCATTACCGTTATCTGCTGGAATGGATGAAATAAACAGGGTATTATCGCTGCAGACAGGAGTATCATGACGGGTCTGCAAAGGAGATACCGCTTATGAGAAGAAATATACTGCACACAGTATTGATCCTGACGCTGCTGCTGACTCTGTTATGTGGCTGCGGCACACAGGAAACAAAGAAAGAAGGCGGCTACGACATCGATTATCTGGTCCTCGTCAACAAGCTCCATCCTCTTCCGGAGGACTGGGAAAGCAAACTGAAGACCGAACACTTCACGAACTCCATCGGGGATGATGATGAAGAAGGCAGCTGGGAGGTCGTCAGCTTCGGTTATTGATGAGACAGCAGGCAGGGAAAGGTTCTGTTCCGGTTGGAAGATAGAGCGTTCAGGGGGTGGTATAATGAACGAAAGAAAGAGGTACAAATAGAATATGTTAGCAACCCTTGCAGCCATACCGGTATCCGTCGGACTGCTGATCTGGATACTGTATATGAAAAAGAATGATCCGTTCCCAAGATTCACCTTCGTCAAGTTGCTGATCGCCGGAGCAGTCGCCATGCTGCTGTCTTCGATCGTAACGATCGCCGGAGGACTCATCAATCTGCTCATGCAGATCGGTCCTGAACAGCTCAAGATGATGACGAGCACCGAAGGGATCGTACAGGTACTGAATGAGATCAATGCCGCTGCGAAGGCTGTGACGCCGCAGTCCCTGCTGAGAAGTTTCGTGAAGAGCTTCCTGCTGATCGGTCTTACGGAAGAATTCTTCAAGTTCCTCTGTTCCAAGTTCGTCATGCGCAGGGAAGGCGTCGTCGTTACCTGGAAAGATGCCCTGCTCTGCTTTGCGGTCACGGCGGTCAGTTTCCAGCTGCTGGAGGATATCGGTTATGCCGGTGATCTGGGGACAGCGATCTTCCGGGCCCTGACTCCCTTCCACTTTACCTTTGCGGTGATCATGGGCTATTTCTATGGTCTGGGCAAGGTAAAAGGAAACGGATTCTATTCGCTGCTGGCGATCATTGCCCCGTCACTGATCCACACTCTTTACGATTTCTCGATCAATCTGCTGAAACGCGATGACAGCTTCATCTTTGTGAATTTAGGCATGAATGCGGTCATGTTCGTGCTGACGGTCTTTGTGATCCTGAAGCTGCGGAAGTGGAACCGTGACGGAGATCTGGATATCTGTATCTGATGCGTAGAGAGCTCCTGGAAAGGAGCTTTTTCTGTGTGGTATATAGCAGAAAAGGCTGCGGTATAATGGTAAAAGACAGATACAGAGGCAGAGATCATGGGATTATTCGATATGTTCAGAAAGAAAGCGGAGCCTGCACCGCTTCTCGATGAGAAGAAGTTGCAGGAAGTGGCAAGGTACCGTTCCCGGGAGCAGCAGCTGTTCAAAGACCTGCAGGCGAAAGCGCTGGGGAAAATCGATACATATATCGAAGGAAGGGTCTACTGTAAACTGCAGGACGCCGAGATCGAAGTCGACCTGTATGATGACGTACCGCTGGAATATGCGGAAAAGTGTGCTCTGGCGATGAATGCGATGCCGGAAGAACTGATCGATGCGATCTGTATCGCCGCCAGGCGTTACTGTCTGGAATACCTGGATGCGGTTGGCGGAGCGGAAATGAACGGGATCGAACTGAGGGTACCGGTCAACGAAGATACGCCGCCCCGGGAGATGCTGAAGTGTTTCGATATCGGCTTGTTGTGCGTACCGGTACCGCAGGATCCGACAAGGGTCGGCTATCAGCTGAGCGGGGACTGCGACTGGGAAGAAGAACATGGCATCGAGATCGTGATCCTGGATGATCAGCTGGTCTATCTGGGTGAATTCAGCGGTGTTTCGCCCTGGGAGGATCATTCGGAGGAGAGCTGGAATGCGGCTGCGAATCACGGCCAATAAAGAGGTATATCTTATGAGAGCCCTGAAAATGCTGCTGTCTGTATGTCTGCTGCTCATGGCAGGATGCAGCGTAGAAACGAAGGAGGATACCGTCATCAAGAACGAGAATGGCATCAATACCGTAAAGTTCGATAATAAGGAGATGGACTGGTTCCGTTTCGGCAACGAGGACGGGCCGAAGGTCGTGATCCTGCCGGGCATCTCCTTAAAGAGCGTCATGGGTTCCAAGGATGCGGTGATCGCTGCCTATTCTCTGCTGGCAGAGGACTATGATGTCTATCTGTTTGACGAGATCCGGGTCCTGCCGGAAGGCTATACGATCGCGGATATGGCAGACGATGCGCTGCGGGCGATCGGAGCCATCGGTCTGGATGACGTCAATATCATGGGCGTATCGCATGGAGGCATGGCTGCTCAGCTGATGGCCATCAAAGATCCGGAGACCGTCCATTCACTGATGCTGTGCAGCACGTCTTCCCGTATCGAAGACAGAACGGCATTACAGACATGGAAGAAACTGGCGGAAGAAAGAGATCTTCCGGCCCTGATGGCCTCCTTCGGTGAATATGTCTATACGCCTTCCTTCTTTGAACAGTACAGGGATCTGATCCTTGCTTCCGGAGAAGGAGCCACAGAACAGGACTATCAGAACTTCCTCATCTCGGTGGAAGGCACGATGGACTTTGACTGCTATGAGCAGCTGAAAGACATTCACTGTCCCTGTCTGGTGATCGGTGCTTCGGAAGACAGGATCCTGGGAGTACAGGCTTCCTATGATCTTGCCGAACGGCTGCACTGTGACTGTTTCATCTATGAAGGATACGGACACGGGGTCTATGATGAAGTCCCGGATTATCTGACCCATATCAAGGCATTCCTGGATGGAGTGAACGAATAACGACTCTTCGCAGAGGATAGAAAGAAAAGCGAGGTATACGGATGAATAAGATCTATGCAGTGAATCTGATCCTTCCTGTACTTGTGGTGATCTTGATCGCTCTGGCGGCAGGGTGTTTCGGCATTAAGAAGAAGGAATCCATCAAAAGCGATGTTTACAAATATTTCATCTAAGCCTGGGAAGAGGAGGAAAAAGGATCCGGAGAGGAGGTTTCCTTTTTCGATCAGTTCTTCAAACTTTTCGTGCAGGCCTATGAGTATGAGAAATACAAAGAGTCAGCCAGCCGGTCCAAGTATTACTTCTACAAGCTGCTGGTCCTGCTGATCATCCTCTGCATTCCTTTCCTGGTCCTTTTCCTGATCGATAAAAAAGACTGGATCCTCAATGAGAACGAGTGGAACGATATCTACCTCTACACCGTGATCCTGGTCCCGCTGGTATTCGCCTATCTGGTAAACAAATATATCAAGATCCGGAAGTACCATGAGACCTGGTACCGTCATCTGCGGAACCGTCATCACATGGAATGGCGGATGGTGGTCTTCGTTAAGGATCACGAACTGCTGAAGTCAGGCGTAAAGCCGGAGGAAAAGGAGGTCACTCCGCGGTCCTTGAAGATCGATTTCATCAATGATATCTGTGAATACTGGAAAGCCGAGACGGCAGAGATCTCCGTCAGTGCCGGAGCTAAAGAAGAGAACATCTTCGAAGATATCGGAAACCTGTTCAGCAAGAGCTGAGAAGGGGAACGGGACATCCGGCATGAGGAAAAAGAGAGCCTGCATCCTTCTTTGGATCCTGTTTGCGGTCCTTCTGGCGGCGCGGATCCTGGTTCAGATGTCCTATTGGATCCTGCTGGCAGCAGAGAGCTGCGGGCTTTCGTTCGTCCTTCTTCGTGAGAGCGGGATGCCTTCCGGAAAATATGTCCGGCTTTCCTGGCTCTTCGCTCTTCTGAGCACCTGTGCGTATCTGGGATATCAGAGAGATCCCTGGATCCTGCTGTACGGACTGCGGGCCGGGATCCCGACGCTGCTAAGTTCGCTGGCCGTATTCTCAGTCATGGAAAAGCACGAGGAGTATGAGCTCGTCTCCGGCAAAGGGAAACATCCCGTCCTGACCAGTATCCTGATCGCCGTCGCGGCAGGGCTATTCCTTGCGGGGATCAATCTCCTTTTAGCAGGAGAGGAGATCCGCTTTGCGTTCGATCCGTGGTACCTGTTCCTGTCGCTGAATCCGGCCATTTATGAAGAGATGGCCTGCCGTTCGGTGTTCATGGCTTTCTGTGCAGGGTATTCCGATGAAGAGATGGATCTCTTTGAGAAGTTCACCATGTATTTTATGATGTGTGTTCCGCATACCGTGATCCACGGCTATCCGCTGACGGAAACGATCATCCTGTGTGTACTGTTCGGCCTGCCTTTCACCCTGATGCAGCGGAAGCGGGATATCATGACGGCCATGATCAGCCACGGCATCGTCGATGCGCTGCGCTTCCTGCTGATCGGTATGTAAAAAGCGATCAGTCACGATCGCTGCAGCTGATCCATGCAGCGGATGATCGCGAAGAGCTCTTCCGGCGCTTCCTTCTTGCCGTTCTTTAACCACATGGAACAGAGGGAGAAGTATGTCCCCCAGAAATAGACCATCGAATAAGCGGGATAGCGGGAGAGGATCCCGTCTTTTTCTTCGGCGGCCGAAGAGAGCGTGCGGGCTGTCGGCAGGCAGGAGATCCTTTCCGGCAGATCCCAGTGACGCAGGGCGGTCAGCAGATCGGAATTCCTGTCAAAGAAAGTGATCATGTCCCTGATGAAACGGTCGTCTTCCTCAACAGCAATATGGCCCGCTTCATCTCCGGTGAACTGCTCTGTGTCGACTACGGTGCAGTCATCGAGGAACAGGCCGGTCTGGCCAAAGGCGCCACGATCACCTTTGATCAGGTCGTGCAGATGATGAAGGCCAGAGCCGCAAAATAAAAACCAGGAGGGGCGCATGAGCGCTCCTCTTTTCCTTCTGTAAAGAAGTTCCTAGAAGGAGATGTCCAACTCCGCCAGCTCTTCCGGGCTTTCCCTGCAGCCGCTGCGGAACCAGTAAGAGATCAGATTGAAATACGCTCCGGAAGCGGCATAGCAGCGGTAAGGATCGTGATAGATCTCCACACTGCGCAGGAAGGCTTCATCAAAAGCCTCCTTCAGAAGATAGGAAAGACCGTTCTCCATGAGCAGGGAAACGAGTTCCTTGTGTTTCAGCATATGTCCGGCAAGATAACGGATGAACTCTTTTCGGGGAGTGGTCCGGAAGTTGAGCGAAGTGTCCTTCAGAAAGGAAGAAGTGATCGTTTCAAAATGCTGCTTCAGGATATCCTCCAGGGAAGGATAGTTGCGGTAAAAAGAGATCCTGCTGAGACCTGCCGCTTCGCAGAGCTCACTGACCGAGATCTCATCGATCTTCTTTGTCTTCAGCAGCCGAAGCATCGCTTCGGTCAGCCGGGCTTTTGCATAGGAACGTTTTTGATCCATGTTACAGACTCCGTATTCCTGTTTCATTTTCAGCAGGGTCCTTGCCGATGGCAATGCCTCTGCTGTAACATATGTAACGTAACAACTGTAACATATAAGAAAGTGAGATACAAGGTATGAGAAAAGTGCTGAAAGTGATCGGTATCCTGTTTCTGCTCGTGATCCTGCTGATCATCGCAGTCGGACTCGGGAATGCCTATCTGCCGGTAATACCCGGCAGCTATACCACGAAGACGGAGACGGGCGGAGAGATCGAAAGGAGATACCTTTCGATGGGAGAACACAAAGTCTCCTCTTTGAGCGTAAAGAGGGAGGACTCCCTGAAGAAGATCCTGGTCTTCTATCCTTCGGATCTGAAGGAGTCAGAAAATGCTTATCCGGTCGTCATCTATTCCAACGGGACCGGTCAGAAGGGATCACAGTACAAGAATCTCTACCGTCATCTGGCATCCTGGGGCTTCATCGTTCTGGCCAATGATGATCCGGAATCCTATTCCGGTCTGCCGGCCGAGAAGACACTGGCCTATATCCTGGAAGAGAACGAAAAGGAAGGCAGCATCTTCTATCAGAAAGTCGACAGCGAGCGCATCGGGACCTACGGCCATTCGCAGGGCGGGGCAGCTGTATTCAACACGATCACGGCGCAGGAGCACAGTCCGCTCTACAAGACTGCCGTTTCGCTTTCTCCGACGAACGAAGAACTGGCAGATGCCCTGGGCTGGCACTTTGATCTGAATAAGGTAACTATCCCGGTCTTCATCATTGCCGGGACGGAAGGCGAGTTCGAGACGGAGACGGTCATTCCGCTTGAGAAGCTGGAGGAGATGTATGCCAAACTGAATGTGCCGAAAGCCATGGCCAGAAGGATCGGGGCAGCTCATGCCGATACTCCGAATATTGCCGACGGTTATGTGACAGCCTGGTTCATGTGGCAGCTGCAGGGAGACGAAGAAGCGGCCAAAGCTTTCTGCGGTACGCAGCCGGAGCTCTTGAACAATCCGCTGTACTGCGATCAGGCGGTGGCAGGACTCGACTGAGAGTTCAGGGAAGCCGGAAAGTGACCGGCTTTTTCTGTACAGTTGGGTAATGTATGCGGCGCAGAGGCACAGCACTCCCGGAGGAATGCTATAATGGTCATAGGACGATAAGGAGATCAAAAATACAATGAAAAGAAACAGATGGCTGCTTGTGCTTCTGAGCCTCCTGCTGCTGGCAGGCTGCAGCGCCGCATCTTCGGAGAAGGTCACCAAGGCGGAAGGACTGAAGGAATGCAAGCCCCTGGTCCAGGAATTCTATGCCGGTCTGGCAGATGCCGATCCGGTGCGGATGACGACCACGATGAACGGTTCCGTGGCTACGATCTTTACCCGGGACGGAGAGAAGATGCATGTCGAAGACCTGATGAACGGCATGGATTATTATCTCTTCAAGGAGAACGGCAAGACCTGGTACATGGCGAAAGGCGAAGAGCCGATGAAAGAGGACGTCATGTACGAATTCACCCAGCAGTCCGTCAACATGGCGCTGTCCCTGTTCGTGACAGGCATCTTTGAGGCCGAGAGCGAGGAAGGTCTTTCCTTCTCGGCGGTAAAGATGGAGAAAGACGGCACCGTGACCCTGGAAACATCGGTCAAGGCCTCCCAGGACGGGACCGATGCCGAGATCGCAACGACCGGAACGAAAACGAACGGCAGCGTTACGAACATCACCGTACACTTTTCCTCCGGAGAAACAGTCAACGAATATGTCTATGACTTCGCTTACGATGTGAGCGTCGATCTGCCGGAACATACGATCAAGGACATGTCGCAGTATTATCATCATGTCGAAAGTCCGTATGCGACGATGGAAGACTATCTGGCAACGCTGGAAGACCGGAATGATTTCAACTATATCATCTACAGCGATCAGATCGTGACTCTGACGGAGAAGGACGGACGTTACTATCAGCTGACGGCAAACATCTCCGAAGAGGAATATCAGGAACTGGAAGCTCTGGATATGGAAGCAGAAGACTATCAGGAGAAGCTCCTGGCTTTCATCGGGAAACTGGCAGTCACCGACTGTGTAGACTACAGCGATGCAGTACTGTCTGCAGAAGCGATGGGTGAATATGTCGGAAAGAAGGCTACGGAACTTCTGAATGACGGATTCGAAAGCATGGGCTATTCGGTCAGTGAGGAAGGCAGCACGATGATCTTCGCGAAGGACGGCATGGAATACGAAGCGGAAGTCACGCTGCCGGAAGGATTCGATATCGATGCCGATTTCGAGGCTGAGGATCTTGCGGAAGGAACGGTCCTTACCCTGCGCTTCCTCTCGGCCAGCTTCAGCGCCCTGCCTCTGGAGTAAGCTTCAACATTCATAGAAAAAGAAAACAGCCGGGTAGATCCCGGCTGCTTCTGTGTCTGTTGAAGAGTTATTTTCCGTTGACGAACTTTTCTGCCCAGGCTCCGAACTTATCGCCTAAGAGCACCGGACCGATAAAGGTCGCGATCCAGGCGTAGGGGAAGTTCTGCAGGACACCGGGCAGGATGGCGCTCGTAGGAGCGCCGCCCAGGAAGCAGGCATTCAGCCAGGTCATGGTCGGCAGGATGAAGCAGGTGTTGACGGTATTGATGACCGCATTGATCAGCAGATTGAAAGCCGTGCTGCCGGGCTGGGCATTGACCTTCCTGCAGAGGGCTTCTCCTAAGAGGTCGCCGCGGATGAAGGTGGTGATCAGATTGATGACCGCAAAGGAGAAGAGATAGCCGACGATATTGGTGGCCAGGGGCGGGAAAGACCCGCCGCGGATCACATTCAGGGCACCCATGACCAGCGTGATCATCAGACAGTTCACGGCGTTGATCGCCAGGTTCTTGAATATTCTTACAGCTTCAGACATTATTTGATCCTCCAGATACTTACTACAAGTCCGTTTACTATTATAATCGAAAACAGCTGTCATGGCCGACTTTCCGCGGAAGATAGCGGGAGGATCTCTTTGATTATTTCTCCTGCCGTTCCCGGTATATGCGCAGGGCAGAGGACGAGATCTCGCCGAGGTATCTGCCGAGCTCTTCAAGGCTCATATTGTCATTCGCTTCCAGCCATCGGCGGTAGACGGAAATGACTCCGTAGGTATAGAAATCCACATAGGTCTGAAACTCCCGCTCATTCGCAGCGGAGAGACCCGTAAAAAGATCGGTGACGGTCTTCTTGATGATCTGGTGCACGGTCTCCCAGAAGAATTCATAATTCCGGTCTTTGGAAAGACTGCGGTACAGACGGATATCTTCCGACATGAGCTCATTCAGGCACTGAAAGAATACATACAGATCATGAGTCTCGGTGAAGAAGCCTTTCTCCTTCAGCATGTCCTTCAGCTGCTGCACTTTCTCTTTCGCATAGGCGGTGACGATATCTTCGACAGACTGATAATGCAGGTAAAAAGTCTTGCGGTCGATATCGGCTCTTTCGGCGATCTCCGTGACAGTGATCTTCCTTCCGCTGCCCAGCAGGGAGAAGTAGGCGCTGCGGATCGCTTTTTCGGTCTTCTGGAATCTTCGGTCCATATGTTCCTCATTTCTTTCCGGAATGGGCAGTATTTCCCGTTTTCAGGAGTGCTGTCCATTGTATAGTTTCCTTTAAAACAATAAACTACGGATGTTGATAAATCAACAAGTGAGGAAATACTATGAACTACCTGATCGCTGTAGATGCGGCTGCAGATATCGATGAAGCCTTCTTTACCCAGAACAATATCTGTCTCTTCCCGATGGACTATTCGCTGGGAGACGAGATGGTCAGCTGTACGACGATGGAGAGCGAGGAGAAACTGAAGGTCTTTTATCAGGCTCAGGCAAACGGAGAACTGACCAGGACCTCGCAGATCACTCCCTATCTCTATCGGAAATATGTGATCCCGTACTTAAGGGAAGGGACGTCGATCCTGTACCTGACTCTCTCCAGCGGTCTTTCTTCTACCTACGGTTCTGCCTGCAGCGCTGCGAAGAGCCTTCGGGAAGAATACCCGGAAGCGGAGCTCCTGCCGGTAGATACGCTGGCGGCGACCGGCGGGATGGGGATCCTGGCTGAGAGAGCCGTACGCAACCGGCAGAAAGGCATGTCTCTGCAGGAGAATGCCGAAGATCTGAAAGAAGCGGTACGGCATCTGCAGCACTGGTTCCTGGTCAGCGACATGCAGTATCTGAAACGGGGCGGCCGGGTGAGTGCTTCGGCAGCGGCGATCGCTTCGGTATTGTCCATCAAGCCGATCCTGCAGATCGACCGGGAAGGAAAGCTTCCCGTGATCGGCAAGGCCCGCGGTACGAAGGCAGCCGTACGTGAACTGTTACGTCACTATGAAGAATACTGTCTCCCTGGTGAAGATCCGGTCTACATCTGTCATGCGGATGCACCGGATACTGCAGATCTTCTGGAACAGAAGATCCGGGAACTGACGCCGGATGTGACGATCCGCAAGAGACTGCTCTCTCCGATCATCGGAGCGCATACCGGTCCGGGCATGGCCTCCATCATCCATATCGGAAAAGAAAGATAAAAGAGATCTCCCTGAGCTGACATGCCGGGGGATCTTTTATAATGGTCTTGAAAAGAAGCTTCCTGCCGACGGCAGGATCCGGGAGGATAGGATGGATAAACAGCTGTTCGTTCAGGCGCTTGTCAAGTTCTTCGGCGGCGTGCTCCTGCTGGGAGCCCTATTATTCCTGCCGGCCGGCACCCTGTACTGGAGAGAAGGCTGGCTGCTCATGGGCATCCTTTTCGTTCCGATGTTTCTGACCGGACTCTTCATGATGAAGAAGA
Source organism: Erysipelotrichaceae bacterium (assembly GCA_017512885.1). Taxonomy (GTDB): domain Bacteria; phylum Bacillota_I; class Bacilli_A; order Erysipelotrichales; family Erysipelotrichaceae; genus RGIG5669. The sequence continues at coordinate 39,666 of JAFWEP010000006.1, forward strand.
GCCCGGAACTGCTCCGCAAAAGGCTGAATGTGAGAGAGGAACAGAGCGAACAGAAGCAGGTCATCCTTTACAGCGGACTGATGTTTCTGGCGGTCTTTCTCACTGCCGGGCTGAACTGCCGCTTCGGCTGGATCGTGCTGCCGAAGGCAGTATCCTTGATCGCAGCAATCCTCTTCCTTCTGGGGTATCTCCTTTATGCGGAAGTCCTGCGTGAGAATGCCTATCTCTCCAGGACGATAGAGGTACAGGAGGGACAGAAAGTGATCGACAGCGGTCTCTACGGGATCGTGCGTCATCCCATGTATATGAGCACGCTGCTGCTGTTTCTGGCGATGCCACTGGTACTGGGCTCTCCGCTCTCCTTTCTGATCGCTCTGCTCTATATCCCGATCATTGCGAAGCGCATCCGCAATGAGGAGGAAGTCCTGGAAGAGGGACTGGAAGGATACCGGGAATACAAACAGAAGGTGCGTTACCGGATCATCCCCTTCATCTGGTAAACGGAAACACTTTTCTGTATAGTGATACAGGGGTCTTTTATGAACGAAGTTACCGCAGAGAAAAGAAGACTGGGTCTGATCGCTATGCTGGGGGCATCGTTCTGTTTTTCTTTGGGCGGACTGCTGATCAAGATCATTCCCTGGAATGCCCTGGCCATCAACGGTGTAAGGAATCTCATCGCCTGCATCGTGGTCGGGGTCTATCTGAAGATCATAAAACATCCCCTGAAGATGAATCCGACAGTCATGGTCGGAGCTCTTGCCCTGGCAGGAACGACCACTCTCTACTCCCTCGCCAACAAGCTCACTACCGCCGGCAATACCATCATCCTGCAGTATACGGCTCCGATCTGGATCATCGTCTTCCTGTATCTCTTCTTTCATAAGAAGCCGGATAAGTCTGCCCTGATCACGGTCTTCATCGTCCTGATCGGCATCCTCTGTTTCTTCTTTGAAGGTCTTTCGACCGGGAAGTGGCTGGGGGATGCCCTGGCTTTACTGTCAGGTGTCTTTTATGCCGGAGTGTTCCTGATGAACAGTTTTGAGAAGGGCGATGCCCTCTCTTCGGTCTTCTTCGGACAGCTGTTCTGCGGGATCTTCCTGTCCCCGCTGGTATTGCGGGAGACCGTATTCACGCCCGGAGCCCTGCTGGCAGTATTCCTGTTAGGCAGCGTGCAGGTCGGTCTGGCCTATATCTTCTTTACGACCGGCACAAAGTATACCGAACCGGTCACGGCATCGATCATCAATGCCATCGAACCGATCCTGAATCCGGTCCTGGTCGCAGTCTTCTATCATGAGACATTGGGGAAGTATTCGCTGATCGGGGCAGCGATCGTCATCATCGGGATCCTGCTCTACGATCTGCGTTTAGCCCGGCAGAAGCAGTCATAACAAAAGAAGGCCTGTCCTTACGGACAGACCTTTTCGTTACAACAGTCTTTTATTCTAAGGGGATGCTCAGATCGAAAGTGTTCGCAATGCCCTGGTAGGTGACGGACTTGACGGTCAGCTTGCCCATATCCTCTTCTTCGTTGAAGGTCTGCGGATCGATCTCGCCTTCAAAGACGACGGTATAGAGGTAGGGAGAACGTCCCATCGTGAATTCCATGCTGTCGAGATAGTAGCCTTCCAGCGTCCAGCCTTCATCCAGCAGTTCCTGACCGCTATTGCCGACATACTGCGTCAGCTGTTCGTCAGAAGGAATGCTTGCAGTCAGATCATCGAGCCGGGTGATGGGCAGAGACTCGATCAGAGCGAAGATCTTCTGATCACGTTCCGGATCTTCAAAGTCGATGCCCCAGAGCTGCTTTGATACGTCTTCCGGCAGATCAGCAACGGCCCGGTAGGTATTACCGTTCAGTTCGAAGACATAGACATAATGAGACTCGTCAAAGCCGGATTCACTGTAAGGCAGAGCCAGGATATCACTCATCGTTTTCGCATCTTCGATCTTATCGACAGGTTCTCCCTCATAACCGGAAGAGAGCGCGAAGTGAGCGACGTATTCGACTTCTTCATTGACCGGGACAGTGATCGTTTCTTCGGTGGAGAGATCGACTCCGTTGGCCGTCCACTTGACGAAACGCCAGCCGGGTTCCTTCGTACGGGCAGAAGCTTTCAGCTCCGTTCCGGGCTCGACCATCGAACCGAAGGAAGTGAAGGGATATTCCTCATCGAACTCCGGTTCCGTTCCGTCAACGGCAGCGGCGATCTCGCCGACACCTTCCGTGTTGACCTTGACCAGGATCATATTGGAAGTATCCATCGTTTCTGCCGGTGCTTCGCTGGGCAGGGCGCTGCTCGGAGAGGAGCAGCCGGTCAGCAGGAAGAGCACGGTCAGCAGTACCGCAATATACTTCAGATTCTTTTTCATTTACATAGACCTCCTTGCCTATTCTACTACAGAACGGGTATCAGCAAACAAAGAGGGATAGGACCGGGAATAAGAATTATAATAGTCGTGAAAGAGGTGGAGATATGAAACTGGATCCCCGAAACATGGAATGGACCCGTGAACCAAAACAGTACGAGATCACGGAAGAGCAGGTGACCATCCAGACCGAACCGCATACCGATCTCTGGCAGAGGACCTACTATCACTTCCGCAACGACAATGCGCCCTTGCTGCAGTACAGGACGGAAGAAGCGTTCTTTTCCTTTACGGTAAAGGCTGACTTCTTCAGCAAGCATCGTTTTGATCAGGGCGGGATCGTGCTCTATCTGGACAGTGAGAACTGGCTGAAGGCTTCGGTCGAGTATGAGAACGAAGAGATCCAGCGCCTGGGCAGCGTCGTCACCAACCATGGCTACTCGGACTGGGCAACGATTGACATCGATGCTACTGTGAAGACGATGTGGTTCCGGCTGAGCCGGAGGGAAGACGACTTCTGTATCGAGTGTTCGCAGGACGGGAGAGATTTCCGGCAGATGCGGATCTGTCATCTCTTCGAGGCAAAGAAAGAGATCGCCTTCGGCATCTATGCCTGCAGTCCGGAAGATTCTTCCTTTCCGGCTGTCTTCAGTGAAATGGAACTGGGAGAGTGTCAGTGGAAGGCCCATGACGGCCAGCAGCCGGATCAATAGGCTCAACTTCAGACGGAAATAAGGGAAGGACTGTCCTTACGGACAGTCTTTTCTTTGCGGCATCTGTTAAAATGGTCGTATACAACAGTATGTTAGGGAGAGAACGATGATCAGATTCTATGAGATCACTGCCGAAGAAGCAGATCAGACGATCGGAGAAGTAAAACTGAAGGAAGTCTTTGCAGCGGAAGAAAAGGAAAAGGAACTCATCGTAGAAGCTGAGCAGTGGGAACTGATCAAGGATGTAGAGGGCTACGAAGAGCTCTACTGGCATGATAACGACATCATCGATCATTCCTATATCGCCGTGATCGATCATTATTACGGAAGCGGGATGATCCTGAAGGACGGTCATTTCTACGGAGCTTTCGTCAATACGAAGGATACCTCCAGCATGGGTCTCTCCGTGACCCGCTGGGAAGATACCGGTCTAGTCTGCATCGATGGCTTCCGGGCCGGGAAGACGACGGAGTGGGAGACCCACAGCAGTGATGAAGTCTACTGGGAACATAAGGCAAAGTATTATCTGCAGAAGAAAGAAGAGAAGGCCTGAGGCCTTTTTCTTTGATAGTAAATCGCTAATATATGAGTAAATATGGCAAGAATAGAGAGAAAAATGCTAAAATATTAGTAATATGATATGTCTGCAGACACCTTATGAAATGACAGCGGAGATCGCCCGGCGTTTCCGGCAGATCCGCAGGAGAAAGAAGATCACGATCCGGGAGGTCAGCATCCGGAGCGGCGTTCCTTATTCCACGGTCCGAAGGTTCGAAAGTACCGGAGAGATCGCATTGCTTTCGTTCGTGAAGATCGTTTCCGTGATCGGTGAAGACAGGGAGATCGAAAGACTGCTCTCTGAAAGACCGGTCTCGATCGAGGAGGTCATCCGTGGAGAGCGTTCGTAAACTGGAAGTACTCTGTAATGACCGGAAGGTCGGAACGCTGGCGCCGTATCAGCGCTATCTGACTGCTTTTGAGTATTCTTCGGACTGGCTGCGGGACGGTTATCCTCTCAGCCCTTTCTCGCTCCCGCTGGAGCCGGGAGTAAAGATCGCCGACTTTGAACCTTTTGAAGGTCTGTTCGGGATCTTTGCGGATTCGATGCCGGACGGATGGGGCAGACTGCTGGTCGACAGGATGCTGCGCAGCAGAGGAGAAAAGCCGGAGGAGCTTGGAGTGCTGGAGAGACTGTCTATCGTCGGAGAGTCCGGCATGGGCGCCCTGGAGTACCGGCCTGTCTATGAGAAGGGCAGTACTGCTGCCGGCCATGATCTGGATCAGCTGGCCGAGGAGTGCAGGAAGGTCCTCAATTCCGAAGCTTCCGATCTTGATCTGCTGTATGCACTGGGTGCTTCTTCCGGCGGTGCCCGGCCGAAAGTACTGCTGGAGATCGAAGGAGAGGAATGGATCGTCAAGTTCCCGGCAGCAGAAGATCCGGCAGATATCGGTCTCATGGAGTATGAATACGATCTCTGTGCAAAAGAATGCGGGATCGAGATCCCGGAGGTGCGCCTGTTTCCTTCGAAGAACGGCCCCGGGTATTTCGGCTGCCGGCGCTTCGATCGGACGAAGGAAGACGGTGTGAAGAAAAAGATCCACATGGCTACGGCTTCCGGTCTGCTGGAGGTCTCCCACCGCATGCCGGCACTGGATTATACGACCCTGATGGCTCTTACCTGGCAGCTGTGCAAACGGGAAGAGGAACTGGAAAAGATGTACCGCCTGATGTGTTTCAATGTCTTTGCCCACAACCGGGATGATCACTCCAATAATATCAGTTATCTTTGCCGGGATGGTGTATGGCGTCTCTCTCCGGCCTACGATCTGACCTATTCCTGGTCGTTCGCCGGCGAACATGCCACAACAGTAGATGGTGAAGGGAAAGCACCGACCGCTGAAGACATCCTGCGGGTGGCCAGGAAGGCCGGCCTCAGGATGTCCAGAGCACGGGAGATCGCCGAGCAGATCAAAGAGACCGTAAACAGCAGACTGGCCGCATATCTGGAGGACAGAAGATGACGCAGTATGAACGTATGATCAAAGGACTGATCTATGATCCTAACGATAAGGAGATCATGCAGGAACAGTTTCCTTTTACCGAGAAGCTCTGGGAGTTCAATCAGCTGAAGCCCTCTGACTTTGAAAAGAAACAGGCCTACATGAAGGAAGTCTTTGCGCAGTGCGGTGAGAACTGCTATATCGAACTGCCTCTGCGGGCCAACTGGGGCGGTCATCATCTGCATCTGGGCAATAACGTCTATGCCAACATCAACCTGACTCTGGTCGATGATGCCCATATCTATGTGGGAGACGGGGTCATGTTCGGGCCGAACGTCACGATCGCTACCGCCAATCATCCGATCGATCCGGAACTGCGGGCGAAAGGTCTGCAGTACGTCAAGGATGTCCATATCGAAGAGAACGTCTGGATCTGTGCCGGGGTCATCGTCTGTCCCGGAGTCCGGATCGGGAAGAACAGCGTCATCGCCGCCGGAAGCGTCGTGACGGAAGATATCCCGGAGAACGTACTGGCTGCCGGCAGTCCCTGCAGGGTAAAGAGAAAGATCTCGGAAAGAGACCGGGAATACTTCTATCAGAACGAGAAGGTCGACTGGGAAGAGATGAAATGAAAAGACTGAGGGAATACCTGAAGAAAGATCCCGGTCTGTTCTGGAATATCCTGTATGCCCTGTTCCACCTTGTCCTGAGTTTCTATTACCGTTCTTACTGGTATCTGTCTCTGGGCGCCTGGTATCTCCTGCTGGGCATCCTGAAACTGTATGTCCTGCTGCAGAAGGATGTGAGGAAGCAGCAGAAGATCTGCGGGATCGGGATCCTGGGCATGGCTGTGATCCTGGCCGGGATCGTTGCGGTCGGGATCCGGGAGAGACAGAATCCGGTACGCGGTCTGATCACGATGATCGCTCTGGCTGCCTTTACCTTTACGTTACTGACGGTCGCTGTTGTGAGAGTGATCAAAGCCCGCCGTTCCCGCAGTGAAGAGATCTTCGTCCGCAGGGATATCGCTCTGGTCAGTGCCGTCGGTTCCCTGCTTTCCCTGGAGAGAGGGATGCTGGGAAGTTTCGGCGATCCCTGCGGAAGCTTTACCCTGCAGATGGAAGCAGGTACCGGAGCCGGCGCTTTCCTGCTGATCGTGATCATCGGGATCTTTACCCTGAAGAGACGATATGACCCGACAGATCCTGTCCAATAGGCAGATTCTCACTCCCTGTCGTGGTATCTGTACTGCAGTTTCCGTAATCTGAGAGCGAAAGGAGAGCTGTCATGGATCAGAAAAAGATAGGAACGTTCCTAAGAGATCTTCGGAAAGAAAAGGGACTGACGCAGGAAGAATTGGCGGAGAAGCTGTATGTCAATAACCGTACTGTCTCCCGCTGGGAGAATGCCCGGACGATGCCGGACTTCGATGTCCTGATCGAACTGGCGAAGTTCTATGATGTCAGTGTCGAAGAGCTCCTGAACGGCGCAAAGACAGCAGACGACATGGAAAAGCAGACCGAAGCAAACCTTTACAACATCGCCGAGTATACGAACAGTGAAAAAGAAAGGATCACCCGCAACCAGCATTACTTTGCCTGGGTGGGACTGAGCGCCTGGATCGTCTTCCTGGTATTGCAGGTTCTGGGGCTGGCAGAAGAAGGGACCGGGGAAGCAGTCGCCAGCTTTGCGGCCGGCGTCGCCTTCGGCATGGCTATCCTGGCCGTAATTTATACCAGCCGGTATTTTCAGAAGTTCCGCAATATCAAACTGCGGATCCTGCAGAAGGATCAGAAGGCGTAAGGCTTCTGCAGTACCTGAGTATTCCTAAAGACTGAAAGAACTCCCTGACGGGAGTTCTTTTCGCATCATTCATTTACTGCCTTCGCTTTATCCATCTTTCGGGTCAGAAGATAGCCAATGAGGAAACACAGGACAGAGAGCAGCAGGGGCAGCGGTTCATAAGTGATCTGCGGCAGCATGGACACAGCGCTTGCCAGCATGATCCCGGCGATCGCTTTCAGGAGGATGCTGCGGCGTTTCGCAAAGAGGGAGACCACGATCCGCGAGAAGAGGATGACGGTCAGAGACAGTCCCAGCAGCAATGGCAGGATGACCGTAAAGTCCAGAGCAGCGATCCCGGCCGTCATCGGCTGATAGAGCCCGAGCAGGATCAGCAGCGAAGAAGAACTGAGTCCCGGAACGATCAGGGAGAAGCCCCAGACCGCCCCGCAGAAGACATACCAGAACGCATTCGCACTGATCGCCGCAGCAGCGCTCTCTTTCAGCAGAGAGAAGAACAGCGAGAAGAAGAGGAAACTCAGCAGCAGCCAGGACCAGGAGCTCTTCTTCTCTTCCGCTTCTTCCAGTAAGCCCGGCACCGTCCCGATGATCAGTCCGGCAAAGAGGGTCAGCGCCGAGAGCGGCGAGAGTTCGAAGAAAGTTTCGACCGCTCCGGCCAGCAGCAGGAAGCCCAATAGCCAGCCGAAGGCAAAGGGCAGGAAGAGGGAGAGATGCTGCTTCAGATACTTTCTGGGATCGGAGAGCACCTGCATCAGCGGTTCATAGATCCCGAAGGCTACGCAGAGCACGCCGCCGCTGATCCCGGGCAGGATCGCTCCGGTCCCGACGATCATCCCCTTGAGCACCAGCAGGAGACTGCTGAAGGAACTGTGCTTCAGGGTCAGTTCACTCATGACTGTCTCTCTTTCCGCAGGAGAAGGAGTGCTCCCAGGAGGACGGAGACACCTCCCAGCAGCATCATGCCCAGCGGGCAGCTGCTGTCGGTGCCGTAGATCTCTAAGATCCCCTGCAGCAGGCAGCCGGCCGAAAGCAGCAGCACGCCGTCGTTCCAGAGCCGGCACATATTTCCTGTGAAGAGGGCAGGGACTGCCCCCAGGAGGAGCGGACAGAGCGGAAACAGCAGCATATATACCGAGTAAACGCCGAAGCTGAAGAACTCATAGACTACCGCAAAGAGGAGGCAGAACAGGCTCAGAAAGAGCCAGATCCGGAAGGCACGGTTAGTTTTATAAGCCGATACAAAGAGCATCAGACACACTCCTTTCTTTGATGGAACGGCCGCTGGTAGTGGGGTTGTTGATGAGGGTGCCATTGAAGACCATGGTCGAAGAACCGCCGCCGTCCAGGTTGTAAGCCGTCTTTACGTTGAACTGCTGCAGGAACTGCGCCAGTTCATGGAGGGAGAGACCCTCGCTCTCCTCGGTCCGGCCGTCGCTGACCACCAGCAGGTAGTGCAGAGGTTCGATCTCGCAGATGGCGGTGCGGGGATTGGAAGCTTTGGCCTTGCCGACTTCTTCCGATTCGCTGACAGCGATCTCGCCGTCCTCGATCAGCGCCGGACCGAAGGAGTAGACCTGCAGGGCGCCGGCATTTAAGAGCTCTTCGGCGGAGACTTCGCCTTCACGGATGATCGAGAAGGAACCGTCGCTGTTGATGACCAGGTCTTCCTGATCGGCTGAAGCGGACGTACTGCGGTAGAGTACGCCGTTGCGCAGGACATAGCCGCTGTTGCGGGCGCCGTAATAGTCACCGTTGATGGCTAAGAGGGCATTGGCTTCTTCGGCGATCTCGCTGGTCGCAGCCGTGACGTTCTTCCCGTAGGTGTTGGAGGCAAAGGCGCTGTAGAGGTATTTGGGAGAAGAGAGCTGCACATCGGCAACGTATACGGTCGTACCGTTATAGACATACTCGCTGATCTCGATCTGAATATCCTCATCGGCATAGGAATCAGCGGTCAGGACAGAGCCGCTCTCAGTGTAGGAGACGGTCTCGGCTGTCGTTTCCGTGCGGACATCACTGACGGTCGCAAAACTGCGGCTGATCACGAAAGTATCGAGCAGCACGAAGAGACAGAGCCCCAGGATCAGCAGACAGTCGATCTTATAAAACATTTTTTCTTTCTTCATGAGGCGGTCACCTCGCTTTCGGTCTCTTTAAAGACGAAACGGTGCTGAAGGATCCAGGAAAGGGTAAAGAGGATCGTCTCAGTCAGGATCTTGGCCATGAGGACCGGGATCTGCAGTCCCTGATGCAAGAGGGTCAGCAGCAGCGAGTTCAGGGTCAAGATCATCACAGCCAATAAGGCATAACGCAGCAGACTCTTTTTGCGGGAAGAGTCATCCGCAAAGACCGCTCTGCGGTTGAATTCATAGTTGTAGAAGGCTGAGCAGATCCTGGCCAGGATATTGGCTGCCAGAAAGGCATAGGCCCCTCCGAAGAAGGAACAGAAGAACGCAAAGAGCGTCGTATCCAGCAGGAAGGCTGACAGCGAAGAGAAGAGGAAGAGGAAGATCCTGCGGAAGATGCGCAGGGAATCCCGGACCGGCCGGAAGTGCGAACATTCGTTATTCCCTTCATAGACAGCCTGGATATCGACCGGAGTGATCTTTCTGCCGTTTTGGCATAGAAGGAACAGCTGGTTCATCTCATACTCGTAGCGTTCTCCTTCCGCCTTCAGCAGCAACGGGATCATCTCTCTGCGGAAAGCCCGCAGGCCGCTCTGGGTATCCCGGATCTCTGTACCGGTGCTCAGGGCAAAGAAGAAGGCAGAGATCTTATTGCCGTACCAGGAACGGGAAGGCATCTTCTCTTTCTCAAAGATACGGGAGCCCAGTACGAAGTCTTCGCTCTCGGCAGCCTCGGCACAGCGTAGGATATCTTCCGGCAGATGCTGGCCGTCGGCATCGGCACAGACGATCACACAGTCACTTTCGTTCTGATAGAGATATTCCATTCCGGTCTTCAGGGCTGCGCCCTTGCCTCGGTTGGAGGGATGATGCAGGATCTTCACTTCTGCTTCCGCCAGAGCGAAGATCTCCTGATATTCTGAGGGGGAGCCGTCATCAACGATCAGACAGTGCAGATCTCTTTGACGGAGTTCTTGGATGAGGTCCAGGATCTTCCGATCCGGACAGTAAGCAGGGATCAATACGATCTGTTTCATGATGGTCACCTCCGTTTCTGCTTATCTGCAGTGTAGGAGACCTGCCTAAAGAGAAATTAAAGAGAATATGAAATTCCGATGAAATGGAAGGCCGGGTATCTGGTATCATTTCTTCATGCAGATCATTCCCTTCGGTTCCGGTTCGACCGGCAACAGTTTCTATATCGAGCTTGGTGATCATCGTTTTCTGATCGATATGGGCATCGGCTACCGCAAGGTAAAAGCCGTCCTGGAGAGTCATGAAAGAAGGCTCGAAGATATCGAAGCGGTCTTCCTGACCCACGGTCATGCCGACCATATCAAGGCCGCCAAAGCCCTCGGCAATCATCTCTCCTGCAAGGTCTATGCCAATGAGACCGTCATGTATCCGATCCGGAACATCGCTCCGGAGAGAGCCGTGCTGGATGTGAACGAAGAAAAAGAAGTCCTGCCGGGACTTCAGGTAAGGATGTTCAGCGTACCGCATGACTATGTGCGTACCTGCGGCTATTCCTTCGTCTGTGAAGGAAAGAAGCTTTCTTATGTCACGGACTGCGGGAGGATGAATGAAAAGATCTTCAAGGAACTGTGCGGTTCCGACGTCGTCATCATCGAAGCCAATCATGATGTGGAGATGCTGAAGAAGGGGAGCTATCCCCACTTCCTGAAGAAGCGCATCCTCTCCGAATACGGCCACCTCTCCAATGATGACTGTGCAGATACCGTTGCCAGATTGTATGAGAGCGGGACCCGGAACTTCCTGCTGGCTCATCTTTCAAGAGAAAACAATACACCTGAAAGAGCCCTGCAGACGGTAAAAGAGAGGATGGGAAAGAAAGAGATCTTTCTCTATGCCTGTCCGGTCGAAGGACAGGAACTGCTGCAATTCTGATCATTTCCTGCCGGATCTGCGATAGAATAAAGTAAAGCGATCGGTAAAGACATCCGATCGGCAGGAGGAGATCATGGAAGAGAAAGAAGTCGTACTGGAAGCGATGCGTAAAGCGGGTGAACCGCTCAACGCCGGCAAGGTCGCCGAACTGACCGGACTGGACCGCAAGGTCGTCGACAAAGTCTTCACGGCCTTAAAAAAAGAGGGACTGATCGTCTCTCCGGTCCGCTGCAAGTGGGAACCTGCCCAGAAGTAAAACTCCCGTGAGGGAGTTTTTATAACAGTCCGCTGACGATCAGGAACTGTCCCAGGGCATATGTCAGCATGACTCCGAAATGGCTCTTCAGCCGGAAGTCCTTCTTGAAGCGTACGAAGAATAAGATCGTATCCGAGAGATAGAAGAGGATAGCTCCCAGCGCAGTGATCCCTGCCGCCGGGGTGAGAAGGCAGAGGAGCCGATACCAGGCAAAGCAGTTCATGACGCTGTTGATGAGCAGGTAGATCAGAGCGACCGGAGCCAGTTTCTGCGGCAGATGAGGCAGCAGTGCACGGTAGATCAGCAGAGAAGCGCAGATGAAACATAGAGCCGGCAGCAAAAAGGAAAGGACAGAGATCCGTGAGAAGAGGATGTCCCTGCGGAAGGTCAGCACGAAAGAGACGTGCGAAGCCATGAAGGAGAGACCGCCCAGAGCCATCCAGTTCACACTCTTCTTCATCAGCAGGAGATCGCCCAGCCAGGAGAAGAGTAAAGCGAGGCACAGGGTGAGAGAGATCTTTCCGGCAGAGACGCAGTAATACAGAAAGATCGCCGGGACCAGGAAGGGCTTGGTCAGATTTCTCAGGAAACGGTCATGCCTTAAAGAGGCATACAGATGTATGCCGGTCACAAGCAGGAAGATGATGATGGAGAATGCTTTCATTACCTTCATTTTACCATGACCATGTATACTGAAAAGAGAGAGATGAAATACCGCGAATACGGCAGCAGAGATAACGATACGATCCTGCTCCTGCACGGCGGAGGCCTTTCCTGGTGGAACTTCCGGGAAGAAGCGCAGCTGCTGCAGGATCGTTTTCACGTGCTGCTGCCGATCCTGGACGGGCATGCCGGAAGCGACCGTCCCTACACGTCGATCGAAGACAATGCCGAAGAGATCATCTCCTTCATCGATGAGTACTGCAAGGGAAAGGTCCTGCTGCTGGGAGGACTGTCGCTGGGAGCACAGACCGCACTGGAGATCCTTTCCCGGCGGAAGGATCTCTGCCGCTATGCGCTGATCGAAAGCGCAGCGCTCATCCCTGATAAACTGACGAATGCACTGGTGGGACCGGCCTTCGGCAGCAGTTACGGACTGATCAAAAATCGCAGCTTTGCGAAACTGCAGTTCGCTTCCCTGCATATGCAGGAAGAGCTCTTTGAGGACTACTACCGCGACAGCTGTGCGATCCGCAAGGAAGATATGATCGCCTTCCTGAAGGCGAATACGGCCTATACGCTCAAGGATACGGTCAAAGAAAGCGAGGCAAAGATCACTGCCGTCATCGGCGAAAAGGAAACGAAAACGATCCGCTCTTCCGCAGAACTGCTGCAGCAGGAACTGCCGGACAGCAGACTGGTGATCCTGCCGGGACTTTATCACGGCGAATTCTCGCTGAACCATGCGCAGGAATATGTACAGATGATCCGGGAGATCATCGGGAAAGGAAACGATCATGTATGAGGTAAAAGGAAAGTGGACGCTGATCACCGGCGCCAGCCGGGGCATCGGCTATCTTTCCGCCCTGTATATGGCGAAGCAGGGCAGCAAGCTGCTGCTGCACAGCCGCAGGGCGGAACACTGTCAGAAGGTGCTGGAAGAAGTGCAGGCGCTGGGTGTTGAGGCATATGTCCTGGAAGCGGAGCTCTCGCAGCCGGAAGAAGTGAAGAAGATGTGCGAAGCAGTCGATGCCTTAGGCATCGTACCGGATGTGATCCTCAACAATGCCGGTCTGCAGATCGCTTACCGCAGGGACTATCTGGAGACGCCTTCTTCGGACTATGACATCAGTTTCCGGGTCAACGTGACCGCCCCGATGATGATCTGTTACCACTTCCTGCCGAAGATGCTGGAGCGGGGAACGGGCGGGATCGTCAACACCACGAGCGGGATCGACAGAGAACCGGAACAGGCCGGCTATTCGGCCTCCAAGGCTGCCTTAAACAAGGTCACCCGCGATCTCTGCCGGGATCTGAAGGGCAATGTCCTGATCTCGCTGACCGATCCGGGCTGGTGCAGGATCGATATGGGCGGGGAACAGGCGCCTAATTCGCCGGAGAGCGCCCTGCCGGGCGTACTGGTCGGAGCTTTCATCGATGACGGGATCAGCGGCAGGATCTTCGCCGCGCAGGACTATGCCGGCATGAGCCTTGAGGCAGTCGTCCGCAAAGCGGAGAAACAGCCCTAAAGACCCGTTGACTGACGGAATACAGCATTATCGCTGCAGGATACAATAAAGTCAGAGAAGTGAGGTTATCCTATGAAAGTCAGTAAGATCGCCAAAGAGGACATCAAAGATTTCTATTACACCTACAACTGGATCGGTTTCAATGCAGAATACCAGCGTTACCGCTTCTTTCTCGAGAACGGGAAGCATTACTTCTTCCATGAGACCAGAGGTACCAAGGATGATTACGGCTGGAACGAAGAGGGGGACACGACCGCCAAAGGGACGAAGGTCCTGAACGATCAGGAATGGTCAGCCTTCTATGATCTGATCAAAGACGGAGAGGTCGAAAAGAGAAAGGAACATCTCGAAGACGGAGATGCCGGTCCCTGGTTCTACCTCTACTGGAAAGACGATAAGGGAAGCATACAGGAGTATGCCTTCCCCTCGCTGGGAGCACAGCGGGAATTTGAAAGTTACTGTAAGAAACTGCGGGAGGAGACCCCGCAGGGAAAGGCTTTGGGAAAGAGATAGATGAAGAAGATCGTGGTAGTAAACTGTGGCCCGCGCAAAGGCTGGAATACGGATACCCTGCTGAAAGAAGCAGCGAGAGGAGCCGAAGAAGCCGGAGCGGAAGTGATCTGTTTCGACATGTACCGTCTGGAGAGATACAGCGGCTGCATCTCCTGCTTCGGCTGCAAGAAAGAACAGAACAAGGGACACTGTATCATCAAGGACGGACTCTCTCCGGTACTGGATGCGATCCGGGAAGCGGACGGACTGATCATCGGTTCGCCGAACTACCTGTCGGAACTGACGGCTGCCTTCCGGGCCTTGTATGAAAGACTGATCTTCCAGAATCTGACCTACGACCGGGAGACTCCTTGCTGCAACGAGCACATGATCCCGGTCCTGCTGGTCATGACCAGCAACGCTCCGGACATGATGTACCAGCAATTACTTTACGGTTACCAGCAGAGCTTCAATCGTTTCGTAGGACCGACCGATGTCCTGGTCAGCGGGGATACCCTGCAGTTGGCAGACTACAGTAAGACAGACTGGGAATGGTCGATGTTCGATCCGGAAGCCAAGAAGGAGAGACACGAGAACGTCTTCCCGCAGGAATGCCGCAAGGCTTACGAGAGAGGGAAACATCTGGCTGCTTAGGGTTGCAAAAATGATATGACACAGCACTGCCATATAACAATCCTTTAATTGACTGAATGAACTAACTTTTTGTATAATAAATACACCCAATTGAGGGATTATCGTATCCTTCAAGTAATGCGATATGTTAGCAGCATATCGCATTTTATTAGCGTAACAATCTTCAAACTCGACAAAAGCTGGCCTTAGAAGTGTTTACCTATTGCTTCCTCAGCCGACTTTAATGAGTATTGGTATCGATCTAGGCTATTGGATGAAGTTTATGATTTCTCAATCTCCATCGTTTAGTTTTTTGTACCTATTTCTGAAGTCGTTAAGACACAGATCATTTGCGTTTCCAGCCCATTTATCTGGTTCGCGTTCCATTAGAGGATCATCTGTCCAACCGCATACAGGGCAAATCTCCCATGATCCTTCACAGGAAAACTTATGCTTTCTGCATACAGGACATAAATGAGGAGTTTGCTTGGAGATCTCGTCCAAATAATTGTAATCTGGGTCACTTTTGATTTTTTTGGAGTACCAGACTCTATACTCGTTTAGACTCATTTCGTTCATACCGATCTTCAGATCTGGATCTTTCGTTTGTTTTATATCGTAAATCCAGCCACAGCTCGTGCAGAAATCAGTCTGCTCTCCGTTGTGATTTGAGTCTTCTTTTTCTGTGTCTTCGTTATCGACGAATAGATACTTTTTACATACAGGACAAAGCATTTCAATAAAATCATTTCTTTTTTCCATTTTTAGCACGCTCCTTCTTTTCACTAAGATAATACCCATAGCCTCCTTTGGGTTTGAAATAAGTTACTACGATGCCTGTTTTGGTTACAACAACGAACTCATTGGTTTTCTTACTGTACTTATAGGTCGAGCCATTACGATCTACAAAACTGACATTGTTTTTTCTGTCCACGGTGTTTGCGAAACTTACGGCTTTAGCGGCGTAGGACTTTATTGTTGAAGAGCCGATCTGAGCTCCGTGTTCTGCAAAATGCCCGCTGATGGTTTTACTGTTAAACGCCTTTGCCCAGGCATAGTTGATGTGTTTGGTAGGATGTCCTTTGGAACTTCCCCTGGAATTGCCATAACGATTGCTGGCACCTTTTGTTGTCTTAGACATGGTCGACCCCTTTCCTACGGAGATCATTCCATGCATCGTAACAAACAATATTGGCCTGATCCTTCAAATTACAGAACATTTCACCGTTGAGCGTCCCATAAACGACAATACTGGACGGTTCCAATTCTGCAATGACCATTTCAAGGAAATCGTACCATTCGTATTTCTCCTGCTTGGTTTTGATAAAACCATGAGTACCGACGGCCACAATAGTATTTTTTGGAATGGCAGTGAAGAATTCGTGGCACAATTCATCGATCCCACATCTTAGGTTTGGAATTACCGGAATACCGTTATTACCATAGTAATATGTTAAGGAAAGATTGTCGTTCATTTGCGCTTTCTGTTTAATGATCGGCATATCGGAGTGAATGCTGAAATCAAAACCAATGATCCCAGCAGTCCTCCTAAAGAAATTCAAGTATCTCTTTGGATGCCTGCGTACACGTTCGAATGTACTGTCGGGAGAGAAGAAGCAGATAAAAGTATCGCTGAGATCCCCTCTGTAAGTAATGGCTTTGGAAAAGTGTATTATCTTTTTGGGAAGCACCTTTGCAACAAAGTTCCCTGGGATTATCGAGTATTCTTCGATGTCGGTGAATCTGGCGTCTTTTACCAGAAAAGCTTGAAAAGAATCGTCCACAATTTTTTGATTGCGCATAATTAATATGCCTCCTTTCTGGACCGGTTTATAAGGAAGCAATTGAAAGATACGTAATCTCAATACCCAATTGAGGGATCATCGTATCTTTCAAATGAAGAATCGTTCAATAATCGTCCGGGATTTAGCAATAGTTAGCAGCAATTGCCAGAGCCCTCCTACACTTTCATTTGTACATCACCGCCTTTAGGATTTGCATTCCTTTACTGTTCGTTGACTTTTGTCATGAGCGGTAAATCAAGATTCGGATCGTTGTAATACATCCTCAGATAATCAATTTCATAAGCCAGAAACGTTCTTTCGTATTTTGAACATCGATTCAAGGCGCTTTTCGAAACATAAATGGCTTGTTCGCAGCTGATTCCGAATCTGGAGATCAATTCGTTTATACTGTAGATTTTCTGATAGATCACTAACGAGACAGGACATCGTAACTGTCTTGAAAAATGGTCGGCAAGATCGTCTTCGGAATCATCTGTATCACCCTCGACGATATGATTCAATTTGTGACCTTTCGTTGATGAAATATTGGCCGCAGTCAAATGATCTCCGTAGATATCATTGAAATATATGGTTGGATTGTCGTTCTCTGTTCTATGTGCGGAAAATCCTTGTTTGGATTTCTTCAATAGCAGATCGACCCCTTCTTCATATGCAGAATAAGGTACAACATTTATATTCATCCTTCTGCACAGATCATCCATGTCAAGCGGAAACGAGCAAATACCGTAATCCAGCAAAATGTCGGTTGCCAACCTATCGACGCGATCGTACTCTTCTTTCGTTCTGTACATTTATTGGCAGTCTCCTCTTAACAAGGAGACCAGTTTATCTTTTTCGGATTCCGTAAGTTCGCCTCCGTTTCTTGCGATTGCATTCGCAATTGAATCATATACACTCATTTTTGGGAACTCATCAGCAATAATGTCATCGATGCTAATACCAAATACTCAGGTATTGCATTTTGGTAATTTGATCAGCATCGGCTTCCGTCTTATGGCTTAGCCAACATATCAAGTCAATGTTGAAAAAGGCATCGTATCGATTCCTGCTGCAATAAAGAATAAACACATTCTTTCCCATGGAAGGAGATCTTTTTTCTGAGTAAGATGTAGATAAGGGCCAAAGCATCTATGGAAGTATCTGCAAATAGAAAAGTTACGGAAAGACTGTTGTTCCGTTTATTGCCGATCCAGATCCTGTTAGCTGCCATCGGGGCTGTCAACGGGATCGTGACCGGTCTTTTTGCCGGGAATTCGGTCGGGGAGCTGGCTTTAAGCTCCGTAGGACTGTATGCCCCGATCGCCATGCTGAGCGGAGCGCTCAGCACCATCCTGGTCGGAGGTTCGATGATCCTCTGCGGGCAGTATCTGGGCCGGGAAGAGAATGAAAAGATGCAGGGCGTCTTCGTCCTGGATATCCTGCTGACAGCCCTGGCAGCCGTCCTTTTCGTCGTTTTCCATCTGCTCAGCGCTCTCTTCACAGACGGCAGCTTCCTCTGCAAGGATCCGGCCCTGTGGCCGCTGTTCCGGCAGTATCTGCTGGGACAGTCGATCGGCATCCTGCCTTTCTTCCTGGGCAATCAGCTGGCTGCTTTCCTGTCTCTGGAGAATCAGGTAAAGCGTACGACTTTTGCCAGTCTGGTCTATATCCTGGCCAATATCCTCTTTGACTTTCTGTTCCTGAAAGTCCTGCACTGGGAAGCCTTCGGACTGGCTCTGGCTGCTTCGCTGGGACTTTGGGTCTTCTGCCTGCTGCAGGCCCAGTATTTCTTTACGGAGAAGGCAGTTTTCCGTTTCCGCAAAGGCGTTTCCGAAAAGGGAGAAGGCCTGACCATCCTGAAGATCGGTCTGCCCGGAGCGATGAGTTATCTCTATCAGTCCCTGCGGGGCATGATCGTCAATGATCTTCTGCTGCAGTATGTCGGCAATGCCGGACTTTCCGCCTTTGCCGCTTCCAATTCCCTGATGTCCTTATTCTGGGCAGTACCGGAAGGGATGCTGGCGGTGAGCCGGATGCTGATGGGCGTCAGCATCGGGGAAGAAGACCGGCAGACCCTGACCGATATCATGAAGACGATGTTCTATCGTTTCCTGCCGTTGATGTCTTTGATCAGTCTCTGCATCATCGGACTGGCCGTACCTTTTACGAATCTGTATTTCCATGAACCTTCGGAAGCGGTCTTCGGAATGTGCGTCTCTGCTTTCCGGATCCTGCCGCTCTGCATGCCGCTCTCGGTCATCTGCATGCATTTCAGCTGCTACTGGCAGTCCAGCAAGCGTCCTTTGCCGGTCCATATCCTGGCTGCTCTGGACGGTGTGGTCAGTGTAGCGGCTTTCAGTTTCCTGCTGATCCCGACACTGGGGGCTCGGGCTGTTTATATCGCCAATGTGCTGAACGGTGTAGTCACGACGCTGTTCATCCTCGGTTATGCGGCGGTGAAGCAGAAACATCTGCCCCGCAGCATCGAAGAACTGATGGTCATTCCCGAAGGTTTCGGTGTTTCCGAAGAGGAACGCATGGATCTTTCCCTGCACAGCAGGGAAGAGGTCGTCAATATTTCGGAGAAGATCCGTGACTTCTGCCGTCAGCGGGGGCTTGATGAGAAGCGTTCCTACTATGCCAGTCTCTTCCTGGAAGAGATGGCCGGCAATGTCGTGGAACATGGCTTCCATAAGGATAAGAAGCCGCATTCGGTCGATATCCGGGTCATCCATAAGAATGAAAAAGTCATCCTGCGTATCCGGGATGACTGTGTGCCGTTCGATCCGGCCGAAAGAAGAGCGATCAGAGATCTGCAGGATATCACCCGCAATATCGGCATCCGCATGGTCTATCGGATCGCCGAAGAGATCACTTACCGCAATATCTTAGGTCTGAATGTCCTGACCATTACGATCTGAGTCTTTCAATGAATTCGTCGACCTCTGTATAGTCGATGCCTTTTCCGGTCGCAACGGAGAGATACCCTTCAGCCGGTGTATCCAGCAGATCATTCAGTTTCAGGATCTGCTTCGTATACGGGACAGCGGCCATATGGGTCACGATCAGATAAACGTTCTTTAACTGAGGGGCATACTGCTTCAGAAAGGCCTTGCCGACCACACAGGGCCTCTCAGCCCAGACCGGCATGCCGACCAGGATACGGTCATAGGCTTCTAACGGTGTTTCGAGATCTTTGATCGTTACCTCCGGATACTTCCGAAAGGAATCGATGCTGGCCAGGAGATAGCCCAGGATGCCGGAACGGTCCTTGCCGTCCGTATATTCGTAAAGGTCAGCTTCCAGTCCTTCCGCGATCCTCGTCATGACTTCTTTCGTCAGAGACGTGCGGGAATAGTATAAACACAGTGTCTTCATAGAGTGCCTCGCTCTTTTTTATTATATACGCCTGTCAGCAGAATCTGTGCATTCGTCCAAAACACATTTCCCGGAACTGACGACCTTTCCGGAGAAAGTGACACATTGCCGGAAAAAAGTGAGGCAGATATTTTTGGTGATTACGGCCAAAAACCGCATTGTAAAGACTTTCATATTCTGTGACATTTCTCTGTGAGTAAAATAAGAAGTAGAGAGCAGGGGGTAAGATCTATGAAGTTTGAACAGGATACCACGTGGGAAACACTGACCTACGAAGAGAAGAACCATCATCTGTATCTGACCCAGAAAGACGTATTGGAGAAGTTCCGGGAACGTCATGCGATCTCGCAGGAACAGTACGATAAGAGCCTGCACGATCTCAATGAGAAGATGGGATACGCCAAGGGATGAGCGTATCTGTCATAAACAGAAAGGAAGGACAGTCGGGAAAAGAGTTTTCCTGACTTTTTCTTTATGGACGAACCTTTTCTGAAGACAAAGAGACTGGTCCTCGGTCTCTGGAAAGAAGAAGATCTCTTCCTGGCCGAAAGACTGTGGGGCGATCCGCAGGTCTGCCGTTATATCTGCAGGAATGAAAGTTTTACGGAAGAAGAGACCGCACAGCGTCTGCAGACGGAGATACGGAATCAGAAAGAACACGGTGTGCAGTATTGGCCGCTCTTCCTGCATTCCGGTGAATTCATCGGCTGCTGCGGACTGCGTCCCCGCACAGAGAAAGGATTCGAACTGGGCTTTCATCTGCTGCCGGAATACTGGGGCCGGGAGTATGCTTACGAGGCGGCGAAGGCTGTGATCGCCTATGCCTTTGCCGGACTGGGTGCAGAGAAGCTCTTTGCCGGACATCATCCGGAGAATCAGCGTTCCAAGAGGGTGCTGGAGAAGCTGGGTTTCATCTGCATCGGCAGCGAATACTATGCCCCGACCGGGCTGCAGCATCCTGCTTATGAACTCAGGAAGGAGGACTTATGAAGGAACTGACATTCCGCCGGGCGGAAGAGAAAGACTGTGAAAAGATCCTGTATTTCATCAAAGAACTGGCCGCTTACGAAAAGATGAGCGAGCTGGTCGTGGCGACCCCGCAGCAGCTGCACGAGTGGCTGTTTGAGAAGAAAGTGGCCGAAGTGTTCTTTGCCTGCGAAGGAGAGAAAGAAGTGGGCTTCGCCCTCTGGTTCCATAACTTCTCGACCTTCCTGGGCCGGGCCGGGATCTATCTGGAAGATCTCTATGTCCTGCCTGAATACCGGGGAAAGGGATACGGGAAAGCCCTGCTGAAGGAACTGGCGAGGATCGCAGTGGAAAAAGGCTGCGGAAGGCTGGAATGGTGGTGTCTGAACTGGAATCAGCCCAGCATCGATTTCTATCTGTCCTTAGGTGCAGAACCGATGAAGGACTGGACGGTCTACCGCATCAGCGGAGAGACGCTGCAGGAGCTGGCAAAAGACTGATACAATAAGGATGATGAAAGGATCGCTCGCCTTTCCCGCAGAGATCCGGGAACATATCAGAGATCTTCCCTGCCGAAAAGATGAGACCGGCCGCAGTGCGGACGAAGTTTTCCTGTTCGGAGAGCGTTATGTCCTGAAGGTCTCGGAAGAGAAAGAAAGACTGCAGCGGGAGAAAGAGAAGACGGACTTCCTCTTTCGGCACGGACTGCCCGGCAGCCACAGCGTCTGTTATTGTGAAGAAGCCGGGAAAGCTTATTATCTGCGCACGTATGTCGGAGGGGAGACCCTGATCGCCGAGCGCTTCCTGCAGGATCCGGAACTGCTGACGGACTGTCTGGCGAAGGCAGTGAAATGGCTGCGTTCACTGGATGGATGCGACTGCCCGTTCCATAATGAAGAGAGCGAAGGAGAGGACTTCGTGCACGGTGATCTCTGTCTGCCCAATATCCTCGTGGATGAACACGATGAGATCAGCGGCTTCATCGATACGGAAGGTTCCGGCAAGGGCGACCGCTGGCTGGATTATGCCTGGCTCTTATGGAGCCTGCGCTACAACCTGAAGAGCGACCGCTATAACGAGGTACTGCTGAAGAAACTGAATATCCCCTTTGTGAAAGAGAAATATGAGAAGTATATCCCGGAGGAGAACCGTATGAAATACAAGGTAAACATAAATAACGACAACAGAGCTCACGGCCTGTACCGGGACTCTTTCGAAGAAGGGACCTTCGTACAGTTTTCGGTCTATCAGGTCCAGGATGCCAGCCTGAAGATCACTTCCAAAGAAGTGACACCGGCGCCTTTCAGCAACGCAGACGGGAAGATCTGGTATGGTTTCTATATGCCGGCCAAAGATGTAAGAGTCGATATCCGTATAGAAGGGGATATGATGCATCAGCCGCATACAGGTCCCAAGGCAGAAAAGAAAGCTTCTCTGGGCGGAAGGCATTGTCCGGAATGCGGGGCGGAATACGAAGAAGGGCAGAAGTTCTGCCACGAATGCGGGAGAAAACTATGAAGCGCAGCTTTATCGGTTTCTTCCTGCTGGTCCTGAGCTGGCTGCTCATCCGTTATCCGCTGTTCTCCCTGCACGGGATGAAGGACTGGCCGCTGGTGCTGCTGGCATTCGGGACCGTTGTGATCGTGACCGCCTCTTTCTTAAAATGCCGCTATGTGCCGCTCTTTACGGCACTGGGTTATCTGGCCGGCTTCCTGGCCGGCTATGTCGGGCAGAGCGACAGTTACGATCCGGGCGGAGGAAGGCTGAATAATCTGTGGTGGATCTGGACGCTGGTCTTTCTGACGGTCATCGTGATCGGGATCGTTGTCGAGATCCTGCAGAAGAGGAAAGGGAATGAAGCTGATCAGTGAGACGAAAGAGATCCCTGTATCCTGGGGAAAGATGAAGATGATCCTGCTGCATCCGGCAGAGAAACGGAAAGTCCCCGGGATCCTCTGGATCCACGGCGGCGGATATATGCTGGGGATGGCGGAGATGGTCTATGCCTCGGCCGGGAGGATGCTGGCGGAGAAGTACGGCGGAGTCGTCGTTTCTCCGGGATATCGGCTGGCCTTCGAAGCTCCCTATCCGGCTGCCTTGGAAGACTGCTATGCAGCGTTATGCTGGATGGATGAACATAGGGAAGAACTGGGCATCACGAAGCTGATCGTCGGCGGTGAGAGCGCCGGAGGCGGTCTGGCTGCTGCTCTCTGTCTCTATGCCCGGGATCAGGGAGAGATCAAGGTGGACTATCAGCTGCCGCTCTATCCGATGCTGGACTGTCAGGATACCCATTCTTCTAAAGACAACCACGGCAAGGTCTGGAACACGAGACGCAATCACTGGGGCTGGAAACACTATCTGGGAGATCTGTATGGCAGAGAAGAGATCCCGGTCTATGCCTCGGCAGCGAGAGCGAATGATCTTCAGGGACTGCCGCCCTGCTATACCTTCGTCAGTTACGGAGAACCGTTCCTGAATGAGACCCTGACCTATGTGCAGAAGCTGCAGGATGCCGGAGTGAAGGCAGCGGTCGATGTCTATCCCGGAGATGTCCATGCCTTCGATCTGCTGACGCCGTATACGAAGACAGCGAGAGCCGCTAAGAAGAGGCTCTGTGAAGTCTATAAGGAGGAAGTCATAAGTGTTTGAATGGATCGTTACAGGGATCCTGGCCCTGGGTGCAGCCGGAGCGGCTGCTTCCCTTATCTATATGCGTAAGATCAGGAAGGAAGGTGTCGAGGCAGAGGCGGTCATTTGCCGGATCCTGGCTTTTGAAGATGAAGACGGAGGTACTGACTATTCGGTCTATGTCCTTTACCGCAATGTCTACGGGGAGGAAGTGGAAGCCCAGCTGGCCAATCCCGAAAAAGGGCTCTATGAAGGAGATAAGATCGTGATCCGGTACATGCCGGAGACACCGAAATATGCAGTACTGGTGAGACGTTCCTGAGACAGGAACAGGAGGGGGACGATGCAGCTGCGCTATAAGAGATTTGAAGAACTGACTCTGCAGGAACTTTATGAGATCCTGCGCTTACGGGTGAATGTCTTTGTGGTGGAACAGAACTGTCCCTACGAAGAACTGGACAGCCGGGATCAGGATGCCCTGCATGTCTGGCTGGAAGACGAAGAAGGGATCGAAGCCTATCTGCGGATCATGGACAGAGGTGTGGTCAGTCCCTATGTCTCGATCGGCAGAGTCATCGCCTGCAAACGCCGGCAGGGTCTGGCTACGGAACTGCTGAAGGAAGCGATCGTGATCGCGCAGAAAGAGTTTCAGGCGGATAAGATCTATCTGGAGGCGCAGGTCTATGCGAAGAGCCTCTATGAAAAACTGGGATTCCTGCAGGTCTCGGAAGAGTTCCTGGAGGACGGGATCCCGCATATCAGGATGCTGAAGGAGCTGTGAGAACAGTTCTTTTTCTTCGTGAAAGAACACATATGGAACGTTCTGTCGTATACTGAAAAAGAACCATAAAGGAGTACCCTATGCCTCATCCCGGTAGAAAGATATTCGGCGGAACACAGCTGAGCAACCGCATCCTCTGGATCGCGGCCGCCTTCTTTATCCTGTTCCTGATCATCGGCTCCTTCGTCTTCGTGCTGCCCTTTGATGCCCTCTTCCATCGTCTGCCTTTCTATGAAGAGCTGTCCTCGGGCCTGCTGTTTACCTTTGAGAACTATCTGGTATCCTTCCTGCCCTTATTGGTGTGGCTGTTGTTTTACTGCTTCATCAGTAAGAAGAACCGTTTCCTGCTGGATACCTTGAAAGCGAAGAAAGGATCGCTGTCAGCCCTGGGCAAAGGCCTGCTCTTCGGTTTTCTGATGAACGGGGCCTGCGTCCTGGCTGCCTGGCTGCACCGGGATATCGTGCTCGAGCCGAACTTTGCCCTGAGCGAGATCCCCTTCTATCTGCTGGCTCTCGGCTGTGTCTTTATCCAGAGCACGACCGAAGAAGCCTGGTGCCGCGGTTTCCTGCAGGAGAGGATCCATATCCACTATCCCTTCTGGCTGGCTGCCTTGTTGAACGCTGCGATCTTCGGTGCCCTGCACCTGATGAATCCGGGCATCTCCAAACTGGCGGTCGTCAATCTGGTGCTGACCGGTGCGGCTTACTCCTTTGCGATGAAGGCGACCGGCAGCATCTGGTTCCCGATGGGCCTGCATACGGCCTGGAATTTCACTCAGAATTATCTCTTCGGACTGCCCAACAGCGGCCTGGTCTCGGAGATCTCGGTCTTCCGGCTGACTGCCGCCAATGCCCGGGATACGCTCATCTATGACAATCTGTTCGGTGTCGAGGGCAGCATTCCGGCCTGCATCGTGACGGCGGCACTCCTGCTGTCCTGCCTCTGTTTCACCTGGAAGAAGGGCAGAGGGAAGGAACTGCTGAACAGTAAAGAAAAAGAAGGTTTTAAGGAAGGCAATGTATGATCCAGTTAGCTGCACTGCTCGTTAGTCTGATCCCCTCGGCTGCTGTCTTTTTCTGGCTGATGAACGGCCTGAGACAGGGAGACGGTCACAAGAAGAACTGCGGGAAGCTGTTCCTGAGAGGTTTTCTGGCGCCGTTCCCGATCTTCTTCCTGGGACTGCTCTTCAGTATCCTCTGGAAACTCAGCGAACTGGAGTCAAAGATCCCGATGGGACATGACCTCTTTCATGCCCTGATCCTGACTTCCGGAGTCGAGGAATTCGTCAAATATACCCTCCTCAACAAGACCCTCCGGGAAGAACAGTATTCAGTCAGCTGGCTGCAGGTCATCGCCTGGCAGACGATCATCGCTCTGGCATTCGGCGTTTCGGAAGATCTGGTCTATGCGTTCAGCACCAATGTCGGACAGATCATCGTCCGGGGCATCGCCATGGGACATGTCAGCTATGGGTTCCTGATGGGTTATTTCCGCGGCAAAGGCATGAAGACCGGAAACGGGTTTTACCGGATCCTGGCCTGTGTCCTGCCCTGGGCTATGCATGCGCTCTACAATTTCTCGCTGAGTCCGGTCGTTGCCGGGAATGACTTCTTCACCTTCACGGCTGTCACCCTGGCAGCTCTGGATGTGATCATCTGGGTCTTCTTCGTACTGAAACTGCGCAAATGGCGCGACAGTATCGAATTCACGCTGCCGCTCTGGGATCTACAATAATAAACAGGCGTGGGATTCCACGCCTTTTTCTTTTCGGAGTCTTTTATTCCTGTACGAAGATGCGTTCGCTCAGTTCCCCGTTCTCATTAAAGTAATCTGTATAAACGGGTTGGGATGGATCTCCGTCATCATAGCTTATAGTATAGTGCGGGTCTTTCCGGTACCAGAAGAGGTTCCCGTAATCATAATAGCTTCTTTCCAGAAACAGGAGAAAGCCGCTTTCCGTTTCGATCATCTTCCTGCCGTCTCTTTCGACCGTACGTTCCTTCTCGGATCCCAGGGTGATGAAGAGGCCGAAGCCGAGCAGCAGACAGAAGATGCATAGCAGTACCGTGGCCGCTGCCCGTTTTCCTTTCTGCTGGGCCGGGAGCTCCCGGATCTTTACCAAGGAAACGAAGAAAAGCCCGCCTCCCACCAACAATACCGCCATGATCCGCAGATACTGCCGGAAGACGATGCCGGCTGCATGGCCGGCCAGGGCCGCCAGGAGGCAGCCGAGCAGAAAGACAAGATAGATGCGGAATGCTTTGCGGCTGCGCATGGGACCTCCTGTAATGACCGATATACCCAGGTCATTGTAGCACTGTTCTGTTACCGGGACAATGCGGGACCGTCTGAGGAATATGCCATTGGCAGTGTCTCCTGAGCCGGTTTCTTTTATAATGAAGACGCGGAGGTAGCACATGCAGATAAATCAAGAACTGGAAATGAATGTCCCGGAAAGTTTCCGGGTACTGAATGAAGAAGAAAGGGCACAGATGAATTTCCTGGTCGACGGGGAAGGGGTCTGTCTGCGCAGTGAAGAGAAACATATGCTGATCAGTATCGGCTGGAAGAAGGTCAACGCTTTTTCGGCGCTGATCTTAAGCACGAAGGATATCGCCGGGGATATGGAGAAACGTTTCCGCAAGGCCCTGAAAGATTATGACTATGATCTGGAAGGTTTCCTGGAGAGGAATATCGGAGAGCGGAAAGCGGAAGGCCTGCGCTATACCTATCAGTCGCAGGAGAAGGACATGGTCTCGGAATCCTTTGCCTTAAAGAGGGGAGAGACCTTCTACTACTTCCATGTCTATCTGCGTCAGGAAGAGAGAGAAGAGCGTCTGCCGATCTGGGAAGAGTTCCTGACCACGGCAGTCTGGAAAGCGGAATGATCGACCTGAGCCTGCCGGTCACGCCGCAGATGCGCAAGGATGCTGCAGGAAACGAGAAGAGAGTTTCTAACGGGCATCTGGGCACGCACTTTGATGTGATGGACAAGGTCTTTCCTTTGGACTATACGATCCGGAAAGGCTATATCTTTGAGGTATCCGGAGAGGAGATCGGCCTCGGAGATATCGATCTTTCAAAGGCAGAGGAAGATATGTTCATCGGTTTCGCGAGCGGCTTTGCGGACAGGGTCCCTTACGGGTCAAAGGAATACTTTCAGGATCATCCGGTCCTTACGGAAGAACTGATCAAAGAACTGGCAAAAAGAAAGATCTCCCTGATCGGGATCGACTTTGCGGGGGTGCGGCATGGGCCGCAGCACCCGCAGTACGATCAGTACTGTGCTGACCGGGGGATCTTCATCATCGAGAATCTCTGTCATATGAAAGAAGCGGCAGGAGCCTGCCTCGTCTATACCTTTCCGGTGAACTGGGAAGGGATGAGCGGACTGCCCTGCCGGGTGTGTGCGGAAAAAGGTATGGAATATGAAAAAAGATAAGATCAAGGAAGAACAGGAACGGGAACTGAGCGAAGCGGAACAGAAGCGCCTTCAGCATCTCGAGAAAGTAACAGCCGAATACACGGCACAGGGCTATGAGAAGAAGGAACTGCTGGTCAGTGTGGTCAGCGCCAATGTGATCGCTCTGGCGGCCATGCTTCCGCTTTATGGGTTGGGGATGTGGATCTTCATCAGCCGCAACGGGGTGGAGAACCTTCACCTCAATATGACCGAAGCGATCGCCATGCTGGTGTGGTTCGTGATCCTGATCCCGGCTCATGAACTCCTGCACGGGCTGACCTGGAGCCTCTTCAGCGAACACCACTGGAAAGATATCGAATTCGGGATCATGAAGGGATACATGACTCCTTACTGCACCTGCACAGCGCCTTTGAAGAAGATACCTTATCTGCTGGGAGCGCTGATGCCGGGACTCGTCTTAGGAGTGATCCCGACCGTCATTGCGGTCTTTGCCGGATCCTTCCTGTGGTTCACGATCGGCATCGCCATGACCCTGTCGGCTGCCGGAGATGCGCTGATCGTCGCAAAGGTCCTGGGCTACCGTACGGAAAAGAAAGAGATCGTCTACATGGATCATCCGACCATGGCCGGAACGATCGTCTTTGAGAGGTAAACATGTTTCGTATCATCAGCGATGAAAGAGCCGAAGAACTGTTAAAGGAGTACGATCCCTGGATCCGTACCCTTTCTCAGCGTTATCCCATTCCCGGAGCGGTCATCAAAGCGATCCTGTACATGGAGATGACCCACATGGATGCGATGGATATCGTGGCGGACGCGGTGGTCGAGAGCGATCTCTTCGAGAAGAAGGACAGTTCGACCGGACATGCCCAGATCTTCGGCTATGTCGGGCTGGAAGCTGCCAACTTTGCTTTGGACAGGGGCTGGAGCGACTATGCCGCGCTGGGCATCGAGAGCGATCACAGGCTGGATGTGCACAACGAAGAAGACGTCCGTCTGGTCTGGCGGATCCTGAATGGCGATCCCTTGCTGAACATCGAACTGGCGGCTCTGAATATCCTGAAAGGCGCCGAAGAAATGACCGGAAGGGTGGATTTTCCTTCCTACAGCGAAACGGAACTGAAGAGGGTGCTGACCCGCTACAATGCGAAGAGCGAAGCGGTCACGCCTTACGGCGAAGAGGCCTATACGCACTATCTGCGTTATGCCGGAGCTTAAATGAAAGAGATCGTTACGCAGGGGATCACTTCCCTGGAAAGAGTATCCGGCAGTACGGACTGGTACTGGGGGACGGACCATACTTACGGAGATCTGTATGAAGCAGAAGAGCTTTTTACGATGGGACACCGCATCGACCGCAGCCGGCTGATCCTGGTCTCTTATCCGGAAGGAAGGGTCTATGAACCTTATAAACCAGAGAAGGGGCAGTACTTCGGAGCCCCGGTCTGTGAAGAAGGAAAGATCTTCCTGCTGCTGGCAGACTTCGTGAAGAAGGAGATCCGGATATTGCACTGGGAGGGAAAAGAGACCGAGACCGTCGCCTCGATCCCGCGCAGCGAAATGAAAGACTGCTACAACCTGCGCTTATGTACGCAGCCGTTAGCGCTGATCCGGCAGGGGCATGAGAATGACTTCGGCATCCTCTGGCCGGAAGAGGCATCCTTCCGGATCGATGCTCATGAGTCCTTCTGCTGCCGGCGGGGCGACAGGCTATATTTCAGTCAATGGTTCGAAGATCCCGATTACCGGGAAGAGACGCTGATCCGGCACTGTCCGGACGGAGAGGTGCTGGAAAGAACAGCGGATACATTGCAGGAGATGCCGGACGGTCAGCTTTGGATCCTGCGCTAGGAGGCCGCGATGAAGAGGATACTGAAGATATCGCTTTGTGCAGTCCTGTTTCTCTCTCTTTTCGGTTGTGCGAAGAAATACCGTGTGGATTATGACGGGAGAAAAGAGCGGTACAAGGGTGCTGAAGACAGTTATCCGGCCGGACGCAAGGTCACGCTGTATTACGATCTCATCGCTGCCGATACCGATTATGCCTTCTACCTGGACGGAGAGCGGCTGAATCACGGCTATGGCAGCGCTAAGGGCTTCGTCATCAGTTTCACCATGCCGGAACACGATGTGAAGCTGACCTGCGAGACGCACAATACGATGGTCTATGCTCCGCCGGAAGTTCCGGAAGAGTACAAGGCGCTGGCGATGCTGGATGAAGATGAAGGCTTCTTCACCTTCCGGAAGATCGAGGTCAGTCCCGGCTGTCGAACGGGAGAGAACTATACCGTGCTGATGTATGACGAGGAAATGATCCTGCGCTATGCGATCCTGGACGGGCCGGTCCGCTACAGCCGCATCGAAGCGGGGTTTCCGGCAGAGATCGATGAACTGATCGAAAAACAGGAACTGCGCAGCTGGAATGCGGAGAATTATCCGGAGATCAGCCCCGAAGACCCGGAGAACTGCGTGCTGTACGAACTGCAGTGGCGGGGCGAAGAGCCCTTCAGTATCGGCCAGTATCGTCCGGAAGACAGCGAAAAGGTCTTTGAGGAGGTCCTGGAACTGCTGAACCGGTATCAGGGATCCGGGGAGTTCCTGTTCGAGACATTCTAAAACCGCTCAGTGAGCGGTTTTCGTATTCTTTTTCAGGATGAAGTGCAGCAGAGTGAGAGCGAAGAGCGCTCCGCAGGCTTCTCCGGCCGGCATGCCGGCGGCCAGTCCCATCTCCCCGAAGAGCTTATCCAGAAGATACATCAGCGGGATATAGAAGACCAGGATGCGCACCATCGCATGCAAGAGAGTGGCTTTGCCCTGGCCCATGGCCTGCATGGTGTAGGAAGTGGAGTAGTTCAGGAACTGGACCGGGGAGGCCAGAGCCCGGATGCGCAGGAAGGCAGCAGCATAGCCGATCGTCAGCAAGGCTGCTTCCTGATCACCGGCCGAGGTGCTCAGGAAGAGCTGAGTGACCGGCCGGGCAAAGATCTCCAGCAGGAGGATACTGATGGCAGAGATGAAGAGTCCGCTGATCCGGGCGGTGTGGATCGTTTTCTTCATGCGCTCATGATCGCCGGAAGAATAGTTATAGGCCACGATCGGCAGCATGCCCTGGCAGATGCCGATATTGACGGCATTGGGGATCCTCTCGACCTTCATGACGATGCCCATGCCGGCTAAGACCAGATCGCTGTGAGCGCTGGCCAGCTTGTTCAGGCTGATATTGGCAACATCGAGGAGACCGGTCAGGAAGGCGGAAGGGATACCGACCGCAAAGAGCTTCCCGGCATTCTTGCCGATCTTCAGGGCCTCGCTGAAGCGCAGGCTCAGCGGTGCTCTGGCAGAGGCTTTGCGGAAGGCATAGAAGAGATAGAGACAGCTGGCGATATTCGACAGCAGGGTGGCGATCGCCGCTCCGGCGACTTCCTGTCCCTTCGGCATGATCACAAACATGAACAGCGGATCCAGCAGGATGTTCAGGATCCCGCCGCCGGAAAGACCGAAACTGGCCTGCGAGGCATTGCCGGAATTTCGTAAAAGATGAGCCAGGGTCATCGACAGGACCGTCGGCAGGGAACCGATGACGATGACGTAGAGGGTATACTGGCGGGCATAGACGATCGTCTGCGGTGATGCTCCCAAGAAGGTCAGCACCGGATCCATGAAGAGACCGATCAGCAGCGATACCAGCAAGGACAGTCCGGCTGCGCCGTAGACGCTGAAGGCGCTGACGTTTCTTGCCTCATCGTCTTTCTTGGCACCCATCAGCCGGGCCAGGAGGCTTCCGCCGCCGACTCCGAACAGATTGGAGAAGGAGACATTCATCATGGTCAGGGTCAGGATCAGGGAAGTGGCCGCCATCATATAGGAATTGCCGGTACGCCCGATATAGAAGGCATCGACCATATTGTAGATGAGGTTGATGATCTGACTGATGATGGTGGGGATCGCCATCGTCGCCAAGGCTTTGGCGACGGGCATCCTTTCAAATATCTCTTTCCGGTCCTGACTTGCCATAGAGCTCTCCTGTAAACAGTTCTATTATAGTCAAAGGAAAAGAGAAAGAAAGCAAAAGAAAACGTATAATAGTACTGTAAGAAAAGGAGAGAAGAAACATGGTCGATCCTGATGCCAAAGAACTGTATCTGGTCCGGAAAGGAGAAGAGGGACACGCCGAGGTCATCCACTTCATGATCGAAGCCCGGAACCATATGGTGATCCGCGGTGTTGCCGACAACGGCGAACACTCCACAATGGTCGCCAGTCTGCCCAACCTGCATTTCAATACGCAGGAAGAAGCGATCGCTTATCTGAAGAGCGAAGGATTCACGGATATCAGTACAAGATAGCAGCGCCGGAAGGCGCTGTTTTGATATCCGGAAACAAGGGACAGGAGGTGCAGAAATGATTGAAAACTGCGCCTCTCCTTTACCGGATGCAGTCTATCATCGCCTGATCCTTTCTGAAAACGGACAGTTACGTTAGAATAGGCTTATGACGGACCTGATCTATCACGAAGAGATCCCTTCCTTCCTGCTGCCCTATCTGGCAAGCGCGGAGATGCAGCGTCTGAAGGAAGTAGGGATGCACTGCGGCTGCGAATATACGTCCTTTTCTTTCTTTAAGGATCTTCTGCCGTATTCCCGTTATCGGCACTCCCTGGGAGTCTCCCTGATCACCTGGCATTTTGCCCGGGAAAAGAATGCGGCATTGGCAGCACTCTTTCACGATATCGCGACCCCGGTCTTTGCCCATACGGTGGACTTTCTGAAAGGCGATCACCTGAAGCAGGAAGCGACTGAAGAAGGGACCGAAGAGATCATCCGCAGCAGCAAGGAGATCACGGAACAGCTGGAGAAAGATGGTCTCAGGATCGAGGATGTCAAAGACTATCATCGTTATCCGATCGCCGACAATGATTCGCCCCGGCTCTCGGCCGACCGTCTGGAGTATTCCCTGGGCAATTTCGTGAACTTCGGACTGACGGATACGGCAGAAGTAAAAGCTCTGTACGAAGATCTCTTCGTGGATCTTTCCCCGGAAGGAGCACCGGAACTGTCCTTTCAGACGAAAGAAAAAGCGAAACGCTTCGCTTTCCTGAGTCTTGCCTGTTCCCGGGTATATGTCTCCGATCCGGACCGTTACAGTATGCAGCGTCTTGCGGAAGTACTGAAGCTGGCGCTGGAAAAGAAGGTGCTGATGATGAAGGATCTCTACCGTACGGAACCGGAAGTGATATCGCTGCTGGAAGGCAACGAGGAGACAGCGGCTGCCTGGCAGGCTTACCGCTCCCTGCATCGGATGACCGAAGGGGAGGAACAGGATCCGTTACATGCACGGATCATCCCGGCCAAGAAGCGCTTCATCGACCCTCTCTGCAAAGGGGAAAGAGTCAGCGAATGGGACGAAGGGTACCGCCGGGAACTGCAGGGATTCCTCGCTTCTTCGCAGGAGAAAACACTGTGTGCACTGTGACAGGCAAATGCCTGTCTTTTTTGGATAAAAACAGTTGAATACCTGTTCAACTAATGGTAGACTATCACTGTTAGTAAAACCTAACGGAGGAAGCCTATGATCCTGCAGTTGAAGAACGTCCGGAAATCCTACGGAGAAAAAGAAAACAAGGTCGAAGTTCTGAAGGGGATCGATCTGGAAGTGGAGAAGGGAGAGTTCTGCGTCCTGCTGGGTCCTTCCGGATCCGGCAAGAGCACCTTGCTGAACATCATCGGCGGGATCGATACCGCAGATTCCGGAGAGATCCTGATCCGGGAGAAAGAGATGACCTCTCTGAACGAGAAGGAACTGACCCGCTACCGTCGGGATCATCTGGGCTATATCTTCCAGATGTACAATCTGATCCCCGACCTGACGGTCCGGGAGAATATCGAAGTCGGCGCCTATCTCTCCAAAGATCCGCTGGATGTCGATGAACTGATCGCTGTTTTAGGTCTGAAGGAACACAGCCGCAAGACGCCGCATCAGCTCTCCGGCGGTCAGCAGCAGCGCACCTCGATCGGCCGGGCGATCGTCAAGAATCCGGACATCCTGCTCTGCGACGAACCGACCGGAGCCCTGGACTATGCGACCTCCAAGGAGATCCTGAAACTGATCGAGACCGTCAACCAGAAGTACGGCAATACCGTCATCATGGTCACCCACAATAACGCCATCAAGGATATGGCGGATCTCGTCGTGCAGCTGCGCGATGGGCAGATCCAGAAGCAGTACCGCAATGCGAAGAAGATCCCGGCGGCGGAACTGGAGTGGTAAGATGCGCGATCCCTTACGGAAACGACATCTGCGGGATCTGAAGAAACAGTTCCCCCGTTATCTGGTGATCTTCCTGCTGCTGTTCCTGTCGATCGGCTTCACTTCCGGTTTTCTGGTCGCTGACGGCAGCATGATCAAAGCCTACAACGAGTCCTTCACGAAATACCGTATCGAAGACGGCCATTTCCGCAGCGCCTACAAACTGAACCGTTCGCAGCTGAAACGGATCGAAGAGGCCGGGGTGCAGGTCTATGAACTCTTTTACAAAGAGGAAGAACTGCCGGAAGGCAGGACCTTACGCATCTATAAGGACCGTAAGGATGTGGACCTGGTCTGTCTGATGGAAGGCAGACTGCCGGAGAGAAGAGAAGAGATCGCGGTCGACCGCATGTTTGCGGAGAATAATGGTTTTCAGATCGGCGATGTGCTCTCTGCTGCGGAGCGGGATTATACGATCTGCGGCCTGGTGGCTCTGTCCGACTACAGCGCGCTCTTCTCCGACAATAACGACACCATGTTCGATGCCTTGTATTTCGGGGTCGGGGTGGTCAGTGAAGAAGCCTTCGACTATCCCGAAGATACGCTGTGTTACGAATATGCCTTTACTTACAGTGATCCTCCGCAGGACGAAACGGAAGAGAAGACGATGTCCGATGACTTCTTAAAAGTCCTCAATGCGGAGATCCGCATTGAGGAATACATCCCCCGTTATCTGAACCAGGCCATCCGTTTCACCGGAGAAGATATGGGTTCCGATAAACAGATGATGGAGGTATTGCTGATCATCATCGTCCTGATCACTGCCTTCGTCTTTGCCCTGACCACTTCCGATACGATCGCTCAGGAATCTGCCGTCATCGGTACCCTGCGGGCCTCCGGCTACAGCCAGGGAGAGCTCTTACGGCACTATATGACGATGCCTTTCCTGGTCACCCTCTTCTCAGCCATTGCCGGCAATATCGGCGGCTATACGGTCTTCAAGGATCTCTGTGCCGGTCTCTATTACGCTTCTTACTCGCTGCCGACCTACGAGACGGTCTTCTCGGGCGAAGCCATGCTGGAGACGACGCTCATCCCCTTGCTGATCATGGTGCTGGTGACCTTCCTGATCCTGCGCAGCAAGCTGAAGATCTCGCCTCTGCGCTTCCTGCACAATGACCTGCGCAGCGGCCGCAGACATGGAGTCATCCCCTTGTCGGAGAAGATCCCTTTCTTCAGCTGTTACCGGACCCGCATCCTCTTTGCGAACCGGGGCAACTATCTCTCCATCTTTGTCGGATTCCTCTTTGCGAACCTGCTGCTGATGTTCGGGATGGGACTGCCGATGCTGCTGGATGCCTATCAGGAGAATATGGAAATGAACCTGCTCAGCACCTATCAGTATGTCCTGAAGATGCCGGTCTCGCTGCAGCAGGATGACCACAAACTGGAAGGACTGCTGGAAGGCGTCGGTTTCCTGCGGGATACGGAGACTTCCAACATCGATGCGGAAAAGTTCAGCGCCTACGAACTGGAACTGATCCCGGAACTGGGCTTCCGGCAGGAGAACGTCAGCTTCTACGGAGTCGAGGAAGATTCCCGTTATATCCAGGGACTGGAAGGCCGGACCCTGATCTCTTCGGCATTGGCTGAGAAATACGAGCTCTCCGCCGGAGATACCCTGACCCTTAAGGAACGCTATGAAGACACGGTCCATGAGATCCCGGTAGAGGGAGTCTACGACTACAGCGGGGCGCTCTGCATCTTCATGCCGCGGGAAGAACTGAACCGGACCTTCGATCTGCCGGAAGATACTTTCCTCGGCTACTTCAGCAACACCCCGATCACTGATATCCCGCAGAGCCGCATCGCTTCCGTTATCGAACTGGATGATCTGACCAAGGTCAGCCGCCAGCTGGATATCTCCTTCGGCGCCATGATGGTCTATGTCGATGTCTTTGCGGTCCTGATCTTCCTGATCCTGACCTATCTGATCTCCAAGGTCATCATCGAAAAGAGCGCTGTCTCCATCTCGATGGTCAAGATCCTCGGCTATACCGACCGGGAAGTTTCCTCGCTCTATCTGCGTTCCACGACGACCGCCGTGATCGTTTCGCTGCTGCTGACGACCCTGATCGACCGTTATGCCCTGGAATATGTCTATAACTACCTGATCGCCCGCCGGATGTCGGGCTGGATCCCCTTTGTGATCAAGCCGCAGATCTATCCGCTGATGTTCCTGCTGGGTGTTACGGCCTATGCCGTGGTAGCCCTGATCGAGTATCACCGTATCCGGAAAGTCCGGCTCAGCGAAGCGCTGAAGAATGTGGAGTAAGCCTATGAAGAAAGTATTGTCTATCCTGCTGGTCATTCTGACCGGCTGCAGTTCTGCATCGTCTTCTTCCGTGATCCCGGAAACCGTGCAGAAAGAAGAACCTCCGGCAGTGATCGATATGGCGGCGGCACAGCCCGCCGGAAAGCGGAGCGAGAGCCTCTATATCGAAACGGATGCCTCCGGAAAGGTCCTCTCCGTCGAATCGGAAGTGACGCTCTCGGAACTCTCTGCCGCTCCGGTCAGAGAAGAAACGATCCTCAAAGAGATCCGCAATACTTCCGGAGACGAAGAGTTCCTGCAGGAAGGAAATGTCCTCTACTTTGAGAATAAGGGAGAGGAGATCAGCTACAAAGGAACAGCGGAAAAGGCGCTGCCGGTAGAGTTAACGCTCACCTATCTGCTGGATGGAAAGGAGATCGCCCCGCAGCAGCTGGCCGGCCGCAGCGGAAACCTGGAGATCCGTTACCGGCTGACCACCCAGAAAGAAGGCACCGGCGTGCCCTTTGCGGCAGTGGTGATGCTGCCGCTGAACGATTCCTTCCGCAGTGTGGAAGCAGAGAACGCTTCGCTCAGTGAGATGAGCGGCGAGAAGTTCGTACTGGGACTGCTCTTGCCGGGCCTTTCCGATCAGCTGCAGCTGCAGGAACTGTCGATGGCGGACGAGATCGCGATCCCGGAAGAGATCGTCATCAAAGCGGAAGTTGAAGACTTCGAACTGGATTTCTCTGCCGTCATCGTGACCAACGGCCTTTTCGAGGAAGCGGAGCTGGATGTTTCCGATCTCAGCGAAGGGATCGATGATCTGACTGCTGCCGGGAAAGATCTTCAGGAAGGAGCCGGTAAACTGCAGGACGGCGTCTCACAGTTTGCGGACGGACTCTCGCAATATCTCGAAGGAGTAAAGACCCTGAGCGATGCCTTGGGGGAGATGGAAAAAGGCTACAGCGAACTGACGGAGAACGACGAAGGACTGAATGAACTGGCAGCCGGCATCAGCGATGGGCTCGGCAAGCTGCAGGAAGGACTGGAAGCGGCAGAACTGCCGGATGCCGAGTCGCTCGAAGAACTGTGCAAAGGACTGGAAGAGATGGCGAAGGGGACGGAAGATCTCGTGACCCTGCTGGAAGCCCTGGAAGCGCAGAAAGAGGGGATCGACGCCCTCTGTGACACGATCCTGAGCAGCGAGAGCGGACTGAACGAAGCAGCCCGTGCACAGGCGGAAACAGCTCTGCAGGAAGCATTGGCGGAGACCGCGCTCAGCGAAGAAGAAAAGACCACCCTGCTGCAGAAGGTCCGGGAAGGGATCGATCTTTCCGGCGACACTGCCGGGATCCGGGAAGCAGCTCAGCAGATCAAGGATCTGCCGCTGCCGGGGACCGAGGAAGCGAAGACCGCACTGAGCGGACTGGGCACGCAGCTCTCGACCTTGGCAGAAACACTGTCTTCCGGCGATCTGGCAGACTTCGGGGAACAGCTGAGCACACTGCAGGAGAGCGTGAAGACATTGGCGGAATATGCCGGAACGCTCAAAGAAGGGGTCAGCGCCTATACCGGCGGAGCAGAAAAGCTCTTTGCTGCGCACAGTGAGATCGCCAAAGGAGCGAAGGCCCTCAGCGATCAGAACGGAACCCTGAGCGGGGCTCTGCAGAGCCTGAAGGAGGGCACTTCTGATTTCGCGGAAGGGATCCGGAAACTGCGCAAGGAAGGCTTTGCGAAACTGAAGGAAGATCTGGCTGATCCGCTGCAGAGGCTTTCCGGGCGGATCGACCGGCTGGCGCAGAATGACAGAAAGTATACGAACTACAGCGGTCTCTGCGAAGGTACGGAAGGAAGCGTGACCTTCCTCTTCGAGACAGCAGAGATCAGAAAGTAAAAGAACGGCCTGCACTTGCAGGCCGTAATGTTTAACGGAAATGTCTGCCGATCTTCTGATAGAGGACGCCCAATCCCAGATTCAGCAGCAACAAAAAGGCAAAGATGCCGATCGCCACCGGCATGCCCCACATCGTGAAGGCATACCAGTCGTTGCCTTCCCGGCCGTTGAGCAGGATGTTGCCGAGATAGCCGCAGCCGTAGAGGATGAGCGGGATCAGACACAGGAGGTGTTCCTTCCTGGTGATCTCCCGTTCGCTGAGGAAGAGCTCTTCGGCGATGCAGAGCAGCGGCACGATCAGATGGAACCAGAGGTTGGAGCCGACATACATCGCCCGGAAACCGAAGAGCGGACCCAGGAAGCAGAGGGTGACCAGGAAGGTGATCGAGACATCGATCGCGGAGGCCAGCTTCAGTACCGGGACAAAGCCCTTCTTGCGGAAGAAGAGCCGGCAGAAGGCAGCGATCGCCGCAAAGAGGTTGGAGAGCACGGTGAAGAACTTCAGGCTCCAGAGACCTCTGGCCGAGAAGTTTCCGCCGCCCCGGAACACCATATTCAGCCAGGCCCAGGGGATGATGATGAGCAGAAATATATTCAATACGAGTTTTAGGTTTTTCTTCATACGCTCAGTATAGCGAAGCCATCCTTCTCTGTCAGAAGATACGCACCGCATCTGCCAGCTCCTGCAGCTTTTCCGGTTCCTGAAGGGTATAGTCTTTCCCGTTCTGTACGAGGATCCCTGCTTCACAGAGGTCCTTCATGACCTTCTCCAGATGGCGGTAGGAGACTCCGAGGCTCTGAGCGATCAGGGTCTTTTTCAGCCGGACCCGTCCCTGCTGCGCATTCTCCAGCAGCAATACCGCCAGCCGGTGCACCAGCGGCGCAGAAGCCATCTGCAGCATGCGCAGGGCATTCTTCCGTTCCTTGTCCGCCAGTTCCCAGGCGACTTGTTTCAGGAAGCGGGGATCTTCCAGTAAAAGATCCTTACAAGGAGAATAGGGCAGGACTGCCAGTTCGCACTCTTCCAGGGTCTCGACCCGGAAGGGGTGGTCGCCGCTGATCAGTTCGATCTCGCCGATCAGACAGGGGGCCTGCAGGGTGTTGACGATGATCTGCTTCCCGGCGGCAGTGACGGCATAGACCCGGCAGCGTCCTCTGGCCAGATAGTAGAGTGAAGAAGTTTCGGTGCCCTGAGACAGTAAGGTGCGGCCGGCCGGGATCGCGGTCAGGTAGACGAAAGGATCGCTGCTTTCAGAGAAATACTTCCGGTAGGAGGGCTGTACAAAGAGTTCAGAAAGCTGCATATTTTGATCAGAATAGGAGATATCTCCTATTTTCTCTCCTTCCCTTTTACTATACTGCAGTCAAGTGAGGAAATGACTATGGAAAAGAGAAAGATGATCCTGGACTGTGATACCGGACACGATGATGCGATCGCCCTGATGGTGGCTTCGAAACACCCGCAGATCGACCTGCTGGGAGTCACGGTCGTTGCCGGCAACTCGACCCTGCCGAAGACCCTGCGCAATACTCTGAACGTCGTTCAGCATCTGGGACTGGAAGTACCGGTCTATGCCGGCTGTGACCGTCCGCTGGTCAGAGATCAGGATGTGGCTGATGATATTCACGGGGAAAGCGGACTGGACGGTCCGGTCTTTCCGGAACTGCACATCCAGGCCCAGGAGAAACACGCCGTCCTCTACCTGATCGAGACGCTGCTGGCTTCGGAAGGAGACATCACGCTGGTCCCGGTCGGACCGCTGACCAATATCGCGATGGCGATGCGGCTGGAGCCGAAGATCGTACCGCTGATCAAAGAGATCGTGCTGATGGGCGGAGCGGTAGGACTGGGCAATGCCACACCGGCTGCCGAATTCAATATCTATGCCGATCCGGAAGCAGCCCATATCGTCTTTACCTCCGGTGTTCCGGTCACCATGATGGGTCTGGATCTGACCAATACTGCTCTGGCGGATATGAAAGTCATCGAACGGATGGAAGCTCTCGGCAACAAGGCCGGCAAGCTCTTCGGCGACATCATGCGCTTTACCTTCCATTCGCAGGCGGTCAACGGCCTTTCCGCCGGTCCGGTCCACGATGTGACGGCCGTGACCTATCTGGTCGCTCCGGAACTGTATCAGACGAAGAAGATGTACGTACAGATCGACACCAATATGCAGGGACCCTGCTACGGACGCACGGTCTGCGACATGAACAACAGGTACCATAAAGAGCCGAATGTCAATGTCGGGCTGGCGATCGATCTGGAGCCCTTCTGGGATCTGGTCGCGGATACGCTGCAGAGACATATCTAAGGGATGGAGACATCCCTTTTTCTATGGACAGCTGCAGCTCCTGCAGCCGTACCTCTCCTTCCTCACAGAGCCACAGACAGAGCTGCAGGCGATGACCTTCCTGCAGTTCATAGAAGACCGGAGGCATCCCCGCAAACATCCTTTCCCTTATCGGAAAAGAGGCAAAGCTGATCAGCTTACGTTTTGTCAGGGTCTGCCGAAAGGAACGTCCGTCGGCCGACAAGGGCAGCTTTTCCCCCAGTTCCTCCTGCAGCAGATAGGCCGGGAAGGGTTCTTCAGCGATGTCATAAAGAGCGGCGCAGAGCCGCTGGCTGCGGATCTCCCCGGCAAAGGAAAGCGCCAGCAGGGGATTTCCCTGCAGGAGCCCCGTTTCCATCCTTTCAAAACAGAGAGACTGCTCCGAGAGCACGGCGGTCTCTTTTTCGCTGTACGGGAAGGGGAGCAGGGGAAGAGGAGCGGCCCCGTGAAAGAGAGGACAGACCTTTTCTTCCGTCTCTTCCGTCCCTGCGGAAAACTTTCCGTCGATATTGGACTGCTGCAGGACAGCGGGCAGGGAAGATCCTTCGCCGGACAGTGTCTCCCGGAACCATTGCCGGACAAGCTCCCGCGCCGTCTGATCGCCGATCAGAAGATCCGGGGCATCGTGCAGGAGGTCGCTGTGTCCGTCCTGATGCAGGAGGAGATGGAGGTCTGTGCACTGTTCCCGGAATCTCTGCGTCTGCTGCAGACTCACGTTATGATCGTTAGCTCCCTGAACGAGGAGGACTTCGCCGGTGTATTCTCTGTTTTCCGCCTGTTTCGCGCTTCCGTCTCCGGACGCTGTCCGGGTCAGGCTTCCCAGCTGTGCGAGGTAGTCTTCCGGCAGATCATTCTCCCACTGATAGCTGTCCCAGTCCGCCGGGGCAGACAGCAGCAAGACGCTTTCGCACTCCTCCCGCAGGGCGGTATAGAATGCCCCATAGCCTCCGTAGGAAGAGCCCAGGACACCGACAGGTCCTTTATAGTTCCTCTCCTTCCGGAAGAAACGGATCGCTTCCTGCCAGGTCTGCAGTTCTTCTTCACTGCCGGGCAGGGTCTTTTCCGGGGCTCCGCATTCCAGCAGCAGGAAGTCTTCCTGCAGGAAGGAAAGAGCCGGGTCGGGGAAGAGATCCTCCCGATAAGGGTCAATAGCGAGCAGAAGCGGACCGTCTTCTTTGCCGCTCAGCACAGCCGGAAGTTCGCCCTGTGCATAGGGGATATAGAGGATCTCCGGAGAAAGGATCTGCACTTTCGTGCAGCTTACCATACAAAACAGAAAAATGACAAGATAGCCTTTACAGAGCGCAATGATTGGGCTATGATGAAATTTACGAAAACTTTCGATAGTTATCCCTCTTTTCGTAACGCTATGCGGTCAAGCGCAGCAGCGCTGGATCCGTCTTTGTATACCAAAGACGTAATATGACGTCCGGATGCATCCCCCGCAGAAGGACGTCCTTTTTCTTTCCTTCAGGAGTAAAAATGTCTACAATAGAGTCTATGAAAGCGGAACACCGGCATCGTCTGATCGTACTGATCCTCTTCGGCATCCTCTATCTGGGGAGCTTCCTTTTACTGGAACTGTTCGTAAAGGAACCGATGCTGATCCTCTATTCCCCGCTGGATGACTATATCCCCTTCAGCAGGTTCGCCCTGATCCCTTATTGCCTGTGGTTTCCGAGCATTGCGGTGACCCTGTATTATTTCTTCTTAAAAGCACCGGAGGAGGAATATCGCCGCTTTGCCCTGCCTTTGATCTTCGGGAGCCTGTCGGTGATGCTGTTCTATGCGCTGGTGCCTAACGGGGTGAACTTACGTCCTGCCGTTATTGAAGGCGATGATCCGCTGGCGGTCCTGACCAGACTGTTGCAGGGCTTCGATCCGCCCATCAATACCTGTCCTTCCCTGCATGTGCTGATCATGGTGCTGATGGATAACGCCTGGCAGCGCAGCGCCGCACTGAAGGGAAAGACCGGGATCAAGGCCGCTTTACGCCTGCTGGATCTCTCCGTCTGTCTTTCAACGGTCTTCCTCAAACAGCACAGTATCCTGGATGTCTTCTGGGCCCTGGTCTATGTCCTGGTCCTGGAAGCAGCCGCCTCATATATATGTAAGAAAAAGGAGCAGTTATGAACAAAGAACGCTATGAGAAGATGATGCAGCACTTTGCCCGGCATCCCGAACAGGTCAGTGCCCTGCAGTTCCTCGATACATTATTGACGATCGGTTTCGTATTTTCCTACATCGATCTCCTGCTTTTGCACAAAGAGAGCGAGAAACTGATCCCCCTGATCGCCGTACCGGCCGTCGGACTG
Organism: Erysipelotrichaceae bacterium; assembly: GCA_017512885.1. Taxonomy (GTDB): domain Bacteria; phylum Bacillota_I; class Bacilli_A; order Erysipelotrichales; family Erysipelotrichaceae; genus RGIG5669. The sequence continues at coordinate 82,227 of JAFWEP010000006.1, forward strand.
ATCCTGATCACCCTCTTACGGGAGTGGATCAACAAGCCCCGTCCGGCAGAAGTTTACGGGATCCCTTCGGCCCTGCAGAAGAAAAAGCCGGGCAGATCCTTCCCCAGCCGTCATGTCTTCTCCGCCTTCCTGATCGCTTTCTCCTGCTTCTATGCCGGAGAAGCTTCCATGGGCTGGCTGATGGGCATCCTGTCGCTCGTCGTGGCCCTGATCCGGGTCTGCGGCGGTCTGCACTTCGTTTCCGATGTGCTGGCCGGTGCGCTCTGCGCACTGGCTGCAGCCCTGATCGGTTACGGTCTCATCTTCTAGAAAGAGGGACTCCCATGAACCACTGCATCACTCCCAAAGGGTACACCCCGGCATTAAGCCTCTATGATACCCAGCGGGCGATCGGTTCCGTCAAACGGCTCTTTGCCGATACGCTCTCCGCATCCTTAAGTCTGCGCCGGGTCTCAGCGCCGCTCTTCTTAGAAGCCGGCACCGGTCTTAACGATGACCTCAACGGTATCGAACGGGCCGTTACCTTCGATATCCCGGCTGCTTCCGCAGATGCGCAGGTCGTGCATTCGCTGGCGAAATGGAAGCGGGTCGCCCTGAAAGACTACGACTTCCATGTCGGACACGGTCTCTATACCGATATGAATGCGATCCGCCGGGATGAAGAACTGGACAACCTCCACAGCATCTATGTCGATCAGTGGGACTGGGAGAAGGTCATCACCGAAGAAGAACGCAACCGTGCCTATCTCGAGATGACCGTCAAGCGCATCGTCAATGCGATCTGTGCGACCGAGATGAACCTGCATGCGCTCTTCCCGGCCCTGGACAAACTGCCTCTGCACACTTCGCAGATCACTTTCGTCACGACCCAGGAACTGGAAGACCGTTACCCGGATCTTTCTCCCAAGGAAAGAGAGAATGCCTTCGTCAGGGAACACGGTACGACTTTCCTGGAACAGATCGGAAAGAAACTGCGCTCCGGCCAGCCGCATGACGGCCGGGCTCCCGACTATGATGACTGGGAACTGAACGGAGACATCCTGTTCTGGAACGAACTGCTGCAGTGTTCCTATGAAGTCAGCAGTATGGGCATCCGGGTCTCACCGCGGAGCCTGCTGAAGCAGCTGCAGGAAGCAGGCTGTGAGGAACGGAAGGAACTTTATTACCATAAACGGCTGCTGAACGGAGAACTGCCGTATACGATCGGCGGCGGCATCGGTCAGAGCCGGCTGTGCATGTTGCTGATGGGGAGCGCCCATATCGGCGAAGTACAGTGCAGCGTCTGGGATGAGGAGACGAGAAGGGCCTGTCAGGAAGCAGGCATCCCGTTATTGTGATATGAGCATTCAGAAGAAAGAATTACGCCTGGCCGGCGGCCGCATCGCGGCAACACTCTTCGAGAAGGAAGAGGGAAGAGGCCCGCTGGTCATCTGCAGTCATGAACTGGGGGTGGGAAGGATGTTCACCTTCCCTTATGCCCGTGCTCTGGCTCAGAACGGCTACCGGGCACTGACCTTCGATTTCTGCGGCGGTTCGCCGGACAGCGAGAGCGAAGGAAAGACCACCGAGATGTCGGTGCTGACGGAGATCCAGGATCTCAAGGATGTGATCACCGATACCTGCATCCGGGAAGAACTGGATCCCTCTAAGATCATCCTTCTAGGCTGTTCGCAGGGAGCGGTCGTTTCCGCACTGACCTCTTTACAGATGAAGCCGAAGGCGCTGATCCTGCTCTATCCGGCCCTGCACCTCAGCGAACACAACCGGGAGATGTTCTTCAGGAAGGAAGAGATCCCGGAGGAGTTCCATATCTTTGACTGGGTGACCCTGGGCAGGAAGTATGCCCTCGATATCTGGGATCTTGATGTCTTTCAGGAGATCGCAAGGATCTCCGTTCCGACCCTGCTCTTACATGGGGATGCCGATCCGGTCGTTCCGCTCGCCTATGCGCAGAAAGCATCGCAGACTATCCCTGATGTGGAGTACCATGTGATCCCGCAGGGCGGTCACGGCTTCTTCGGAGAGGCTCAGGAGAAGGCCAGAACGTATATTCTGGACTTTCTGCAGGAAAAACTATAAAGCGATACGGAAGCAGTATCAAACACGCTTCAATGAATCAATAGAATATAAGGTATGAAAAACGGAATCTATAAGATCTTTGTGATCAACCCTGGGTCTACATCGACCAAACTGTCACTGTTTCATAATGAGGAACATATCCTGACGACGGATGTCTTTCACGATTCTTCCGTATTAAAGACTTTCCCGACCATCAACGATCAGCTTGATTACCGGATGGAAGTCATCAGGAACTTTATCAAAGAGAATGAACTGGATCTTTCCGATCTGGATGCGATCGTCGGCCGCGGCGGTCCCTGCTATGCCGTAGAGAGCGGGACCTTCGAAGTGGATGATCTCTTGATCGCCGACACCAAGGCCGGCAAGGGCGGTCTCTATCATGCCTCCATGTTAGGGGTACAGATGGCCCGGGAGATGCAGAAGGAATACGGCGGCAGGATCTTCATGCTGGATCCGACGGTCGTTGATGAATACTGGGACCTCTCCCGCATCAGCGGTATCGACGGCATCTACCGTCATTCGATCTGCCATGCCCTGAACCTCAAGGCTACCGCCCGCAAACATGCCGCTTCTCTCGGAAAGCGTTACGAAGACTGTCGTTTCATCGTCTGTCATATCGACGGCGGGATCTCCGTTACCGCTCATGTGAACGGCCGGATGGTCGACGGCAATGATGCCGGCGGCGGACAGGGTCCCTTCACGCCGACGCGTATGGGCTCCATGGCGGTCACGGATGTAGTAGACTATTTATGGGACAAGACGCCCCAGGAGATGAAAAACCTGACCAGTGTCGTCGGCGGTCTGTCCAGTTACTTCGGCACTTCCAACACGGATAAGATCCATGAACTGATCGATGCCGGCGATAAGCGGGCAAACCGGGTCTGGGACGCCATGATCTATCAGATCGCCAAATATATCGGTGCGATGGCTTCCGCCATGTCCGGAAAGGTCGATGCGATCGTCCTGACCGGCGGACTGCTGCGTTTCCCGGAGATCGAAGAGAAGATCCGGGGCTATTGCGGCTATATCGCTCCGGTCAGTTCCTATCCGGGCGAATGCGAACAGGAAGCCATGTGTCTGGGCGCCCTGCGGGTCCTGCGCGGAGAGGAAGAACCCAAACATTACACCGGTCATCCGGTCTGGCAGGGATTTAACGATTAACGAATGAAAAGAAGCAGCGGTGTCGTCAGAGCGATCCTGTATACAGTAAGTCTGGAAGCGATCCTGATCTCAGCGATCTTCCTGGCTCTTTCCTATAGCCTTTCTATGGCCGGAGGAAATTTTGCAGGGCTCATGACGGCAGCGCTTTTCGTTTTGGCCGGTGGGATATTGCTGGGGGCCTTTGCCCTGCGCATCCCCCACCGTTATGTGGCGCCGCCTGTGAAACAGGCGATCACCCGCCGGGGCTTGCTGAGACTGCTGCCGCTCCTGGCACTGAGCTGGGTGCTGATCTTTTTGGTGACCCTGGTCAGTTTCCGTCATATCAGCGACAGCCGCCGTTCCGGCCTGCTGCTGTTCTTCAGCTATGCCCTGATCCTGATGGCGCTGATCATGGCCATGCGCAACCAGGTGGCCTTCAGTGCGCAGGACAAGGTGCAGAGCGAAGGGATGAAGAAGGTCCGGACCTGGGAGAATGACCGCCGTTTTACCTTCGTAACGGAACAGGTCAAAGATGCTCAGGCCTTCGGCTATGTCAGCGGAACGCTGCGCAAGGGTGATAAGATCTATATCTATAACGGTTCCGAATCTGTCAGAAAGGCCCGGGTAACGGCGATCCGTGCGGAAACAGATGTTACGGAAGTCAGTGACCGCGAAGCCTGGATCGCTCTGGAGAAAGAGGAACCGGCGTATTTCGAAGTCCTTTCCAGCATCCAGCCGCTGAAGTATGAAGATACCGATACCCCGGTCGAGAATGCCGTATTGCTGGCCTATATCGATGCCTATGAACGCCTGAAGGATCTGCCGGAATATGCCGGCAGGATCTCCTATGAGCTCTGTCATGCCCGCTATCTGGTACGGGGCATCTTCGACAGGGAAGTGACGAACCCGCTGCAGCGCTGGCTGAACTCCTTCAGCGGGATGTATCAGTCAGTGCAGTATCCGACCGTCAGCCGCAAGGGCGACGACATGTCGGCTTTCCCGGTCTATACCGACCGGACCGCCTATGACCGGATGCCGCAGGACGAAGCGAAAGAGACGGTGGCGCTGGTCTATACCTTCCAGGAACTCTATCCCATCTGGCGTAAGGGCGAAGGCGTCGCCATCAATCCTTTCGGACCCCGCGATCTCTTCCTGCCGATGAGCGTTATCGAGGGGATCGTCCATTCCGAGGGGTATCAGAACGAATTCGAACACAAAGAAAAATGATCGACTGTGCGATCATTTTTTTCATGAGAAAGGAGACCTGACGGTCTCCTGTTTTCAGTCGGGGATCTTCTGCTGCCAGACATCCTCCGCCGCATCGTATTCATAGAAGACGCTGCGGTCCAATGCTACGGCATAGTACTTCTCGGCTGAGAAGAGATCTTCGCTCTGCGTACCAAGGGCATAGCAGAGGCATTCCTTCCCGTCGAGGACGATCCGGCCGTTCCGTTTTAAGACGGCTCCGCCTTCCAGCAGGCCCGGCAGATCGCTCACGTTGAAGTAGAGCACATCGAAGTAAGCCTGATCGAAGGATACATAGGTATAGAGATCGGCCAGGGAACAGACGCCGCCGCCGTTCGGCAGCAGGACGCTGTCATCCTCACTGCTGATCTCCGGGAAGAAGGTCACGATCCTTTCGCCTTTGACGATATTGACTTCCATGTAGTCTTCAGCAGTGTTGGAACAGAAGAGGAAGAGAGGTTCGGCATCTTCCGTACGGTAGAGCACATTGCCGCTCATCGTATCGTTGCAGGCCAGCGAGACATCACCGTCCCGCGGGATCAGCAGGAAGACATCGTAGAAGAGCGGTTCCACGCTGGAGACGATCAGCGGCGCTTCCTGCAGGAAGGGATACTTCTCCGTGATCCCGTCTTCCTTCAGGGTATTCAGGAAGGCGGTACGTTCGGTATTCATGGAGGTACCGAGATAGAGCACCCCGGCCAGTTCCTCCTCCTGTACGACTTTCTGACAGAGATCGCTCTGCTGCCATTCCGGAACGGTCTCGACCGGCTCCGGTGCGACCGTAACGGCGGGCTCAGAAGGGACGGGGATCTCGGCGGCAGGTGCCGCAGAGGAAGCATTGCTGCAGGCGCTTAAGAGCAGCAGCAGACAGATCAGGATCTTTTTCATCATTCTTACCTCGCGGTCAGGGAATCGAATTCCCGGTGCAGGATGCGCTGCAGCGCAGCCTTGTAGGCCAGATAGTCGGCGATATCCTGCTGCTGCGGTTCCTGACCTTTGTTCAGAGCGGCATAGACCCGTTTGCCGGGTTCCGGGAAGGGCAGGGAGATCAGGGTGTTCTTTTCCTTGGAACGGGGCAGCGAGACCGTTGCCTCGCAGGCGATGCGCGGAGGCTGTCCGGCCGCATCCCGGATCTCCATCTCTTCTTCCGTCAAGGGAACTTCCTTGAAGGAGAAACGCAGGAAGGGAGGTAGCAGCACTTCGTGCTCATCGGCTTTGGCATAGTGGGGCAGGGCTTCTTCGAAGTCCAGCGCCGGCACGCCGGCCGGGATCGTCACCTTCAGTAAAGCGATGCCGATACGGTCCTGAAAGACCTTCAGGAAACCGGCTTTGGAGGTGGAGGTGAAGGACAGGGTCCGGCCTACGCTCTGCTGCTGACGGAAATCGCTGTAGCGTTCGACCCGCCAGGTATGACGGTCGTAGTCACGGACGTCCTTGCAGACGGCGGAAAGCAGGTTCCGGTAGACGGCTAAGAGCGGGTATTTCTCTTCTTCCAGGATGGCCGGGTTCAGTTTCTTGCCTTCGGCCGTCCGGTCCCGTTCGTTGCGCAGTCCCGGATAGAGTAAAGAGTTCAGCGTCAGATAGGCTTTCTTATCGCCCCAGAAGGGATCGCTGCCTTCCGCATCCCCTTCGTAGAAACATAATGCTTTGATCTCCTGTTCAGTCAGTTCCATAGAATACCTCCCTGGCTGCTTTGATGACGGTCTCTTCGTCGGCCTGGAAAGAACCGCGGATCATCTCTTTGGAGCCTCCGCCCCGGCCGCTGATGCGGCTGTTCAGTTCCTTGGCCAGCGGGCGCAGATCTCTTTCTTCGGAGACGGCCAGGTAGTTCCCGCCATTCTCTTTCAGAGAATACAGTACGGCTGTCTTCGTCTTTCCGCTCTCCACCAGCATATTCCCCAGCAAACGCAGTTCTTCGCTGTCGAGGTCTCTTTCGCCCAGGATCAGCGGGTCGGCAGCAGCCGTCTCCTGCACGATGAGTGAGAAGTAACGGCGCAAGAGCTCGCCCCGCCGGATATCCTTCTGATGGCTCTCGTTCAGGATGCGCCGGGCATCCTTTGCGGTCTCCGTTTCCTTTCCCTTGAACAGTAAAGCAGTGTCCTTGTTGACGGAGCAGATCGCCGCGATCCATTGGTAAGCGCGTTTGCCGGCCAGGATCTCGACCCGGGCGCCGCCCTTGTGCGGAACACAGGAGAGCACCTTCAGGATGCCGATCTGGCCCAGAGAAGACACGTGCGTTCCGCAGCAGGCACAGACATCGCAGTCGGGAATGGTGACGATCCGCACCTTGCCGCTCAGTTCCTTCTTGGAGCGGTAATGCAGAAGAGAGAGCTCTTCCGGACCTGGGAAAGAGACGCTCAGAGGCAGATCCTGCTGGATCCTTTCGTTGGCTTCTTCTTCCAGTCTGCGGGCATCTTCGGCTGAGAAAGGTCCGCTGAAGTCCAGGGTGGTGACTTCTTTGCCCATGTGGAAGCCGATATTCTCGTAACCGAAATGTTTATAGACCAGTCCGGAGAAAAGATGTTCGCCGGAATGCGACTGCATGTTGCAGAAGCGGTAGTCCCAGTCCAGTTCGCCCTGTACGGTCTCTCCGACCGGCAGCGGCTGTTCGCAGAGATGCAGGATCTTTCCTTCTTTCTTCAGAGTATCCGTAACGGTGATCCCGTTCAGGGTCCCGTGATCGCCGGGCTGTCCGCCGCCTTCCGGATAGAAAGCCGTATCTTCGAGGACGACCGCCCATTTCTCCTTATAGGGGAAACATTCCGTAACGGCAGCCGTAAAGCTTCTTGTATAACTGTCCCGATAGAACAGTTCGTTCATCTCTTCCATAACTTACTCCCCGGCCAGGATCTCGGAAGCAGCCAGACGGCCGTCGGTGATCGCAGCGGCAACGGTCTTCGGACCCAGATAGGCATCTCCGCAGAGATAGACTTTGGGCAGGGAACTGTGGTGGGTCTCGCCTTTCGCCAACTGCGGATCCAGCAGCGAAAGGTCGACGCTCTGACCGATGGCGGCCACGAAGAGATCGGCCGGCAGCTCTTCTTCGCTGCCTTCCACTTCGTGAGGCGCAGCTCTGCCGGAAGCATCCGCTTCCCCCAGTTCCATGCGGATGCAGCGGGCAGCCTTGACCCTGCCTTCTTCGTCCAGCACCAGTCCCTTGACATTGGAGAGGAAACGGAAGATCACGCCTTCCGCTTTGGCCTCTTCGATCTCATCGCGGTTGGCCGGCATCTCTTTCTCCGAACGGCGGTAGACGACGATCACTTCCTCGAGCACCCGCTTCAGGGAACGGGCGCAGTCCATGGCGACATTGCCGCCGCCCCAGACGATCGCTCTATGGAAGTGACGGTAGTCCTTGTGCAGGACGTTCAGGTCATAGAGCAGGGAGAGTCCGGCGGTCGCGTGGATGCCCTCCATGCCGTATTTCCTTTCGACCTGCGCGCCGATGCCCAGCAGGACCGCATCATAGTCCTGCTGCAGATCTTTCAGAGCGATATCCTTTCCGACCGTGCAGCCGAAATGGAAGACGATCCCTGCTTCCTGCAGTTCCTGAGCGATCGTGTCGAGATAGGAATGATCGAAGCGGTAGGCGGGGATCCCGGTCAGGATCGCTCCCCCGATCTTCTCTTCCTTTTCGTAGATATGGACTTCCCAGCCTCCCTGATACAGATCGCGGGCCGCCGCCAGACAGGAAGGACCGCTGCCGACCAGGGCTGCTTTCTTTCCGTTGACTGTCTGATCCAGCTGCGGACGGCTGCTGTGATCGGCGATATAGCGTTCGATCTGCTGGATCTGCACCGGCTCGCCCTTGATGCCCCGGACGCAGTGTCCCTGACACTGCCGGTCGCAGTCGCAGAGACGGGAAGTCAGTTCCGGGAAGGGGTTGACGGCATATAGGACTTCTGCCGCTTTGGGCAGATCGTTCTCTTTCAGGCAATGAATAAAATCACGGATATGATTCCGGGTCGGACAGCCGGTCTCGCAGCGGGGACGCGGACAGGAGAGGCAATAGGATGTCTGTTCTTCGATGTTCGTCATAGAAAAACTCCTTTCCTAAATTATAAAAGAGCCTGGAAGGAAACGGAAAGGGAATGCATATTTCAGTGTATTTTCACATTTTCCCCGTATAATGTTTTCTATGAAGATCTTCGGGAATCTTTTACTGATCGCTGCTTTCTGTGCCCCGATCGTTTACTGCTATATGGAAAAGATCTCGCTCCTGGACGGTCCGGGAGTGATCTGTCTGCTGGCACTGATCGGTCTCTTTCTGCTGAACAGGAAGAAGGCATGAGCAGCCGTACGATACGTCAGACGCAGCAGAAGGAGGGGAATGCCCTTCGCATCCTGCTGTTAGTCATCTATACGCTCTTTCTGGCCAGTCTGCTGTTCCAGCGCAGGGCTTTTTCCTATGACAGTTATCTGGAGATGGTGAAGGGGAACGTGAACCTTCAGCCATTGGCTACCGTAAAGCTCTACCTGCACGCCCTGGGCAATGAGAGCCTCCGTCAGGAAGCGCTGATCAACCTCTTCGGCAACATCCTGCTGTTCCTGCCTTACGGCTATCTGCTGCCGAAGCTCTTCCCGTCCTGCCGCAGAGCCGTGCTCCTGCTTGCGCTCACACTGCTGGTCATCCTCGGTGTCGAAACGCTGCAGCTGCTGACCTTACGGGGCATCTTTGACGTCGATGACATCCTGCTGAACGTACTGGGTGTCTTCAGCGGCTATGTGCTCTGGCGGCTGTCGAAGAGATCACTGACTGTATAAAGGAACCGAAACAGGTTCCTTTCGTTTTCCGGCCTGAGTATTATGGAAATGGAGGTCTGCTGATGAATCTGCCTTACTATGATGCGAAAGAAGTAAAGGAAAAACTGAAGATGTCCGACTGTATCGGACTGATGGAAAAAGTCTTCCGGGGAGTCGAAGAGGGAGAGTGTACGCAGTATCTGCGTACGGCCCTTACTCTGCCCACCGGCAATATCCTGGCTTTCATGCCTTCCTACTTTGACGAAGGGTATTTCGGGGCCAAGATCCTTTCGGTCTATCCGCAGAACTACCTGCAGGGACTTCCTTCCCATCAGGGACTGATCGTCCTCTTTGAGAAGGAAACGGGAAGACCGACCGGTCTCGTGGATGCGAATGCGGTGACCCGGATCCGTACCGGCGCCTGCAGTGCCGTCGCCAGCAAGACCCTGGCCGGAAAAGAAGTCCGGAAACTGGCCCTGATCGGGGCCGGCGAACAGGCCCGCCCCCATCTGGAAGCTCATCTGCTGCTGTATCCGCAGATCATGGTCTCCTGTACCAGTCCGCGCAGGGAGGAGACGGAACGCTTTGCGAAATGGGCTTTCGAAACGTTCGGCGTCTCTGTCGAAGTCGCCGACAGCGCAGCGGAAGCAGCGAAGGATGCCGACATCCTCTGCACCCTGACTCCTTCCAAGGAGCCGGTCCTTTCCTTACAGGACGTGAAGAAGGGAGCGCATATCAATGCGGTCGGCGCCTGCCGTCCGGACAGCCGGGAGCTGAGCAGCGAGCTCGTAAAGGAGAGCTCCTTCTTCGGCGACAATAAAGTCTCGGTCATGAATGAAGCCGGCGACCTGCTGATCCCGATCCGGGAAGGTCTGCTCAGCGAGGATCATTTCCGGGGCACGCTGGGCGAAGTCCTCTGCGGCAGGAAGGAAGGCCGGAAGAGCGAAGAAGAGATCACCGTCTTTGAATCGCTGGGGATGGCTGCAGAAGATCTGATCTGTGCGCAGCTGCTCTGCGAAGGAGAGAGATAATGGATCGTTTTGCCGAATACCGGAGCCACTTTCCGGCTCTGAAAGAATGCGTCTATCTGGATACCGCCTATGACTGCGGCGGCACCGATTTCGGGATCGAGGCGATGAAGCAGTATTTCGCCGACTGGACAGCGGCTGCCGTCAAGAACGAACGGGGCGGTCCGGGCCGGAAGACCCACTTTGAGGTCCTCGACGAGACGAGAGGACTGATCGGCGAACTGCTGGGCGGCGTCTCGCCTGAGCAGATCGCCTTTACCCGCAACACCAACGAAGGACTGAATGCGCTCTTGCAGGGCTATGCCTTCGAAGAGGGCGACAATATCCTGGTCGCTGCCGTGGAACATCCTTCCGTACTGATGCCGGCGCTCAATGCGGCAAAGCTGAGAGGTGTCGAATGCCGGGTCTTAGGCACGAAGGAAGCGGAAACGCTGCCCTTATCGCTCTATGCGAAAGCTGCTGACGAACATACCCGGATGATCCTCTGCAGCCATGTGCAGTCTTCCCATGGCTACCGCATCGATCTGGCGGAGCTTGGCGCCTTCTGTAAAGAAAGAGGTATCTTCTTACTGGTCGATGCGATCCAGTCATTGGGCATCCTGCCTTTCCGGGCGAAGGAATGGAACGTTTCCGCCGTCACCGCTGCCGGCTACAAGACCCTGACCGCAGTCAATGCGGTCGCCTTCCTCTATGCCGAAGAGAGACTGCTGCAGAAGGTCTGGCCGGTCTATACAGCTGCCGGTCCCTATATGGGCGTGCAGCAGGAAGGGGACAGCTACGCTCTCTTCTGCAAAGATGACAGGAAGGCCCGCAAGCTGGAGAACAGTTCGCTGGACAATCCCGGGATCTACTGTCTGCGGGAAGGGCTTTTGCGTCTGAAGGCTCTGGGCAGCGAAGAGATCGCTGCCCATGTGGAGGCACTCTGGCAGTCCTGCCAGGCAGGGCTGCAGGAGCTGGGGGCAAGGGTCATCACCCCGGCGGATCACCATGCGGGGATCCTGGCTTTCGACCTGGGAGACAATGAAGAAGCGTTTGCCTTCTTCCGCTCGCGCAATATCGCCCTGTCGCTCTCCGGAGGACGTTACCTGCGGGTATCCTTTGCGGCGTTCAGCGATGAGGATGATGTTAATAAGTTTTTAGAAGCAGTGAAGGAGTATCGGAAACACTGATGGCAAATATCCTGGATTATCTGCACTGGCGGGGAGATCTTTCTCTCGTTCAGGATCCGTTCAACCGGATCGATTCTTTGATCCTGGCGGAACTGGCTTACCTCAAACTGGAAGGGATCGTTCCCGGCAAGGGAAGGTGGCTCTCGCTCAAAGAAGTGGCGGAAGCCTATCCGGCTCCGGAAGCGAATGCCCGTCCGCGAAGACTGATGCGCTACGATCTGCTGCAGCGCTGCGCTTCTTCGCAGCGTTTCGGCAGTGTCACGGCAGGACGTTTCCTGGAGATCTTCGACAGTGAGAAGGCGATCCAGTTCTCGGCCGTGACCTTCCGTCTTCCGGACGGAACGGATTATCTGGCTTACCGGGGAACGGACGGCACCTTTACCGGCTGGCGGGAGGACTTTCATCTGGCCTTCAAGGATGCGACACCTTCCCAGACGGCAGCCTCGGCCTATCTCGACATCTATCCGGGGGAACGAAAGCTGCGGTTAGGAGGCCATTCCAAAGGCGGCAATCTGGCCCTGTATGCGGCGGTCATGACGAATGAATCGCAGCGGCAGAGGATCCTGACGGTCGATTCCTTTGACGGTCCCGGTTTCCGGGAAGGATTCCTGCATCAGTCAGGCTACGAAGAAGTAAAGGAGCGGATCTGCGAGGTCCTGCCGGAATCTTCGGTGATCGGGATCCTGATGCATACACCGTGGAAACAGGAGATCGTGAGGAGCAGCGTCAACGGACTGGAACAGCACGATCCCTTCAGCTGGCAGCTCTACGGGAAGGAATTCCTGCAGGTAGAACGCTTCTCGGCTTTCTCACAGTTCTTCGAGGAAGCGATCGATACCTGGCTCGAGAGCGTGGAACCTGCCCAGCGGCAGATCTTCGTCGATACCTTCTTCGATGCGATCGAAGAGAGCGGCCTGGAAAGGATAAGCGATCTGAACGAACGCTGGCTGCGTTCACTGGCGGCTATTGAAAAGGCGCTTGCGAAGACGGATCCTTCCAAAGTAAAGACGATGCGGGATGTCTGGTTCAAGCTGGCACAGGCTTCGACCGGCATCATCTGGAACGAAGTGAAACAGCGCTTCGAAAAGAAAGACAGCAGCGATCCTGCTGTATAATAGATAAGTACGGGGGGAAAGAAAAATGTGCGGTATCGTAGGTTACACCGGAAATAAAGAAGCAGCGCCCCTTCTCCTGGAAGGGCTGGCCAAACTGGAGTATCGCGGTTACGATTCGGCCGGTCTGGCCGTACGCAAGGGCAAGGGCGACATCGAGATCGTCAAGGCCAAAGGCAGACTGCGGGTCTTGGCCGAAAAGACCAGCGACGGCGAAACATTAAAAGGAGACTGCGGCATCGGTCATACCCGCTGGGCGACCCATGGCGAGCCTTCCGAAAACAACGCTCATCCGCATTGCAGCGATGACCGGGCGGTCGTCGGTGTTCATAACGGCATCATCGAGAACTATCAGGAACTGAAAGAGAAACTGCAGCGTCACGGCTACGTCTTTTACTCCGCGACCGATACCGAGATCGCACTGAAACTGATCGATTACTACTATAAGAAATACGGGGAAGGTCCGATCGGCGCCCTGCGTCATGCGATGCTGCGCATCCGCGGCTCCTACGCCCTGGCTGTCCTCTTCAAGGACTATCCGGGAGAGATCTACGCTGCCCGCAAGGACTCGCCGATGATCCTCGGCGTCAAGGACGGAGAGAGCTTCCTGGCATCCGATGCGACCGCCATCCTCAAACATACCCGTCAGGTCTACTACATCGGCAACCTGGAGATCGCCTGTTTAGGAAAGGGCACCGTCAGCTTCTACAACCTCGACGGGGAATCCATCGAAAAGGAACTGACCGAGATCAAGTGGGATGCGGAGGCTGCCGAGAAGGGCGGTTACGAACATTTCATGATCAAGGAGATCCACGAACAGCCGCAGGCTGTCCTGGACACCCTGAACTCGGTCATCAAGGCGGATCATATCGATCCGGCCGTCTTCGGTATGGATGAGGAGATCCTGCAGAAGGTCTCCCGCATCCAGATCGCTGCCTGCGGTTCGGCTTATCATGTCGGGGTCGCTGCACAGTATGTCTTCGAAGGACTCTGCCGGATCCCGGTGCGGGTGGAACTGGCTTCGGAATTCCGTTACCGCGACCCGATCCTGGAAGAGGACGAACTGGTCGTCGTGATCTCCCAGTCCGGCGAGACCGCCGATTCCCTGGCAGCCCTGCGGGAAGCCAAAGCCCGCGGGAACCGCACCCTGGCTGTCGTCAATGTCGTCGGTTCGACCATTGCCCGGGAAGCGGACAGCGTCTTCTATACCCTGGCCGGTCCGGAGATCGCCGTTGCCACCACCAAGGCCTACAGCGCGCAGCTGATCGCCATGTATGCCCTGGCGATCGCCTTTGCGAAGGCCAGAGGAAAGATCACTGCGGAAGAAGAAAAAGAGCTCTGCCGGGAACTGCAGACGCTGCCGGAGAAGATCACCAAAGTGCTGGAAGACAAGGAACGGCTGCAGTGGTTCGCTGCCAAGTTCGCCAATGCCAAGGACATCTTCTTCATCGGAAGAGGCATCGACTATGCGATCTCGCTGGAAGGTTCCCTGAAGATGAAAGAGATCAGCTATATCCACTCCGAGGCCTATGCAGCCGGAGAACTGAAGCACGGTACGATCTCCTTAGTGGAGAACGGAACGCTGGTCATCGGAGTCTGCACCCAGAACGGTCTCTATGAAAAGACCCTCTCCAACATGGTCGAGGTCAAGAGCCGCGGAGCCTATCTGATGGGCCTGACCAACTACGGCAATTACTCCATCGAGGATACGGCCGACTTCACGGTCTATATCCCGCGTACCCATCGGTTCTTTACGACCTCTCTGGCGGTCGTGGCATTGCAGTTACTGGGCTACTATGTCTCTGTCAGCAAGGGCCTCAATGTCGATAAACCGCGCAACCTGGCCAAATCGGTAACGGTGGAATGAAACAGTATCGGGTCCGGGTCCGCAAGGACGGAGAATGGATCTACCTCAATCCCGGAGAGGGATGTTCAAGGGTAGGTCTGTTCAAGGAAGATCAGCAGCGTTTCCTGGATGAAGAGGAAGCCCGCAGCTGGGCAAAGTTCATGGCCCTCGATCCCAACGCGGACAGTGTGGAACTGCTGGTCATCTCCGAAGAAGGAGAAACGACGGAGATCTATAAATGAAGGTGATCGATATCTATCAGCAGTACTTTTCCGCAGAAGCTGAGGTGAACGGCATCGTGCGTCGGGCTGTCTCGGTTATCCTGCAGTGCGAGAGTGAGGAAGGCAATATCCTTTACCGGGCGATCGTGAACTTCTTTCCCTACGAAGACCCGGAAGACTGGCGGATCACCTCTGATGCGCTGGCGGAAAGGGCGCTCTATCAGGCTAAGGGACGCCGCAGCCGGAAAAGGGAAGCCCAACTGGAAGAACAGCTGCAGCAGACGGCTGATGAACTGGCAGCCGAACTGAACGGAAGGATCGACTGGGAACACCCTCTGCGGGAAGCCAGAAGAGGCTAAGACAGTATTAGAATCGGATCATTCAACAGATCGGGGATCATCTCCCTGTATCCGGCTGTATCACAGAGCCGGGTCAGAGTGGTGATCCCTTTTTTCAAAGCAGCGCAGTCATTCATAAAATTGGAAAGATCGCTTTCAGCGCTGTCATCAGTATATAGATGCCCTGTTCGGTAAAAGCGTAGGGAAGGTACTTATAATGAAGTCCTCGTTTATTGTTGGCAGCGTTTAAGGTCAAAAATTTTGACCTTAAAGATAGTTCGTCCAGTTCTGCTTCTGTCAGTTGAAACCGGAAGTCTTCATCAAACTTCCCGATATTGTTTTTGACCTGCTGATTAAAGGCTTTGGTGCTGTATCCGTAGATCTCTGCTAAGTCACTGTCTAACATCACCTGTTGCCCCCTTACCGTATAGATCTTGTCTTTTAATGTCCTTTCATCGATAAGCATCGGCTGAGTATCTGTCATTTCTTCGTATCCTCCTGATTTATTGTTTCCGGAGAAAACGGAAAATCCTAAATAAAGCTGAATCTTTCGGTACTTTTCAGCATATCCT
The DNA here is from genome assembly GCA_017512885.1 of Erysipelotrichaceae bacterium. GTDB lineage: Bacteria > Bacillota_I > Bacilli_A > Erysipelotrichales > Erysipelotrichaceae > RGIG5669. The sequence continues at coordinate 97,720 of JAFWEP010000006.1, forward strand.
GCCCTGTTTGGTGAAGACGCAGAGGAGTTAATGGGGCCTTCCTGGCTTGAGGTCGCAATTCGTGACCGCAAGATCCCGCTCACACATAAAAAGAGCTCAGTACTGAGCTCAGTTTTCCAGATAGTGACGCAGGAACTGCCGGGTGACTTCCTTCGTTGGATTCTCAAAGAATTCGGAGGGCGGACAATCCTCTACGATGACGCCGTCATCCATGAAGACGATGCGGTCGGCCACATTGCGGGCAAAGCCCATCTCATGGGTCACGACCACCATGGTCAGCCCGTCTTCAGCCAGCTGTTTCATGACATTCAGGACTTCACCGACCATCTCCGGATCCAGTGCGGAGGTCGGTTCGTCGAACAGCATCAGTTTGGGATCCATGCAGAGCGCCCGGGCGATCGCCACTCGCTGCTTCTGACCGCCGGAGATCATCCGGACATCCGCCTGCAGGAAATCCTGCATGCCGACCTTCTGCAGATAATAGCGGGCCTTCTCTTCGGCTTCCGCACGGGAACGCTTCAGCACTCGCTGCTGCGGGACCGTACAGTTGTGTAAGACGTTCATATTGGAAAAGAGATTGAACTGCTGGAAGCACATCCCTACCTTTGCCCGGTAGGCATTGACGTCCTTCGTATTCAGGATGTCTTCGCCGAAGACCCTGATCTCACCGCTGTCCGGTTTCTCCAGCAGGTTGATGCAGCGCAACAGGGTGGACTTGCCGGAGCCGGAACGGCCTAAGAGACAGACCACTTCGCCTTCCTGTACGTCGAAATCGACGCCTTTCAGCACTTCCAGGGAACCGAAGCGTTTATGGATGTCACGAATGCTGACGAGCGTCATAATCGCGGTTGCCTCCTTTCTGTTCCGCGGTCCGGGACAGTTTCATATTGGTCGGATCGGTATCGGACTGCGGCAGACTGAGACCGCTGCCGTTCACCCGCTTCTCCACCCAGTTCAGCAGCAGGGCTGCCACGGAAGTCAGGAAGAGATAGATGCAGGCTTCGATGAAATAGACTTCAGTGAAACGGAAGGTCGTACCGGCGATCGACCGCGCCGAAAACATCAGTTCCGAGATGGAGATGATCATCAGGACCGAAGAGTCCTTGATGTTGACGATGAGCTCGTTGCCGATGGCCGGGAAGGCATTGCGAATGGCCTGCGGCAGGACGACTTCCTTCAGGGTCTGGGCATTGGACATGCCCAGGGAACGGGCTGCTTCGATCTGTCCGTTGTCGACGGCCTGGATGCCGGAGCGGATGATCTCGGCCATGTAGGCGCCGGTATTGACGGAGATGACGAAGACTGCCGCCTGGATGTTGGACCAGTGGATGATGTTCAGCAGGGCGTAGTAGATGAAGACCGCCTGCACCATCATCGGGGTGCCGCGGAAGATCGTGATATAGAGGCCGGCAAAGGCATCAAAGATCCTTTTCAGGATCCTCGATGCCTTCGAAGCCGTAAAGTCCAGTCTTATGGCACGCAGCCCGCCGATCAAAAGACCGATCAGGAACCCGCAGGCCGTTCCCAGCAGGGATACCAGCAGGGTGGTCCGACAGGCCATCAGCAGGTTCGGCCAGTAGTCCTGAACGATCTTCAGGACGTTCTGCCAGAAACCCATTATTCTCCGGCCGGCTGACGTTCGATCGCGGCGGCCATCAGTTCCTGGCGCTCGCTCTCGGAGATGCCGTTCAGGACGTTCTGCAGGGCGTTCAGCAGTTCGCTGTTCTCCTTGGCGATACCGACGGAAACGCGGGTATCAGCAGTGAATCCGCTGCCTTCCGCAAAGCGGACGACGGCCAGATCGGGATTGGCGCTGACGATGCCGTTGGCGACCGGCAGTTCAACGACGACCGCGTCGCAGCCGCCGTGCTGCAGATCGTTGATCAGTGCGGGCACGTTGTCGAGCGGGGTGCCGTGGACAGCGCCTTCGGCCTGGTCGATGACCTCATCGTAGATAGTGCTCAGCTGACCCTTGATCGTAAAGCCGGAAAGTTCGCTGATGGAAGTGATGGAAGTCAGTTCGCTGTCGCCGCGGACGACGATGACTTCTTCGGATTCATAGTAGGGTTCGGTGAAGTCGATGACTTCCATGCGCTCTTCGGTGGGGGTCATGCCGGCGATGATCGCATCGATCTCTCCGTTCTTCAGAGCCGGGATCAGGCCGTCCCAGTCATAGGGAACGACCTGTACGTTCATGCCGCTGCCTTCTGCCAGACGGGTGGCGATGACGACGTCATAGCCGTCGCAGTAACTGGTGGAAGAGATGGGCTGGGAAGTCTCGGTCTCTGTCGTGGTGGTCCAGTTGAAGGGTGCGTAGTTGCATTCCATGCCGACCCGCAGCGTCTGGGTCTCTTCGGCAGAAGAAGCCGGAGCAGCGGAAGAAGAAGCGTTGGAGCCGCAGCCGCAGAGCAGCAGGGCTGTGATCAGGAACAGTACCAGTTTTCTCATTTGAGAGTCCTCCTTAAATGAAAAGTCCATACGCGCATGCCGTATGGACCTGATAAGTTCCTTCACTGACATAGCGCCTCTGCATTCGCAGGAGTGCCACGGATCTTCTCCGTGACCCCACATACCTTCCTTGCCAGGAAGATGCGTTCGGCGGTGATTGCCTTTCCCTTCGTTCCCAGCCTGCCGGCTCCGGAAGGTACTCATCTGCACCGCTACCTCTATATGCGGTATATGAATTTTCCCAAACAATAGCAGTCCCGGTCTCTTCTGTCAATCACTTTTTTCAAAGATTTTCTGAAAAAATATTCAATAAACGAAAGAATCCGGAAACTAGCCTTCGATCTTCCGGAAACGTTCCCAGGGCAGTTCCGTACGTCCGAAGTGACCGTAGTTAGTCGTATAGCGGTAGATCGGCGCCCGCAGGTTCAGTTCCTTGATCATGTGCGGTACCCGGAAGTCGAAGTTCTTCTGAACGACTTCCAGCAGGTCTTCGTCTCCGTAACGGGACGTACCATAACTGTTCAGATAGATCGAGAGCGGCTCCTCCCGGCCGATCGCATAGGAGAGTTGCAGCAGACACTTTTCGCAGAGGCCGTTGGCGACCAGATTGCGGCAGACATAGCGGGCATAATAGGCTGCTGAACGGTCGACCTTGGAGGGGTCCTTAGAGGAAAAGCAGCCTCCGCCGACAGGCGCGTATCCGCCGTAGGTATCGACGACGATCTTTCTGCCGGTAGTCCCGGAGTCGCCCCAGCTGCCGCCTTTCAGGAAACTGCCGGAGGGGTTGACCAGGGTAATGGTCTTTTCGTCTATATCTTCAGGATCGATCACCGGCAGGATCACTTTCTCTGTGATCAGCTGCTGCAGTTCTTCCTGAGAGATGAGTTCGGTATGCTGAGTCGATACGACGATCGTATGAATACGCCGGAAGTGACCGTCTTCGTATTCGGCCGTGACTTCCGTCTTGCCGTCGGGGCGCAGACGGGGATCGCTGCGGCGGACTTCCTCAAGCCTGCGGGCCAGACGGTGGGCGCAGTCGATCGCATAGGGCATATAGTTCGGAGTCTCGCTGCAGGCATAGCCGAACATGATGCCCTGATCTCCGGCAGCCTGATCGCTGCCGACGGCGGCATCGATCTCCGGCGACTGCTGATCGACCTTGACGATGACCTGATAGTCTTCCGGATAACCGATCTCCCGGATCACCCGGCGGGCGATACCGGGATAATCGAGCACAGCCTGTGTATTCGCTTCTCCGTAGATGAGGACCAGATCGTTCTTGATCGTGGCTTCTACCGCCATATGGGACGAGGGATCCTGTTTCAGCGCCTCATCCAGGATCGTATCGGCGATCAGATCACAGATCTTGTCGGGATGTCCGCTGGTGACGGACTCCGAAGTGAAGAGATACCTCATCTCAGGCTTCCTGAGAAGGACGTACCTTCTCCCAGACTTCTTCAGCCGGTGCAGACCAGTTCTCTGCGTATTCCTTCGTATTGGCACAGAGATCTTCTGCGCTCTGCGGAGACTGCAGATCGGTAGAATGCGCCTTTGCGGCATTGACCATTTCCGTCAGTTTCCCGGAGTTCTCCAGCATCGGGCACGGCTTCAGCATATTCTCATTGAAGGGGATGTTGTCGTGATACTGCATCATCAGCGGCGACTGCAGGCATTCCAGCAGCGACTGCTGACGGATGTTGGAAGTGGAATAATGGATGAAGACGCAGGGGTCGACATCCCCGTTGGCGTTGATGTGCAGATAGCGCCGTCCGCCGGCGATGCAGCCGCCGACGTATTGCGCATCATTCTGGAAGTCCATCGCAAAGAGAGGCTTTTCGGAACGGTATCTGCGGATCTTTTCGATCATGCCGATCCTCTGTTCGACCGTCGGCAGCAGTTCGAGCGAAGCATCGTTGCCGACCGGCATGTAATGGAAGAACCAGACGAAACGGGCGCCCTCCGCGATCAGGGAATCGTAGAATTCCTCGGAAGAGATCGACTCGTAATTTGCCCGGGTGTAGCAGGCGGAGATGCCGTAGACCAGTTTCTTTTCGTTCAGCAGCTTCATCGCCTTCTGCACGTGCTGATAGACACCTGCTCCGCGCCGTTCATCAGTCGCATCCTCGAAGCCTTCCAGAGAGATGGCCGGTACGAAGTTTCCGACGCGCAGCATCTCCTCCGCGAAGTCTTCATCGATAAGCGTACCGTTGGTGAAGCTGAGGAAGACGCAGTCATCGTGTTTCTCACAGAGACGGATCAGATCCTTTTTGCGGACCAGCGGCTCACCGCCGGTATAGATATACATATAGACGCCCAGTTCCTTGCCCTGGGTGATGATGTCATCGATCTCTTCATAGGAGAGATTGAGCTTATGTCCGTACTCGGCAGCCCAGCAGCCGGTGCAGTGCAGGTTGCAGGCGCTGGTCGGATCGAGCAGGATCGCCCAGGGGATGTTGCACTGATACTTTTCGCGCATCGCCTCTTCCTGCTTCCAGCCGGCCAGGACGGCATTGACAAAGAAATTTACGAGCAGTTTCTTCGTTACCCCGGGATCGACTTCCGTAAAGATGCGCCGGATAAAGGGATAATACGGGTGATCCGGATCCAGCGCCGCTTCCTTTACGGCATTGAACTGTTTTTCGAAAGTTCCGGCCCGGAAGAGATCTGCCCAGCGGAAGATCTCGTCAAAAGCCCTGTCCGGATCCTCGTAAGCCTTGTCGATCATGTGTTCTACGATCGTTTTCGTGAGTGTTAATTTTAGATCCATGATCATTTCCTCCTGCATTCACCCTAACAAGTTCGAAAATCGTACACCATGTATAAAACTGGAACGGTGTTCGGAATTCAGACACATGCCGGCAACTGTCTGGACGCCTGTCTGAAAATATCCTTTACAATAAGGGAGACCGATGCAGTTCCGGCGGAAGGAGGAACGTGATGGCGTCATTTACGAAAAGAGAGATCCGCAGCAGTTTCCTGCGCCTGCTCAACGAAAGACCGATGAACCAGATCACGGTGAAGATGATCGTGGAAGACTGCGGGATCAACCGGAATACTTTTTACTATCACTATCATGATCTGCAGGATCTGGTGGAAGAGATCCTGACCGAACGCTATGAGGAATTCTCCCGTTCCTATCCGACGATCGATTCACTGCGGAGAGCGGCGGAGACCTCTGCTGCCTTCGTGGCTGAGATGCGCCGGCCGATCCTGAACATCTACCATTCCGTCAGCCGGGACATCTTTGAACGCTACCTTTGGAAAGTGTGCGACCGCGCCGTGCGGGATTACGGCAGCACGATCTCACCGAAGGAAGAGATCGATCCGAAGGACCGGGAAGCGATCTTTCGTTTCTATAAATATGTATGTTTCGGATTGATCATCGACTGGCTGGATGAGGGGATGCATGAGGATATCGAGAAGTTCACGGGCCGCATTCACAAATTCCATGAAGGGATGCCGGAGGAGATGCTGAGGCGGGCAGCAGAGAAGAAACATAATATTTCATAAAATATTTCATATAAATGAATTGAACGGTGTAATTAATAGGAATGCTCCTATAATATTTCATATATTCTCCAACATGTCATTTATACCTATTGAAAACATATCGGCCATCTGTTACTTTTAAGTCACGTTAAGCGCTTACATTGCCTTAACGGGGAAAGATAGGAGAAAGAGAATGAAAAAACTGCTCACTCTGGTACTGGCCATCGCGCTGGCTCTGGGCATGACTGCCTGCAGCTCCGCTTCCAGTTCCGCTGCTCCGGCACCGGCTTCTTCCGAAGAAACTCCGGCTTCTTCCGAAACGCCTGCTGCTGAAGATCATCGTTTCGAAACTGAATACTGGGCCAACCTCGGCGAAGACGATCCGGTCACCTGGGAAGCTCCCAACAACTACAAGCGTGTCGGTATGGTCGTTCCGGACGGCACCAGCGAGTTCTACGTCACGATGTGCACCACCGCTGAAGAGATCTTCAAGGGACAGGGCTACACGCTGAACTGGACCGGTGCGAACGATTCCGAAGCTGCCATCAACGCGATCGAGACCTGGGTCAGCCAGGGCGTCGATGCGCTGATCCTGCTCGTTCAGGATACGGCTTGTGAGAATGCTGCACTGAATGCCATGAAGCAGGGTGTTCTGGTCGTTCTCGGTTCCGCTACCTTCTCCAGCTACCATGTCTGGTGCTGCCAGGACTACGTCCAGATCGGCCGCAACGTTGCCGAGATGGCTGCCAAGGATATGAAGGAAAAATTCGGCGACGATGCTTCCTACATCATCATGGGCGGTACCAAGGCTCAGTTCCAGGCCTGGAAGACGCAGGGCGTCCGCGAAGGCATGCAGGACTTCTATCCGAACGGCACTGCTTACGAGATCGTCGATGCCGCTAACCCGCAGGACGATGTCGAGACCCTGCTGACTCAGCATCCGGAGATCAAGGCGATCGTTTCCTGGCACACCAACTACACGCTGGCTGCCATGTCCGCTCTGGATACGCTGAACCTGAACGATCCGGCAAACTTCGCTGTTTACGGTTCTCAGATGGTCCAGCAGTCCCTGATCGAGATCAAGGATCCCGAAAGCTGCTACGTCGCTGATACCTGGATGGGTGATCAGGGCCGTCAGTATGCGAACGTTGTCCTGAACCTGCTGGAAGGCGGCACCGTCAACCACTGGGATAAGGCACCGGATATCGTTGTCAACGCTGCCAACGCTGATACGTACTACGAAGAGTACTACCAGACTTACGGTGACAGCTACAAGTATTAATCACTGACCGCGAATCTAAGAAACGGAGACGGCAGGAGTACGCTCCTGCCGTCTCTTTGAACATTTAGAAAGGAGCGAAGAATGAGCGAAAGACCATTTCTGAGCACCCAGCATCTCTGTAAGTATTATCCGGGTGTCAAAGCCAATGACGACATCTCGATCACCATCAATCAGGGTGAGATCCATGCCCTGATGGGAGAGAACGGGGCCGGAAAATCCACGATCATCAAGATGATGGCAGGAGCCAGCGAACCGACTTCCGGCACCATCACTGTCGATGGTCAGACCTTCACATCTCTGACTCCGCAGCAGGCAAAAGATCTGGGTATCGAAGTCATCTACCAGGAATTCAACCTGGTGCCTTCGATGAGCTGCGCGGAAAATATCTTCCTGAACCGTCATACCAACCAGGGCTTCCTGGTCGATGCCAAGGACAGGGCCGACCGGGCACGTGAATTGTTCAAGGAACTGGGTGTCGATATCGATCCCGACCGTCTGATCTCGACCCTTTCACCGGGTCAGATGCAGATCGTGGAGATCGCCAAAGCGATCAGCACCGATGTCAAGCTGCTGATCATGGACGAGCCGACGGCTCCGCTGACAGTAGCGGAAGTCGAACTGCTGTTCAAGATCGTTGCCGATCTGAAGAAGAAAGGCATCACCATCATCTATATCTCCCACCGTATCGAAGAGATCTTTGCCATAGCAGACCGGGTATCGGTCTTCCGTGACGGTCACTACATCGATACGATGAAAGTCTCCGAGACTACCCGTCAGGAACTGGTCGCCAAGATGGTCGGCCGTGAACTGACGGAGAGCTATCCTTCCCGGAACGTGGAACTGGGCGAAGAGACCCTGCGTCTCGAGAACGTCTGCGGCAACGGCGTAAAGAACGTCAATTTCACCGTACATCGCGGTGAGATCCTCGGCTTTGCCGGACTGATCGGCGCCGGCCGTACCGAACTGATGAGCGTCATCTACGGGGCGGAACCGCTGGACAGCGGCACGATCTACTTCCACGGCAAGCCGGTCCATATCAAAGAGACCTCCGAAGCGATCAAACTGGGCATCGGTCTGATCCCGGAAGACCGCAAGAACTCCGGCGTCTTCCAGTCCTGGTCGATCGCCTGGAATACGGTCATCATGTGTCTCGAGAAAGTCAGCGGCAAGGTCTTCGTCGACAACAAGAAAGAAAAAGAAGTCGTTGACCACTATGTCAGGGAACTGGGCGTCAAGACCCCGTCCAACGAACAGCTGGTCAAGAACCTCTCCGGCGGCAACCAGCAGAAAGTCGTTCTGGCCAAGACCCTGGCTGCCGATACGGAGATCCTGATCTTCGACGAACCGACCCGCGGTATCGACGTCGGCGCCAAGCAGGAGATCTATGCCCTGATGAACGATCTGGTCGAGAAGGGCCATACGATCCTGATGGTATCCTCCGATATGCCGGAACTCTTGGGCATGTCGGACCGCCTGGTCGTCCTCTGTGAGAAGGAACAGGTCGGCATCATCGAGAAGAAAGACTTCAGCCAGGAATATGTCCTGGATATGGCTTCCGGTACAAAGTAAGGAGAAAAGGTATGAACATCGATAAGTTCTTTGCGTTCTATAAGAAATACGGACTCTTTGTGGTCATCGTCGTCCTGGCGCTGTTCTTCACGGTCGCTGCACAGGGCTTCATGAACCTCAGCAACATCCTCAACATCTTCAAGCAGGCCAGTATCTACGGTATCCTCTGTGTCGGCGTCACCATCGTCATGGTGTCGGGCGGTACGGACATGTCCGTCGGCGGACAGGTCGCGATCTCCGGCCTGGTCCTCGCTACCCTGATGAAATCCGGTGTTCCGCCGATCATCGCCATCATCGCCTGCATCCTGACCTGCATGGCCATCGGCTGCTTCAACGGCTTCTTCATCGCTTTCTTCAATACTGCACCGATCGTTATCACTCTGTGTGCGAAGCTGATGCTGGAAGGTCTGGCCGTCGTCGTCACCAAGGGTATCCCGATCTATGACTTCCCGAAGTCCTTCTATGTCGTCGGACAGGGCTTCATCGGCGGGGTCTTCCCGGTCTCGATCATCGTCCTGGCGATCGCCGTAGCGATCGGCTATCTGCTGCTGCAGCGCTCCTACTTCGGCCGCAAGCTCTTTGCGATCGGCGGCAACCGTGAAGCGGCCCGCTTAGCCGGTATCAACATCTTCAAGACCCGCATCTATTCCTACCTGATCTGCTCCTTCTTCGTCGGAATCTCCTCCTGGGTCCTGCTCTCGAAGACCGGTTCGGCCAGCCCGACAGCCGGCGCTTCCTATCCGTTCGATGCGATGACGGCCTGTATGCTGGGCGGTGTCACCTTCGGCGGCGGCAACGGCAACGTCTTAACGACCTTCTTAGGCGTTCTGATCATCTCCATGCTGGGCAACGGTCTCCTGCTGATGGGCTACGACAACAACGTTCAGCAGATCATCAAAGGTCTGATCCTGCTGCTTGCGATGTGCATGGACGCTTACCAGAAGATCCGCAACGCCAAGGCTGTTTAATTCGGAAAGAAGGTATAGGTATATATGAAAGAAAGACTTCGTCTGGATTTCATGGATCATGACTATTTCCTGGACCTCTCCAACAATCCCGAGAAGTACTACCAGGAACCCTTCCGGATCGCCGGGAACCTCTATTTCATCGGTTCTCAGGAGATCGGCTGCTACCTGGTCGACTCCGGCGAAGGACTGATCGTCTTCGATACCGGCTTTGATTTCTCGGCTTCCCAGTTCATCGACTCGATCTGGCGGCTGGGCTTCGATCCCAGGGATACGAAGATGATCTTCCATACCCACAACCACCACGACCATACAGCCGTCACCAAGTTCCTGAAGAGGCTCTCCGGAGCGACTACCTACATGGGCAAAGCGGACGCTGAGACCATGAAGGAGTCCATCGCGAAGAACGGGCCTTCGCTCTGCGAATTCGTACCGGATGTGGAGACTCTGGACGGTGATGAATTCACCCTGGGCAACTGCACCGTAAAGTGCTATGACACTCCCGGCCACAGCAAGGGCAACCAGTCCTTCTTCTTCAATGTCACCGAGGGAGAGAAACAGTATATCGCTGCCCTGCACGGCGGTCTGGGCATCAACACCCTGCACTGGAACTTCATGCAGAAGACGGGCTACCTGAGCGCCAGAGAGGAATTTTTCAGCTGGATCGACCGTTTCAATGACTGGAAGGTCGACATCTATCTCGGTTCCCATGTCATTCAGGGCTATATGATCGAAAAATGGAAATACCGCAACGAACATCCCGATGAGAATCCCTTCATCGATCCCACGGAATGGAAGCGGGTACTGACCATCGCCAAAGAGATGGCGGAAGAGATGGTCGAAGACGAGAAGGCCGGCCGGGTGGAAGTCGTCTATCAGGGCGAAGATCCCTACAAGGCCTATCCCAAGGTCGTCCGTCATGACGGGAAAACGGAAGTCTACGAATACATCCCCCGTCACAAAACGAAGTAACGCAGCAGCATTTATCTGCCGGAACACTGGTATAATAAAAACATGAAATTTACGAAAAAAAAGATCGCAACACTGAACAAGTGCTATGCGCTGGCTCACTTCGAAAAAGAAGGGCAGACCTATCTGATCTGCGGAGCCGAAAAAGAAGATCCTACCTATCTGTTTGACGGAGAAGGCAACTACCTGGAAACGATCTGTGAAGGTCCCGGCGGCAACATGACCATCGAGCCCTTCCCGGGCGAACCGGATGTGGTGCTGACCACTGAAGCCTTCTACTCCCCGAACAACTCCGCAGAAGCGAAGATCGTCATCCGTACCCGTACGGAGAACGGCTGGACCCGGGAAGTCCTCTGCGACCTGCCCTTCGTCCATCGCTTCGGCATCCTCTGCGTCGGCGAGAAGAAATACCTCATCGCCTGCACCCTGAAGTCCGCTCATGCCTTCAAGGATGACTGGACCTGCCCCGGAAGGATCTGGGTCGGTGAGATCGATGAGGACATCCGCTCCTACAACAGCGGACATCAGCTGAAGCTGACGGCGCTGGTCTCCGGTCTCTACCGCAACCACGGCTTCTGCAAGACCACCAACAACGGAACCGCTGCCGCGCTGGTCGGCGCTGACAACGGCGTCTACCGGGTCACGGCTCCGCATGACGGCGAAGACTGGAAGGTCGAACAGCTGCTGGAAGAGAAGACCAGCGATATGCTGTACGCAGACTTCGACGGTGACGGCGAAAAGGAACTGGTCGTCTTCTCTCCCTTCCACGGCGAGAAGCTCTCGGTCTACCATCAGAGCGCAGAAGGCTTCATGGAAGTCTGGAAGTATGATCATGATCTGCCGTTCCTGCATGCCATCTGGCTCTGCGAGATCGACGGACGTCCGACCGCTCTGGTCGGCAACCGGCAGGGCGACAGGGAATTCTTTGCCCTGAGCTACTATGACGGAGCCTACCATACCGATGAGATCGACCGCGGCGCCGGCGCCACCAATGCGATGACTTTCGTGAAAGACGGAAAGACCGTGATCATGGCGGCCAACCGCGAGATCGACGAAGTCGCTCTCTACATCCCCGAATAAAACAGAACTGCTGCTCACTGAGCAGCAGTTTTTCTTTCGATCGGTGCAGTATGCAGGTCCAGTCCCTGCCTGCGGTAGAGGGAAGCGACAGCCGGATCGAGCCGGGAATCGGTGATGATGTGGTCGATCTTTTCCAGCGAGCAGCTGGTATAGTTCTCATCGCGCTGGATCTTGGTGTGATCGCAGAGGATGAAGGTATCACCGACGGTCCTTTCGACCATCAGTTCGTTCAGCGAGACTTCATTGAAGTTGATGGTGGTCATCCCCCTCTCCAGGGAGAGGCCGCTGCAGCCTAAGAAGCACTTGCGGGCAGAGATGCCCATCAGGGTGCGTACGGCATAGTCGCCGACCATCGATTCCTTGGGGTGGCGCAGTTCGCCGCCGGTCAGGATGATGCTGAGGTTGGAACGGTAATTGTGTTTGATGGCATTGCCGTTGTTGGTGATGACGGTCACGTTCTTCGCTTCCACATACGGCAGCATCATCAGCGCCGTTGAACTGGTATTTAAGAAGATCAGATCATCATCCTCCACGAAGGAGGCGGCATAGCGGGCAATGGCTTCCTGACAGATCAGCAGATCTTCAGACGCCGTCTCGGCACTGAGCAGCCGGACTCCGCCGTAATAGGTCTCGACCAGGTGATGTTCTTCCAGAAGCCGCAGATCGCGGTGCAGAGTGACCGGCGAAACGGAAAAGATCTCGGCCAGTTCGGCCGGAGTCGCGTCCGGATTCTCCGAAAGATAGTGCAGCAGGGCCTGCTGCCGCAATTGGACTTCTCTGCGTGAACGTTTCATGGTTTCCTGATTAGATTATAGTGAATATATGAAATATCTGGCAAATATTTCATAAAACAGAAGGAAATGATTCTCTATTTGAATTCAGGCTTTGTTTGATTATAATAAAGAGTACCGGGATGTAGCGCAGCTTGGTAGAGCGCTTGCATGGGGTGCAAGAGGTCACAGGTTCAAATCCTGCCATCCCGACCATTTGTGAGAACGCGGCGAAAGCCGCTTTTCTTTTTGGTCTGTGACGCTTCCTGTGACGGATAGAAAGGTATCCTAAAGTATATAATGCATATCCAGAATCTAGAATGTGAAAAAGAAAACTGCTAGAATGGAACTGCAGAAGTGCATAATTTTTGTCATATATAAACAAGGAAAGAACGATAGGGGTCTGCATATGAGTAAGAAGTTATTATCTGTTTTCCTGACGACGCTGATGCTTTTCAACACTTTGCCGGTCAATACCTGGAGAGTCGTTGCGGAAGACATTCCGCAGGAGACACCGGTCAGCGAACCTGATGAAGGTGCTTCCGCAGAAGAAGAGAGTACAGAAGGAGTTTTCCAGACAGAAGCTCCTTCGGAAGAAGGCAAGGGAGAAACGGTCATTGAGATCGAGGTCCCGGCTGATACAAAAGAAACAGCACCGGGCGGGAGCCCGGGAGTTTCGGAGGCTCCGGTCATAACGGAGGCTCCTGCAGAAACGGAGATTCCTGCGGAAACGGAAGTGCCGGAAGAAACAGCCGCACCGACAGAAGTTCCGGCAGAAACGGAAGCTCCCGCGGAAACAGAAACCCCGGAAGCGACAGCAGCTCCTGCTGCCAGTGAAGAGCCGGCTGCAGAAACGCCGGTCGAAACAGAAGTTCCTGCTGAGACTTCTGATCCTGAAGATGATCCCGAGATCCAGGAAGCCCCTGTTCTGGATTTCGTCATGAATGAAGAGATCCAGGCTTTCCACCTCCATGGTTCTTTGGCTCTGGATCAGGATGCCGCGATCGCTGCCTTAACCGAAGAGACCGAACTGTCTAAGGAAGAAGCCGAAGAGCTTACCGGCCTTCTCTTCGCCGAAGCCGAAGAAGAGGAAGAGGAAGAAGAAGGAGAGATCCCGCGCTCGGCAGACGGTTCCAATATCGAATCCATCTCTGCCAAATGGGTCACCGCAGATACCACGGATAACGGTGAAGACGGGCTCTTATATATCAAACCGAACGGCGACGAACTGCAGAATGTCCGTCTGCAGATCTCCTACGCCCTTTCCGGTGAACACAATTACGCCCCCGGCGACATCACCATCACCATCCCTGCTTCCATCTTTACGACCAGAGAGGGAAAGAATACCGGCAAGATCGTCATCCCTTACCCGGAAGATCCTTCCCGTAAGAATGATTTCAACTGGAAACTGGTCGGCGATCACTATATCCTGACCAACACCAAGAATATGTCGGCAGCCACCAAGGGCTATATCGAGATCGGTTTCGGCGATATGAAGCCGCATGAACTGGTCGATATGCAGGTATCCAAGCCCTTTGATGCCTACCTGGAAGTGGTCACGCATAAAGGTAACACCATCGCCCTGCGTTCCAATGAACTGACTGCTCAGTTCGATACGGAAGCGAAAGTCACTTCAGCCCTGAAGCGTGCGCATTCCGCGGCCCGCTATGTTTCGCCGTCGCAGATCCCGGCGGCCCAGCGAACGGAAGGTGAAGAGGAATACGTCTGGGTCGACTGGTATGTACAGGCCGATATCGTCTCCAACACGCAGTATGTCCTGAAGATGACGGATACGATCCCGGACGAATATCACGGCTTCATCGTCGATAAGAATGCCGGTACGCTTTCGGAAGAAGACCGCAAAGCGGAAAAGACCCTGACCCCAAGCTACAGTGACGGCTGGACGAACTATTATTCTTTCTCCACCGCCTACCCGGCTTCCCAGTTCAAGAAAGATACCAGCTATTACCTGAAAAACAATATCGAATTCACCCTGACCGAGGTCGATCCGGCTGCAGAAGTCACCAACCCCAATGTCGGAGAAGATCCGCAGCTGATCACGACTGCCGTTTCCTCTGCGCAGACCCTCTTCCGTTACACGGATCCGAAGTGGGAGAACCCGCAGGGCCATTTCATGGTCATCAAGAACGGCAATGACGATACCCGCAAGCGGAATCTGACCCACAACCAGTACTATCCCGGCGGGATCTCGGATATCCATATGTGGTATTACCGCGGTTCCGGTTACTACGGCATCTATCCTTCCGCCCTCAACCAGATGCAGAACGGGGAAGATGTCCGCCTTTCCTATACCGTAGATACGGTCGGCTACATCATGCCCTGGACCTACAAGGAAGTCGTACCGGGCACTCCGGATCCCGACGATCCCACCAAGTGGGAGATCCCGCCGGCCCGCATCAAGGAGAACTTCTTCAACCGCAGCGTTACTCTGACGACTTCCGACAAGGGGATCAGCCTGACCCGTTACGGGGAGAAGTTGAAGATCTTTGAAGACTATGAGTATGTCTCGATCGAATTCCCGCAGGCTCCCTGGATCTACGACGGCGAGCCTCACAACATCAACGATGACGGCTCCTGGAGCGCAAAACATGCCCAGGACGGTACGTTCCTGTATACCCGTGACAGTGACTGCAGTCATATCCCGGACATTACCCTGGAAATACTCAGGAACGGAAAATGGGAGAAATACGCAACTGCCAGCTGGAAGAGCGGATCTTTGAGCGTGAAGCTGGAAAGCGGCGAAACGCAGACTTCAACAGTCGTGGAAGTTCCTTCCGATACCGAGAACTTCCGTACGATCGTCGTTTCCAACAACGCAGCCATCGACTATGACATCCGTCCGGTCATAAAACTGAAGGACACCGAAAGGATGCAGGAACTGATCGCAGAAGCCTTTGAAGCGACCAAGATCCCGGAGATGGAAGTCTGGAACGAAGCCAACATGACGGCCGTACAGACTGACGACGATTCTCTGATCGTCAGTATCGACAACGACGGCCGGGACCTGGTCCGCGGCTATACGACAGATGTGGAGGTCTATCCCTTCAAGAACGGGACCTCCTCCATTACCGATGTGGACTATGACCGCAATCTGGTCACCATTCATTACAATGCCCGGGTCGAAGAGCGTTCTCTGATCGACTTCAGCAACCGTGACATCTATGTTCAGGCGCTGGAAGATAAACAGATCCTGCCGGAGACCCATGGGACATGGCGCGATCTGCTGCCGAAGGGCGTTACCCCTGACCTCAACAGTATCCGCCTGCGTTCCGGCGACCGGATCACTTCCGTCAGCAAGGAAGACAACTACAACGGTTCCGGCCGGACCCTGCTGATCGTCGAAGCGGATCTGACGCCGGTCCCGCAGACCTATCGTCTGGGCGATTCCTACTACTACGAAGATGTGCCTTCGATCTCTTTTGATGCGACCTATCCGCTGGAGGCGCTGACGGACTACGGCAATACCCTGCACAACGTCATCTCCTTCGAATCCTCCAACGAAAAGATCGGCAACGTCGACGGCTATAAGGGTGAACCGGATGATCCCTTCTCCTCGAATAACGTTGCGACTGCCCGCGCCTTTGCGGATGAGAGAGAAAAGGGCTGGATGAAGGATCTTGATCCGGACCGCGATGATCCGGTCTTCGTCTATGCCGGCGTCTATACCCACCTGAACCCGATCTCGGCAGCCCGTACTTCTCTGCAGAAGGACGTCATGGTCAACAATGACGGCATCTGGGGCGACGGTCTTTACTATGAAGATCCCGAAGGAAACCGCATGGATGTCTATGAAGGCGGACGTTATACCTACCGTCTGCGTATGGTCTCCAATGCCGATACGATCTCCAAGGACATGGTCCTCTATGACTCCCTGGAGAACTTCTATGCCGGTGACGGCAACGATGAAGCGGATATCGATGCCCCGCGCTGGCAGGGCCGTCTCTTCAGCATCGATGTCAGTCAGCTGATCGAAAGAGGCTGTGCCCCGGTCATCTATTACAGTACTGTTCCGGGACTGGAGCTTTCCGATGAATCCGATCCGCAGAAAGCCAACACCGTCAATACCGATCTGACCAATAAGGAAGTCTGGATCAGAGCCGATGATTACCAGGGTGAACTGAAAGACGTCAAAGCCGTGGCGATCGATGCCTCGAAGAAGAAGGACGGGTCTGATTTCGAACTGCAGCCGAAAGAATCCGTCGTCGTCTTCCTGGAGATGCGTGCACCTTCCGCAGAGGAAGCGGCTGCCCTGGAAGAAGATGCCCATGCCTACAATAACGGCTATCTGATTGCGACCTCCGTCGACAGCGAGACCGGAGTCGAAGAGGGCGACAGCTTCATCCGCAAGGACTACACCAAAGTCGGACTGAAAGAATACCAGTACCACGTCAGCAAGCTCTGGGATGATGACAAGGACCGCGACGGAAAGCGTCCGGAAGAGATCGTTATCCATCTGCTGGCCAATGGGGAAGAGACAGGAAAGACGCTCACGATCATTCCGGATGAGGATGGAAAGTGGGAAGCCCATTTTGAACATCTTCCTTACTTCGATGAGAACGGCAAGGTGATCCGCTACAGCGTCCGTGAAGAGGTACCGGAGTCTTATACCGCAGCCTATAAAGCCGGTGAAGAAGGGACAACGATCACCAACTCCCGTCCGCCGGAGAAGACTGAAGTCAGCGGTCAGAAGATCTGGGTCGGAGACAATTCCGAAGCCCGGCCGGAGTCGATCATAGTCAAGCTGTATAAGAACGGTGAATACCTGAAGCAGCAGACCGTCAAAGTCGATAAGGACGGCAACTGGAAGTATTCCTTCAATGACCTCTTCAAGTATGAAAAGGGCGAAGAGATCAGCTATACCGTCGAAGAAGTCCTGAGCGGCAAGGGCGATTCCTATCAGCCGGCGATCGACGAAGACGGCCGTACCCTGATCAACACCTATCATCCTCTGGGCGATCTCATCGTCCGCAAACAGATCCGGAATACGACGGAAGTATCTGCCGAGCAGGAGTTCCGTTTCACTTTCCGCTTTACGAAAACGGAAGATGGTGAAGAGAAACCGGTCCTGGACAGTTACGAATACTACCTCCTGAACGCTGAGAATGAACCGGCGGAAGATGCGGAACCGGACGGAACGGTCGCCAACGGCGAGACCGTCACCATCAAGGGCGGCCAGGCGATCTATATCAAAGATATCGATGAATATGTGAACTACACGGTCAGCGAAGAAGAGACTGCCGGTTTCTCACAGACGAACATCGAGAACGCTTCCGGCACGATCCGGCCGAATACGACCGCTTCTGCTTCCTTCACCAATACCTACGCTGCCAGCGGACGCATCAACCTGCAGGCAGAGAAGACCCTGCTGAACAGAGAACTGCAGCGTTATCAGTTCCGTTTTGAACTGTACGAAGTGACGGAAGACGAAGAAGGAAACGAAAGTGAAACGCTGATCCGTACAGCCTCCAACGAGCGTCCGAGTGAGACCGTCAAACGGGAAGACGAAACGGTAGAGTCCTCTACGGCTGCAGTCATCTTCGGTGCCCTGCGCTATACCGAAGCCGATCACGGCAAGACCTATAACTACCGCATCAAGGAAACGAAGACCGACAAAGCCGGCTACGTCTATGACGAGTCTGTTTATGACGTGACTGTGGAAGTTACGGATAACGGCGACGGCACTCTGACGATCACTCCTGTCTATTCCAGACAGACGGAAGAAGGATCGGAGGAGTCTGAAAAGGCTGTCTTCAGCAATGAATACAAGGCGGAAGGCGAACTGACGCTGCGGGCCTGGAAGGATCTGCAGGGCCGGAAGGTCAAAGAGAATGAATTCTCTTTCCAGCTCCTGGATGAACACGGCGCTGTCTTACAGACCAAAGGAAACGATGAGAAGGGCGCGGTGAGCTTCGATGCCCTGAAGTTCACCGAGAAAGATATCGATAAGACCTTTATCTACGGCGTGAAGGAGATCACCGGCTCCGATGCGACAGTCATCTACAGTAAAGATATTTACGGTTACACAGTAACGGTCCGGGATAACGGCGACGGCACCCTGAGTTTTGAGCAGGGCTTTGCGGAGCCGGAATACGGCCCGATGGAAAGCTGTCCGAAATGCAACGGCGAGGGAAACTTTACCGTTGAATTAGGAAACTACTCCTCACTTGCCGATGAATACGGTACATTTGGCGAAAAAATGAGTTCGCTTATGCAGGCTGTCAGCACTTACGGAGCAGTTATCTCCACTGCAGACGCGATGGTAGGATCCTGCAGTTCTGATTTTACGGAAGTACTCAATGCGTTTAATGATGTATTGGAATGTACCGGCCACACAGAACGGGGCTTAGATGGTAAGGATCTGATCGTTCAGTATTCCAGAAACGGGGATATCGTTCTGATCTGTTCCTGCCCGATATGCAATGGCGGCAACGGAATCTGTTTCACCTGCAGCGGGACCGGAAAACTGCACCCCGAGCTGACAGAAGGTATTGCGAATCCGTTTGCCCCCGCTCCCAGCGGCTCTGTCTTCATCACCAGCAGCAACTGCAACAGTTATTCAGATTTTCTGAAGGCAAATCCAAACGCAAAGACAGTGCAGATCTTTGCGCGGATCTGTGAACTGGGCGGAGAGATAACCATTGGCAACGAACACGACAGACAGTGGTATATAGACCACTATATGCATTGGAGGAATCAGTACGATGCTACAGGTCTGCCGTATTCCGTAGACGAAAGGGTCCCCCATGCGGAATACCATGGCTCGGATCCGGTATTGGCAGAGCTTTTCGGAATACCGGAAGATGCCGTGGCTACATTCTCGGTCGATATGATCTCGGCAGGTGGATACGCACATGGAAACGGAGCCTGTTCGTATGTCATAAAAGCGTCATGTGATTATCCTGTGGATTGTCCGGCATGTTCCGGCACAGGGCACATGCAGTACATCGTTCACTGGAACACGGAAGAAGGCGAGCTCCCGGTCTTTACCAATACCCTGAAGCCCGGTAACCTGTCGATCACCAAATACACGCAGGATGCGGAAACAGCTGATCCCAACCAGGAATTCACCTTCCACGTCAAACTGATCGGGGAAGGTATTCCGGACGGAGAACTGGAATATCAGCTGGAACAGGTTCCGGCAAAAGATACAGCCGGAAACGGGACGAGTGCAACGCCGCTGCAGGTCTTTGAAGTACCTGAAGAGGATTCCGCTGTACCGGAAGAACAGCCGGTAAACGAAGAAATCATTCCTGAAGAAGGAACGAACACTTCCCGGCATTTCGATCTGCTTTCTTCACTTTTCATGACAGTAAAGGCAGAGGACGAAGACATCGTACGATCGGGCACCTATGACGGAGTCAGCTGGCGTCTGACCAAAAACCACGAACTGATCATCGGTAAGGCTGGTGAGGAACAGTCGTTCACAGTCAAAGAGAAACGTCTCGGTACCTATCCCTGGTTAAAGGATGATTGGTATAAACCGTCCTATATCTGGACAGTACGCTTTGAAGGAACAGTCCGTGGGAACGGTTCGATGGACTATATGTTCGTAAACTGCACGGATCTGCGGAATTTTGATTCTACGAATTTTGATACGAAGAACATTACATCGATGAAAGGCATGTTTGCGGCATGTAAGAACCTTAGAGAAACGGACTTCTCACATTTCGATACGAGCAGCGTAACGGATATGAGTTCTATGTTCAGCGGCTGTCAGTATACGACGAAATTGGATCTTTCCAGCTTTGATACCAGCAAAGTTACGGACATGTCCTATATGTTCTATACTTGCCAGCTTTTGACCAATCTGAACCTTTCCAGCTTTGATACCAGCAATGTTACAGATATGTCGTACATGTTCTGTATGAACAGCACCGGACAGTACAGCCGGACGCTGGACGTTTCCGGATTCAATACACAGAACGTCGCCAATATGTGCAGCATGTTCAGTTATCTGAGCGTTGACAGCCTGGATGTAACGAATTTTGATACCCGTAACGTTACGAACATGAGCAGTATGTTCATGCAGTGCAAGAGCCTGAAAGAGGTCGATGTTTCCGGCTTTGATACGGGGAATGTCACGGATTTCAGTTCTATGTTCGGCGGATGCCGGTATCTGAAAGCAGTCGATGTCTCCGGATTCGATACTTCGAAGGCAACGAATATGTCCAATATGTTTAGCGGATGCAATACCCTGACGGAACTTGACTTCTCCTCCTTCGATACACGTAATGTGACAAGGATGGGCTCGATGTTCAACGATTGCAGATCATTAACATCTCTTGACCTTTCCGGCTTCAATACAGAGAAAGTGACCGATATGAGTCAGATGTTCCTGTACTGTACTTCGCTGGAAGACCTGGACGTGTCCAGTTTTGACACCGGAAACGTACAATATATGAGTTCGATGTTTTCCAACTGCGGAAAACTGCGCATGCTTGATCTGTCTGGCTTTGATACGCGGAATGTCACCTACATGGGCAGGATGTTTGATAAGACGGACAGTCTGGCTGCGATCACGCTCAGCGAGAACTTCTCCTTTAAAGGCAAGGACATCTCTTCCGAAAGCAATCAGGCGGTACTGATGAACCCGACAGCTACGGAAGAACTGACCGGAAAGTGGATCCGCGATGACGGCAGTTACGGTCCGTATACAGCAGAAGAACTGAAAGAGCGGTATCAGGAGAATGCAGATACCTGGTCCGGGACCTGGATCTGGCAGACCACTTCACAGGACTACAGCGTTGCGTTCACTGCACCTGAAGCAACAGGTGCGATGCCGGATTCGAAATTCAATGCTCTGAAGGAAGAACAGCTCCCTGCCAACCGCTTCTACAAGTTCGCTTATACATTTGATCACTGGGATGACGGCAATGGTCATACCTATGCAGATCAGGGAGCTATCCCGGCTAATACGTATAGCGCCGGAAGCAGCATAACCCTGACGGCAGTCTTTACGCCGATTAATACGACCGTAAATGTGGTCGATGGTGCATTCACCTTCACATTGAAGGGCAATGAAAGAGCGGTATTCAGTGATATCCCTGCCGGTACGGCCTATCAGGTCTATGAAGAGACGCCGGACGGCTGGGTGCTCATCGAACAGAAAGACGTATCGGGAACGATACAGCCTTTGGAGACCTCTGAAGCAGAGTTCACCAATAAGTATCAGCCTGGTACGACGACTGCTCAGTTCAACGGCACCAAGACATTGGACGGTCAGGCAGCAGAGAAGGATTCCTATTCCTTCACGCTTACGGAAGCTGGAGCAGAGTCTCTGACGATCCTGGAGAACGGGGAAGAGAAAGAGGTCTCTCTGCCTCTCACGGTCTCTGTCTCGGAAGGAGGCTTCCTGCAGTTCCCGATCATCCTCTATACCGAAGAGGGCGTTCATACCTATACCATCGCCGAAGTCGATCCTCAGGATGAGAAGGTCGACTATGATACACACAAAGAGACTGTTACCGTAACCGTCAGTGATGACGGACACGGGAATCTCTCGGCTTCCGTTTCCTACGATACGGGAGATATTGCCTTTGCTAATAAGACAAGACCCGGAAATCTGCGTATCCGCAAGATCGCCGAGAATGTCTCTTCTGCCAATAAGGACGATACCTTTACCTTCAAGATCACTCTCAATAACGAGAAAGGTATCCCCTTAGGTGAGGACGACAATATCTATTGGTATGTCCTGAACGCTGACGGCAGCATTTCCAACAGTGCTTCCAAAGCCAATAAGCTTCAGAGCATCAATGGCCTCTATAAGGAAGAGCCTCTGAATACAGAGGATCTTTCGAGCGGTGGGAATGCGGAGTATAAGATCGCTCCTGTGATTGGTTCTGTTCAGTTTTTGGGGAATACTTATGTATCGAAAGAACTGTTCCATGCCTCTGATGAAGAGCTGGAAGGGGATGCCTATGCGATCCTCACTGCTGACGGAGAGCTGATCTTCTTCCGCAGCAAAGCGCAGCTCACGGCCGGAACAGGAAAAACAGTAACGATCAACGGCGAAAGTATCAGCGGACAGATCTTCTGCGTCGATGAAGAGGGAACGAAATCCGGATCTACATCCAAATACAGCGGTACAGAGTGGCAGTGGCCTCAGGCAAAGATAAAATCAGTCAGAGTCGCCGACGGATACGCCATTAAGCCTGCAAGTATGGCATCCTGGTTCGCTAACTGCAGCGAAATGACTGCATTCGATGCAAACGGTTTTGATACCAGCAACGTCAGAAGCATGTATCGCACGTTCTATTACTGCTATAAGCTATCCTCTTTGGATCTGGCTCCTTTTGATACGAAGAATGTCACGACGATGGAGGAAATGCTGGCGAATTGCTACAAGATCACATATATAGGAAGCAGACCGGACAAAACATATGGTTTGCGCACAGTAAATGTCTCTGGCTTTGATACCGGCAATGTTACAAATATGCGCAGAATGTTCTCGACGAGCGCCCTTATCAGTTCCTTAGATGTTTCACGATGGGATACCAGCAAAGTGACAACTATGGAATCTATGTTCGAAAGACTTACGAATATATCCCGTATAACAGGATTATCGAATTGGGACACAGGACAGGCGACGAATATGAAGAATATGTTCTTCCTGTGTCATGCTCGAGTACTGGACGTATCGAACTGGAATACCGGAAACGTTGTCACGATGGAATCCATGTTCAAACAGAGCCGTGTGCAGACACTTGATATTTCCGGCTGGGATACGCACAGTCTTCAAAATGTGAAGGAGATGTTCTGCGAGAATACCTCTTTGAGAAAACTTGATGCCGGAAACTGGGATACCAGTAAAGTTACTTCAAGTGTAAATGGAATTTTCCGAGGCTGTTCAAGTCTGACTGCTTTGAATATTTCCGGTTGGGATCTTGCAAGCGCATCTTATTCGACTTCCGGTTACTCCATGTTTGCCAATTGCAGCAATCTCTCTGAGATCAGTATCGGCGAAGGATTCCGTTTCTTTAGTCCGAATAACCTTTTCCCAACACCAAAAACCAGTGTTTCTACCGGAAATTGGATACGCATCGATGATGCTCTTACTCCGAAGACCGAAGAGGAACTGAATAGAGATTTCAGCAATGATCCGGAACGCTGGGCTGGGACCTGGATCTGGGAAATCGATAACAGCAAGTGCTTTATCACTTTTGATGCGAATGGCGGATACCATAGCGGCGAAGGAACGCTTGCTGTTGCTTCTGCAGATCAGCCAATCTCTTTGCCGAGCAGCGAAACGACAACAAGACTGCATTACTCGCTTTCCGGGTGGAGTACAACGAAAGACGGGAGCACTAAGGTTTATGAACCAGGAACTATCGCAACAGATATTGTTCGTCTGGGAGAAAAGATCACTCTATATGCGCAGTGGATCGAATCAAATCTGCGTCAATACACGGTCATCCATTACCAGCAGACAAGTGATCTAAAGAAATACAATCAGGTCTTTAAACAAACATATGATGGTGAAAAAGGCGGCTCTGTAACTCCGGAAGTAAAGAACTATGACGGTTTCCTCTCTCCGGAACCTCAGACCGTTACCGTAGCGGATGATGACAGTACGGTCGTCAACTATTACTATGACCGGATCACTTACTCTGTGAAGTTTGACGGCAACGGGGCGACCTCGGGACAGATGAAGGAAGCAGAAGTGTTCGTCTACAACATCCGCAAGACCCTGACTCCCAATACCTATCAGAAGAAGGGCAGTATCTTCAATGGCTGGAATACGGCAAGAGACGGCAGCGGTACAGCCTATACCGACCAGCAGTCGGTCCTGAATCTGGCCGATGAAAACGGAAAGGTCATTACTCTCTATGCCCAGTGGCTGGACAATGAACATGAACTGACGCCGCAGAACGGTGTCGTCTATGTCACGGTCAAAGCCGGACAGACGGTGGTCATCCCCGATCTGCCGGCAGGCACTACCTACACGATCGAAGAAGTGAATGTACCGGATGGCTGGAAAGAGACCGGCAAGGTCAATGAAGACGGTTCGATCGAGGCCAATGTCACAGCAACCGCCTCGGTGACCAATACCTACACTGCGAAAGGCTCTGCTTATCTCGAAGCTCATAAAGCTCTGCCGGAAGATACGCTGACGGCAGGAAGGTTCACCTTCGAGCTTCTGGACAGCAGCCGCAATGTTCTGCAGACCAGGAGCAATGATGAACCCGATACTTCCGAAAAGGTCTTCGATGAAGAGGGGAACAGCGTGGACAATCCGTGGAAGGGTACCGCGCCGGTCATCTTTGATGAGATTACCTATACCGAGAAGGATATCGGACACACTTATACCTACTACATCCGGGAAGTGGCAAAGGACGGCGACAACGTTGCCTATGACACGCACGAAGAAAGAGTCAGCGTCACGGTTACGGACAGCGGCAAGGGCATCTTAAGTACCAATGTCGTCTATGACTCCGACGGGGCGCTCTTCACGAACCATATGGAGACTGCTTCCCTGAAGGTCAGCAAGACCACGGTCGGTTCTCCGGATCCGGACAGCGAATTCACTTTCGTTCTGGAACTGAAGGATCCGGACGGCAACAGCCTGGAAGGAACGTATCCGGCGAAGAAGTATCAGAAAGATCATTCTTCGCAGGAAGAAACAAAGTATTCCCACACCCCCAACATCAGCGATGACGGCACAAAGAACGGCAGCTACTCCAACAGCTATGCGCGTACGGAAGTCGTAACGGTCGAAGGAGCGAAGCAGCTGCACGTGAAGATCACCTGGGGCGGTGAAAGTCCTTCTTATGACTGGGCCTGCATGTGGGCAGGTGCACATCCCGATTACACCGCCTACAGCAATCATTCCGCTTCCCTGACCGGAAAACTGGGCGGCGGAAGCTATACCTCTGCTTCCAATACCCGTGAATATACGGTCGACGGCGACACGGTGACCTTTGCCTTCCGCTCCGACGGCAGCGGTACAGGCGACGGCTACGGTTATTACGCTGTCGTGACCGGTGTTGTGGAGACCGGCGTCGAACCTCTCAGTCTCTCTTCCGGTGACCGTTTCACCCTGAAGGACGGAGAATTCCTGATCGCGGAAGGACTGCCGCACGGCACTTCCTACACCGTAACGGAGCAGGAAAAGACAGACTGGCAGCTGACAGCGGCGGAAGGTACTGCCGGTACCCTGCAGGCCGGTGCACAGAGCGAAGCAAGCTTTACCAATACCTATCACGAAGAACCGAAGGAACTGAAGACCGAAGTCACACTTCAGCTGACCAAGAAGGTCGTCGGCGGTGTGATCGAGGAGGATGATGACTTCACCTTCCTGCTGCGGGATCTGAACGGCAATGTGCTGCAGACGGCAGAAGTCTCTGAAACCGGCAATGATACGGCGACTGTGGTATTTGAACCGCTCGTCTATCACGAGACCGACAGCGGCCGGATCTTCACCTACCTCCTGCAGGAGCGTAAGGGCGACGACCGCAACGTACAGTACGATACCCGTCTCTTCCGGGCAACGGTCAGCGTGGATCAGGTCGGTGAAGAACTGACTGCCGAAGTCCATTACTACCAGCTCAACGGGGATTCCGAAGAGGAAGATATCGAAGTAGATGAGATCGTGATCACCAATACCAAGATGGGATCCTTCCGTCTGCAGAAGATCGACAAGGACAGCGGCGAAGCCCTGGCAGGAGCGAAGTTCACCCTCCGGAACAAGGAGACCGGCGAATACGTCCAGAATGACGGTTCGCTGGCGGAAGAAGTCCATGAATTCGTGACGCTGAGCAATGGTACCTTCGGTATCGAAAAGGTCCCGGTCGGAACCTACATCCTGCATGAGAGCGAAGCCCCGAAAGGCTATAAGACGGCTGAAGACATCGAATGCAGGATCGAAGACGGTCAGCTGCTGGTAGAAGAAGTTCCGCTCGACATCATCACCGTCGAGGATGAGAAGTATCTGACTTCCCTCACCCTCACCAAGACCCTTACCCGTTATGAATCTTCTTCCCCTGTCACCTTTGTCTTCTCTGTCAAGGGCGTACAGGAAGGAAAGGAGATCTATAACGATGTCGTATCTCTGACTTTCTCCAAGGAAGGCGTAGAGAGCCTCACGCTGGAAGAGCTGCCGATCGGTGATTACACCGTAGAAGAGATCTACTCCGGTGCTTCCTATAAGATCGAAGGAGAGAAAGAAAAGAAGATCACTCTTACCCCTGAAGGAGACAACAACGTTTCCTTCAGCAACAGCTACAACGATAAACCGAAAAAGAGCTACGGTGCCGATAACCGCTTCACGAATACAGACGGGAAGTGGAGCTGGGTCTCTGATCAGAAAGAGTAAAATGACAGATCCGGAATATTTCCGGATCTGTTCCGTGCTGAATCGTCATACTATGAATCACAAACGGCAGGGAAAAGCGTATTATTGAAAGAAAACTATATCTATAAGGAATATATCGTTTAAAATAAAGTAGATATATAAAGTTTATAATATGTAGGATAACTGCGCGGAATGAGATGGGGGTCTATATGAAAAACAAGGTATTATCGATCATTTTAGCCGGATTGATGCTTTTGAGCAGCCTGCCTGTCGGAAGGGTCGTCGCGGAAGAAACGCCGGTTCCAACAGAGACACCGGCTGCTTCGGAGGTGACTGAGACAGCCGTCCCGGAAGAGATCACAGAAATGAAAGACCCGGTCATCGAAGTGACCTCAGCGGAAGATGAGGAAGAGATCGAAACGCTTCCGAGTGAGAGCCCGGAAGTTTCGGAGGCTCCTGCGGAACCGACAGCTCCTGCGGAACCGGAAGTTCCGGCAGAAGAAGTCAAACCGACGGAAACTCCCGCGGTAACGGAAGCGCCGGAAGAGACAGAAGCCCCTTTCGTCAGCGAAGAGCCGGCCGAGGAACCGGAAGCGTCCGTGCCCGCAGAAAGTGAAGGTCCGGAAGCAGAGGAGCTCCCTGTCGAAGAAACGCCGGAGGATCTGCCTGCTGCGTCAGAAGCGAAAGAGCCGCCGCTTTTAGGCGCTCCTGCCGCAAATGCCGAGTATACGATCACGATCCTTTTAAAGGATCTGATGCTGGAGAAGGATCTGACGGCTGCGGAGATCGGCGATGGCTTCGATCTGGTCTATTATAAGTTCCCTGCCAATGAAGTAGGTTTTGATGTAACGACCGGAAGCTTTACGAAGCCGGTACCGCCGCCCTATCCGGGCAGCGGAACACCGGTGTCTCCTTTGGACTATATGCTGGGAGACTATCGCCGGACGACGCATATCTCTGCTCAGAGAAGCGAATACCGGCTGGATATGGAGACGATCGGAGATGCCGGTGATCCTTCACCGGAGAATCCGTATGTCATGCTGTTCTTTAATATGCCTTATATGTATTCGGGATCCTCTGCCGAATGGAACTATATCGGAGCTCTTTACTATGACGGAACGGATGCCTATCTTTGCGGAACGAAGAATATGACCCTGTCGCTGGAGGACCATGAGTTCACACTGCTGGTCGCTCACGATGATTCGATGTTCTATCCGAAGGTCACGGTACACTTTGATACAGAAGACTATGATAGAGAGAAAGCCGAGGATGATCCGGATGTTTACCCGATCGTGATCGGATACAATACAGATCCGGAGATGAAGACAACGATCAGCAGAGACGGGACTTATGTCCTGACTTCCCCGTATCCGCTCAGCCGGAAGATGATCGAGATCCAGAAGGAAAACAACCCGAATTATACCTCTCCGGTCAATTTCTTCTATGTCCCGATCTCGACAAATGACTGGACAGTCACGACCGGCTCCCCGCAAGTCTGGACGAACAGCGTGCCGAACGGTCTGCAGAATCAGATCGTCGCTTCTGATTTCGGCGAAGACGGAACGGCTTATGTAAAGAAAGCAGACAGCAGTGACGAACTGATCCCGGCGGAGTATACCTTTACCAAAAAGACGGTAAACGGCATCAGGCCTTCCCTGCTGCTGAGACTGACGGATGAATGGGGTGCGGCAGATGCCTCGGACTTCCCTGTTTATGTACGTATCACGGTCACCGATTCCTGGCACAGCTCCTGGACCTCGACCAAAGTGGTAAAGATCGAGCAGGAAGATCTCGAGAGCACTCTGATGATACGGATGGATGACTATAACGAGTATCTGGGCAGTGAAGACTATGCCGGAACGCAGGAATACCCGTTCAACTTCTATTTCGAGACCTTTGAGGACGAAGGATGCACGACTCCTGCAAGAGGTTGGGCAGATCACGGTGCTTTCAGTCTGAATTACATCTACAACAGGAACTACGGCAAAGGCGAGTATGTCTGGTGTTTTTACGATTCCAATGAACAGGGTGAAACGGTCAAGTACCCGTTTACGCTGTGGTATGGCAAGCAGCATGTCGAAGTGCCTGTACATTCCTTTACCAACGATACAGGATCCATGTATCCGGCCTGGGTAAAGGTCGAACTGAACGGAGAGACGAGAGTTCTTGAGATCACGGGCAACGAAGACAAAACGATCGATTTCGGTAAGATGATCGTCAATGATCTCTACTACAAGGATATGACCTGGTCCGTCTATTCCGATGAGGAATGTACGACATTGCATCCCTTATGGGGCATCAGCGGACAGAGTGAAAGAGTCGCCTGGAACGGAGAAGAACTGGTCGATTACGACAGTTACAGTCCGGCTCTCATCAATCTGACACAGTTAAGCACGGATGTGATCACTGTCCCGATGATCACGGATATCGGTGATCTGGAGAGTTCTCTGTTCTTCCCGGTCTATATGACGGCAACTCTGACCTGTGACGATGGATTCACCCCGGTCACCATCACGAAGAAGCTCACTTCTCTGGAAGACGCCAATCAGGTGCTGGTCTTCCATGCACAGGAGGGCGAATCTTTCAGCAGCAACGCCAACAATACCCGGGTGGAAGTCCGCTTCTTCACGGACGATGCTCTTACCAATAAAGCTCCCCGCTGGTCCGATGCCTGGGAGAACGAACGTTCCGGAGGAGCTCTGTACGGAACTCTTTGGGCTGACGGAAAGCTTCATTCCGGCATTTCGGAACTGAAGATCATCTATAAGCCGGTCTCCGTTGACGTGAAACCGGATACCTATAAAGTGAATCCGACTGAAGAGAAGCCGCTGAACGTACATACCTGGCTGGCCGGATACAACGGTCTGGATGCCGGCAGGAGCGGCGAAGATGACCGCAGGATCACGAGTGAAGATCAGTTCACGGTCACGTTCCCGCATCTGGGATATGTCGGAGAGAAGTATCCTTCCGTCGTCGCCTATATGAATGAAGACGGCCGCGGACCCTACGATATCACGAGTCAGGATACCCGCTTTACTTACACGATCAAGAATGATGTTTCTGTCGGAGCAGACGGTCATCTGGAGACGAGAGGGTACGGCGGGCAGCCGGAAAAGACGGTCCTGCGGATCACGGAGACACCGAATACCTATGCAAGACTGACCGTTCCGGTCCATGTCAACATTCCGGATGAACCCTATTACTTCTCCTACGAACGGTATTACAACGGTATTGAAACGGCTTATCTGTCTCTGCGGCAGAGAAATGCCTACAGCGGAGAGTTCAGCGACTACAGTTTCGTCTCCGGAAATGACAACTACAATACCGATACTTACTACTATGCTTACTGCTACCGGGATCTTTCCGAGCTGGATGAAGATATGCGCGGAACGATCACTGTCCGGATAAACGGCAGCAACAGTGATATCTACTATCTGAATTACGGTCTGGGACACCGCAGCAGTTACAACTCCTATGCTTATAACGGTGATTATGATGAGGGCTGGACGAATGAACAGTTCGTCAAAGTCAGGATCAAGACCGTTGACGGAAAACAGACGCTGGTCTATGCCGATACGGAAGAACCGGTCGTTCTGGAGATCTACTGGAAGCACAGAGTGCAGCCGCAGATCGATGTACTGGCAGAGTATCCGGAAGGCTATGATCCGGAACTGAACAAGTATGAAGAGACGGAACTGACCCCGGAATATATGCGTTTCACGCTCAGAGGACCGGATGACAGCGGCTACTCTGTGACCCGAAACGTCTATCTGCGCAGCAATGCCTTCGATTCAGAGGGAAAGCAGATCCCGCTGGTCCCGGCTGGGAACAGTCTGATCAGCAGCCGCTCCAGACATACTCGTTATATCGAATATCTGAAGAGGAAGTTTGTCCTGGATCAGCCGGACGATTACGATGGTCCGCCGATCGTGGGCAATATCGATCAGGGGACGCTGTCCGGCGGCAATTATTACTATGTGGAACTGGGCGGTACCTACTATACCAGTTATGACGATGCACATATCCTCGGTCTCCATGTCGGCGATTATGAACTGACTTATGCGACCGGAGACAGCACTGCGGTAAAGGAAAAATGGGAAAGCGCCGATAAGGTCAGAGTCCATCTGGCTGAAGACGGAAAGATCTATGAGATCAAGGACGACGGTTCTTATGCTGAAGAACCTTATGTGATCCACATCCGCTATATCGGCGATACTCAGCTCAAGAAGCATGAGTCTCTGAAGACAAAAGTCGAAACGACCGTAAAAGACGGTGTCGATCCCGGAAAAGCCTTCACGGAAGGAGATGTCTTCGCTGCGTCCGTGACAGAGTGGAGATACCGGGACGGCAGCTGGCAGCCAACGAGGGATCTCGCTGTCGGTACGGCTTCGATCACCGAAGCCGGAACAGCCGATCTGGAGCTGACATCTCCGGATGGCGGGATGATCACCTTGCATGACGATGCCATGTATACGATGTCCTATGGTACCTTCCATGAATTCAACGGTACTTTCAGTACTGAACACGTCAACAGGTCCTGGCTGTACTACGATACGAACTGGTATACAAGTCAGGAGTCCGGAATGGAATACCCGATCACCTTTATCGCTTCCAATGTTGCGGAAGACGGTTCGGTCATGGGCTGGACCTATCAGAAGGATGATGCCTACTGGGGCAATGCGATCCGCCGCAGCAATGATGCTGACGGCGAGATCCTGACCTTCTTCAACAGCAGCCTGATCCTGCCCTGGCAGGGCACAGATCCGGGTGCGATCGCTCAGACAGAAGAAGATATCGTCTATAAGCCGATCTCGGATATCACCGCCTTCAAGGAAAAAGCAAACTATATCATCGTAGCCCAGAACCGCTACAACAAAAAATGGTATGCGCTTTACTATGACGAGAAGGGCGGCAATGCGATAGAACTGAGCGATGTGACTTCCCTGGAAGATCTGGAAGACGGATATAAGCCCGGGACTTCCGCAGATTATCAGAAGATGATCTTCAGCGCTTCGAAGGTCGTACAGGGCAGCGATTCCGTATCACTGCAGCTGCGGACGGCCTACAAGGACGAGAACGGAAAGATGATCTCACTGAAGATGGGTCAGAGCAGCGATGATCCTGCGCCGCTGCTGTCAGGTTCTGCCGGCACGGTGATCATCCGTTCTGCCGGCGAAAAGAGATTCACAGTCTCCAAAGGCAATTACGCGAACCTCTGGTATGTAGAGGAACTCTTCGGCTGGAGCGGTTTCCGTACCGTCAGCAACAAGTTCGGTCCCTGGTTCACCAGGGGAGATGAGCTCTACGGTCTGCTGAATACCCGGAACAATACGCTGGAACAGCATAACAGACAGGTATCTTCTACAACGGGCATTCCGTTCGGTTACGAAGCATACAGTGTTTATGCAGGCATTTCGGATGCCTATTACTACCCGAACAAATATCAGGTCGATGTTGCGGAAAAGTATCTGAACAACAGTCAGTATCTGAATAAGCTGCGGACGATCGATCCGCAGTTCCCGGGCAGCGGTTTTGATAAATTCTATATCCTTTCCGATGATGTTCAGGAGGACATCCCCCCGGAGCAGACGAACAAGTATACGCTGGTCCGGACAGCCGGTGACTTCGTCCGGACCTTCATCCAGACGGATAACGGTTCGGCTGCTTCGGATATGATCCTCGTCTATGAGGTCGACGGCAAAGAATATGCGATGGAAGCGGGGAAACTCTATGAAGTCGTGACCAAAGCCGGAAGCAGCGGCTACCGTACGCTGACGACGATCGCCGATCATGAACTGATCCCCGACAACAACAGCGGTACCAGCGCGCATTTCAGCCTCGATCTGACGGAGATCAAGGACGAAGGCATCTACGTATTCGCGACCGGCTTTGCCTTCCGCAAGAGCCGCCAGAACAACACCGAAGACAGGAACTACATGACGCTGAGCGGGGAGACCGGCAGCAGTGCCTGGACGAAGAACGATGACAAGATCCATGCCGAAGGCCTGGTCTATATCCTGCACCCCAGTGATCCGATCCATTCTCAGGCTGACTGGGATACACCGGAATCCTATAAACTGTCCGTCATCCGTGACGGTCAGACCCACTGGCTCGGTGTGGCGGAAGATGAGAACGGAGACCTGCAGATGGTCGTCGTGGATTCCGAAGAGGAAGCCGTCCGTTTCAAGGTCTATACCGATGAACTGAAGAGATACTATTCCAGCGTCTATGGAACGGATCTCTACCGTTACTACAAGGTGACCAGCATCACCGATATCAATGCCGGTGACGAGATCCTGATCGTCTATAACGACAACGGAACGAAGCGTATCATCGGTCGTCCGTTTACGGACTACGGTACGAAGTATCTCAATAATTCCGGTTACTACTACAGCGGCATCACTCCGGCAGCGGAAGTACTGGAAGAATACAGCACGATCGATACCCGCGGCGATGCGATCGACTCCGACACGAAATACAGTTACCGTCTCGGTACGGAAGAGTATGTCAAGAAACCGTATGCGTATATCGATCCTGAAGATGATTCAATCATCTGGGCGCAGGGTATTTCTGCCAATGCGATCGGCAATGCCAAGAGCGAGACCGGCAAACAGCGGAAGTACGAATCCGTTATGTCTCTCGGCGGCGGGAACTACGTCTATATCAAGAGCGGTTCTCTTGACGCCTACTACAACAAGAAAGCCGAAACGAACTTCTTCCCGGGCGAGAACGAAGGAGAGTTCTTCATCCGCGGCGGCAAATCAGACGCCTGGCTGGGTACCGTCAACTATAAGCGCAACCTGCTGAATATCGAGACCGGAAGGTACGAGTATACGGATGAATACCTGAGCTTCGGTACAGTCAGCACGGATAACAGGATCGCTGTGGAGATCTACCGCCGGCCTGCATCCGACGAAACATTCACCGTAAAATACCATACCGCCGAGGGTGAGGACGATCACAGCGAAGTCAAACCGAAAGATACCTTCACCCTTACGCAGAAGAAGGATCTGGAAAAGGACGGGGTGAAATACGTATTCGTCGGCTGGACGACAGACTATGACAATTCCGGTTATCTCTCTTTGGCTGATTCTGCCAACCTCTATGATTACGATGACCTGGCGAAACTGGCATCGATCAAACGGGATGTACAGAAGAAGTACGGCCTGCTCGGTGACTGCAATCCGGAGATCGGCAACCTGATCGACTACGGCGAAGTGGAAGACAAGGTCGTCGACGATGTCCTGAGTGTCTATCCGGTCTATGCGGTGCGCGGTTATTCTGCTGCCGTTACGGCGGATGATCCGAACCGGATGATCATCGGCGCTTCGGACTTCAAGGATCTGCAGAACGGCAACAGCGGCGCTACTGATGAAAAGGAACGCTGGCTCGGCAGCATCAACATCGAAGTCTACAAGGACGGCGAACTGTGGGTGCCCGGCGGAGACGGCGGAAGCACGACAGGCAGAAAGAAACTGTCAGCACCGAAACCGGCAAAGAGTGCTACGCTCTACTTCGCTTACCACAACGATGACGCGGCTGACCTGAACATCAAGTTCATCGCCGACGGTATCACGGCCGAGACCCTGTACGAATACATGTCCAGCAATGACTTCTCGCAGGCAGAACCGTCCGAGCAGTATGTGATCGATGCTGTCTATGCCGAACAGGGCGGTTCGGAAGACGGACTGCGCTACCGGCTGAACTGGCTCGATCCGGTCGTTGGCGGACAGCTCGACAACGTCAGGGGCGGCAGTACGGTCAAGGTCTATGTCACGACCAAGTATCAGGTCAAGTACTACATGGACAGCGATGACGGCAAGGGCTATGTCGAACTGGCGGATGAGATCTATCAGGACGAAGGATCCTACACGACCCCCGGAACGGATGACGCGATCGCCGCCAACGAGGCAGAAGCCGCTTATGTCGTGGAAGATGACGATGAGAATCTCTACCACGATCTGGTCCGGAAGACTCCGTCTGACGGTTCCCGTTTCATCGATGAAAACATCAAACGGGGAGACTACTCAAAGTTCCTCTATAAATTCAATTCTTATGATCACACCTTCCAGGTACCGAAACTGCCGGATCCGCCGAAGGGATACGAACTGGAGAGCGATGCCTGGACGATCCGCGATCAGGATCTGAAGGAACTGACGGCTCAGCAGCCTTCCTCCGACTTTACGCTGACAGGTACGAAGTACGGTACCGGCAATACCGTTTATGCCTACAAGGGCGAAACGCTTGGTGATATCACCAATACCTTCCATCTCTACATCCGTGTCAGGAAGAACACGATCGATATCCCGGTCACCAAGGTCTGGGAAGATGCCGAGGATGAAGCGAAACTTCGCCCGGCTTCGATCTCTGTCGTCCTGCTGGCAGACGGTGAAGAGACGGAAAAGACACTGATCCTCAGTGAACGCAACGAATGGAAGGGCGTCTTCGAAGATCTGGAAAAGGATCACGAGTATACGATCAAAGAACTGGAAGTCGAAAACTATACGTCTGAGACGGAAGGTGATGCCGAGAAGGGCTTTACGATCACCAATACGCTGACCGAAAAAGAAACGATCGATATCCCGGTCACCAAGGTCTGGGAAGATGCGGATGATGCCGCAAAGCTGCGTCCGCTCTCGATCTCTGTTGTCCTGCTGGCCGACGGTGAAGAGACCGATCAGGTCCTGACACTGAATCAGCGGAACGAATGGAAGGGCGTTTTCGAAGATCTGGAAAAGGATCACGAGTATACGATCAAAGAACTGGAAGTCGAAAACTATTCGTCTGAGACGGAAGGTGATGCCGAGAAGGGCTTTACGATCACCAATACGCTGATCCGTTCCTCGCTCACCCTAGCCAAGACCCTTACCCGTTACGAGTCTTCTTCCCCGGTCACCTTCGTCTTCTCGGTAAAGGGAGAGAATGACGGCAGGGAAGTCTATAACGACGTCGTATCGCTCACTTTCTCCAAAACAGGAACAGAGACTGTCATCCTGCAGGATCTGCCTCTGGGAGAATACACCGTTACCGAGATCTATTCCGGCGCTTCCTACAGGATCGAAGGGGAAGCCGAGAAGAAGATCACCCTT
Source organism: Erysipelotrichaceae bacterium (assembly GCA_017512885.1). Classification (GTDB taxonomy): domain Bacteria; phylum Bacillota_I; class Bacilli_A; order Erysipelotrichales; family Erysipelotrichaceae; genus RGIG5669. The sequence goes on from JAFWEP010000006.1 coordinate 133,692, forward strand.
ACAACCAAAGGAGACGATACCGTTTCCTTCAGCAACAGCTACAACGATAAACCGAAAAAGAGCTACGGTGCCGATAACCGCTTCACGAATACAGACGGAAAGTGGGAGTGGACGCAGCGTACTGCAGAGGAGGAGAAGTAAATGAAGTTCCTGCAACAAAAAGAGAAAGCGCTCATTGTGATCGCTTTGTCCTGTCTGGTCCTTCTTTCCGTGCCGACTGCCCTTTCTTACTTCACGACCTACGTAGAAGTAAAAGGAAGCAAGGAAGTCGTCATGGTGGAAGAGACCCGTTTCAAAGAAGAAGTCATCGAAGACGGCAAGCTCGTCACGATCACGGCTGCTGACAACAGCGATCCGGTCTATATCCGGGTCCGGGTCTTCCTGGCTGACGATCTGAAGGAGTATCTCACTGTAGATACCGGCGAGGGATGGAAAGCAGAGGGCGATTATTACGTCTATCAGACTCCCCTGCACGCCGGGGAAAGCGCCTCTCTTCCGGTGCTCTTAAAGGGAGTGCCGGAAGATCATCCTCCTTTCGGAGTGACGGTCATCTACGAATCCGTACCGGCTCTCTGCAACGAAAAAGGAGAACTTTACTGCGACTGGGATTATGACATGATCCTGGAAGGAGGCCACTAGTATGAAGAGAAAATACTTATATCTCCTGGAAGCCCTTCTGATCGTCTTCACCCTGACCGGGGCGGCGATCCCGTCAGCCCGTTCGGCTCTGACGATCACTTCCCGTGATCATGATGCGCAGCTCGAGATGTACCATATCGGTATCACTCTGAACGAGAACGAGAAGCCCCTGGCCTTCCGCAACTATAAGAACGAGAAATGGAACGTGAATGGGGATGTGGAACTGCTGTCCGGCATCACCTCATTCCATTACGGTGAGACTTACGAAGAGAAGCTTTCCGTCACCAACTCCGGCAGCATCGATGAATACGTGCGGGTAACGGTCTATAAGTACTGGCTGGACGGTAACGGGAAGAAGGACAGGAACCTTGATCCTTCCTATATCGATCTCGTCCTGCTGAAGGACAACGGCTGGATCGTAGACGAATCCGCTTCTACCGAAGAAAGGACAGTGCTCTACTACCAGAAGCCGCTGGCTCCCGGAGAGACGACTCCGGATCTCTCTTCCTCGCTCCTCATCAACGGTGACATCAAGAAGTATGTCAGGGAGAGCGAAACGAAGACGGAAGACGGCTATACTGTCGTCACCAGTGTCTACAGCTATAACGGCCGTCATTTCGCCCTGGAGGTCGAAGCTGACGGCGTTCAGACACACAATGCCGAAGACGCAGTCAGATCTGCCTGGGGCGTCTCCGTCACCGTCAAAGACGGCATCTTATCTCTGAAGAAGTAAAGGAGGAAACAGAATGAAAAAGATAATGATCCTGATAAGTATTTCTTTCCTCCTCTTCCTGATCCCGGGAGTGAAGGCGGACAGCTATCCCGCTTCACCTACGGACTGGCAGGTCACTTTCAACGGAAAAGAACTGACATCCAATTATGATGAGGCTTCGGTAGCTGCTGCCTTAAGAGGCATGCAGCCGGGGGATGAGGCAACGCTGGTCTTTACCCTGAAGAACGATCATGATACCGCTGTAGACTGGTACATGGAGAACACGATCCTCAAGAGCCTCGAAGATGAGAGCGGTACAGCCAAAGGCGGCGCCTATACTTACGAACTGACCTACAAAGACACATCCGGCAAAGAGGAAGACCTGTACAATTCCAAAGCTGTCGGCGGTGAAAAGGAAGTCAACGAAAAGAAAGTCGGTCTGCACGAAGCGACCGATGCGCTGGATGAATACTTCTTCCTGGAATCCATCGGACCCGGCAAGACGGCTGTCGTGACCCTGCATATCGTTTTAAACGGCGAAACGCAGGCCAATAACTACCAGGATACGCTGGCGAAACTTCGTCTGAAGTTTGCCGTCGAGATCCCGACAGCAGAACCGGAACACCGTCAGCGCATCATCATGGTGCCGAATACTTCTGCCGGTCACAGAGGAGGAGGAACGTCCTTCTTCCTGCCTGATCTCACTGCGGCAGCAGCTGTCGTATTAGGAGCCTACCTGTTCTTCACAAGGAAGAAAAAAGAGGAGGTACAGGGATGAACCGGAAAAAGATCTTTACTGTCCTGACCCTTCTCTGTCTCCTCTCGGTCTCTCTGCTGCACGTGAAAGCGTACAGTACCTATACGGTCACCGTTCTGGCCGGCCTGCACGGCCAGGTCAACGGCGGGGACAAGGCGGAATTCACGGTAACAGCGGATGCGGCCTGGTCTCCGGCAGATCACGTTACCGTCACTGCCGAAGAGGGCTACTACTTCAAGGGCTTCCATCTCAGCGGCATCGAAGGAACGCTGACCGGCGCCCAGAAGATCGACAGCGATAAAGTCTATGTCGCGACTTACGGCATCCGCGGAGAGCTTGTCGACTACGAAGTCCGTTATGAAGACGAGAGCGGCAAGACCCTGCTGGCCAAACAGACCTTCGTCGGCAACCCCGGCGACAAACCGGTCGTATCCTTCCGTTATATCGAAGGATACCAGCCGCAGGCTTATAACCTGACCAAGACCCTGGTCAAAGAAGAGTCCGTCAAAGAGAATGTCTTTACCTTCAAATACCACAAGGTAGAAGGCAGCGGTACTTCGGTCATCTATGATGATACGATCATCACTTACACGAGACCCGGAACGGGTACCGGCACCGGCACCGGAACAGGCACCGGCGGAGGAACTGCCCCTTCCGGCAATACGCCGGGTACGGCTCCCGCCGAACCGGGCAATACCCCCGGCGGAACGACACCGACTCCGACGGAAGAACCTGCAGAGATCATCGATATCGATGATCCGAACACCCCGCAGGCCGGTCCGGAGACTGCAGATCCTAACGCAACAACTGAGCCCGGCGGACATCAGAGCGGAACGCTCCCGTCCTGGATCCTGCCGGCCGGCGGAGGTGTCTTAGGCATCGGTATCCTGGCCCTTCTGATCGCATTCCTGAGGCGGAGAAAGAAGGAAGAATAGTCATGGAAAAAGAGCTGTTTGGAAACGGCTCTTTTTATTGACGGGGTTTTTAGGGACTTGTTAAAATGGAACGAAAGGGAGTAGCCGGCGGATCTTCCGCGGCTGATCCGACAGCACGGCATACAGCCCGGATCAGCATAGGTAGCCTTACTGACGGCGAGACTTGCAGCATCTTTTCTGATGGAGGCAGCAAATGGATATCTACTCACTCTTTACGATCTGCGGCGGTCTCGCATTCTTCCTCTTCGGCATGCATGTCATGTCGGGGAGCCTTGAAAAAGTCGCCGGCAGCAAGCTCTCCGACATCCTCAGAGCGCTTACTTCCAATCCCTTTAAAAGCCTGGCTTTAGGCGCGGTCATCACGATCGCGATCCAGTCTTCTTCGGCGTTAACGGTCATGCTGGTGGGTCTGGTCAACTCCGGAATCATGAGCGTACAGCAGACCATCGGAGTCATCATGGGTTCCAATATCGGTACCACCCTGACTTCCTGGATCCTGTCGCTGTCCGGACTGCGCACGGAGAACTTTTTTATCTCTCTGCTGAAACCAGAGAACTTCTCTCCGATCGTTGCCCTGATCGGCGTCATCCTGATCATGACCGGCAAGACCGCCCGCAAGAAGGACGTCGGCACCATCATGGCCGGCTTCGCCGTCCTGATGTACGGCATGCAGATCATGTCCGATGCGGTATCACCCTTAGCGGATATGCCGGAGTTCTCCTACTTCCTGACTGCTTTCTCCAATCCCTTCCTGGGAGTACTGATCGGCACCCTGTTTACCGGACTGATCCAGTCTTCGGCAGCCGCTGTCGGTGTCCTGCAGGCCCTGTCGATGACCGGCGCCATCACCTATGCGATGGCTGCACCGATCGTTATGGGCGCCAATATCGGCACCTGCATCACTGCCGTCCTGTCGGCCTTCGGTGTCGGCAAGGAAGCGAAGAAAGTCCCCCTGATCCATGTCCTGATCAAGATCATCGGTACGGTGATCGGTCTGATCGCCTATATCGTACTGGTCTACATCCTGCAGGTTCCGGCTGCCTATAAAGCCTGTACGCCCTTTGCAGTCGCTATGATCCATACGATCTTCAACGTCGTCAATACGATCGTCCTGCTGCCCTTCAGCAGGCAGCTGGTCGCTCTGGCGAACAAGCTTATCAAGAGCGATGCCAGTGAGAAAGACAAGGTCGCCTTCCTCGATGAACGTCTGCTGCTCTCCCCGGGCCTTGCCGTTCATCAGTCCTGGAAGAAGTCTACGACCTTAGCCCAGTTATCAGCTGCTTCCTTCGAGATCGCCACCAAGGCCTTCCGCGACTTCAACCGGGAAGAGATCGAGGAGATCCGCCGGATCGAGAACGAAGTCGATATGATGGAAGACGGACTGAATACCTTCTTAAGCAAGCTCTCCAAGGATCTGACCGATGATGACAACAAGATCGTCAACGAGATCCTGCATACCATCTCGGACTTTGAACGTATCTCCGACCATGCGGTCGATCTGACCTATATCGCCGAAAGGTTCCATACCGAAGGCTTCGACTTTATCGACAAGGAGAAACAGGAACTGACCGTACTGTCCGGCGCTCTCTTTGAGATCCTGCATGAGACGACGGATGCCTACCGCAGCGGTGATACGGCAGCCGCCAAGAAGGTCGAACCGCACGTCTCCTTCGTCCGGAAGATGATCAAGGAGATCAAGGACCGCTTCATCACCCGTCTGCAGTCGCATGAACGCAACGCAGAGATCATCACCTATCTCAATGACTTCCTGACGATCTATGACCGGGTCGCCGCACATTGTTCCAACATCGCCATGAGCGTGGAAGAGAACGTTGCCGAGAATCTCGGTATGCATACCTTCTCCCATGAACTGCACGGCGACAACCCCCTCGACTACAAGGAGGAAAAGGCAGCCTTTATTGCCAGACATACACTACCGGAGGCTTAACGATGAATTTTACTGAATTCCTGATCCGCGAGATCCCTTTCATAGCGATCTATGCCGGAGCGATCTACTGGTTCTGGTTCCGTCCCCGCCAGACAGCGAAAAGGGACGCACTCATCAATCAGGATGTCCGCATCGGCGATGAAGTCGTATCCGCGGAAGGGATGATCGGAACGGTCGTCAATCTGGGTGCAGACCTGATCACGATCGAATCCGGTTCCCGTAAGGATACCTATTCCTTTACCCGGGAAAATCTGCACTATGATCTGAGTGCCAGAAAGAGATATGAAGAAACGAGGAAGAAGAAATGAATCTTGATTTTCTGCTGATATTCCTGTTCTTTGCGGCACTGGTCTTCCTGGCTTCCCAGATCACTACCAAGATGATCAGCAACATGAAACGGAAGAAGATGTTCGAGAAGGCCAGGAAGGGAGACCGGGTCTTCACCTATTCGGGAAGAAAAGGAAAAGTCTCCTATATCGAAGGAGACCGTATCGAAGTAGAACTGTCCAACGGGAAATATGCCCTGTTCCGTAAGGAAGGGATCGAGAAGATCGAACAGCGCTGAGGTGCTGTTCTTCTTTTCCGATTCCCTTCCCATGACTATAATAGGGAGAGCGAGGCCGGAATATGGAAGATAAATACACAAAGTGCGGTATAGACAAAGCATTGGTCGAAGAGACCTTCGGAGACCTGCAGGAATACGAGAGGACCCTGAAGTTCTATCTTGAGGATGAGTTTTTTGAAGACCTTCCGGCTTTTCTGGAAACAGAAGACTATGCGATGGCCAAAGATGCAGCCAAGGGGCTGTATATCCTGGCCGATGAACTGAAGGTCTTTACGCTCTATCAGGCTCTGCTGGATGTCTATGAAGACCTCTGCTATGAAGAATACAAGGAACTGTCTTTAAAGGCAGCGATGGTCACAGCACTGCATAAACAGCTGCAGGAGAATTTCCGATGATCGATGCGATCGTCGTCGGAGCCGGACATGCCGGGTGCGAGGCAGCCCTCTCTTTAGCTCACAGCGGCAAGGAGACGGTGCTGATCACCCTCAACATGGAGCATATCGCCAAGATGCCCTGCAATCCCTCGATCGGCGGACCGGCCAAGGGGATCGTGGTGCGGGAGATCGATGCCTTAGGCGGGGTGATGCCGAAGGTAGCCGATGAGACCGCGCTGCAGTTCAAGATGCTGAATACAGCGAAAGGACCGGGCGTCTGGTCTTTGCGTGTACAGAGCGACAAACTGGCCTACAGTCAGCGGATGCGGGAGATCTGCACCCACACTGAACATCTGCAGGTCATTGAAGATATCGTCGATGAAGTCCTGGTCGAAGACGGCAGGGCAGCCGGTGTCCGGCTGCGCCGGGAGGGCGTCCTTCACTGCAAAGCCCTGATCCTGACCACCGGGACCTACATGGATTCTGCAGTCATGATCTCCGATCACGTCACTTCTTCGGGACCGGACGGCGATCCGACTTCCCGGGACCTGAGCGAGTCTTTGCGGAAACTGGGACTGAAGCTGCTGCGTTTAAAGACCGGTACACCGCAGCGTATCCTCACTTCCAGCATCGACTTCTCCAAGACCAAGCCGGAGCCGGGAACTCCCGGTTTCCTCGCTTTCAGCGAAGAGACCACCCACATCCGTCCCTATGAGGAACAGCTGCTCTGTTATCTGACCTATACCACCGAAAAGACCCACGAGATCATCCGGGCCAATCTGCACCGCTCCAGCATGTACAGCGGGGTCGTGACCGGAGTGGGACCGCGCTACTGTCCTTCCATTGAAGACAAGGTCGTGCGCTTTGCCGATAAGCCCCGTCATCAGCTCTTCCTGGAGCCGCAGAGCCTTTCGCTCGATACGACTTATGTACAGGGTTTCTCGACCTCGATGCCGGAAGAAGTACAGGAAGAGATGGTCCATTCCCTGCCGGGACTGGAGAACGCGGTCATCAAACGCTATGCCTACGCCATCGAATATGATGCGATCGATCCTCTGCAGGTAAAGCCGAATCTCGAACTCAAAAGCATCGCTAACCTCTTTATCGCCGGACAGATCCTGGGCACCAGCGGCTACGAAGAAGCAGCCGGACTGGGTCTCTTGGCCGGGATCAACTGCCGCCTGAAACTGGACGGCGAAGAGCCGCTGATCCTGAGGAGAGACGAATCCTATATCGGGGTCATGATCGATGATCTGGTCACCAAGGGCACACAGGAACCTTATCGTCTGCTGACTTCCCGGGCCGAATACCGCTTATTGCTGCGCCACGACAATGCGGAAGAGCGACTGATCGGCTATGGTCACAGAGTCGGACTGATCAGTGAAGAACGCTATGCCCGCTATCTGCAGAAGCAGAAGGATTACGAAGAACTGCAGGAGAGGATCCAACAGCAGCGCCTGCCGGAGAGCGAAGAAGTGAATGCCTACCTGCAGGAGCATGGCTACGAAGCTCACCAGCACTCCTATGATATTTCGGAACTGATCAAGCGTCCGGGTCTCGAGGCAAAAAAACTGCTGCAGACGGCCGGGATCGAAGCCGATGAGAAGAATGCTCAGCGGCTGGAGATCGATCTGAAGTATCATGGATATATCGAGAAAGCACGCAAGGCAGCAGACCGGATGAACCGTATGGAGAACTGGAAGCTGCCGCAGGATATCGACTATCTGCAGGTGGACAACCTGCGTCTGGAAGCCCGGCAGAAACTGAACAAGGTCAAGCCGGCAACACTGGGTCAGGCCGGACGGATCAGCGGGATCAATCCCGCCGATCTGCAGGTACTGGCCATGTATCTGCGCAAGAACGCATTCAAGGAGGACAGTCATGGAGATCAATGAAGTCATCAGCAACGTACATGTCTACGGACTGGAAGATGCTGCCAGAGGCAGCAAGTATTCCTTTGCGGTAGATCTGGAGAAAGTCAGCGGAGAGATCACTCCGACGGTCAGAAAACTGGCTGCCTGCGGTCTGGGTGAAGGACACGACAACTTCTTAAACGGGGTGGTCGTACAGTTCGACCTGACCTTCACCAACAAAGCCTGGGTGGAAGCGGAACGTTATCACTTCCTGGATTTCGTCTCTTCGCAGTCGACGATGCACCGTATCACGAAGTTCGACCTGGACAAGGCCTTCATCGAATACACCGATAAGCGGATGATCGCGATCCTCAAGGAGATGGTCGCCGATTATAACGAGACGGCTGCCAGAGATGCCAAGGATCCTTCTCTGCCCGAGAAGTATCTGCGCATCCTCTATTCCACACCTTCCGGACTGCGGCTGACCGCCAAGATGACCACCAACTACCGTCAGCTGAAGACGATCTACCGTCAGCGCAAAAATCACCGTCTGCCGGAATGGCGCACTTTCTGTGCCTGGATCGAGACCCTTCCGGAGAGCGGTCTGATCACCGGAAACATTGAAGAATGAGCCTTACGGCTCTTTTCTTTTATGGCATACTAGAAGGAGAGAAAACGGAGGATCTTATGGAAAATATCCTTTTGTATGAACGTGAAAACATCGCCCGTCTGCGTCCGCATCTGGCGGAATGCACCGTCCTGCTGAAGAAGAACGGCGCTTTCCCGCTCTCTGCTCCCTGCACTCTGGCTGCCTACGGCAACGGCATCCGGCAGACCGTCAAGGGCGGTACCGGTTCCGGAGAAGTCAACTCCCGTTACTTCGTCAATATCGAAGAAGGACTGCTCAGCGCCGGATTCCGCTTAGTCGGCAACGACTGGCATGAGGAGTATGCGAAAGTGCGCAAAGCGGCTAAAGAACAGTTTGTGGCCGGGATCAAGGAAAAAGCCAAAAGAGAGAGGACGAACGTGATCAGCGCCAGTATGGGCGCAGTCATGAAAGAACCGGAGTACGAACTGGAACTGGATCTGCAGGCGGAGGCAGCCCTCTACGTGCTCTCCCGCATCTCCGGGGAAGGCAACGACCGTCTGGCGGAAAGCGGCGATTTCGAATTGACGGCTTCCGAAGTCCGGGACATCCTGGCCCTGAACGAAGCCTTTGAGAAGTTCATCCTGGTCATCAATACCGGCGGTCCGGTCGACCTGACGCCGGTGCTCTCTGTCGGCAATATCCTGGTCCTTTCCCAGTTAGGCGTAGAGACCGGTCATGCCCTGGCCGATATCCTTTTGGGGAAACAGACGCCTTCCGGCAAACTGGCCGTCAGCTGGTCTGCTTATCAGGACTATGCCCATATCGGAGATTTCGGAAACATCGATGATACGCATTACCGGGAAGGGATCTATGTCGGTTACCGCTGGTTCGATGCGGCCGGAAAGAAAGCCCTCTTCCCCTTCGGCTACGGTCTCAGCTACAGCGAATTCCGTCATCACTGCACTTCCGTAAGTGCGGAAGGCCCCTTCGTAACGGTCACGGCCGAAGTTGAAAACAGCGGTGCCTATAAGGGCCGGGAGACCCTGCAGCTCTATCTGAGCGCGCCCTGGGGCCGGCTGGACAAGGAAGAGAAGTCGCTGGCGGCCTTTGCCAAGACCCGTGAATTGCAGCCCGCGGAGAAGGAAGAAGTGACGCTCTGTTTCGATCTGAGGCAGTTATCCTCCTATGATGCGGAGAATGCCCGCTATCTGCTGGAGAAGGGCGACTATCTGCTGCTGCTGGGAAATGAAAGTGTAAATGTACAGCCTGTTGCCGTACTGGAACTGGCGGAAGACTTCACCGTCCGAAAAGTGTGCAATGCGCTGGGCAGCCCGGCCCTGCCGGACTATGTCCCGGCTAAGCGGGAAAGAAAGATCCCGGAGGATCTCCTCCGTCTGTCCTTAGACCTCTCCGGCGTACGTTGCGAAGAAGTCACTTACGGCAATGAGATCCCGGTCAGCGAGAAACTCAATGCCCTCAGCAATGAAGAACTGGCCTACCTCAATATCGGTGCCTTTGACCCGAAGGGGGGCATGTTGAGCGTGATCGGCAATGCCTCGACCTCTGTTGCCGGAGCAGCCGGCGAATCCACTTCCCTGCTGAAAGAGAAGGGCATCGAGCCCCTGGTCATGGCCGACGGTCCGGCCGGACTGCGCCTGGCCAGAGAGTACTATGTCGATAAGAAAGGCATCCATGCGATCGGTGCGCCGATCCCGGAATCGATGGCCGAGTTCCTGCCCAAACCTTTGAACTGGTTCCTGAACCGCAAGCCGGGCGGGAAGGGGAAAGAGATCCACACGCAGTACACGACCGCACTGCCGATCAATGCGGCGATCGCCCAGAGCTGGGATCCCGAACTGGCCGTGATGTGCGGCGATATCGTCGGCGGCGAGATGGAGATCTACAAGGTCCAGCTGTGGCTGGCCCCCAGCCTCAACATCGACCGCAACGTGCTCTGCGGACGCAACTTCGAGTACATCTCGGAAGACCCGCTCCTGAGCGGAAAGATGGCCGCAGCGATCACAATGGGCGTACAGGCTCACCCCGGCTGCGGCGTCACCATCAAGCACTATGCCGCCAACAACCAGGAGACCAACCGCTATGCCAACAGTTCTGACGTCTCGGAACGGGCGCTGCGCGAGATCTACCTGCGCGGTTTCGAGATCTGCATCCGGGAAGCCGATCCGGCAGCGGTCATGAGCTCCTATAACCTCATCAACGGCATCCACACCTCGGAAAGAAGAGATCTCTGTACGGATATCCTGCGCGATGAATTCGGCTTCCAAGGCTTACTGATGACCGACTGGATCATCGGTTCCGGGCTGCTCGCGCAGGGAACGAAATACGGCGCTCCCAACGCGGCGAAGGTCGCTGCAGCGGGGCACAGCCTCTTCATGCCCGGCAGCAAGAAAGACTATCAGGAACTGCTGCAGGGACTGAAGGACGGTCTCGTCAGCCGGGAAGTGCTGCTGCAGAATGCCGCCTGGCTGTTACAGGTCATTGAACGTCTGAAGAAATAAGATCCAGGTCCTGCCTTTTGCAGCAGGACAGCCGGATGCCTGCAGACAGCATCGGAAAGAAACAGAAAAAAAGAGAAGATCAGCCGATCTTCTCTTTTGGTATGCGGTAACGCCAGTCTCCCTGCAGGGAGAAGACTTCTTTTCCATTCAGGTAGAAACCGTCCCAGTCCTGAGCCTCAAAGATGAACGCAAGTTCTTCGTCCGTTCGTTCCTGTCTGTCGGTCAGGATCCGGGAACCTTTCTCTCCCTTCAGCACGATCTCCGGCACCCGGGCGCAATAATGGGCTTCCGGGATGCAGACCAGGAAATCTGCGGCTTTCTGCTCCGATCCTTTGGGCAGGCATTTCAGGGTGACCCGGTAGGTACCGTTTTTCAGCTGTTTTGCGTGCATTTCGAAGGAGCAGTCATAGAGCCGCAGATCCCAGTAGAGATCACTGCCAAAGGGCAGGGAAATGCTGGTAAGAAGAGAGGAGAAACATTTCTCACTCAGTTCCGTCCTTTTCTTCCGCAGGTTCACGGGACGGCATTCGCTGCTGACTTCCTGGCCGCAGGCAAGCTTCCTTTCGGAAGCGTATTCCGCCAGCAGGAGATGGGAGAAAGCTGACTCGTAATGGAATTCCGCAGTCTCCATCAGCGCCAGCCGATATGCGCTCTCGGCCAGCCAGGTATCGTCCTGTCCCTGCGCGAAGCGGCGCAGTTCGCTCTGATAGACTTCCTGATAGATCGCCCAGGGCAGACGCTTCTCTTTGACCCCGTTAAGATCTTTGCGGTAAAGATCGCCGAGCAGCAGCCGGGCTTCCTTTTTGCCCCAGGCGGCTGCCTGCAGCAGATAAGGCAGCGCTTTTTCCCGGTCCGGCCGGTATGCCGGGGCAGGACCATCGAGCCACAGCTTGGCGTACAGCAGAGCGTCATCGGGATCATCTTTTTCTTTCAGCAGAGCGGAGAGCAGGCTTTCCGCTTCTTCTTCGTCTTTGGGAAAGACGGTGCCGTTGATGAGGAGCCGGGCTCTGACTTTCCGGGTCAGATATTCATCCGGCAGTTCTTCGCAGAAGCGTTTCAGCAGCTGCTTCTCTGTTTCTTCCCGAGGAAGCCTTCCCTGACTGTAAGCTGCCAGGAAGCGGGTCTTTTCTTCCTTTGTGAAGGAACGCCGGGACAGAGGCTTTTCTCTTTCCTTCAGCAGTTCCTGCAGTTCGAAGATCAGATCGGTGAACTCTTCCTCTTTATCATTGGCACGTTCACAGAAGCGCTCAAAGAGATCGCGGAAACGATCGTTGAGGGAAGACAGTCCAAAGGTCTCTTCCGGCTCTGCCTGCTGCCAGGGATAACGGTAGAGGCCTTCGAGGGTACCGGTGAGCGGGGCGAACCATTCCCGGAGCCAGACAGCGTGGGGCAGCTCCTTCAGCTTCAGCAGGGCGGCAAGGAGGTCTTCCGGTTGTAAGGGATAGGGCTCTGTACAGGCATAGGCGGCAGAGGGATCCCCTTCGAAAGGGACCTCATAAGAAGCCAGCTGTTTCAGTTCTTCCTGCGTAAGGATATTTCTCTTCATGGTTCAGGCTTCCGGCAGATCTCCGATGTTGGAGAGACAGAGCTGTGCTCCCAGACGGTAGACTTCGGTATAGAAGGCATCCGTATCCTTGAAGGAAGGAAGATGCTTCAGCGCACAGTCGCAGACTTCGGCGATCAGCAGGTCACGCTCTTTTTCGTTCAGCCCCAGCAGCTGGCTGAAGAGCGGTATCATCATCTTCTCCGGTCCCTGCAGGATCAGTTCTTCCTCGAAGCCGGTCTCCAGGAGTTCAGGCGCACTGTGTGAGACGGCAGCCAGAGCAAAGCCGGTCTCCAGCATCAGTACGGTATAGAGCCTGTCCCGTTCGGCGGGATCCGGGCAGAGGGCGGAAAGGGAGGGATCGTCCTCATAGGCTTCGATCGCTTTCTGCGCATAGGAAAGCAGTTCCGGATCCAATGATACGGGATGCAGGAAGGAAGCGACTGCCAGCAGCCGGGAAAGGTCATTCCGCAGGGCTTCCGTCAGTTCAGCAGTTTTGGACATGTGCTACTCCTTGGGACATATTGCCCCTATTCTAATACATACGGAGAGGGAAAGAAGGGAAAGCTTCGGTAAATAAATCAATTACAACATAAGTTATTCACTTCTGTTCCGACAGGAAAGCTTACGGTCAAAGGCCGTATATATAGTTATTACGGGGAGAAGGGGAAATTCCTACCCCTTTTTTATTTTTTCGCACAGATCGCGTCGATCGCCTGGATGCAGGCATTGCGCAGACCGTTCTCTTCAAGGGCGCAGACACCGCGGATAGTGCTGCCGCCGGGCGAGCAGACCGCGTCCTTCATCTCGCCGGGATGTTGCTGAGTGTCTAAGAGCAGAGCACCGCTCCCCTCCAGCATGCCCCCTACCAGACGGTAGGCCTGCGCCCGGGGCAGACCGTATTTGACGCCGGCATCGCCGAAGGCTTCGATGATCATCGCGGCAAAAGCCGGACCGCAGCCGATCAGGGTGCCGGCGATGCCCATCAGGTCATCGCGGATCACTTCGACCTGTCCGCAGAGTCCGAAGATCTCCCATACTTCTTTCTTTTCTTCTTCACTCAGGGAGGAAGACTCTTCAAAGAGGAGACTGCCCTTGCCGACCGCACAGGGCGTATTGGGCATCAGGTACTGACAGCGGGTCTCCGGCAGCAGTTCCTTCATCCTCTTCTGATCCCAGCCCAGTGCGACTGAAAGCAGGATCCTGCCTTTCAGTTCCTCTTTGATCTCACCGAGGACTGCTTCCGCCTGATAAGGCTTGCAGGCTAATAACAGACAGTCTGCCTGTTCCGCCAGTTCTTTCAGGGAGGCACAGGGGGTGAAGCCGAGCTTTTGCGCATTCTTCTGAAGCTTGTCCTGATGCGGGGCATAGGCATAGATCTCTTCCGTATATCCGTTCCTGCGCAGGCCCTGGACTAAGGCTCCTGCCATGTTTCCCATTCCGATAAAACCGATCTTCATCGTCATGTACCCTGCCGAAGCAGTTCCTTTCCTGTTCATTGTACTGCGAAAGAAAGAAGAGAGAGTTCGGAAACCCAAAAAGAAATTCTGGTTTCCTTTTTTGTAAGCGTGTACAATAGAGTCAACAGGGGTACTTTTATGGAAGAAAAAACATTGATCAACGGCGGCCGGGTGCCGCGTAAGGAAGCTTTTCGTTATGTGATGGGCATCTTCGGACAGAACCTGTCCTGTGCCCTGATGATGAACTGGTTCTTCATCTTCTGTACCGATGTACTGTACATGGAAGGAAAGGTCATCGGTACCGTGCTGGGCATCGCCCGGATCTGGGATGCGGTCAACGATCCGCTGATGGGAACGCTGATCGACCGTCACCGTTTCAGGAACGGAGAGAAGTTCCGTCCTTTCCTGCGGATGACGCCGATCGCCGTCGGTATCATCATCGTCCTGCTGTTTACGGACTGGGGTTTTGAGGGGACTCTGCCGCAGTCGATCTATGTCCTGATCCTCTATCTGGCTTACGATATGATCTTCACCATCCAGGATGTCTCGATGTGGTCGATGACCTCGGTCATGACCGATGTACCGGCCGAGAGAGACCGTCTTTCGCAGGTCGGACGGATCCTGGCAGCCATCGGCTTCGCCCTGGTCGGCATCTATCCGACGATCCTCGGTTCACTGACCGATGCCGGCATCTCCCGCAAGACCGTCTACTTCGGCGCTGCCGTCGTACTGGGACTGGGAGGCATGTTGTTGTCGATGCTGAGCGCCTCGGCGAAAGAACGCATCCAGGTCGGAGAAGAAGCGAAGACCGCTTCCTTTGCCGAGAACCTGAAGATGCTGTTCGGAAACAAGATCGTCATGCTGGTGCTGCTGGGCAATATCCTCAACGGTCTCAGCCTGACCGTACCGGCTGCCTACTTCTTCGAGCACCGGGTCTCTGCTTCTCTCTTCGGGATGCAGTTCAACGGTCTGACCATCATGACCATCTTCTATGCCGTGAACTATCTCTTCTCGGGACTGGGCATGCTGGTAACGGACAGGATCGCCCATAAGATCGGCGGTATGCGCAATGTGCTGATCATGGCCAATGTCGTTACCGTGATCAGCCGCATCCTGGCCTTCCTGGTCGGTTTCGAAGGCAACAGGATCTGGATCGCAACGCTGCTCTTCGGCATCGGTTCCTTCCCGGGCCAGATGTTCGGTATCGCCCGTACGGCGCTGTGGGGCGACTCCATCGACTACATGGAATGGAAGACCGGAAAGCGGGCGGAAGCCATCACCTTCGCCGCCCAGACTTTCTGCGACAAGATCTCTACCGCTCTGAATACCGTCATCGGCGGTTTCCTGCTCAGCTGGCTGCAGTATGATGCCGCAGCGATCGAAGCCGGCGCACAGGTCAGCGAACGCTTCAGCACCTGGATCTGGCCGCTGTTCATGCTGGGACCGGCCCTGGGCGCAGCCCTCTACATCATTCCGCTGCTCTTCATCCACTATCCCAACAGTCTCAAGGAACAGGTCACGGCTGAACTGCACGAGAGGCGGAAACAGAACGCTTAAACTGCCGCAAGGCAGTTTTTGTTACAATGGAGGAGAGGAAAGCGTTATGGATGAGAAGAAAAAGATGCTGGTGGACTGCTACGAAAGAACGCTCGGCACGGAGGAGAGCGAACCTTACCGGGAGATCGTGCTTTCGGAAACAGCGGGAGGGCTGATCCTGGAAGTCTATGAGAACGGCGGTACGCCGGAAGAGAGCTGCCATACTTATCCGACAGACCGGAAATGTTACGAAGATGTGCTGACGCTGATCCGGAAGTATGATCTCGCCTCCTGGAACGACCGGGAAGGGACGGCTCTCGAGGGAAAGAAGCTGGTCTGCCGCTTCTATGACGGACAGCAGTATCTGCGGGTCTCCTCGGAAAATATGGCTCCGGACGGAGAGAGAGCTTTCACAGAGATCTCTTCCTGCCTTTATAAAGGCATCCGGAAGAAAGGACAGGAACGCTAAAAAGAGACAGGCTCAGGCCTGTCTCTATTCGTCTTCTTCTTCAGGACGGAAGTGGCGATGATGGCGGTGGGGACGTTCTCCGTCTTCCGGATGAGGGCAGTGACGGGGATGATCCTCCGGATCACCGCGCAGATCCCGCCGCATGGCCATGAAGGCTTCGAATCCTTCCGGTCCCATGCGGTGACGGGCCCGGTCCTGCCAGAGTTCTTCCTCTTCCTTTTCAGGACCGACTCTCTCTTCCAGGGAAGCGATCAGCTTGGAAAGGATCTCCCCGAACTGTTCCTGTTCCTCTTCGCTGAGGCAGCCGAAGAAGTTCCTTTCTTCGTTGAATTCGGTGGTCGCCCGGCCTTCTTCCGTTAAGCGGATCAGCGCAGAGCGATGATCCTCAGGAGAAGCTTCGCGGGTGATGTAGCCTGCTTTCTCCAGCTTGCCCAGCAGTTCGCTGAGGGACTGCTGACGGATGTCCAGCAGGTAGGAGAGATCGCGTACGCTGATCTCCGGCTGCATCTTCAGGATCGCCAGGATGCGGCCCTGGCCGCGGCTGGGGTCAAAGCGCCGTCCGCGGAAACGCTGGGCCCGGTCCCGGTCCATCAGCCGCTGTAAGCGTACCAGTTTATGAAAAAGTTCTTTATTCGTCGTATTCATTTCATTACCTCCTTATATACAGGTACCTGTGGTACCACTGTCAATATACAGGTACCTGTAGGTATTGTCAAGCATTATTTACAGGTACCTGTTAAAAATGGAAAACAGGAGAGAGAAACGTTACGGTATAATGAGGGCAGGAGGGATCTCTATGTCAAAAGTTGCCTGGCGGGCAGGGAATATGCTGTATCCGCTGCCGGCTGTGATGGTCACCACGCTCGATCAGGAGGGAAAGCCCAATATCCTGACGGTAGCCTGGGCCGGAACGGTCTGTTCCGATCCGGCGATGGTCTCGATCTCGGTACGGCCTTCCCGCTATTCTTATCAGGCCCTGAAGGAAAGAGGGGAGTTCGTGATCAATCTGGTCTCGAAGGATCTGACCGGAGCGATGGATACCTGCGGGGTGAAGAGCGGAAAGAATGTCGATAAGTTTGCGGAATGTCAGCTGCATCCGGAAGCTTCCCGTTTCGTGGAAGTTCCGGGCATCGCCGAATCTCCGGTCTGCATCGAATGCCGGGTGAAGCAGATCATTCCCCTGGGTTCTCACGATCTGTTCATTGCCGAGGTACTGGGCGTCAATGTCGAAGAGAGACTGATGCAGGAAGACGGACGTTTCGCCCTGGAGAAGGCTTCGCTCGTGGCCTATAACCATGGGGAATACCGGGCCCTGGGCGAGAAACTGGGCAGTTTCGGTTATTCCGTGCGGAAGAAGAAAAAGAAGAAGGCTGTGAAGAAATGCTGACGAAACTGGCGATAAAGATCGCGGCGCCATTGCCGCAGTTAGAGAACTATGACCGTTACCTCTTCATCGGACCGCATCCCGATGATATCGAGATCGGAGCCGGGGCATCGGTCGCCAGGCTCTGCGCTCAGGGCAAAGATGTCCGTTATCTGATCTGTACGGACGGCCGTTTCGGTTTCGATCATATCTCCGGGGTCACTCCGGAAGAGCTGAAAGAGATCCGCAGGGAAGAGACGAAGAAGGCAGCTGCCTTTCTGGGCGTAAAGGAAGTGAAGTTCCTGGATCTCTGTGACGGCGGCTTCTATACGAAGGAAGAGCTGTTACGGGGGATCCTGCAGACGATCGGGGAATGGCAGCCGCAGGTGGTCTTCGTGACCGATCCCGATGTGAGCAGCGAATGCCATGTCGATCACCGCAATGCCGGAGACCGTGCGAAGGAAGCCTGTCTCTTCTGTGAGAACGAAGAGATCGCGAAGAGCTACGGGGCAAAGACGGCCGTTGTGGAAGCTCTGGCCTTCTATATGACCGCGAAGCCGGACCGCTACATCGGCGTCAGAGGATACCGGGCGAAACAGCTCTCGGCGGTCTTCGACTTTCATGTCAGCCAGTATCCGCCGGACTGCGACGCCAATGCGACCCTGCAGCTTTATATGCGTCTGAGAGCACTGGAGTACGGCATCCGTTCCTTCAAGGGAGAAGCAGAAGGGTTCCGGGTCCTGGGCAGGATCCACCGCCACTGTCTGCCGGAAGCCGGGAAGTAAAGCCTCGTGAAGAGGCTTTTTGTGTTAAGATAGGGCATATGCTGATCATTACCGGAGATACTCACAGCACCTTTGACGGCTGGCGGCTGAAGCCGGAACATTTCGACTACAGCGGTCTGACCAAGGAAGATCACCTGCTGATCTGCGGGGACTTCGGTTTCGTCTGGACCGGAGATGAGCGGGATAAGAAAGAACTGGACTGGCTGGAAGAACTGCCGGTGACAGTGGTCTTTATCGACGGCAATCATGAGAACTTCGATCTGCTGGAATCCTATCCGGTCAGCGAATACCACGGCGGGAAGGTCCATCAGATCCGTTCCAATATCTATCATCTGATGCGGGGCCAGTTCTATGAACTGAACGGCTACACGGTATTCACCTTCGGCGGGGCTTTTTCGATCGACCGCATGCTGAGGACGCCGGGAGTCAGCTGGTGGGCGCACGAACTGCCGACCCCGGAAGACTATGCCGAAGCCCGGAAGAACCTTGAGGCGCATGACTGGCGCTGTGATCTGATCGTGACCCACTCCGCTCCCTTCTCGCTGCATCATGTGATGTTTCCGGTCTTTCCGGGAGATGATCTCTCCCGCTTCCTGGAAGAGTTAAAAGAGAAGATGGACTATGATCACTGGTATTTCGGTCATTTCCACGAAGAGAAGGAATTTGGAGCGAAGATCAGTCTGTTGTATACCAACTATGTATATCTGGAGGATAAGAAGTAGATGAATCATTTTGCCAGGGTACAGGGCATGGAGGTCCTGAAGGCAGAGAACGGGCACTGTGAGATGCGGATGCCGATCGGAGAGGAACAGCTCAACGTGATGGGCAATGTGCACGGAGGGGTCAGTTTCGCCTTGGCAGATACTGTAGCCGGTATCGCCTGTGCCAGTACCGGAACGTTCTTCGTGACATTGGATACGAGCTTCTCGTATCTGCGTCCGGGGAGAGATACGGCCTATCTGAGCGGAAAGGCCGATGTCCTGAAGATGGGAAGTCAGATCGCAGTCGTACGGGTATCGATCTATGATGAGCGGGAAGAAGAGATCGCAGCCGGGCAATTCACCTATTTCAATACGGGAAATGCCTGTGATATGTCGATCTTTGCAGATTAAGGGAGGATTATCCTTTCCTTCAAGGGAAATCTATATTAAAATGATGTGAGATAAGGAATGGTTTAAGGAATGACAAGAGAAGAATTATTAGAAAAAGCAAAAGAATTAGCGGGATCCGAAGATCTGAGCCACGCGCTGCTGCAGGTCCGCGATCTGCGGAGACAGTGGCGCCAGGGCGGCAGTGAAGAGGAATCTCTTTATGATAAAGAACTGTCCGATGAATTCTACAGCTACCTCGATCAGATCAGCGCTAAGGAAAAGGAGATCTTTGCCTCTGTAGAAGAGAGAAAGAAAGACCTCATCGAAAAGGCCAAGGAAGCTGCCGCAAAGGCAAACTTCAAGGCTGCTACCGAAGAACTGGATCAGATCTTTGAGGAATGGAAGGCTGCCGGCCGTTCCGATAAGGAGATCGACGATGAACTGTGGGCTCAGTTCAAGGCTGTCCGCGATGACTTCTTCGCCCGCAAGAAGGAATACTTCGCCAACCTGCGCGAATCCTTCGGCAAGAACAAGGAAGCCAAGGAAGCCCTCATCGAAAAGGCCAAGGAAGCCAACAAGCTCACCAACTTCAAGGAGATCGGCAACATCATGAACGAACTCTTCGAAGAATGGAAGAAGACCGGAAGCGCCGGACGTGACAACGACGATACGCTGTGGGCTGCTTTCAACGGCGAGAGACGTGCTTTCTTCGCCAACCGCAGCGAATACTTCGCCAAGCAGCGTGAAGTCTTCGAAGAGAGAGCGAACGCCAAGAAAGAGATCATCGCTGAAGCCAAGCGCTGCCTGGCCAGAAGCGAATTCACCGAAGAGGAGATCGCTGAAGTCAAGAGCCTGCGTGCCAAGTGGAAAGAGATCGGCAACGCCGGACGTGACAACGAAGACGCACTCTGGAACGAATTCAACGAAACGCTGGATCGTTACTTCGAGAATCTGCGTTACTACCGCGACTAACAGAACAAGGCTGCTGTGCGGCCTTTTTCTTTTTGCGTTAGAATATAGATAACGGAGGAATATCTATGATCACAGTCAATATCCGTTACAAAGGTACGAACGGAAGTGCTTTGGATTTTGCCCGGGAAATGATCGGTTCCGGTACTGTAGACCGCATCCGCAAGGAGATCGGCAATCTGTGCTATGAATACTATCAGTCTCTGGAAGATCCGGAAGTAATCCTGCTGGTAGACAGCTGGATGGATCAGGAAGCTATTGAAAGACATCATGCCTCCGGGATGATGGAAGTGATCATGAAGCTCAGAGAGAAATATGACCTGCATATGGAGGCCGTCCGTTTCCGGGAAGACGAAGGGATCCCGGAAACCGATCAGGCCTTTATCCGGCAGTAGGAGGGGACCATGGATATCTTTGCACTGTATCAGAATGAACAGGATTACCCGGATCTGAAGGAAGAGGAAGCGGTACGGCATCTTTCGGAAGCTGTTCAGGTGAATACCACCAGTTATCTGGATACCTCCCGGATCGACTATGCCGCTTTTGATGAACTGCATCGGAAACTGCAGCAATGGTATCCCCAGATCATGAAAGAGGGTACTTACCAAGAGATCGATCACAGTATCCTGATCAAAGTGGAAGGTTCCGATCCTTCCCTGCGTCCGGCGCTCTTGATGGCGCATCAGGACGTTGTTCCGGTCGTGGCAGGCACGGAGCAGGACTGGCAGCACGGACCCTTCAGCGGCGATATCGCCGAGGGATATATCTGGGGCCGGGGAACGCTGGACATCAAGGAGATGATGATCGGGGAACTGGAAGCTCTGGAATATCTGCTGGAACACGGCAAGAAACTGCAGCGTACGCTCTATCTGGCTTTCGGGCAGGATGAAGAGACGATCGGCAGCGGAGCGCAGATGATCGCTTCCTGCCTGGAAAGAGAAGGCGTACAGCTGGAATTCGTCCTCGATGAGAGCGGAAGAGTCAGCAGCGGTGAAGTCTACGGAGCGGATGTGGCGGTCGGCAGCATCGGCATCTACGAAAAGGGCTATGCGGACATGAAACTGGTCAGCGAATCGGTGGGCGGACACAG
The DNA here is from genome assembly GCA_017512885.1 of Erysipelotrichaceae bacterium. Classification (GTDB taxonomy): domain Bacteria; phylum Bacillota_I; class Bacilli_A; order Erysipelotrichales; family Erysipelotrichaceae; genus RGIG5669. The sequence goes on from JAFWEP010000006.1 coordinate 154,889, forward strand.
CTCCAATCCCTTCCACGGCACCTCTCTGCAGCTGCTGGCGGAAGCGATCACCACGATCTGTCAGAATCCTCTGCCGGCGGTCTTACCGGACTGCGTCAAGGAATCCCTGCGCATCCTTGCCCCTTATATAAAGGAAGGACCGCTGAAGGAGTATGTACAGGATATCGATGCCCATGAGCAGGAGATCATCGCTTACTATCTCTCCAAGGAAGATCTGAACAACCAGATCCGCACCACCATCGCTCCGACCATGATCAGCGGCGGCTCGCAGGCCGGCAACGTCATGCCGCAGAAGATGGAAGCGGTCATCAACTTCCGGCTGGCAGCCCAGGACAGCAATGCCTCCCTGCTGGAGCACTGTCAGAAACTGCTGAAGGAAGAGGTCGATCCGGAGTACATCATGGCCAATGAAGCTTCCCGGGTCTCCCGTTACGATACCTTCGGTTTTGCGCTGCTGCAGCAGACGCTGGAACACTATTTCAAAGACATCGTCTTCGTGCCCGCGGTCAATACCGGCGCTACCGATGCCCGCAGCTATGAAGGGATCTGCGACTGTGTGCTGCGCTTCGGTCCGTTCCTGGAAGACCGGGAGATCCGGAAGAAAGGTGTGCACGGGACCAACGAACGTATCTCCCGCCGGGCTTACCTGCAGGGGATACGGGTACTGATCCGTCTGATGGATATGGCTTGTTAGTCATATCCCTTTTCTTTTAGGGGAGATTTTGCTAAATTAGGGGAGCATATGAATGAGAGAGTTTGGCAGATCCTGATCGATTCCTTCGCAAAGATCCTGATGGCCGGCATCAAGGTAACGATCCCTTTGGCCGTGCTTTCTTTCTTTTTTGCTTTGCTGATCTCGATCGTGGTCGCGATCATCCAGTATGCGAACGTAAAGGGCTTGAAACAGCTCTGCCGTTTCTACGTCTGGATCATCCGCGGTACACCGATCCTGGTCCAGCTCTATCTGGTCTTCTACGGCCTGCCTTCGGTCGGCATCGTGTTACCGGCCTTCCCGGCAGCCGTGCTCTGTTTCTCGATCAATGAAGGCGCCTATATGGCTGAATCCATGCGGGCTGCTCTGGAAGCTGTTCCGAAGGGACAGCTGGAAGCCGGCTACTGTGTCGGTATGAACTACTGGCAGATCATGCGCCGCATCATCCTGCCCCAGGCTTTCCGTACCGCCTTCCCGTCCCTGTCCAATTCCTTCATCTCCATGGTCAAGGGCACCTCGATGGCTTCGACCATCACCGTCAGCGAGATGATCCGGCAGACCCAGATCATCAACGGCCGGGTCTATCAGTCTCTGGCGCTGTATCTCGAAGTCGGCCTCATCTACCTGATCTTCTGTACGGTCCTGACCTGGCTGCAGAGCTTCGGGGAAAAGAGGCTGAATGCCTACGGAGGGACGAAATGATCGATATTCAGAATGTCTGTAAGTCCTTCGGGGATTTCGGTGCTTTAAAGGGAGTGAGCCTGCATGTCGACAAGGGCGACGTCGTAGCGATCCTGGGACCTTCCGGATCGGGGAAGACGACCTTCCTTCGCTGTGTGAACTTCCTGGAGACAGCGGACAGCGGGACGCTGATCTTCGACGGTCAGAAGATCGATATGCATTCCGCTACCAGGAAAGAGATCGCCGCGATGCGCCGCAAGACGGCCTTCGTCTTCCAGAACTACAACCTCTTCCTGAATAAGACGGTCCTGCAGAACGTGACCGAAGGGCTGATCATTGCCCGGAAGATGCCGAAGCAGGCAGCGGAAGAGAAAGCGGTCAAAGCGCTGGAGAAGGTCGGTATGGCCGACCGTCTCGATTCCTTCCCCTCCCAGCTGTCCGGCGGACAGCAGCAGCGGGTCGCGATCGCAAGAGCTCTGGCAGCTGATCCGGAGATCATCTACTTCGATGAACCGACCTCGGCACTGGATCCGGAACTGATCGGGGAAGTGCTCGCGGTCATGCGGGATCTGGCCAATGAAGGGATGACCATGCTGGTGGTGACGCACGAGATGAACTTCGCCCGCAATGTCTCCAACAAGGTCCTCTTCATGGAACATGGGGAAGTGGTCGAAGCAGCTGACTCGAAGACCTTCTTCGCGAATCCTAAGGAAGAAAGAACGAAACTGTTTATCCAGACGATATTGTCCGGCAGAGAATAAGGAGAAAGAGAATGAAAAAAGTACTGAGCGTATTGCTGATGATCCTGATGGCTGTCACCTTCGCTGCCTGCGGCAGCTCCTCTTCGTCGGCAGCCCCGGCTTCTTCGGAAACTCCGGCTTCTTCGGAAGAACCGGCAGCTGAAAAGAATATGCTGGAACAGATCAAGGAGAGAGGTTATCTCGTGATCGCGACCGAAGGCACCTGGTCCCCCTGGACCTATCATGATGAGACCAGCAATGAACTGGTCGGTTTCGATGTCGAAGTCGGCAAGGAGATCGCGGCTTATCTGGGCGTCGAGGCCCGTTTCGAAGAAGCGAACTGGGATGCTCTGCTGGCCGGTGTCAAAGCCGGACGTTTCGATATCGTCTGCAACGGTGTCGGTTATACCGAAGAGAGAGCAGAGAGCCTTGAGTTCTCCGATCCTTATGTCTACACCCGCAAGGTGCTGATCGTTGCCGACAGCAATGAAGAGATCCAGTCCTTTGAGGATCTGAGCGGCAAGTCCACGGCCAACTCCCCCGGTTCCACCTATGCGGCGATCGCCGAGGAATACGGTGCTACGGTCGAGTATATCGATACCTTCGGGGAAACGATCACCATGTTGACGCAGGGCCGTATCGATGCCACCATCAACTCGGAAGTCTCCTACCTGGACTACATGGCCCAGCATCCGGATGCTCCGATCAAGATCGTAGCCGAGAGCGAAGGTGAAGCGGTCTGCTACCCGGTCATGAAGGGTGAGACCGAACTGTGCGCTGCCGTCAACGAAGCGCTGCAGAGTCTGCGTGATTCCGGCCGTCTGGCAGAACTGTCCAACAAATACTTCGGCGGGGATATCACCAACAAGTAACGCAAAGCGGACTTTTCGTCCGCTTTTATGTAAAGGAGGAAACATGGAAGCGATCTGCAACATCAAAGAGCGCCGCAGCATCCGTCAGTATCTCGATACCCCCGTCACTGCCGAAGAACTGGAGAAGATCGTCGAGGCAGCTGCCTATGCCCCCAGCTGGACCAATTCTCAGACCGCATCCTACCGGGCAGTTCTGGACGCCGCAAAGAAAGAAGCGATCGCTGCGCAGGTCGCTTTGGTCTCTCCCCACAACGGCGACATCATTCGCAATGCTCCGGCGCTGGTCCTGCTGCTCTCCGAGAACGGCAAGAGCGGCATCCGCTCTGCGACCGGCAAGCCGTTGCACGAAGGTCTCGATCAGCACTGGCAGTCCTTCGATGCCGGACTGGCCGCAGAAGCCTTCTGTCTGGCTGCCCATGCCTACGGACTGGGCACGCTGATCATCGGCGGATTCGACGAAGCCGGAGTCCGCAAGGTGATCGCTGTTCCGGAAGACCACCGCATCGCCTGCTTACTGACAGTCGGCCATCCCAAGAAGGATCCGAGTGCCCCGAAGCGGAAGACCGTCGCCGAACTCCTGAAGATCGACCATTAAAAAACAGGATACCCTTGAGGTATCCTGTATTCTTTTACAGATCGGTATACTTGGTGTTCCGGCCCCGGGCTTTCTCCACTGGATACTTCCGGGCATTCTTTTCCAGTTTGCGCAGCAGGATCTCATCCATGTCCAGCCCCAATTTCTCACTGAGCTGCACACAGTAGTTCAGGACATCGGCCAGCTCTTCCCGGACGGCTTCCGGATCAGGATCTTCGCCCCACTGGTAACATTCCAGCAGTTCAGCAGCTTCGATGCAGATGGACTTGGCCAGATTCTGCGGAGAATGGAACTGATCCCAGTCCCGCTCTTCGGTAAAGGCATTGATCTTACGGATCGTTTCTTCAGAGATCATTTCTTCCGGCGGAGCACGGTGCCGGTGCTCAGGTCTTCCTTTCGCACACCCTTCAGCAGTAACGAAGCTTCCTGTCCTTCGGAGGCTTTTTTGACTTTGATATGACCGACATTGATCTGCAGTACACTGCACTGGAAGGTACGCCCCCGGCTGCTGCCGAGCAGGATATCCCCCGGCTGGACGCTGCCGGAACGGACAGTACCGCTGACCAGCACATGATCGCGTACGCTGCTGATCTCGTTAACGGCCATCGCGAAGGCAGCTGATCCCTCCTGCCCCTTTTTCTTATCGTGCTGCTGCAGCCAGACTTCAAAGTCTGTCTTCATGAACAGATCACGGAATCCCATCGTTATCACCTCTGTCTACAGTTTACACTTTTCCGGCAGAAGAAGACAGCCGTCCGGTGATCAGCAGGATGCAGCTGAACAGAGGCAGCAGGACAAAGAGGACAGAACGGGAGAAACGCTGCACCAGCAGAGTCTCCAGTCCCGCACCGAAGACGAAGAGAAAGACGAAGAGGAAGAAGAACAGGGAAGTCCGGAAGGACTCCCGGTCTCGGTTAAAGAGGGCATCGAAGGCAAACTCCACGCTCTTGCGCAGATTGCCGGTCGAGACGGTCGTTGCAACGATCTGACCGGAAAAGCGTTTGAAGGTCTCGGTCTGCATGGCACAGGCGAAGGAGATCAGACAGTTGGCGAGACGGTCTCCTGCTGCGTCATATGGCAGGAAGGCGGCGATCAGGATCACCAGGATCTCGAAGACGATCGTGCCCCGATAGCGCCAGGGCAGCCTCTTCTGCTGGGTATAGCGCTGAAAGGCAGCAGCAGCGATCGTACCGAGGATGAAGGAAGTGATGGGGATCAGCAGGCTCAGGATCTCTTCATGGCGGCCCAGCACCAGATAGATGCCCAGTTTGACGGTATTGCCGGTCTGGGCATTGGCGAAGACGCCGCCTCTTTCGAGCCAGGTGTAACTATCCAGCATGCCGCCGGCCAGTGTCAGCAGGCAGGCAGCCGGTACGGAGTGGGATCCGCGGGCATCTTTGGTCATAGGACCAGTGTAGGAGAAAAGGAAAACAAAAAGAAGTCTTCCGGAACAGGAAGATCCGGGTCATTTTTCCTATAAAAATAGTATAAAAACTGTCGGTATCCTACAAAAGTAGGATAAGATACGTTCTGTATTCCTATTTTTTGCAAAGAATGCGTTTGTAAGGAAGCTAAAGGTTCATAGTAAAATAGAAACATAAAGAACAGGAAGGGATCATATGGCAACAACTGTGAAAGAACTTTTGGCGTTACCGCTCTATCAGGAACATGTGCAGGTCGCCTGTGACCGGGGCCTGAACAACGAAGTATCCTATCTGACGGTCATGGAAGCACCGGATTTCCATATCGAGACGCTGGATCAGAAGACCATGATCCTTACGACCCTGTCTTCTTATTACCAGAGCACCAATTCGGTCAACGAGATCATCGAGAAGCTCTGTCAGGCAAAAGTCGCCGCGATCGCCATCAAATGTGGGCGCTTCCTGGAAAAGATCGATGACTCTACCGTCGAGATCGCTTTCCGTTACCGGGTCCCGCTCCTGGTCATCGACAGGGAGACCTACTTCCGGCAGATCCTGTCGGAATCGCTGGGAGCGATCGCCGATCAGCAGCATATCGTCATGCAGAAGACGATCCTCTTTGACAATGATCTGCAGGAAGTCATCTACCATAACGCCTCCTTTGAAGAGATCATCGCTGTCTTTACTTCCCGGGTCGACTGCTACTGCTGTCTGACTGATGCTGCCCAGCGGGTCCTCGTCGAAAGCAATGACCCGGAACTGAACCTGGGCTATCTGGATGTCCGCAAGGCCATCGAAGAATACCTGCGGGCCAAACGCAAGGACAGCCATACCACCTACTGGAACAACAGCCGGGAATATCTGCTGCCCTGCAGCAGTCAGGATGAAGTCAACGGTTACTTCTATGTCTGCTTCCCGGAAGAAGTCGACAGCATCTCCGTCTACTACCTGCGTTCGCTCTCCCGCACCCTCAGCATCAAGCTCTTTGAACATACGATCGAAGAGAAGGCTAAGGGCGAACTGGCAGCTGCCATCCTGGACGAGATCCTGTTCTCGGAGAACGTCAACGAGATGCTGACGATCGACCGGCTGAAGCTCTTCGGCTTCCTGCCACAGGAGCGCCATGTGCTGGTCCTGCTCAAACCGGAGGAAGACCACCGAGCCGGGACCCTGACCGAAGCGGTACAGAACATCTTCTCCCGTTATGCCGCGTCTGCCATCGCCTTTGAGCAGAGTGACCTCTTCATCGTCCTGCTGTCGGAGAGGGCCAAGCGCACCAACGCTCAGATCTACCGCAGCATCGAAGAAGCGGCTGCCGAGGTCAACAAGCTCCTGAACGGCGGCTTCCGTTTCGGTGTCTCCACCATCGTCAACAAGTTCCGTCAGATCTCTTCCTGTTATACTCAGGCCAAGAAAGCTCTGAACTACGGCGAACTGATGAAGAATCAGAAGCAGTGTCACTTCTACAGTGACTATCTGGAACTGGGACTGCTCTCCCATGCCCTGCATACCAATACCAGCGGGATTCTCTTCCGGGACATCATCAATCCCATTCTGGAGTATGACCGCAAATACGAGATGACCCTCTGGGATACCCTGATCCGCTGCTTCGAAGCGACCACTCTGGATTCTGTCGCCAAGGAGCTCTTCATCCATATCTCCACCCTGCGTTACCGGCTGCAGAAGATCGAAGTGCTGACCGGTTACAACTACTTCGATCCGAAGGACCGGATGATGTTGTATATGACCTATCTGCTCTACATGGCTGATCAGGCGGAGAAAGAAAACTAAAAGGAGGCTGCTCAGCAGCCTCCTTTTACATGAACACTACGACAGTCGGAAAGGTGGAAAGGGGAAAGCCTGCGTAGGTGTTCAGGGAATGATCAGATCTCGCCTTTTTCCCGCATATCCGCGATCTCTTCCCTGCTGAAGCCGATATGCTGAAGGACTTCCTCCGTATCCTGGGAAAGGACCGGAGAGGAGGAGCGGACGTAGGGATTGGTCTTCGTCATCTTGATAGCCTGGTTGGTGATCCGGACTTTGCCGATCTTCGGATGATCGATGTCCGTAAACATCTTCCTCTCATCCCGGAAATGCGGATCATTGGCGACGTCTTCGATCGTATAGATCGGCGCGCAGGGCAGTCCGACCGCGATCAGTTTGTCAGCCAGTTCCCGGGTACCGTATCTCTTCGTTTCCGTTTCGATCAGCTGATCGAGGACTTCCCGGTTGACGACCCGGCCTTCGATCTTCTCGAAGCGGGGATCGCAGATCCATTCCTCGTGGCCGATCTCCTTGGCGAACTTTGGCCATTCCCGGACCTGACCGGCCGAGATCGAGATGACGCCGTCTTTCGTGGCATAGGTATTGCCGGGAGCCGTCGCGTCGAAGGTGTTGCCGTGCAGACCGGGCACTCGTCCTTCGGTATTGTAGACAGCATTGAGCGAAGAGAGAGCGACGATGCAGGAATCCAGCAGGGCTACATCGATGTACTGTCCCTCGCCGGTCTGTGAACGGTGATGCAGGGCGGCCAGGATCGCGATCAGCGCATTCTGGCCGGCCATGATGTCGGCGATCGAAGCCCCGCAGCGGATGTTGGGGCCGCCGGCCGGACCGGTCACGCTCATCAGACCGCTCATCGCCTGAGCGATGGGATCGAAGCAGGCCCGGGATGCATAGACGCCGCGTTGTCCGAAACCGGAGATCGAGGCATAGATGATCGTCGCGTTGATCTTCGTGACCTCTTCGTAGGAGAAGCCCAGACGTTCCATCACGCCTGGCCGGAAGTTCTCGACCAGGACATCGGCTTCGGCGATCAGCCGGCGCAGAGCCAGCTTGCCGCGTTCGCTCTTCAGGTTCAGGGTGATGCCCTTCTTGGAACGGTTGAAGGTAGCGAAGTAGGTGCTCTCGCCGTCGACTTTCGGCAGTGAATTGCGGGAGATATCCCCGCTGGGAGATTCCACTTTGATGACATCGGCTCCCAGATCGGCCATCAGAGCCGTACAGAAGGGAGCAGCGACCATCTGTCCCATATCCAGTACTTTGATGCCTTTCAGCGCTGAACCGTCTGTCAGTGTTTCGTACATATTCCTTGACCTCTTTTTCCATTACTACTTTACAAAAACGCAGTCTCTGACGGCATCCTGCAAAAGAAGGAAGACAGAGGATCTGCTCTCCTTCAAATGCACAGAACAGCCCAGAAGGACCCGTTTCGCATCTTATATATAACACAGGAAGTACTTTTCGGCTTTCCTAGAAAAACAGGAAAAAACCCCCGCTGACTTCCCTCTTGATGAGGATGAAGCCCCGCGCGGGGATCTTTTAGAATACAACCGACAAGAAAGGATGGTTCTTTTATGACACTACAGATCGCCATCTCCTTTGTGATCATCCTGCTGATGATCATCGGCTTCGTCGGTGAGATCTTCCCGCTCTGGGTCACGGCTCTGATGGGCTGCCTCAGTTTCTTCGTGACCGGGATCATCGACAAATCTGCCGTATTCTCCGGATTCTCCAATGATACGGTCTTCATGATCGCCGGTACGATGATCGTCGGTGAAGCCATGTTCCAGACAGGAGCCGCGCAGTTCATCGGCAAAAAGATCATCAATGCCGTCGGTTTCGATGAACGGCGCATGATATTCGTCCTGATCCTGGTCGCCGGGATCCTCTCCGCTTTCACCAGCAACTCTTCCGTCATGGCGATGTTCCTGCCTCTGATCCGCTCGGTCGCTGCCGCTTCCGACGGTAAGATCAAAGCCAAGCACATCGTGATGCCGGTCGGTATCTCGACCATGGTCGGCGGAGCCTGCACCCTGGTCGGTTCCACTCCCCAGCTGGTCTCCCAGTCCATGCTGGAGCAGGCAGGACTGCGCACCTTCAGTTTCTTCGAACTGGGGATCACCGGTCTGCCGCTGTTGATCCTACTGGCGGTCTGGTTCGCTTTCATCGCCTATAGACCGTTAGTAAAGAGCGTCGCCTACATGCCGGATGAGCCGGACTACATCGCGGAAATGAAAAAGAACGGGGATGAGGAAGAAGTCCGTAACCCCAAGATGTATGTCTGCTTCGTTATCCTGATCGTCATGGTCGGACTCTTCCTCTCCGGGATCTGGACCTCCGGTACGATCGCTACGATCGCCGGCCTGGCCTGCATCGTGACCGGCTGTCTGAGTGCCAAGACTGCCTTCGAGAAGATGGGCTGGAACTCGCTGGTCGTCGTCGGTTCGACTCTGGGCGTCGCTAAGGGTCTGAACGCTTCCGGCGCAGCGGCTTATGTCGCCAACGGTCTGGTCTCCCTGATCGGCACCAATGCCTCGGTGGTCATCGTCGTAGCGGTCTTCGGTCTGATGTGCACCATCATGAGCAACCTGCTTTCCCATACCGCGACGATCTCTCTGCTGACCCCGATCTTCATCCCGCTGGCTCAGCAGATGGGGCTCGATCCGACCCTCTTCATCTATATGGTGACCTGCTTTGTCATGTGCGGTTACGCTACCCCGCTGGGTGTCGCTTCCTATGCCATGACCCTGGCGGAAGGCTACTCCTTCAAGGACTACCAAAAGATCGGCGGACCCTTCAATATCGTGGCCTATATCGTCCTGGTACTGCTCTGCTCCGCCCGTTTCCTCTTCGGATTCTGATCCGTCAATACTAGTAAAACTCCCGATCTCCTTTCCCACTTTTGCAGGAAGAAAGGGCGGGTGGGAATCGCTACACTGAAACTGAACAAAGACAAAGAAAGGAAGAAATATGAAATACGGAATCAAATCGACAGGTGCCTATCTGCCGTACCGTTATCTGCCGAAGGCGGACATCAGCAAAGCCTGGGGCGGTAAGGGTGGCAAAGGCGAAAAAAGCGTTGCCGATGTAGATGAAGATTCGATCACGATGGCCGTGGAAGCAGCTCTGGGCTGCTTCCGGACGACGAAACGTTCCGATGTCGATGCTCTCTACTTCGCAACGACCACGGCTCCCTACGCGGAAAAACAGAACGCAGCGCTGATCTCCGTCGCGTGCGACCTGCTGGACGACAAGGTCTTCACCGCTGATGTGACCTCCTCCACCCGGGCCGGCACCAACGCACTGCGTCTGGCACTGGACAGCGTCAAGGCCGGATCGGCCGAGAAAGCGCTGGTCACTGCTGCGGAGACCCGCAACGGTTTCCCCAAATCGGCACAGGAAGCCGGTTTCGGTGACGCAGCCGCGGCTGTCGTCGTCGCTGCCGGAGAAGCGGAAGACCTGCTGGCTTCCGTAGATTTCCAGGCTTCCGTCAACGAAGAGATCAACGACTACTGGCGCAATGCGGATGAGAAGTTCGTCCGTCACGCCGAGAAGCGTTTCTGTGATGAAGAAGGCTACCTGCTGCAGGTCGGGCTGATCCTGAAAAAGGTCCTCCAGTCCGGCTATTGTGCAGAAGATTTTGCGAAAGTCGTCCTGGTCAATCAGGGCAATCCCAAACTTCTGAAGAAACTGCTGGTTAAGAACGGCATTGCCGAGGAGAAACTCGTATCTACGTTCACTGATACGGTCGGCGACAGCGGTGCAGCTCAGGCACTCCTGGGTCTCGTCAATGCTTTGGAGAATGCCGAAGAAGGAGAAAAGATCCTGCTGGTCGATTACGGCAACGGTGCTTCCGCTTTCGTCCTGACCGTACAACCGGGCATCAAAGATCGTCCGGTCGCGCAGATCGCTCACTATCTCGCGACCCGCGCGCCGCTGGATTCCTATGCCCGCTTCCTTTCCTGGCGGGGCATTGCCACGGCAGAGCCGGGCACGCCCTACAAGGTACAGCCTTCCTGGGCGCAGACCTGGCGTGAACAGCGCATCAACCTGCGCTTACACGGCAGTGTCTGCAAGAAGTGCGGTTCCGCGCTCTTCCCGATCAACCGGGTCTGTGACTGCTGCGGCAGCAAGGACGAATACGAAGAGTTCTCGGCGCAGGAAGAGATCGGCAAGCTCTATACCTTCTCGATCGATGAATTCGCCGGACAGAGCGATGATCCGGTCATCATCCAGGCTGTCGCCGAAGTCAGCAACGGTGCTCACATCTACACACTGATGACCGACTTCGTCCGTGAGGAAGTGAAGGTCGATATGGACGTAGAATTCACATTCCGCCGTTTCAATGAACTGGGCAACTTCCCGAACTACTTCTGGAAGATCCGTCCGGTCAGAAGGGAGGTCCGCTGAAATGGCTGAATACTTCAAGAATAAAAACATCAAGGATGAACTGGCTATCATCGGCATGGGCTGCACCAAGTTCGGTGAACGCTGGGATGTCGGTCTCTCCGACCTGATCATCGATGCCGCCTTCGAAGCCTTCGAAGATGCCGGCATCAAGCCCTCCGATGTGGAAGTCTGCTACTTCGCCAATACCAATGCTCCGAACAACTGTTCCGGTACTCCGGTCACCGATGCCCTGAAGATCCACGGTATCCCGGTCACCCGCAACGAGAACTGGTGCACCTCCGGTCATATCGCTCTGATCAATGCCTGCCTGGCTGTCTCCAGCGGCATGTGTGATATCGCCATGGCCATCGGTGCCGAAAAGCTGAAGGACAAGGGCTACGCCGGCATGGGCGTCGGCCGCGGTCTGGATCCGGTCCGGGAAGCCCGGCGGGATGCCCCCGGTTCCTTCGCGCTGATCGCCGAGGCCTACGGCAAGAAATACGGTTATTCCTACGATGAGATCAAGACCGCGCTGGCGAAGATCGACATCAAGAACCACTATAACGGCTCATTGAGCCCGAAAGCCCATTTCCACAACAAGCTGACCATGGAACAGGTCATGGCCGCACCGATGATCGCTTCGCCCTTAGGTCTCTATGACTGCTGCGGTACTTCCGACGGCGCGGCCTGCGCGATCATCACCCGGGCTGATCTGGCAGAGAAGTTCCGCAAGGATCCGATCTACATCAAGGGCTTCGGCTGCGCGACGGATATGATCACCCCGCACTACCGTCCTCGGGACTTCGACTGGACCAGTTTCGAAGCGTTGCGCAACTGCGCCAAAATGGCTTACGAGATGGCTGGCATCACCGATCCCCGCGAACAGATCGATCTGGCGGAAGTCCATGACTGCTTCTCGGTCACGGAGATGACGATCTACGAAGATTTCGGTTTCTCCAAGCGAGGAGAAGCCATCAAGGATATCAACGACGGTTTCTTCGAGAGGACCGGCGGCTTACCTGTCAACGTCGACGGCGGCCTGAAGTGCTTCGGCCATCCGGTCGGTGCCTCCGGCATCCGTATGACCTACGAGATCTACAAGCAGCTGCAGCACAAGGTCGATAATCCCGAGCGTCAGCTGGAAGATGTCCACATCGGTCTCTCCCAGACCTTCGGCGGTCCGCCGCAGATCGCTGCCTGCATGATCCTGGGCAATGAGAAAGGATAAGAAGATGAGTAAAGGTGCATTAGAAGGGATCCGGGTCCTGGACCTGGGCCGCGTCCTGGCAGCGCCTTCCGCTGCTGCCCTCCTGGGCGACATGGGAGCCGATGTCATCAAAGTCGAACAGCCGGTCAAGGGCGATGATTCCCGTAACTTCGCTCCGATCAAGAACGGTGCTTCCGGTTACTACAAGAACTTCAACCGCAGCAAGCGCGGTATCACCCTCGATCTGAAAAAGGGGAAGGATGTCTTCCTCGATCTGGTGAAGACAGCCGATGTCGTCATTGAGAACTTCCGTCCCGGTACGATGGAAAAGCTCGGACTGGGCTATGAGGAACTGAAGAAGATCAATCCGCGTCTGATCTACGGTTCGATCTCCGGCTTCGGCGCGACCGGCCCCTACAAATACCGGGCCGGTTACGATACGATGTCCCAGGCCTGGGCCGGTGTCATGAGCATTACCGGCTGGCCGCAGGATGATCCGGTCCGCTGCGGCGCTTCCTTCGGGGATGTCGTCGGCGGTCTGAACCTGGTCATCGGCGTCCTGGCCGCGCTGCGTTACCGTGATCTGACTGGTGAAGGTCAGTTCATCGATATCTCACTGGTCGACGGCTGCATCACCTGTGAAGCTTCCATGATGCAGGTCTACCTGACCAACGGCACCGTTCCTACCAAGAACGGCAACTGCTACACTTCCTCCGCTCCGGGCGGCGGTTACCACACCAAAGACGGCTACATGGTCATCAACGGTTCCGCTCCGAAGTTCTGGGCTCTGCTCTGCAACGAGATGGGCAAGCCGGAACTGATCGAAGACGAACGCTTCGCTACCAACCCGCTGCGCGTCGCACACCGGGCGGAGCTCGATACGATCGTCGAAGCCTGGACGACTTCCCTGACCACCAATGAGATCATGGACCGCCTGCTGCCGAAGGGCTTCGCCTGCGCTCCGATCTATTCCCTGGATCAGGTCGTAGCCGACGAACAGTTCTCGGTCTACCGGAACATGTTCCCGGAGATCGACGATCCCGATCATGGGAAGACCCGCTTCACCAATTCCGCCATCAAAATGTCGGAAACGATGCCCGAGATCCGCAAACCGGCTCCGCGCCTAGGTGAAGACAACGAGACCATCTACGGCGAACTGGGCTACTCGGAAGAGAAGATCGCCCAGCTGAAGGAAGACCAGGTCATCTGACATGATCAGTTCCTACTATGTCGATGTGGACGGGGTAAAGATCTGCGTCGAGACCAACAACGGCCCCAAAGAGAACGGCACGATGTGCTGCTTCGTCTCCGCTGGAAGGGACTCCCGCTCTTACCACGGTATCATGAACTATCTGCAGGACCGTTACGAAGTGATCTGCTTCGATATGCCCGGTCACGGCAAATCCTGGCCGCTGCCGGGACTGAAGTGCCTGGATAACTACGTGGACTTCTGTGAGTTCATCATCCGCACCTTCGAAGTCCTGGGCATTGAGAATCCGATCTGTCTGGGAGCAGCCTTAGGCGGCAATGCCTGCTTCTATCTGGCACAGCACATCCCGATCAGGGCGATCGTCTCGATGACCGGAACAGACTACTCTCCCTTCGTATCACAGAACGTGATCGACAACCTCGATCATCCCTACGCCAGTGTGCAGCATACCCATCTGGACTTCACGAACAGTCTGATCGGTTCCGCTGTCCCGCAGGAGAACCGTGATCTGATCCTCTGGGGCGTGATCAGTGAATGTGGCCGAACGAAGAAAGCCGATTACGGCGGAGTCTATAATGGTTTCGATGTCCGCAAGGATATGGACAAAGTGACCTGCCCCTGTCTAATCATCCGCGGCGGAGATGACTGGAGTGAGAACCAGCAGATGCATGACGAAGTCATGGCCAGACTGGTCAACTGCCGCTATCTCAGCTACAAGGTGATCCCCGGGATCGCGCACTATCATCCGACGGAAGCGCCGGAACTGATCAGTGACGTGATCGTGCAATTCTTGCAGGAAGCAAAAGCTTAGCTTGAAAAGGAGGAACTATGTCGAATCAGGAAAAGCTTGAGAAATTCAAAAAACTTCAGGAAATGATCAACGGTCCGGAAGCCGCTGAATTCCTGGACTACTGGGATGGTCGTTTCTTCACGGGAGATATGACCTTCATCATGAACGGAGTCCCCTTCAACATGTTTTTCTACAAGGGGAAGATGATCGACGTCTTCATCGGTCAGCCGTCTAACGGCTACAACGTCGGTCTCTCCGGAGATGAGGAACAGTGGAACACCTTCTTCCAGCACCGCAACTTCCAGCTCGCTACTTCGGTCAAGCACTGTGACCGCCCCTTCACCAATCTGGGAAGCGCTCTGGCCAATCGTCAGAACAACGCTGTCATCGCTCAGGTCGCCCGCTTAACAGCGAAGGCGTTCTGCGACTAAGGAGGACACAATGGCTATTCGCGGCGCATATGTGAATGTCAAGGGCATTCAGACTTACTATGAGACCAACGATGGTCCGAAGAACCCGCATGGCACGCTGGTATGCCTGCATACCGCCGGCCGTGACACCCGTCAGTACCATGGTCTGATGGACTACTTCCAGGATAAGTACAATGTCATAGCCTTCGATTTCCCAGCTCATGGCAAATCCTGGCCGCTCCCCGGTCTGACCGGCATCAAGACCAAGGAAGAATACGGCGAATTCACCTGGGCTTTCATCCAGGAACTGGGCATCGATGATCCGATCGTCGTCGGCTGCTCTGTCGCCGGCAACATGGTCTACTACCTGGCAGAGAACTATCCGGTCCGGGCAATGGTCTCCATGCAGGGATCCCCGCAGATCCTGGCCATGCAGACGAGCTACGGCACCACCGTTGACCTGCTGGACAACCCCTATGTTTCCTGCCAGCACTCACACTGGGATTTCTCCGAGAGCCTGATGGGCAAGAAGTGCCCGAAGGAAGCGCATGACCTGATCATGTGGGGCGTCTGCCAAGAGATCGGCCGCACCAAGAAGTGTGACCTGTCCCTCTACAACAACTACGATGTCACGGCTGATCTCGATAAGATCACCTGTCCGTCCCTGCTGATCCGCGGTCTGGATGACTGGAACGTTCCGGATCATTACTACGAGACAGCGATCAAGGGTATGGTCAACTGCCCGAAACTGGAATGGAAGAAGGTCGAAGGCTACGGTCACTTCATCGCTGTTGAAGCTCCGGAGATCGTCGGCGAACTGATCGACAACTTCCTGAACGAAGCAAACGCGTAAGACCATGGCAAAGATCGTTGATGTCGAACTGATCCCGATCGCGATCCCCCAGACGTATGAAACGCACTGGGCCAACGGTCAGATCAGCGTCGCCAAGCATACCCTGATCAAAGTCATCGCCGAAGACGGTACCTACGGTGTCGGGGAAGCCGTACCGCGTACCGGTATCTACGGTGAGACGCAGGAATCCATCCTGCAGGTGCTGCGGGAAGCGATCATCCCGCGCATCCTGGGCATCGATTCCTTCAATACCGAACTGCTCTGGGAACGCATGAACGAGACCCCGTTCAATTTCGTTGCCAAGGGTACGGTCGATGTCGCTGTCCACGACCTGAACGGCAAGCTACTGGGTGTTCCGACTGCTTATCTCTTAGGCGGTGTCTATCGCGAGAGAGTGCCGCTCTGCTGGGTCTCCGGCGGTTCCTGGTTCCCGCATGACTTCATCATCGATGAGACCAAGCGCATCATCTCCGAAGGCTACAAGGGCATCAAGCTGAAAGCCGGACACTTCAAGGAAGACGTAGAACTGGCCAAGGAGATCCGCAGCTTCGCACCGGAAGACTTTGAGATCTACCTCGATCCCAACCAGCTCTACACCCGTGAACAGCTGATGTATGTCGGCGCACACCTCTCCGGTGTCGTCAACGCCATCGAAGAGCCGGTACCGGCCTGGAACGACGTGACCCGCAAGGAATTCACGGAACGTTACCCGCTGATCCCGCTGCTTTCCGATGAGAGCACCTTCTCGGTCCCGGATACTTACCGTCAGATGCAGTTAGGGGCTATCAAGCGTCTGGCGATCAAGATCCCGCGCACCGGTTACACGATGTCCAAGAAACTGGTCCATCTGGCCGAATGCAACCACATGCAGACCCAGATCTCCACACAGGCCGAGACAGACCTCGGCTGCGCAGCCTGCCTGACCTTCGCTGTTTCCAGCCGTCAGATCAGCCTGCCCTGTGAGATCGCCTACTATAAGAAAGGCATGTATCCGAAGTCCCTGTTAGTCGAACCGTTAAAGATCGAAGACGGCTACATGGTCTTCCCGAACAAACCCGGTATCGGTGTTGATGTCAACTGGGATGTCATCGAAGAATATCGCGTAAACAAATAAAAGAAAAGGGAGAAACAAGAAATGCCTATTTTTGGGGAATTACTGGCGCCTTACGCTCCGGTCGTCTGTCTGATCATCCTGATCATCACCCTCATCCTCTTCGCTACCGAAGTCTTTAAATCCGGTATCACAGCGATCGCCTGCGGTATCGTCATGAACCTCTGCGGCTTCATCACCAATGCCGAATTCACTTCCGGCTTCTCGAACACAGTCACCATCTTCTGCTTAGGTATCGCCATGGTTGGTACGGCAATGGCCGAGACCGGCTGCGCTTCCTACCTCGGCAAGAAGCTGCTGTCTGTCGTGAAACTCGATGAGAGAGGCACGATCGTCGTCCTGTTCACGCTGGTCGCGATCCTGTCCGCCTTCCTGAACAACACTTCCTGTGTCGTCATCGGTCTCTACCTCTCCATCGCGATCTGCCAGTCTTCCGAAGGCCGCTTCAAAGTCCGCAACTTCCTGATGCCGATGGGTATCGCCGGTGTCTGCGGCGGCGGCGCTTCCATGATCGGTTCCACCACTCAGCTGTCCATCGCGGCATTGCTGCCGGATATGGGCTTCGAAATGAAGATGTGGGACCTGGCCAAGCCGGGCGTCATCGTACCGCTGATCTTCATCGTCTGGTACTACTTCTTCGGCTACAACATCATGCAGAAGACCTTCGACTTCCCGGAACCGGAAAGCATGAAGGATCTGAACTCCAGCGCCCTAAAGGAATTTGATCCAAAGAACTTCAAGGGCTGGATCCCGGCAATCATCCTGGTCGGCTGTATCGCTCTGACCCTCCTCGGCTGGAACATCGCGATCGTCGGAATGATGGGTATGTGCTTAGCCATCATGACCGGCAGTATCTCCTTCAAGAGAGCGGTGGAAACGACGGACTGGAACGTCTTCTTCCTGATCGCCGGCGGCGTTGGTTTCGCAGCCGGTGTCAAGAACGCGGGTACCGCGGACATGGTCGCCAACTGGATCGTCCGCGTCCTGGGCGCTGCTCCGCCGATCGTCTATCTGGTCATCTTCACGATCCTCTGCGCCATCATGACCAACGTCATGACCAACATCGGCACGGCGCTGATCATGACGCCGATCGCGGCTGCGGTCGCGGCACAGGCCGGCTTCAGCGCTTACCCGCTGATCCTCTGCGTCATCTGGGGCGCCAACATGCCTTACTCCACCCCGGTCGGTGCTTCTCCGATCACCATGACCATGATGGGCGGATACCGATTCAAGGACTACACACGAGTCAATATCATCCCGAACATCGTCGCTGCGATCGCATTGGCTCTTCTGACTCCGATCTTCTGGCCGCTTTGATCTGTAACTGAAGGGGTGCTCCGGAAACGGAGCACCCTGTTTCTTTGCCGCAGAGTTCCGGCAGTGAGGTAACGATATGTACGAGTATGAAGATTTCAATTTCACCAATGTCACCTGGAAGATGCGTGGCAAGAACGGTGAGGCATACCTGAACAAAGACGGTCAGGTTTATATCAAGCGGTCCGGCTGGTTCGATACCCCTTACCAGCTGCTGACCCGCGGAGCGACATTGTTTACGGTGGATGAGGTGGAAGACATCGTCATCAAGGAACCGGGCCTGGCCCGGGGCTACATCGACTTCTTCCCCCGCAACAAGCGTAAAGCCCGGGTCTGGCTGACCAATCCCTACCACCTTTCCGTCGCACAGACGATGAAGGAACGCATCGAGGAAAAAAGAAAGAAGTCCGTCAAATGATCGATCTGCAGAAAGTGATGGATTCCCGCAACAACGCCCATTCCTTCCGCAATCTGATCGGGATCCGGCTGGTCGAACTGAAAGAAGGGGAAGCCCGCTGTGAACTGAAGATCACCTCCTGGCTGGAGAATCAGATCCATTCGGTGGCGGGCGGCTGTCACTACGCGATCGCTGACTCGGCAGCCGGAGCGGTCTGTGCCGCGACCGGCATCAAAGCTACGACGGTCAGCGCGGATTTCCACTATCTGCGCCCCGGCATTCGCTGCGAAAAACTCATCTGCACTGCTAAAGAGATCAAACACGGCAAGCGGCTGAGCGTCATCTCCACAGAAATCCGTGATCAGGATGATCGGCTCCTGAGCACCGGGATCTTTACCTTTGCCTATCTGAATGAGCCGATCGATTACCTGGACTAAACAAGGAAAGAAAGAGAGAAGCAATGTATACCTGTGCCCACTGCACGGTCAAAGGCTGCCGTGTAAAAGAAACTGAGAGACCCCTGCCGAAGAACTGCCCGATGGTCGTCCATCCGGAGATGACCGGGACCGTGCAGCCGGAATACTTTGATGAAAAAGACCACGAGCTCTATGTCCATTCCTCCGAGATCGAAGCCCTCGGTTACGGGAACTGGCCGCGTATCCGGGAGATCGTGGAGCTCTGCTATATGATGAACTGGAAGAAGGTCGGTCTGGCTTTCTGCGGCGGTCTGGCGGACGAAGGCCGCCGGGCGGCGGACATCTTCCGTAAGAATGGCCTGGAAGTCGTCTCCGTGATGTGCAAGACCGGTCACTGCGAGAAGGAGCAGGTCGGCATCCCGGTGGAACATCGGCTGCGCAAGTCGCTGGATTCCTGGGAATCGATGTGCAATCCGGTCATGCAGGCCAAACTGCTGAATGAACAGAAGGTCGACTTCGCGGTCGTCTGCGGACTCTGCGTCGGCCATGACACCCTCTTCTACAAGTACATCGAAGCCCCGGTCACCACCCTCATCACCAAGGACCGTCTGCTGGGTCATAACCCGGTCCAGGCGCTCTATGTCAACGGCATGTATATGGACCGCCGGGTCTACCGGGATCTCGATCCCAGTACTCCGCAGTATCCCCAAAAGGAGAACTGAACGATGGAATATCCGCATCTCTTCACTCCGCTCACCATCGGCAGTACGACTGTGAAGAACCGTATCTTCATGTCGCCGATGACGACCAATCTCTGTGATACGCAAAACCATGTGACAGAGGAAGTGATCGCCTACTATGAAGCCAGAGCGAAAGGCGGTGTCGGACTGATCACGGTGGAAGGCGCCATGGTCACCGAGAAGTCGCACTACCGCGGACTGACCAATCTCGGTCTCTATGATGATTCCCAGATCCCGATGGTCGCAAAGTTGGCTGAGAGCATCCACCGCTATGACTGCAAGGCGGTCGTGCAGCTGCTGCACGGCGGACCGGCCTGTCTGCCCAAAGACAATGACGGGATGATCCCATGGGCGGCTTCGCCGATCGCCATCCGGACCGGCTGGCTGGCCGGGATCGTGCCTAATGAGATGCCGTCTGAGATCGTGAAAAAGACCGTACAGGAGTTTGCGGCGGCTGCCGAAAGGGCGAAAAAAGCCGGTCTGGACGGGGTGGAGATTCATGCCTGTCACCGGCACGGTCTGATCGGTTCCTTCCTCTCTCAGCTCTCCAACAAGCGTGTCGATGAATACGGCGGCAATGTCGACGGACGTCTGCGTTTCCTGCTGGAAGTGATCCGGGAGACCCGGAAACGCTGTGGAAAGGACTTCCTGATCTTTGTGCGGCTGTCGTTGGAAGAGTTGGAATACGGCGGACAGTCCCTGATCGAAGGTATGCATATTGCGCAGGAAGTGGAGAGAGCCGGAGCGGACTTCATTCACTTCTCCCGCGGTACGACCGAGACTTTCTGGATCACCACCCCGCCTTCCGGTTCCCCCAAGGCCTTACATTCGCAACTGGCCAAAGAGATGAGGCAGGCTCTGCATATCCCTTATGGGGTCGTCGGACGCATCTCCGAGCCCTGGATCGGGGAGCTGGTCCTGGAACAGAAGCGGGCGGATGCCGTCTACATTGGCAGGGCCCTGCTCTGTGATCCGGAATTCCCCAACAAAGCCCGGGAAGGCAGGAGTGAAGCGATCCGGACCTGCATCGGCTGCACCGACTGCATCGGCCGGGTGACCGGACCGGTCATCCACTGCGCGATCAACCCGGAAAGCGCCCGGGAGACCGTTAAACTGCAGAAAGCGGAACATCCGAAGAAGGTGCTGGTCGTCGGCGGTGGTCCCGGCGGACTGCAGGCAGCAGCCGTACTGGCGAAGCGCGGCCATCAGGTCACGCTGGCGGAGCAGGAACCCCACCTCGGCGGCAACATGCAGACAGCGGGCATCCCCAACGGCAAGGAAGACCTGCTGAACGGGGTACGCTCTCTGATCTACGCGGCCAAAGAGGCCGGTGCCGATCTGCAGTGTGACACAAAGGTCGACCGCACTTATCTGCAGACGCACGACATCGACGAAGTCGTACTGGCTTCCGGCGCTCTGCCGCTGTTGCCGCGTTTCTTAAACGGACAGGCCGTCTCGGCTCTGGATATCCTGAAAGGGAAAGCCTCCAGCGGCCGCAATATCGTAGTGATCGGCGGCGGTTCCGTCGGCTGTGAGACAGCGGATTTTCTGATCCATCCCCGGAATGACTACAATGTCAGCGGCAAGAAGGTGACCATCCTGGAACTGACCGCGAACATCGCGGCCGATGACCGTTCCTATCAGCGTACCCTGCTGATGGAGCGGCTGATCGCCAAGGGCTGTGTGATCATTACCGGCGCGGAAGTTACGGAAGTCGGAGAGCGCTGCGTGACCTACCGCAAGGATGGCGAGCTGCATACCCTGGAGGATGTCGATACGGTCGTGGCAGCCGTCGGTCTTTTCAGCGATACCTCGCTGCAGAAAGATCTGGAAGAACTGCGGATCCCGTATCATACGATCGGGGATGCGAAAAGACCGCGCCGGATCACCGATGCGGTCAGCGAAGCGCAGACAGTCGCCGAAACGATCTGACAGACAGCAGCCGGTCCTGCCGGCCGCTGTTTTCTATAAAGAAATCTGTGACAGTTATTGGTTTCCCAAATGAACTCCCACGGAAAAATGTTGTATGATATATCTGCATGAATATATGCTGAATTTGCATGAATACGAAAGGAAAAAATATGTCCAAGAAACCCGTATTTGTTGAGATCTCTGCCCGCCACGTCCATGTATCCCAGGAAGACCTGGAAGTCCTCTTCGGCAAAGGTCATGAACTGACACCGATGAAGGATCTGTCTCAGCCCGGTCAGTATGCTTCTGAAGAAAAAGTGACCATCGTCGGCCGCAAGGCCAGCCTCAGCGCCCGTATCCTCGGTCCGGTCCGCAAGGCTTCACAGGTCGAAGTTTCCCTGACTGAAGCCCGCCAGCTGGGTGAAAAAGCCCTGGTCCGGGAATCCGGTGATCTCGCCGGCACCTCCGGCATCAAGCTGGTCGGTCCCTGCGGTGAAGTCGAACTGAAGGAAGGTCTGATCGCGGCCAAGCGTCATATCCATATGACTCCGGCCGATGCCGAATACTATGAAGTCGAGAACGGGCAGAACGTCAAGGTCCGCATCGAGAGCGATGGACGCTCGCTGATCTTCGATGATGTCGTCGTCCGTGTTTCTCCAAGCTACGCTTTAGCGATGCATATCGATACCGATGAAGCGAATGCTGCCGGTCTCAGTGGCAGCACGGAAGGGGAACTGATCAAATGAGCAAGGTCATTGCGATCAACTCGGGAAGTTCTTCCCTGAAGTTCCAGCTCTTCCAGATGCCGGAAGAGAAGGTCCTGACCTCCGGCAATGCCGAGAGGATCGGTCTGGAGATGGGCATCTTTACGATCAAGGTCGGAGATGAGAAGATCTCCAGAGAACTGCCTCTGCCGGATCATAAGACGGCAGTCAACACCCTGCTGGATGCCCTGGTCCATTACGGCATCGTCAAGGATCTGAAAGAGATCGAAGCAGCCGGACATCGTATCGTCCAGGGCGGCGCTTACTTTGATCAGTCCGTCGAAGTCGATGAGGACGTCGTAGCCAAGGTCGATGAGCTCTGTGAACTGGCTCCGCTGCACAACCCGGCTCACCTGGTCTGCTACCGGGCTTTCCGGGAGATCCTGCCGGAGATCCGTCACGTCTTCGTCTTCGATACGGCTTTCCATCAGACGATGGGTCCGGAGAGCTACCTCTTCCCGGTGCCCTTCGAATGGTACAAGGACTACAAGATCCGCCGCTACGGTGCCCACGGCACTTCTCATCAGTATGTCGCCAAACGGGCGGCAGAACTGATGGGGAAGGATATCGCCGATATCAACCTCATCACCTGCCATCTGGGCAACGGTGCTTCCATTTCTGCCGTCAAGGGCGGCAAGTGCATCAACACCTCCATGGGTCTGACTCCGCTGGGAGGCATCATGATGGGTTCCCGTTCCGGCGATATCGATCCCACCGTCGTCTTCTATATGATGAAGAAACTGAACTGCACGCCCGATGAGATGGATGTCTATCTCAATAAGAAGAGCGGCATGTTAGGGGTGTCGGGGATCTCTTCCGATGCCAGAGATGTTGCGGAAGCCGCCAAGAACGGCAACAAGCGTGCCGTCATCACCCAGGAGCTCTACGTCAACCGGGTCATCAACGTGGTCGGCGGCTATGCCATGCAGCTGGGTCATGTCGACGGCATCGTCTTCACCGCAGGTCTCGGCGAGAACGATACCTACATCCGTCAGGAGATCCTGAAACACCTGGAAGAAGGCATGTCTCTGAAGATCGACTACGATCTCAATGCGGTCACCCGCAGGGAAGAAAAGATCTCCCTGCCCGAAAGCAAGGTCGAGGTCTATGTCATCCCGACCAACGAGGAACTGATGATCGTCCGGGATACGGTCCGGATCCTGGGACTCTGAATTCACAGCTAAGCAGCTTCGGCTGCTTTTCCTTTGGTAGAATAAAAGAAAAAGGAGATCCCCATGAAATACGATTTCACTTCGCTCTTTGACCGTCAGGGCTGGGATGCGATCGCGGTCGAAGGACTGGGTCTGCAGCCCGGTTTCACTCCTGATGCCCCGCGCAATGATTTCGACATCATCCCTTTATGGATCGCCGATCAGAACTTTGCGACGGTACCGACGATCACCGAAGCCCTGCAGAAGCGCTCCGCCCATCCGGCCTTCGGATATTACAGTACCCGGGAGGAATACTATCAGGCGATCATTAACTGGCAGAAGCAGCGTAACGGCGTCAATGATCTGAAGAAGGAACATATCGGCTACGAGAACGGAGTCTTAGGCGGTGTGATCACTGCTCTGAACGTCCTCTGCAGCAGGGGCGACAAGGTCCTGATCCATTCGCCGACCTACATCGGTTTCACGATGGTGCTGGAAAACAACGGCTATCAGATGGTACACAGCCCCTTCGTCCTGGATGAAGCCGGGATCTGGCGCATGGACTATAAAGATATGGAAGAGAAGATCGTCCGGGAACATATCCATGCCTGCGTCTTCTGCAGTCCCCACAATCCCTGCGGCAGGGTCTGGGAAAGAGAAGAACTGCTGCAGATGTGCGAGCTCTTCGAGAAATATGATGTGAAGGTGGTCTGCGACGAGATCTGGTCGGATCTCTTACTGAACGGGGCGAAACACACCCCGCTGCAGTCTGTGAATGCCTGGGCCAGGGAGAACGTCATCGCGCTCTATGCGCCTTCCAAGACCTTCAACCTCTCCGGCCTGATCGGCTCCTACCATATCATCTACAATAAGACCCTGCGGGATAGGGTCGACAAGGAAGGTTCGCTCTCCGGCTACAACAATCAGAACGTCCTGTCCATGCATGCACTGATCGGGGCCTACACCCCGGAAGGGATGGAGTGGACCGACCAGCTGAAGGAAGTGCTCAGCACCAACATCAATCTGGCTACCGACTATATCCGTGAACATTTCCCGGGCGTAAAAGCGGTCAAGCCGCAGGGCACGTACATGCTGTTCGTAGACTGCACGGAATGGTGCGAGAAAAACGGGAAGTCGATCCAGGATGTGGAGAGAGCCTGCTGGCGGGTCGGCTGCGCTGTACAGGACGGCACGATGTTCGGCGGGGAGCACCATATCCGCATGAACCTGGCTCTGCCGACGGAAAGGGTACAGGAAGCGCTGCGGCGCATGGACGAATACGTCTTCAACGGCAGTCTGCCGCTGCACCGTCTGCAGGTCGGAGAGCCTTTCCCGGATCTGCCCTGCACTTTCCATACCGGCGAGAGCGGTACGCTGCGTTCTTTATTAAAAGGAAAGACCGTTTTCTGGGTCCTGCGTTATATCGGCTGCACTGTCTGCCGCTACGATGTCCATCTTTTAAAGGAAAGATACGAAGAGTTCCGGAAACTGGGTGCCGAAGTCTGCGTCATCCTGCAGAGCGATCCGCAGCACGTACAGAAGGAACTGCAGGAGAGCGGCGAGACCCTGCCGTTCCCGATCCTCTGTGATCCTGAGCAGACCTTCTACAAAACCCTCGATGTCCAGCCGGCCGGCAATATGCAGGAGCTGGTCGGAGACCTCTCTGTTCTGAAGGAGAAGGGTGCCAAAGCCGCTGCCTGCGGCTTCCGCCACGGCGATTATGAAGGCAATGAACGGCAGCTTCCGGCTCTGTTCATCACCGATGAAGAGGGGCGGGCAGCCTACTGCTGCTACGCAGAGACGATCACCGGACTGCCTTCCATCGACCGCGTCCTGGAGATCCTGAAGGAACTTTAAACGGGTACTTTACAGAACGTCCTTCCTGTCAGAAGGGCGCTCTTTTCTGAATTATGTGATGGAAACCCCCTCATTATTAACGGTTTCCACATAACATATAACAATAATGGTATGTTCACAAATGTGCAAAGAATGCCTGATAAAGCCTTCACAAAAGCTTTTCCGGGAAATCGCTTGTTTATAGACAAAAAAGTCGATAAAAAGGGAAGAAAACGCTTTCCGACACACAGTTTTCACATAATTAACCTTGAAACACGAAAGGATTGTGCTAATATTAAAGTACATTCAATATGAAAGGGGAAAAATAGTTCATGATTGATGTCACAAGTGTAGGACTTCCTTCAATGAGCATTGTGACCTGGGTCTTAGCCCTGGCTCCGATCGTTCTTGTACTGGTCCTCATGTTAGCCTTCAAAGTGAGCGGTGCCAGAGCTGGTGTTATCGCCTGGGTCTTAACGGCTGCCATCGCTTTCTTTGTCTTCCACGCTGGACCGGACATTCTGGGTGCCGGTACTGTTAAGGGTCTGTGGTCCACGATCAACGTCCTTTACATTATCTGGTCCTCCATGTTCCTGTACAACGTAGTTAACGAGACCGGCGCTTTCAAGGTCATCGCTGCGAAGTTCACGGAAATGACCAACGGAAACAAGCTGCTGCAGCTCCTTATCCTGGGTTGGGCTTTCCCGACATTCATCCAGGGTGTCTGTGGTTTCGGTGTTCCGGTCGCTGTTGCTACTCCGTTGCTGATCGGTCTGGGATTCGATCCGCTGATGTCGGTTATCACCGCTCTGCTGGGTCACTCCTGGGGTATCGCTTATGGTTCCCTCGGTTCCATGTACGGCGTTCTGACCGGTCTGTCCAACTATCCGAAGGAATCTGCTGAAAACCTGATGAAAGTCGGCATCTGGGGCGCTATCTTCTGCACCATCGGCTGTCTGTTAGTCGGTTTCTGCATCCTGCACAACTACGGTTCCAAGAGCACCAAGAATGTTGGTAAGACCATGGCTGAAGGCGCTATCGCTGTCGTCTTCCTGACGGCTGTCATGGGCGCTACCCTGATCGGTATGGTCGCTATCTCCGCTCCGACGCTGGGCTGCTTCGCAGCTGGTGCTGTCGGTCTGATCCTGGGTACTCTCGTTCTGCCGAAGCTGCCGATGTACAAACCTGCTGAAGGCGCTGAAGCTGGCGAAAAGACTTCCTGGGGCGAATTCCTCAAGAACTTCTCCGGTTACCTCATCCTGGTCATCGTCGTTTGCGCGATCATGCTGATCAACCCGATCAAGACTGCCCTGAACAACATCGTTACGCTGGGTCTGCACTTCAATGCTAACCAGCTGGGCGGCGGTCTGACCTATGGTAACGCAGAAGTCGCGAAGTACTCCGGTCTGAAGTTCTTCACGATGCCTGGTTCCCTGATCCTCTACTCCACTGCACTGGCTATCCTGTGCTACAAGTCCCTGGGCATGATGCCGGAAGGCGCTCTCGGCCAGGCTTGGCAGAAGACCATTAAGCAGTCCATCGGTTCCACGACGACCGTTATCCCGCTGACCATGATGGCTATGCTGATGGTCGAAGCTGGTATGACGAAGTACATCGCTTACGGTATCGCAATGGTCGTAGGTAACTTCTACCCGATCTTCTCTCCGTTCATTGCTCTGCTTGGCGGCTATGTCACTTCTTCCGGTACTTCTTCGAACAACCTGTTCACGAACCTGCAGGAAGACGTTGCTACCGTTCTGGGTATCTCCGTTCCGATCATCCTGTCCTGTCAGACTGCAGAAGCTGCTCTGTCCAACTCCTTCTCTCCGGGTAATGCTGCTCTGGGTACTGGTGTATCCGGTCAGTCCGGCCGTGAAGGTGAGATCCTCGCAGCTACTGGTGTCTACAATGCCATTCAGTCCCTTGTTCTGGGCGTCGTTGCATTCGTCCTGATCAAGATGGGCTTAGGCATGTAATTGGAGGTAAACGAAAATGCCAAAAGCTGTAGTTAACAAGTTACTCGGTGTTTGCGCTGTTGTCGTTGGTGTTGTTGTCCTGTACGTTACCTTAGGTATGGGCACGACCGCTACCTGGGCTGGCTTAGCAGTTACTCTGGCTGCTATGGCCTTCCTCGCCAGCAAGTGCTAATCGATCTTTAAGATCAGACACGAAGAGACCTTACGAAAGTAGGGTCTCTTTTTTATGTTAATAGATTAATATTATTCACATTTGAATTGAGAAAGCGTATAATACGGAACTGTACAGATTTATGGAGGGGAAGATGGGCGAAGACAGAAAGAAAAAGTTCCAGAGACCGATCGGATTCGTTTTTTCTGCACTGGCTGCAGCCGTCTTTTTCTATCTCCTGAATATCAAGGAGCTCTCAGCCATCAACTTCCTGATCGGTCTGGCTTTCGGTATCACCATGGTCCGCGGAGATTTCTCTTTCTCCGCCAACCTGCGCGGTCCGGTCCTGAAGAATGACTACCGTTTTACCTATCTCTTCTGGCAGATGACGGTCGCCACCTGCGGAGGCTATCTCTTCATCATGGCTCTGGAGAATTACTACGGAGTCTTCAACTGGGACAAGTATGCGGCGGAACCTACCCAGGTCTCTCCTTACTTCTGCGTCTCTGCCGTGATCTTCGGTTTCGGTCTGGCTTTCCTGGGCAGCGCCGGTTCCGGTATCATCAAGAAAGCGATCAACGGTAATCTGGGCTTTGTCCTGGCACTGATCTCTTACTGTTTCGGCAGCGTCTGCGGCGTCGTGACCCGTGAGTTCATCATTCAGTTCACGATCGAGAGAACGCTCTACATGCCGGATATCTTCGGCTGGCCGATCGCCATCATGGTGCAGATCTTCTTCTTCCTCTTGAGCTTCTATGTCATCCAGAACGGCATCAAAAAGTTCGGGGAATACCGCGGCGAAGATGACGAAGGTCTCTTAAGCATCCTGGCTAAGGAAGAACCGCCGGCGCTGCGCAGTCGGGCGGCTTTCCGCGAACTTTTCATCAGTGATATTGAAGCGGACCGCGGCATCGTCTTCATCACCCTGATCATGATCATCTACTTCGCCTTCAATCAGCGGGTAATGGGCCTCTCCATGCCGCTGTCGCTGTTTGGCTACAAGGTGATGAATCTGATCGGTCTGGACGTGTCTTCGCTGTTCTCGATGACCGGTCTTCCCGGCAGCATTAAACAGAACTGGTTCGAGAATCAGAACCAGATGCTGCTGCTGGGCTATGCCTTCGGCGTCCTGATCGTACCGCTCTTGAAGGGCAAGTATCGTTTCAAGGGCATCCACGACCGTTACAAACTGCTGATCGTCATTCTGGGCGGTTTCCTGGTCGGTTTCGGGGTACAGGGCATGTACGGCGCCAATATCGGAGAGATCTACGGTGCGATCGCCATGTTCTCGTTCTCCGGCTGGCTGGTCATCCCCTTTGCCCTGCTGGGAGTCTTCCTGGGGAAACCGGTCTACGAATATCTCAGTAAAAAGTATTTTGAAGAATGAGCAGCCAGGGCTGCTTTTCTCTTGGAAACGAAGTTTTCCGTCCTTTTCAAAAGAAGATATAATAGAGATGTAAACAGGAGGAACCCTTATGAATATCATTACGATCAGCCGTGAATTCGGCAGCGGAGGCCGGGAGATCGGAAAACGTCTGGCTGACCTCTTGGGATACGATTACTATGACCGTCAGATCATTCAGGAGATCGCCCAGAACAAGGGGCTCAGCGAAGAATTCGTGGAAAAGAGCCTGGATGCCTCTCCCTGGCAGACATTGAACCTGAACTACCGTTCTTCCTTCTACGGCGTATCGCTGATGCCGACGATGTCGACGGAACTGCTGCTGGAAGAAAGGAACGTCCTGGAAGAGATCGCCAAGAAAGGCCGTGACTGCGTGATCGTCGGCCGGAATGCGGATATCGTCCTGGAAGACTATCATCCCTTCAGCATCTTCGTCTGTGCGGAGAGAGATGCCAAACTGAAGAGATGCCGGGAAAGAGCCTCAGAGGAAGAAGAACTGAGCGACAAGGAAATGATCAGTTACTTCAAACGGATCGACCGCAACCGCGCAGCCACCAGAGAACTGATCTCCGACAGCAAGTGGGGCGACCCGACTTCCTACACCCTGACCGTCAATACGACAGGCTGGGATCTGAAGGAACTGACGCCGGCTCTGGCGGCTTTCGCCAAAGCCTGGTTCGAAAAGACAGAATGAGAAGGTCGGCTGACCTTCTTTTCTTTCCTTTAAAAGATTGCATACAATGTAATATCCGGTATAATAGAGCTGACTGACAAAGGAGGAAAGAAAAATGAGCTTCTATGATTACAGCGTCCTCAACAGCAAGGGAGAAGAAGTCTCTCTGGAAAACTACCGCGGAAAGGTCGTCCTTTTCGTCAATACCGCTACCGGCTGCGGCTTTACGCCTCAGTACGAACCGCTGGAGAAGATGTACGAGAACTACCATGAACAGGGTCTGGAGATCATCGATATCCCCTGCAACCAGTTTGCCGGTCAGACTCCCGGTACCGATGAAGAGATCCATGAATTCTGCACGCTGAAATACGATACCCAGTTCCCGCAGATGAAGAAGAGCGATGTCAACGGTGAAAATGCGCTGCCGGTCTACGCCTTCCTGAAGGAGAAACAGGGCTTCCAGGGTTTCGGCAAAGGCATGGCCGCCTTTGCGATGGACAGGATGATGAAGATGGCGGACAAGAACTACAAGGAAAATCCCGACATCAAGTGGAACTTCACCAAATTCGTCATCGACCGGGAAGGAAATGTGGTCGCCCGCTTCGAACCGACGGCAGACATGAAGGACGTGGAGTCCTGCGTGAAAAGTCTGCTATAATTAGGGTATTGAAAGGAGGAAGTAGATGAACGAAGCATTACTGCTGGATAACCAGCTCTGCTTTCCTCTCTATGCCTATTCCAAGGAACTGATCAAACTTTATCGTCCCTATCTGGATCCGCTGGATCTGACCTATACCCAGTACATCACGATGATGGTGCTCTGGGAAAAAGGCGAAGCGAACCTGAAGGAGATCGGCGAAAGACTGTACCTCGATTCCGGTACACTGACCCCTGTCATCAAGAAGCTGGAGGCAAAGGGGTTTGTCCGGAAAGAGCGCAGCCAGGATGATGAACGCAGTATCCTGCTGCATCTGACGGATGAAGGGAAAGCTCTGGAAGAGAAAGTTGCGCATGTGCCGGCTGCTGTCGGCAGCTGCCTGAAACTGGATCCGGAAGATGCCTTCGCACTGTATACGCTGCTGCACAAAGCCTTGCACAGCCTGCAGAAAGAAGGTTCCTGAACACTTTGGAGAGACTGTCGCAGACGGCAGTTTTTCTTTGGTGAAGTTTTCATGAAAAAACCGAAATGAAAGCGTTTTCTGATGTCTCGCTGTCTGTTAAAGAATGGACATCCATGCTAAAATACTTATGCAACATTAGTTGAAAAGGGAGGAATCATGAGTAAGAAATTTGTTTATCTCTTCTCCGAAGGCAATGCTTCTATGAGAAACCTTCTGGGCGGCAAGGGTGCCGGTCTCGCCGAAATGACGGGTCTGGGACTGCCGGTCCCGCGTGGTTTCACGATCACCACAGAAGCATGTAACGACTATTTCGATCAGGGCTCCAAGATCTCCGAGGAGATCCATGCCGAGATCGCTGAATACGTCGTCAAGCTGGAGGAGATCACCGGAAAGAAGTTCGGCAGCCTGGAGAACCCGCTGCTGGTCTCGGTCCGTTCCGGTGCCCGTGCATCCATGCCGGGTATGATGGACACCATCCTGAACCTGGGTATCAATGATGAAGTCGCTGAAGCTATTGCCAAGCTGACGGATAACCCGCGTTTCGCTTACGACAGCTACCGTCGTTTCGTTCAGATGTACTCTGACGTCGTTATGCAGGTCCCGAAGAGTGAATTCGAGAAGCATATCGATGCACTGAAGGAAGAGAAGGGCGTCAAGCTCGACAGCGAGCTCGAAGTCGATGATCTGAAGAGACTGGTCAGCGAATTCAAGAAGATCTATGTCGATGCGATCGGCAAGGAATTCCCGACTGATCCGATCGAACAGCTCTACGGTGCGATCGAAGCCGTCTTCCGTTCCTGGATGAACGAGCGTGCGATCTACTACCGTCGAATCAACGACATCCCCTCCAGCTGGGGCACTGCCGTTAACGTTCAGGAAATGGTCTTCGGTAACATGGGCGACAAGTCCGGTACCGGCGTTGCCTTCACCCGTAACCCGGCGACCGGCGAAAACAGGCTCTATGGTGAATACCTGCTGAATGCGCAGGGTGAAGACGTCGTTGCCGGCGTCCGTACACCGAGCCCGATCGACCACCTGAAAGACGAGATGCCGGAAGTCTACGAAGAATTCAAGAAAGACGCCGAAACTCTCGAAATGCACTACCACAACATGCAGGATATGGAATACACCATCGAGAACGGCAAACTGTTCATCCTGCAGACCCGTAACGGCAAGAGAACTGCTCAGGCTGCTCTGAAGATCGCTGTCGACATGGTCAATGAAGGCAAGATCACGACCGATGAAGCTCTGATGCAGGTCGAACCGAAACAGCTCGATACCCTGCTGCATCCGTACTTCGATGCAGCTGACCTGAAGGCTCATACTCCGGTCGGCAGAGGTCTGCCGGCTTCTCCGGGCGCTGCCTGCGGCCAGATCGTCTTCGATCAGAAGACGGCTTCCGCCTGGGCCAAGGACGGCAAGAAGGTCGTTCTGGTACGTCTGGAAACATCTGCTGAAGACGTTGAAGGCATGCACGTATCCGAAGGTATCCTGACGGCCCGCGGCGGTATGACCAGCCACGCTGCTGTCGTTGCCCGCGGTATGGGTACGACCTGTGTCGCCGGCTGTGCTGACCTGATCTTCCACGGGGAAGATGAGATCGTTATCGGCCCGGCTACCTTCCATGAAGGCGACTGGATCTCTCTGAACGGTACGACCGGTGAGGTCTATGCCGGCCAGATCAAGACCGTTCCGGCTTCCATCGAAGGCGACTTCGCGAAGTTCATGGAATGGGCTGACGCTCGCAGAAGAATGAAGGTCATGATGAACGCGGATGTCGTTGCCGACATCAAGCGCGGTCTGGAACTGGGTGCTGAAGGTATCGGTCTGGTCCGTACCGAGCACATGTTCTTTGAGACGAAGCGTATCCGTGCGATCCGTGAAATGATCATCGCCAAGAACACCGAAGAAAGAAAGGCTGCTCTGGCAAAGGTCCTGCCGCTCCACCAGGAGAACTTCGAACAGATCTTCGAAGTCATGGGCGAACTGCCGGTCACGATCCGTTATCTGGATCCGCCGTTACACGAATTCCTGCCGAAGACTCCGGAACTGCAGCAGCAGATCGCGGATGACCTCGGTGTTCCGGTCCAGGAGATCGCTGACTCCGTCGCACGTCTCCATGAACAGAACCCGATGATGGGCTGGAGAGGCTGCCGTCTGGCTATCTCTTATCCGGAGATCGCCGAAATGCAGACCCGTGCCATCATCCAGGCTGCCGTCAACGTTCAGAAGAAGACCGGCAAGAAGGTCCATGCGGAACTGATGGTACCGCTGGTAAACATCAAGAAGGAATTCGAATTCATCTACGACATCATGAAGAAGACGGCAGAAGCTGTCATCGCTGAAAGCGGCGAACCGGTCCACTACACGATCGGTACCTGCATGGAGACTCCGCGTGCCTGCTTAATGGCCGGACAGATCGCTGAGAAGTCTGAATTCTTCTCTTACGGTACGAACGACCTGACGCAGCTGACCTTCGGCTTCTCCCGTGATGACGCCGGTAAGTTCCTGAACGCTTACTACGACAGAGGCCTGCTGGATGCTGACCCGTTCCAGTCTCTGGACATCGAAGGCGCCGGCGAACTGATCGAGATCGGTCTGAAGAGAGGCCGCGCTCAGCGTCCGGATCTGAAGATCGGTATCTGTGGTGAACAGGCTTCGAACCCGAACACGATCGACTTCCTCGATCGCATCGGCTTCGACTATGTCTCCCCGTCGCCGTTCCTGGTCCCGATGGCCCGTCTGGCCGAAGCTCAGGCTACCATCAAGAACGAGAAGTAAACCAAACCAAACTTGTGACCTATTAGCTGGCACTCTTAGGACATAAGAAAGAAGGGTGATCATACGATCACCCTTTTGTTTTGGGGATATAATGAGAAAGACGGAGGTCCTTTATGCAGGTAAGAGAAGGAATGATGCCTTTTAAAGGATATCAGACATACTATCGTATCGTTGGGGAGAAGAAAGAGGGCAGAGCGCCTCTGCTGCTCTTACACGGAGGTCCCGGTTCTACCCATAACTATATGGAACTGCTCGATCCTTTAGGGGAAGAGAGGGAAGTCATCTCCTATGACCAGCTGGGCTGCGGGAATTCCTATGTGGAGGGTCATCCCGAGCTCTGGAAGAAGGAGACCTGGCAGGAAGAACTGCTGGCTTTGATCGATCATTTAGGACTGAAAGAGTTCCACCTGCTGGGACAGTCCTGGGGCGGGATGCTGGCGATCTCGACACTGATCGACAGGAAACTGACGGGAGTCTGTTCCCTGATCCTTTCCAGTACGCTCTCTTCGGCATCCCTGTGGGCTTTTGAACAGCACCGCATGATCAAAGAGATGAGCGAACGGGATCAGAAAGCGATCGCTTATGCCGAAACACACAATGACTATGACTGTCCGCCTTACCGGGAAGCCAATGAGCGCTATATGGAAAAGCACTGTGCCTCCGCTCCCAAAGACAGCGATCCGGAATGTCTGCGAAGGAAGAAAAGAAGCGGCACAGAGTCTTATATCACGGCCTGGGGACCGAACGAATATACGCCGAACGGCACACTGAAAGACTATGAATATACCGACCGTCTCGGAGAGATCGGAGTTCCTTCGCTGATCATCAGCGGCAGTGAAGACCTCTGTACGCCGCTGATCGCCAGGACGATGGAGGAAGGGATCCCGGATGCCCGCTGGGAACTGTTTGAAGGCTGCCGGCATATGTGTTTTGCGGAGGATACCCCGCGTTATCTGGCATTACTGATGGAATGGCTGGAGAGACATGACCCTTCTCGGGTATAATGGATAAGATGAATGTGATCAGACTGAACAGTAACGATCTGAAGAGCCTCCTGCGCTATGAGAAACTGCTGCCGGAGTTTTTTCCTTTTGAATCGACCATCGACCTTTCAAAGCTGCGCTGCAGCGGCAGCTATCCTGCCCGGCTGGAAGATCTCTGCGCTGCTCTGCAGGCGATCAAAGCCGAAGGAGCGACCAGAGAAGACATCAATGAATGCTGGTTCGATGCCCTCTACGGACTGGAATCGGCAGAGATCCCGGGAGCACTGGGACTATTGGACGGTCCGGACTATGAACCGGGTACGATCCCCTATCTGGAGAGCGACTACATCAATCTGCTGATGGATGTGCTGGCTTTCAGTCTGATGGATGATGATGAACAGAAGCTCAGTGATGTCCTGGATATCGATGATCTCTGTTCCTGTCTCGACCATTTCCGGGAGAATCTGCTGCGTCCGGAAGAAGAAAGGGATTACCCGCTCTTCTTCAAGGAAGCTTATGTCGTACATTTTGATACAGCAGTCGCTTCCCATAAGGCGGATCCGCAGACGCTGGTCCATTTCCGCCGTTTCTGCGATGAGCTCTGCGAGAGAGAAGACGAGGAAGCGCTGTGGATCAAGGCTGTGCACTGTTTTGACGGCAGTGATGCCTGGCCGCAGGACCACGAGGAGAGCCGCAAGTATCTGCTGAAGCTCTTCGCCAAAGAAAAGGACTATGACTATGCTGCCATGCTGGGGCGGATCGCTCTGGAAAGGGAAGAGTACGATGAAGCCTTCCGTTATCTGAGCTTTGCCCAGCTGTATGCGCATCCCGATGCCGGCTGTCTCCTGGCCGATATGTATCTGGAAGGAAAGGGCACTTTCCCGGATCCCCGCAGTGCCCGGCATATCCTGGACAGTCTCTACCAGCAGGAGCTGCATGCCTACAACACCCATGTACCGTATTCCCGTCTGGCGGATGTAGCGGTGCGTCTGGGGGAGATCTCTGAGAAAGGTCTGGTGGAGGCTCCCTTCCCGGAACATGCCTACTATTATTACCTGCAGGCGGATACGGCACTGCGGGAGCGGAACGAACTGGAGCTTTCGACAGACAAAGACCTGCTGGAGCGGGTCCGGAAGGGGAAACAGCGCTGCGAAGAGCTGCTGCATCCTCATAAAGAGAAAAAGGCCTGGTTCATCCACGGCGGTTTCCTGCCGCTGATGGCAGACTCCCGGGTCGTGCTGGTCCGTACTCATCATCTCTCACACGGTACGGTCAGGATCAGCGTACGCTATCCGGAGATGGGGGAAGAGGAAGCGGAACGCTTCCTGGTCACCATTCCGGCCCACGGCTATTGTGAGCCCTTTAGTAAGGTGGATCTCTATGCGGTGAATGCGGTGGATCAGTGTCCGCAGGAGGAGTTCCCGGCGGATCAGATCATCGGTCTCGATGATGCGCTGGTCTTCCTGTTCCGCGGGGAAGAAACCGGTGTCATCCATGCGGAAGAATATTATTATCGGATAAAGAAGAAGGACAAGGAATGAAGGGAAAGTGTCTGGCCATCGTTGTACCCTGCTACAACGAAGAAGAGGTCTTTGAAACGACGAACGAAGTGCTGCTGGGAGTACTGAACGATCTGATCGGGAAAGGGAAGATCACTGAGGACAGCTATATCCTCTATGTGAATGACGGTTCCAAAGACAGCACCTGGCAGCATATCAAAAATGCCTACGAAAAGGACGTCCATGTCCATGGACTTTCCTTTGCCGGCAACCGCGGTCATCAGAATGCGCTCTTTGCCGGTCTGATGGAAGCGAAGAAAACGGCGGATATGACGATCTCCATCGATGCCGACCTGCAGGATGACGTAGCGGTCATCGAAGAGATGGTCGACAAGTATCTGGAAGGCTGCGACATCGTCTACGGCGTGCGTTCCAAACGCACGACCGATACTTTCTTCAAGCGTTTTACGGCAGAGTCTTTCTATAAAGTCATGAATATGATGGGTGCCAAGAGCGTCTATAACCATGCGGATTTCCGGCTGATGTCCAAGCGGAGCCTGGATGAGCTCTCGCTCTACGGAGAGACCCACCTCTTCTTACGGGGCATCGTGCCGAATCTGGGTTTCCAGACGGCGATCGTGACTTACGAACGCAAGGAACGCATGGCCGGAGAATCCAAGTATCCTCTGAAGAAGATGATCGCCTTCGCCTTTGATGGCATCACTTCCTTCAGTGTCAAACCGCTGACGATGATCCTGTTCATGGGTTTCTGTGCGATCATGGTCGCTTTCATCGCCGTGATCTATTCTTTAGTCCGTCACTTCGGCGGTCATACCGTACCGGGCTGGACCTCTCTGTTCGTATCGATCTGGTTCCTGGGAGGCGTACAGCTCTTTGCGATCGGCATCGTCGGACAGTATGTCGGCAAGGCCTTCATTGAAGCCAAGAAGCGTCCGCGTTACTATGTAGAAGAAGTCCTGGATCATTCCGAAGACAGGACCGACTGATGTCGGTTTTCTGTTCTGAGAAATGTATAATAGTGTTGCAGGAGGAAACGAATGATCAGAGGCATCGGTGTCGACATGGTCTATATTCCCCGGATCGCCCGCTTTCAGAAGGAAGGGCAGGACGCGTTCTTTCTGCATACCTTTTCCGAAGCAGAACGGAAGTACTGTGAGAAACAGTATGACAGTGCAGAGCACTATGCTTCCCGCTTTGCGGTCAAGGAGTCTGTATTCAAAGCGCTGAATCCTCTGGGGGTACAGCTGGATCTCCGAAAGATCGAGACCCGCAACCGGGAGGATGGTTCTCCCTATGTCGTGATCGATGAGTGGCTGCAGGAGATCCTGCGGAAAGCGGATGTCGATGTGCTGCACGTCTCGATCACCAACGAAGAAGATTATGCCGTCGCTTATGCGATCGCGGAGAAATTATGATCCAGAGTCAGAAGAAAGCCTTGGAAGAAGAACAGCAGGAATGGGAAGATCTGCAGGAGAGAGCTGCAGACTTTTCGCTGTCAGACCTGCAGGAAGCGCATCCCCTGCCGATACAGGAAGAAAAGAAAAAGAACAGCTTCAACTGGAAGATCGTTGTCGGTTCTCTGGGGCTGTTCTGGTTCGGCAGCATCTTTCTGATCCTGGCGGCGATGATGTTGATGGGGCTGGGAGATATCTTCTATGATACAGCTGTCACCATTATCGCGGAACTGATGCTGGGAGGCATGAACTTCGGTATCTTCAAGATCATGCAGGCACTCTACCGCTGGATGCGGAAGAGCGAAGAAACACCTAAGAAGGAGACTGCTCCGGTCAGAACGGCACCCCGTATCCCCAAGTCCGTCTATAAAGTCGTACGCACCGGTTACAACCCTCAGAAGAATCAGGTCCGGGTCCTGATGAAGGAACTGGAAGATTACGGAGAGTTCGATCCCGGCGATACCTATCACTACAGCGATGAAGAACTGCTGGCCAACTATCCGGTCGGAGACAAGGTCTACGCCCATGATCCGACCGATATCGAGATGGAACTGGTCTCTGTCGGCAACGATGTCCGGGTCGAAGCACTCTCACCGACCGGTATGCGCTACCTGGTCGGTTATATCGCGATCCCCGATGTGGCGGAGATCCGTCAGCAGATGGCGGCAGGAGCTCATTTCCGGCTGACCGTCTACGGCGGTTACTACCGGGAGGTAGCGAAGGATCCTTCCGGCAGAGAATTCATCCGTCAGGGTTATGATGATGTCTATTTCCGGGTCTTCCGGACCAGTATCATGTAGAACACCGCTCTTACGAGCGGTGTTTTCAGGCTTTGGCGATGTCCAGGACTTCCTTCAGTTCTTCCACAGAAGATACGAAGTGCAGCTGGGCCGTATCTTCTTCCTTCAGGAATCCTTCCCGGATCATGGTGACGAAGAGTTCTCGTAAAGGATCCCAGTAATCGTTCTCGGCATAGAGGATGCAGGGAGCTGTCTCGAGCCCTACCCTTATCCAGGAATAGACCTGAGCGATCTCTTCCAGTGTGCCGGGACCTCCCGGCAGAGCGATATAGGCGTCTCCCAGTTCGATCATTTTCTTTTTGCGGTCGTCCATGTCGGAGGTCATAATCAGCTGATCGAGACCTTCCATGGCGATCTCCCGTTCCGCCAGGAAACGCGGCAGGATCCCGATGACCTGACCGCCGTTTTCTTTTACGGCTTTGGCCAGAGCCCCCATGGTGCCGACCCGGGCACCGCCGTAGATCAGGGTATGACCTTCTTTCGCCAGGAAAGTGCCCAGTCTCTTCGCTTCCTCCATGTATAAACTCTGATTGCCGGCCGCAGAGCCGCAGAATACCGTTACGTTCATCAGATGACTCCCTGTGCCTTCATGGCTTCCGCTACCTTGCGGAAACCGGCCTGGTTGGCCCCGATCAATAGATCATCAGGCGTTCCGTTGGCTCTGGCGGCATCCGTACAGTTATGGTAGATCCCGTGCATGATGCCTTTCAGACGCTGATCGACTTCTTCGAAGGTCCAGGAGAGATGCAGGGCATTCTGGCTCATCTCCAGACCCGATACGGCGACACCGCCGGCATTGGCGGCTTTGCCCGGGGCATAGAGCACCCCGTGTGTCTGCAGATAAGCGACGGTCTCCGGGTAACAGGGCATATTGGCGCCCTCGCAGAGACAGAGACAGCCGTTCTTTACCAGTTCTTTCGCATCTTCTACGGTCACTTCGTTCTCGGCTGCGCAGGGCAGGGCGATGTCGCAGGGGATGGTCCAGACGCCGTGACCTTCATGGTATTCGCAGCCTCTTCGTTCCGCATAGTCCTTCATGCGTTTTCTTTCGTTCAGTTTGACCTGTTTGAGGAGGTCGAGATCGATCCCTTCCGGATCATAGACATAACCGTCCGTATCCGAACAGCCGATGCATAGCGCGCCCAGCTGCTGCGCTTTCTCGATCGCATAGATCGCGACATTGCCGGAACCGGAGACGACGACCTTCTTTCCTCTGATCTCCGTCCCGTGATCCTTCAGCAGTTCTTCGGTAAAGTACAGCAGGCCGTAGCCGGTCGCTTCCGGTCTGACCAGTGATCCGCCGTAGGCAAGACCTTTACCGGTCAGGACTCCTTCATAGCGGTGCAGACGGCGATACTGGCCGAAGAGGTAGCCGATCTCCCGGGCTCCGACCCCGAGATCTCCAGCCGGGACATCGGTATCGGGACCGATATACTTTTGCAGTTCGGTCATGAAGCTCTGACAGAAGGCCATCACTTCCCGATTGCTCTTTCCTTTGGGATCGAAGTCGCTGCCTCCCTTGCCGCCGCCCATCGGCAGTCCGGTCAGGGAGTTCTTGAAAGTCTGTTCAAAGGCCAGGAATTTCAGACCGTCCAGATCGACATTCTCCCGGAAACGCAGACCTCCCTTATAAGGACCGATCGCTCCGTTGAACTGGACCCGGTAACCGGTATTGACTTTCGTCTCACCTTTGTCGTTGACCCAGGGGACCCGGAAGATGAAGACCCTTTCCGGTGTGGTCAGCCGTTCCAGGAAGGCTTCTCTCCTGTACTCTTCTTCGTTCTTCTCGATCAGGGGACGCAGGGAATCCAGTACTTCCTTTACGGCCTGATGGAATTTTACTTCCTGCGGTGCTTTTTCCTGCAGGGACTGCAGGACTTCATCGATATATGACATGGCACTGCCTCCTACGGGTCTATTATCGCAGAAAAGCGCTGTAAGAAGCAGTTGTTTTCGTTTTCCTCACACAGAAAAGCGAAAGAAATACAGTAGAATAATGCCAAGGAGATCATCGTTATGACGGATATGAGAGAACGCTATGCAGCAGCAGAGAAACTGCTTCCCTGGAACCTGAAGGATCTGGCTTTGAATACCGCACCGACTTTCCACTGGATCTCGGACAGACTCTTCTACTACGGAAAAGAAGTGCGCAGAGACGGAAAGGTCATCAGCGAATTCAAACTGGTGGATGCCGAGAGCGGCAAGGAATGCGAGCTGTTCGACCGCAGGGATCTGGAAAGACTGCTGGGAAAAGAACTGTCCGTGAAGGACGGAGAGTGGCATCACGGCAAGTTCCGTTTCGTTCAGGACGGGAAGAAATATTGTTACCTGACCCAGGAGAAGGAACTGCTGGTCGAGGGCGAGGCGAAGGAAGAAGCTGTTTCTGTTTCCCCGGATGGCAGGAAAACGATCTATGTCAGAGACTATGATCTCTATCTGAAGGAAGGGGAAGAAGAATACCGCCTGACCTTTGACGGCGAAGAGTTCAATGACTATGCCGGCAGGGGACAGGCCAGTGACTATATCTCTGCCCAGCGTTTCGGACTGGTCTGGAAACCGGGCATCCTTTGGAGTCCGGACAGCCGTCATTTCCTGACTTATCGGATCGATCAAAGGAAAACGAAGGATCTTTATCTGCTGGAGTCCTATGATCAGGAAGGCTCCTCTTCGATCCGTCCGCGGTTACATACCTACAAGTGTGCTTTCCCGGAAGATAAGGATGATGAAGTGCCGCAGGCCTATTTCTATATGGGCGATGCCGAAGCGAAGACCGTGACGGAAGTGGGCTGTCCGCCGCAGAGCGTAGAGGGCGGTCTCTTCAATGCGCGCTGGTGCTTTGCGAAATGGCTGGAAGACTCCTCAGCTGTCTATACGACGATCATTTCCCGGGCATACAAGTCTGCTGCCTTTACGGTCATTGAGACCGACGGCAGC
The DNA here is from genome assembly GCA_017512885.1 of Erysipelotrichaceae bacterium. GTDB lineage: Bacteria > Bacillota_I > Bacilli_A > Erysipelotrichales > Erysipelotrichaceae > RGIG5669. The sequence goes on from JAFWEP010000006.1 coordinate 195,986, forward strand.
TGGAAGACGCTCTATACCGAAGAGGACGAAGAGTTCCTCAACATGCGCACCTTCCAGTTTGACGGCTACGGCAGCTACAATCTCTCCAATTTCCTGACCGAAGACCGTAAGACCCTGATCTTCCAGTCGGAGCGGGAGGATCTGACCCGCTTCTTCCGCTATGATGTGGAAACGGGAGAATGTCTGGGCGGCATCACTCCCGAAGGGATCTCTGCCGGCAGGATCGTGGCTGTGGAAGGGGAGTGGATCTACTTCTATGGCTTCAATATGCCGGAGACCTCCGATCCCTGCTATGAGAGATTATGCCGGGTAAGGATGGACGGAACGGAGTTCTCGGTATTGACCCCGGAAGATGCGATGCATCATTCTTCCGTAAAGAACGGCTATATCCTGGATACTTATTCCCGGGTCGATCTCATTCCGAAGTCGGTCCTGCGCAAGGCGGACGGAACATTCGTGAAGGAGATCGTGGAAGCGGATGTCTCCGCTCTGCTGGAAGCAGGCTACATCATTCCCGAACGCTTCTCGGTGAAGAGTGAAGAAGGCTATGACCTCTACGGCATCCTGGTGAAGCCGGCTGGCTTCGATCCGGAAAAGTCCTATCCCCTGATCGACTATATCTACGGCGGCATGCAGTGCTACAACGTTCCGAAGACCTTCCAGGCAGCCGGCAAGATCGCCGGAAGAGAGATCATGGGCGGTCTCGAAGAGTTTGCACAGCTGGGTTTTGCCGGGATCATCCTGGACGGGAAGGGAACTCCCGGCAGAGGCAGGAAGTTCCATCACTATGCCTACGAGAATATCCACGGCTGTGCCGGTCTGGCTGACCACGCCTATACGCTGCCGCAGTTAAAGGAAAAGTATCCCTTCATCGATCTCGAGCGGGTCGGGATCTGGGGCAACTCGGGAGGCGGCTGTGCGACCAGCCGGGCGCTGCTGGAGTATCCGGATGTCTATAAGGTCGGCGTCTCTTCGGCCGGCAATCATGACCAGCGCATGTATTCCAATATCTGGACCGAGAACTACTATGGTCTCTACAAGGAAGAGATCTACAAACTGGGGGACAATACCGCTCTGGCAAAGAACCTGAAGGGAAAGCTCTTCATCGTACACGGAGCGATGGACGATAATGTGGCGATGTCCCAGAGCATCCGTCTGATCGATGCCCTGATCCGGGAAGACAAGGACTTCGATTTCCTGATCCTGCCCCGCTGCAACCACAACGTACCGGCGGATCCCTACTTTATTCGGAAGAAACTGGACTATTTCGTGCGATACTTATTGGAGGAAGAAGTGCCGGAAGTGCACTTCAGGAGGTAAGAGGATGTTGAAGATCTATGGCAGCGAGATGTGCTCGGACTGCCGCAACTGCAAGCTGAACTTTGACCATTACGGGATCGAATACCAGTTTTTGGATGTATGCAAGTCTCTGCGTTATCTCAGTGAATTCCTCTTCCTGCGCGATACCGACCCGGTCTTTGACCGCCTGAAAGCCATTCATGACATCGGTCTGCCGGGGATCGTCAAGGAAGACGGTACGGTCTTTACGGACTGGGAAGACTATCTGCAGGAGAAAGGACTGCCGGTCATCGGCAGCGGAGAAGGAGCGGCCTGCAGTATCGATCATAAGGGGTGTTAGGATGAGTGAGAAACTGTTTGAAAGCCTGGATCTCGGCTTCGGCATCTATCATACAAAGATGCCCGGGCATACGCCGGGGCCGGGAAGAGTCTTCAGTTCATTGATCATCGGCAGTGAGAAAGCCTTACTGATCGATACCGGCTACGGGATCGGGGATTACCGTGCTTATGTGGAGTCCTTAACGGATAAGCCGCTGATCGTGGTCAATACCCATGGCCATATCGATCATGCGAGCGGAAACTGTCAGTTTGAAGAAGTCTGGATGAATCCCAAGGATTACGCTCTGGCCGACTGGCATACCAGTCTGGAGACCAGAAGGAATTCCAAGGATATCGGCGACTATGTCGATCTGTTGGTCGACGGACCGTATAAGCGGCTTCCGCTGGAAGAAGGGGTCACCTTCGACCTGGGAGACCGAACGGTCACAGCCTATAACTGTGCCGGCCATACCCATGGTTCGATGTCCTTCCTCGACAGCAAGTCTCACTACCTCTTCACCGGTGACAACATCACCCGCAGAGTCCTTCTGCTGGGGGTCATCTCTTCCACGACGCTGGAAGAATTCCGGCAGACCCTGCTGCATACGAAGACCCTGTCTTTCGATAAGATCGTGGCTGCCCATGTACCGTACCTGATGGAACCCTCCTGGGTCGATAAGGTATTGGATATCGTGGAAAATTTCGATCCGCAGAGAGGTTTCACCCCGCCCCGGAACTTCGGTCTGAAGGTCCCGAACGTGACACCGACGGAGTATACGGTCGGAGACGGTTTCGATGATCCGGAGTACTGCGGTTTCGTCTATGACGGAGCGCATCTGGAAGAGTTCTTAGAAGGTTTTACCTTAAAGAAATGAGGAGGCTCACTGAGCCTCCTCTCTATGTAAGGAACGTTCTTCGGAGAAACCTTCCGGATAACGTTCTTTTAATTTCTCGATATTCTTCTGCAGGACCGTCTCCAGATCGTAATCCAGGGCATAGGCGGTCTCCGCCAGATACCAGGCTACATCCCCCAGTTCCTTCAGCATCCTCTCCCGGTCCAGGGGATGACCGTGATGGAGATGTTTCTTCAGCAGATCGATGACTTCTCCGCTCTCTCCGCAGAGACCCATCGCTCCGTTGATGAGTGTTTCTTCTTTGGACAGTTTCGTATTTCTGGTCCGTAAGGCCAGCTGCTGGTATTCATTGCCGGTCAAGGGCTTTCTCCTCCTGCAGGGCCTTTCGCAGATAGTCTTTATCACAGGGATCGCCGTGACCCAGCCAGAAGGTATCGATATCTTCTGCCAGCAGTCTTTCTACAGACCTTTCCGCTTCTTCAAACGTCCCTCCCGGATAAGTGAAATAGGTCATGACTCCGTCTTTTTCTACTCCCGGAGCTGCGAAGATATCGCCGATGATCGCTTCTTTATTCGGAAGGATGACGGAGATATCGTTGTCACTGTGCCCGCAGGTCTCGATGATCCTGCCGGAGATGCCCCAGGGAGAGAGATCATACTCTCCCTCGATCAGGATATCCGGAATGACTCTGGGCGGTGCTCCGCCCGGCTTTTCTTTCATCGTGGCCATGATCTGTAAGCTCATCTCCCCGATCGGAGTGCGGGCTACGACTTCCGGCGGAAGACCGTTGACCAGGAAACGTTCAGCTCTTTTGTGGCAGAGTACCGGGGCCTTGGTCAGTTCTTTCATTACGGGAAGGTTGGCGAAATGGTCGACATGACCGTGGATGATGATGATCAGTTTGATCTGTTCGGGTGTGATGCCGGCTCTCTCACAGTTCTCCAGGAAGAAGTCCCTGCCTGCTGTATCAGTGGTATCGACGGCATAGACGGTCTCACCGTCCTTGATGAAATAGGCATTGGCCAGGAAGCCTTTATAACGAATGATCTCCATATACGTACCTCTGTCTCTATTGTAAGAAAAAGATCCCGGAAGGGATCACATTTTTTCAATACGGTACTTCTGCCTGATCTCCGGGTATTTCCTGTGATCCACCTCTTCCAGAAACATGGCCAGCGGCCTGACGAAGAGGCCTTTCTCTCCGTAGAGGGCCTGGTAGACCATCAGCTCTTCTTCTGTTTCGGAGTGTCTGGCGATGCCGACGATGCGGTAAGTATAGCGGCCGCTCTTCTTTTCTTCTTCGCTCAGCGTTTCGTATTTGAAGTGACGGACGATGTCTCCGCTCCGAAAGATCCTCTCCATCAGAAGATCTCCTGCAGTTCCTGCAAGGAACGGACACGCCAGTCACAGGGACCGTGCCGCTCTTCAAAGAGATCGACCCGGCAGGTCCTGATGCCGGCAGCAGCAGCTCCCTCGATATCGGCAGTCTGGGAATCCCCGATCATGACGATCTCGGCAGGGGATAAAGGTCTCAGGCGTTCCAGACAGAAAGCGAAGAAACGGGGATCGGGCTTACTGCAGCCGGCTGCTTCCGAGCTCAGCAGCAGCATGCCCTCTTCCCAGAGCCCGGCAATGGTCAGACGGTCTTTCTGCTGGCCGGTAGGGCCGTTGGTGGCGATCGCCAGCATGTACTTCCCGTTCAGGTAAGTGACCAGTTCCTTCGCTCCCTCGACCGGCACGGCTGCCCGGTTCAGGTACTTGCGGAAGGTATCTTCAAAGAGAGGCCCGTTGCCTTCAAAGCCGACGGCTTCAAAGATCCGGTTCCAGCGTACTTCGCGCAGTCCGGCAATGGTCAGCTCCTTCCGTTCGATCGCTTCCCAGAGACCGTTGTTGATGGGTTCAAAGTGATCCATCAGGTCTTCCGGCAGTTCATAGCCCAGTTCGACAGCAGCCGCAAAAGCTGCTTCTTTCGCTGAAGCCGGGAAGTCCAGCAAGGTATTGTCTACGTCCAATAAGACCGCTTTGATATCTGACATAGTTCAATTATAAACTGAAAAAGTGTAATGTTATGAAAATAATAAGTAAAGTTTTCAGAAAAAAATGTTGAAAAGAGAGAAAAAGCCTTTATAATGCAAGTAACAGCTTTGAAGGGGAGTAGTATTTCCCAGACGCCTGTTCAGCGAGTCCCGGTAGGATGAGAAGGGGATACAGGAAGAAGGAAGGAACGTGCCCCGGAGCCTGACTGCCAAAACAGTCACGTCTGTCCGCGTTAAGGAGAAGAGAGTCTGCCGTGAAGGGTGATATACTCCGGCAGGAAGTAAGGTGGTACCGCGATTCTGTCGTCCTTTCGTAAGATAGGACGTTTTTTTATCAGGAGGACGACATGAAACGACGACGACGAACCAAAGCAGAAAACATTCCCGAACCGTGCAGCGAATAGATAAAAAGAAAGAGAGAAAGAAAATGAAAAAAGTCATTACCATCCTGTGTATCTGTGCAATGTTCCTGATGAGCGGCTGCAGCGGCAGCAACTCCTCTTCCCAGGGTCCGGCTAAGACCGAACTGGAACTGGTCTCCACGCTGGATCAGGCGATCCTGGCTCTGAACTCCGGCAAGTGTGATGCGGTCGCCTTAGACGGCACGACGGCTCAGAACTATGTCGATCAGTCCAACGGCATGTTTGCGATGAGCGGCGTCAACTTCGATCTGACCATCTACGGTGAATACGAAGGCAATGTTGCCGCTGCCAAGAAGGGTGAGACATCCCTGATGAAAGCAGTCAATGCCTGCATCCAGACCGCGATCTCCACTCCTTCCGGAATGGTGCCGTCTGATTATACCGACAGTTACTACACCTACTGGACAGCGAAAGCCAAGATCCAGAGCGGTACGGATGATGAATCCGCACAGGCGATCATCGGGGATACCGATGTCTCTCCGACCGTTGCGATCGACGATACCTACAACTACCTGCTCGATACGACCGATCTGGTCAAGCCGGAACTCGACCTCTCCAATGCGGAAGGCGTCCTGGCCAATGTCCTGAACAAGGGCGTGCTGGTCATCGCAACTTCTCCGGACTATCCGGCTGCGGAATGGATCGACGACCAGGGCGTCATCTGGGGTTCCGAAATGATGATGGCCAAGTATGTGGCGGACTGCCTCGGCGTCAAGCTGCAGATCGAAACGATGGACTTCTCTGCCGTTCTGACCGCTGTCGATACCGGCAAGGTCGATCTGGCCTTCTCCGGCTTCGGCTGGAAAGCTGACCGGGCGGAAGCCTTCGAGCTCTCTGTCGGTTATTCCGGTGATGATGACATCACCTTCCACACGCTGATCGTTCCGGCTGACAAGGCTGACCAGTACAAGTCTCTGGAAGACTTCGTCGGCAAGCACATCCTGGCTCAGGCCGGTTCTCTGCAGCAGATGTACGTAGAAGATCAGATCGTTGCTTTAGATCCGCAGTAAATTTTTCAAGGAGTTTTGTATGGGATTAGGACCAGGATTATTCGAAGTCTTCGGTGACTACTGGCAGATCTTTCTGCAGGGTACCATCGGGACACTGAAATATGCATTTATCGCCGTCTCATTAGGCAGTCTGCTGGGAGCCCTGATCGCTCTGGCCAATCTTTCCAAGAATAAGATCCTGACTGCGGTCGGTTCGGTCTATGTCACCGTCTTAAGAGGCACACCGCTGCTGGTTCAGATGTATATCGCTTACTTCTTCCTGCCGCTGGTGATCCCTGCCCTCAACAATGTCGGAAAAGAGACGAACGTTCTGATCGCTCTGGTCCTGAACTCCAGCGCTTACGTCTCGGAGATCATCCGGGGCGGCATCAACTCCGTAGACAAAGGTCAGACGGAAGCAGCCCGTTCCCTGGGTATGAGCGCTTCCCATACCATGACCAAGATCATCCTGCCCCAGGCCATCAAGAATATCCTGCCGGCCATGGGCAACGAATACATCGCCATGATCAAGGAGACTTCTCTGGCCGGTACGTTCATGCTGTATGAACTGATGTACACCCGTACCCTGCTCGCCAACAAGTTCCTGGTCTGGCAGCCGCTGTTCATCATCGCTGCGATCTACCTGATCCTGACGATGGTACTCACCACATTAGTCGGAATTATGGAAAAGAGGTTAAGTGTCAGTGACTGAGAAAACACAGCCGATCATTGAAGTGAAAAACCTTCACAAACGCTTTGGCGATCTGGAAGTCTTAAAGGGAGTCAACGAGTCGATCTATAAGGGCGAAGTCATCTCCATCATCGGTCCCTCCGGCGGCGGCAAATCCACCTTTCTGCGCTGCCTGAACTTCCTGGAAGTACCGGAAGAGGGAGAAGTCTTCTTTGAAGGACAGAAGCTCGATCCCAACAGTACAGATCTCGACAAACACCGTCAGAAGATCGGTATGGTGTTCCAGCTCTTCAACGTCTTTCCGCATCTGACGGTCCTCGACAATATCACCATCACGCCGATCCTGGAGAAGAAAGTCCCGAAGGCAGAAGCAGAGAAGGAAGCGATGGAGCTTCTGAAGATGGTCGGTCTCGAAGACAAGGCCAAAGAGTATCCCCGGAAGTTATCCGGCGGTCAGAAGCAGCGTCTGGCGATCGTAAGAGCGATGGCCATGCATCCCGATATCATGCTGTTCGATGAACCGACTTCCGCCCTGGACCCGGAAATGGTCAAGGAAGTCCTGGAAGTCATCAAGAAACTGGCAGAATCCGGCATGACCTGCGTCATCGTTACCCACGAGATGGGCTTTGCAAAGACCATCAGCGACCGCATCCTCTTCATCGACGGCGGGATCATTGCCGAAGAAGGCACCCCCGAAGAGATCTTCGAACATGCCCAGAATCCGCGTACCCGTGAATTCCTGGGGAAGGTACTGTAAAGGAGAGAGACATGGCTTATCCCACAACTTACGCCTATGATCATTACTGGCTGTACCAGGAGATCAAGGACGTATTTGAGAAGTATACTCAGGACTACCCGCAGCTCTGTTCACTGGAATCGATCTGTGTGACTGAAGAGGGAAGGGATGTCCTGGCTCTGACCATCACCAACTTCGAGACCGGTGCTCCGGAAACAAAACCCGCTTTCCATATCGACGGCAACCACCATGCCGGAGAAGTCACCGGTTCGATGACCGCTCTGCATGATGCCGATGTCCTGCTCACCAACTATGGCAAGGATGAAGGCATCACCAAGCTGCTGGATACGATGACGGTCTACATCATCCCCCGGGTATCTCCGGACGGAGCTGAGACCTATCTGACCACCCCCTACACCCTGCGTTCCGTCAACCGCGTCCATAACCCCAAGGAAGGCGGCGTAAAGGAAGAGGATCTCGACGGAGACGGCGTCATCCGCATGATGCGGATCCCCACTCCCTACGGAGCCTGGAAGAAGGATCCGGCGGATCCTTCCCGTATGGTCAAGAGAGATCCGGGCGACTGGGAAGGGACCTTCTACGATATCTATCCGGAAGGCATCCTGGAGAACTATGAGGGCGATGAGAACCTCAAGACCAAGAAAGCCGACTGGGCATTGGACTTCAACCGGAACTACCCCTACGGCTGGTTCCCGGAGAACCGGCAGGCCGGTGCCGGCAAGTATCCTCTCAGCAACCCCGAAAACAAGGCCATGGCCGACTGGATCATTGCCCATCCCAATATCTTCGGGGTCTCCACCAACCATACCAGCGGCGGCATCATCCTCTATCCTCCGGGAACGAGGAAGCCGGATACCGTCTCCAAGGACGATATCGAAGCGTTCGTAGAGATCGCGAAGATGGGTCAGCAGGAGCTCGGCTACGAACCTCTGAACATCTTTGACTCCTTCATCGAAGACCAGGACAACTATGATTCCGGTGCCTTCGATGACTGGTGCTACCAGGCACAGGGCTTAGTGGCTTATACCGTAGAGCTCTGGGATCTGAACAAGCGTATCGGCGTTCCCTATGACTGGGGCTCCCGCAAGGCGGAAGATGCGGCTACGCAGCTGAAACGCTTCAATGCGGCGATGGACTGGGTCAAGGAGAATGCCCCGCAGGACTATGTCGACTGGCAGGAATATGATCATCCGGTCTTTGGCAAGGTCGAACTGGGCGGCTTCAACTACAAGTTCACCCATCAGAATCCTCCCTGCCACATCCTGCCGGAAGTCTGCGATCAGATGACGGCCTTCATGATCCGCTTCGCCAAAGCCGGCCCGCATCTCTGCGTAGACTGCGTGAAGAGCGAAGAGGTCTCGGAAGGTGTCTACAAGCTTACGGCCGTTGTCGGCAACACCGGCTATCTGCCGACCAACGTCACTGACGAAGCGCTCAAGATGGGTATCGCCAAGGAAGTCACTGTGGCGGTCGAAGGCGCGGAAGTGGTCAGCGGCAAAGCCTGCCAGGAGATCGGTCAGCTCTCCGGTTACTCCCGGACAAGGACCGGCGCTTACTTCTACGGAAACCTCAGCACCAGTGCCAACGCTCCGGCAAAGAAGAAACTGGAATGGATCGTAAAGGCTCCGGCTGGAACGAAGGTCACGGTCAAGGTCTGCCACGAGAAGGGCGGACACGCCGAAGCGACGATCACGTTATAAGAAAGAAAGCCATTATGGGATAAGACCATAATGGCTTTTTGTATACCATGCAGGAAACCATGTAAGATACCATGCAAGATGAGTCTAGAGGTTCCCTATCACCAGTACCGCTCCGGAAATGATCAGCAGGATGCAGACCAGTTTGCGGACTTTTTCCTCCGGCAGCAGGGAGGCGGCCTTGCTGCCGAGCAGCAGTGAGATCACCATGACCGGAAGCAGAGGCAGAGTCTGCCGCAGCACGCTCATCGTCAGAAGTCCGGTCTTGATATACAGGAAGAGCCGGAAGAAGTTTTCGGCCAGGAAGACCGTACAGAGATTGGCCCGGAAACTGTGCTGATCCAGATCGAGGCGGCTCATGTAGGCACTGGCCAGAGCTCCGATCCCAAAAAGTCCGCAGAGCAGTCCGGAAGCGATCCCTAAGAGGATCTGCAGGGGACGGGAGAGGGCTTTTTTCTTTTTCTGCAATAAGAGATCCAGAGCGATCCCGATGATCACGATGCCGAAGAAGGTCTTCAGGATCCGGGTATCCAGATTCTTCAGCAGCAGCACTCCCGGCAGACAGCCTAAGAGGACGAGCGCCATTAACGGCAGGCAGATCTCTTTCTTCAGATGCTTCCTTTCCTTCACTGCCAGTAAGACATTGGAAGGCAGCGTCATCAGGAGATCGCTCGGTGTCAGTAAGGCATTGTCATAACGAAAGGACAGGATCGTTTCAAAGACCAGGGTATTCGCAAAACCGCAGAGACCCTTGACGAAGTAAGCGGCAGAGACCGCTGTGATCCAGAGCAGGATATTCATGAGTCTATCTTAGCAGAAAGAAAACTTCCTGCTGAGGAAGTTAACCGTTCTGATAATTGTTTTTGGAATAATCCAGTACGACCTTCTTACAGGCCTTGCAGATACAGGCTTCAAAGGTCAGGATCTGGAAGGAGCTCCTTCCTAACAGGACCTCTCCCTTCTTCGGCAGCATCGACAGTTTGTGTTTCTCTTTGACCCAGGAAAGGATCTGTCCGCCCTGGGCCAGTCCCTTCTCCATCTCTTTTCCGCAGACAGGACAGTTCATTTTCATACCTCTTTTCTCTATTCTACCATGCGAATATTCGCCAAAAAGAAAGAATGATATTATAATAGGGAGTACCTTTCATAGGGAGGAACGTATGAAAAAAGCAAAGATTCAGTTCAGCCTGGCGACCCTGTTCTTACTGCTGGCAGCCGGCATGGTATATTACTATTTCCACCACAAGATCGAAGGGACCAAGCTGTCGCTGGTCTTCTGTCTGGTCCTGGCCATCAGTCTCGTAGCCTATCTGCTGTTATATTACTTTGCGACCGGCAATGCCCGGGATGCCAAAGCAAGGTCATCGCAGGACAAGCTGGATGCCCTGATCATCCGTCTGCTGCATTTCGTCTTCATCGTGATCTTCGTGATCGCTCTCTTGATCCTCTGCTTCACGATCCTGGCTCTCTTCTACCCGAGCTTCCTGCTGGGCTTCTTACGGGAAGTGTTCGATCCGGCCAGGACCTTCGGTCATCTGCGCATCCTGGGATATCTGTTAGGAGCGCTGGCAGTCATTCAGGTGATCGTCTGCCTCTACCTGCTGATCAGTTCCGTATTTACCAAAAAAGATGCCTAGCATCTTTTTTTGTCGAACAGGATAAACAACGGAATTCATGTTGATAAAACAACGGAATTCATGAATAAAAAACTGCGGAATTATGGTATTATAAACTCAGGAATTGAGGTATTGTAGCATGATCCGAAGAGAGGCAGAAAAAGCGGTGCTCAGACTGGCAGAGCAGTTTCCGGTCGTTGCGATTACCGGTCCGCGGCAATCCGGCAAAACAACATTAGCCAGACAACTGTTTTCAGATAAGAGATATATTTCTTTCGATGATAAGAATATGCGTGAACTGGCCAGAAGCAATCCCGTGGATTTTCTAATGGCATTTCCGGAAGGAGCAGTCATTGATGAAGGGCAGAAGGTGCCGGAGATCTTTGATGCGATCAAGTATCATGTCGATAATAAAGAAATGGAACCGGGAAGTTTTATTCTTACCGGATCGAGCCAGTTTCGCTTGAAGAAAGGCATAAAAGAATCTTTGTCGGGGAGGATCGGGCAGCTGGAACTGCTTCCTTTTACGATCTCCGAACTGAAAGCGAATGAACTCCTGAAACAGGATGCTTATGAACAGGCCCTCAGCGGTTTTTATCCGCCTTTCTATGACAGTAAGAAACATTATTATCCTGAAGATTGGTTCGAGAACTATATCGATACCTATCTGAAAATGGACATTTCTGAGCAGATCAATATAAGCAATCTCTCCTCTTTTCGGAAGTTCGTCCAGATCTGCGCCTTATACAGCGGTCAGATGCTGAACATGGAGTCGATTGCAAAAGCTGTTGAGATCTCTGCTTCAACGATAAGATCCTGGATATCGATCCTGCAGGCATCCTATATCATTTACCTTCTTGAGCCGGATACGAAAAGTCTGGGAAAGAATCTGGTAAAAACACCGAAGTTATACTTTACGGATTGCGGTCTGCTTTGCCACCTCCTGAGGATCGAGGATAAATCCGATCTGATCCTGAGCCGCCATAAAGGCGCCGTTATTGAAACGATGGCTGTCAGCGAACTGATGAAGAACAGGACAAATGCAGGAAGAAAGGGGAACCTGACCTATTACAGGGATGTAAATGGGTTTGAGATAGACACGATCGCGGACTGGAAAAAGACCTTTGCCATCGAGATCAAGAGCGATGCGATGAATGAATCAAAACTGTCAAAAAATGTAAGGAAATACATCGAACAGAGGGGCGGCGATACGCAAGGGGCAGTATTCTATCTGGGGAGTGAATCTATGCGGATCAATGATATTGACTATGTTTCCTGGAGAGACTGGTCGGAACTGAATAAGGCAAAAGGGAAGGAATCGTTATGAACTGGAACTATGCACAGCCGGTCCCGATCCTGTTCGGAAACGGAAGGATCAAGGAACTGGGAGAAGAAGTCAGGAAACTGAACAAGAAAAAGGGACTGCTGATCACTTCCCACTCTTTCGTAACGAGAGGGATCGCTTTAGAGATCCTGAAGGAGAGCGAAGGTCTGTTGGCAGCAGTCTACGGGGAGATCTCCCCGAATCCGGATATCACCGAGTGCCAGACCTGTGTAGATCTTTTGAAAGAGATCAACTGCGATTTCGTGGTCGCCCTGGGCGGCGGCAGTGTGCTGGACTGCGCCAAGGCAGCCGCTGCGATCGCTGCATCGGATCTGCCGGTCTCTGCCTATCTGGAGGGGGAACCGGTACCCTCAGAGGCCCTATCGCTGATCGCTGTGCCGACGACCGCCGGTACCGGCAGTGAAGTGACTTCCGTAGCCGTCCTCTCTGATCATGCCCGGGGTCTGAAGAAACCGCTGGCCGGTAACGCCCTGTATCCGAGCCTGGCCATCGTCGATCCGGAGCTGACCGTCACGATGCCGCCCTTTACGACGGCCTGCACCGGGATGGATGCCTTCTGCCACTCCCTGGAAGCCTACTGGAGCATTCATCATCAGCCGATCTGTGATGCCTTAGCGGTCTATGCTCTGAAGCTGATCCTGCAGAATATCCGTATCGCATACCGGGAACCGGAGAACCGGGAAGCCCGGGAGAAGATGGCAGAAGCCTCGCTGATCGCCGGGCTGGCTTTCACTATCCCCAAGACCACCGCTCCCCATGCCTGTTCCTATCCGCTGACCAGCATGTTCGATATCGCCCACGGCGAAGCCTGTGCGCTGACGATCGACTGGTTCTTACGCCTCAATGCGAAGGAAGACAAAGAGGGAAGACTGCAGAGACTGGCAGAGGAGCTGGGCTTTACAGACTGCAAGGTCTTCGCGGAAGAGATCGTTTCATTGAAGAAGGATCTCGGCCTGCGCAGGGATCTCAAAGATCTCGGCATTGACGAAGAGACCTTCGAAAGACTGGTCCAGGGCAGCACTTCCTCAAACCTCTTCAACAATCCCGTGACTGTCACCGAAGAACACCTGCGGCAGCTCTATCGCAGCCTCTTATAAAAAGAGAGATGACAGCGCTTTCCCGTATTGACTTCTCTTCTGAGAAAAAACTATAATATGTCGAACAGACTTTAACATAGTACGAGAGACTATGAAGGACTGCGATAACTGATCTGAAACTGGAAAAGTATCTGGACCTCATAGTGCTCGCTGTGAGGTCTTTTTTCTGGAGGTAGGAAGATGGAAAAGAAGAAGATGAATCTGGCGCCGAGGATGGCGATCGCACTGGCAGCAGGCCTGGTATTCGGCCTCTTGGCGATCGTGCTCCGTGAAAACATGACTGCGTCCGGCAATGCCGAGACCTGGAACATGATCAACCGTTTCCTCTTCGCCGATATCTCTTCCGCCGGACATGAACAGTCCCTCGGTCTCTTCTACATCATCGGTCAGCTCTTCGTCAAAGCGCTGCAGCTGGTCATCGTCCCCATGGTCTTCACCAGTATCGTACTGGCGATGATCCGTATTTCCGATTCCCGTAAACTCGGCCGCATCTCCCGCAAGACGATCCTGAACTTCTTACTGACAACGGTGATCTCGATCCTGTTGGCAGCGGTTGTCGGAACACTTGCGTATAAGGGCGGCCTTTTCAATAACCCGAACCTGGAGATGGAAGCTTCCACCGGTTCGACCGGCGCTAACCCGCTGATGATCCTGATGAATGCCGTACCGAACAACTTCGTCTCGGCCCTGTCCAATAACTCCGGCGTCCTGGCCATTGTCGTCACGGCGGTAGCGGTCGGTCTCTCCATCAACTCGGCTGCCGAGAAGTTCCCGGTCCTGCCGAAGCTCTGCCAGGAGATCTCCGATCTGCTGACCATCTTCTTAAGCTTCGTCGTCGACAAGGTCGGCCCGATCGCGATCTTCTGCCTGATCAGCCGCACCTGCGCCGCTTACGGTATCTCCTACCTGCGCCCGGCGCTGGCCTACATGGTGCTGACGACCCTGCTCCTGCTGCTGGTGCTCTTCTGCGGCTATGCGCTCTATGTCTGGGTCCGTACCGGCATCAATCCCAAGCGCTTCATCCAGAAGATCTCCAAGGTCGCTCTCTTCGGCTTCTCCACTTCCTCTTCGGCCGCAACGCTGCCTCTGAACATGAAGGTCGCTACCGAAGAGCTCGGCATCGGAGAAGAGATCGCTTCCTTCGTCCTGCCTCTGGGCATGACCGTCAATATGGACGGCACCGCCATCATGCAGGTCATCGCGACCCTCTTCATCGCCGGCTGCAGCGGCTATGCGGTCAACTTCTCTTCGCTGATCGTGATCGGTCTCTTGGCGATCGTCGCTTCGATCGGTACTCCGGCGGCTCCGGGCGCCGGTGCCGTCATCCTCTTCACCATTCTTTCCGGTGTCGGTTTCACCAGCGAGATGGCGCTGATGGCCTACTCGCTGATCCTGGCCATCAACCGTCCTATTGAAATGCTGGTAACGGCACTGAACGTCGTCGGTGATTCCGCCTGTGCGATGGTCGTCGCCAACAGCGAAGGCGCTCTGAATAAAGAGATCTACGAATCGGAGGTCAAATGATCAGTACGAAACTCGCCATCCTTTCCAATATCGAAGTCGCGCCGGGCATCTTTGCCCTGCGCCTTGTTCGTCCTGCGGGGATCGAACTAAAAGCCGGCCAGTTCATCAATATCGCCGTTCCCGGCAAGACCCTGCGCCGTCCGATCTCCTTACACGACTATGATGAGAATACCCTGACCGTCGTCTACCGGGTGGTCGGCGACGGAACGAAAGATCTTTCCCGCATGAGCGAAGGCCATCTCGATGTGCTCCTGCCCTTAGGGAACGGTTTCGACTATTCGGCCTTCTCCAATGAAGTGCTGATCGTCGGCGGCGGAATGGGCACGGCTCCGCTCTATGCCGCAGCCAAGGAAGCCCTGAAGAGAGGTCTCTCCGTCAAGATGATCTACGGCTTCCGTTCGCCCCGTGAAGAAGTCTTCCGCGAAAAACTGCGTCACCTGCCGGTACAGGCCATGACCTGCTACGATACCGAAGGCGAGAACGTCGTCGATGTGATGATCAAGCGCCGCTGGGAAAACATTCCTTTCCTGGCCTGCGGACCTCTGCCCATGAGCAAGGCCCTCGCAGCGGCTTCTCAGGCCGACGGGCAGTTCTCATTAGAAGCCCGGATGGGCTGCGGCTTCGGCGCCTGCATGGGCTGCAGTTTCCGCACTACGGAAGGCATGAAACGTATCTGCAAAGAAGGTCCGGTATTCCGGAAAGAGGAGATCCTATGGCAAAACTTGAAGTAAACCTTTCCGGTCTGACCTTACAGAATCCCCTGATCCCGGCTTCCGGCACCTTCGGTTACGGCATGGACTTCCTGGACTTCTTCGATGTCAACGAAGTCGGCTCCTTCTCCTGCAAGGGCACTACCCGGCAGCCCCGGGACGGCAACCCGCTGCCCCGCATCGCGGAATATGAGGGAGGCATGCTGAACGCGGTAGGACTGCAGAACCCCGGCATCGAAACGGTCTGCCGGGACATCCTGCCGGAACTGAAGAAGGTCTATCACGGCAGGATCGTCGCGAACGTTTCCGGCTTCTCGGTACAAGAATATGCGGAAACAGCCGAGATGTTCGATAAGGAAGACATCGTCGGCATCATCGAACTGAATATCTCCTGCCCCAACGTCCATGGCGGCGGGATGAGTTTCGGCACGGATCCCGAAGCTGCCTGCGAAGTCCTGCGGGCAGTCAAGGCCCGCTGCCAGAAACCGGTCTACGTCAAATGCACCCCGCAGTGTGCAGATCTGGTCAGGATGTGCACCGAACTGGAAAAGAACGGGGCTGACGGACTGGTATTGCTGAATACCTGGCTGGGTATGCGCATCGACCGCAAAGGTCGGCCCGTCCTCACCAACATCACCGGCGGGGTCTCCGGAGCGGGGATCTTCCCCCAGACCCTGTACCGTATCTATCAGGTCTATCCGCACGTACACATTCCGATCATCGGCTGCGGCGGCGTCTCCTGCGCTTCGGACGTACTGGAGATGATGTCCGCCGGGGCATCTGCCGTCGAGATCGGCACACAGTTATTAAAGGATCCGGCTTCGCTGCCGAAGATCCTGACAGATCTCAACGATCTCTGCCGTGAGCAGCAGATCCCGGAGATCCATACGATTATTGGGAGGGCACATTCATGAACAGAGACGTTATCGTAGCCTGCGACTTTCCGAACCGGGAAACGACTCTGGCATTCCTGGAGAACTTCAAGGAAGAAAGACCTTTTGTGAAACTGGGCATGGAGATCTTCTACGGCGAAGGTCCCGACATCGTCCGTGAGATCAAGGCCAGAGGCCACAGGATCTTCCTCGACCTGAAACTGCATGACATCCCCAACACCGTCTATAAGGCCATGAAGAATCTGGCCGGACTGGATGTCGACATGGTCAACATCCATGCCGCCGGCGGCAGCGAGATGATGAAGGCGGCCAGAAGAGCGCTGGACGAATCCGGCAGCAAGGCTGTCCTCCTGGCCGTCACCCAGCTCACCAGCATCACTCCCGAAGCACTGAAGGAAGAGCTCTGGATCGATCATCCGATGGCCGAGACCGTCGCCCACTATGCGCAGAACGCAAAGGAAGCGGGCTGTGACGGCGTCGTCTGCTCGCCTCTGGAAGTGGAAGTCGTCTGCGAAGCCTGCGGTCCGGAATTCGTGACCGTGACTCCCGGCGTCCGTTTTGCGGACAGCGACAAGGGCGATCAGAAGCGGGTCACCACCCCGGCCAAAGCCCATCAGCTGGGTTCCCACTATGTCGTCATCGGCCGTCCGATCACTCAGGCTGCCGATCCGGTCGCCGCCTACCGCCGCGCCGTCAAGGAATTCACGGAAGGAGTCGAAGAATGAAGAAACTGATCGCCAAGGATCTTTTAAAGATCAAAGCTGTCTTCCTGCGTCCGGAAGAACCCTTTACCTGGGCTTCCGGCATCAAGTCCCCGATCTACTGCGACAACCGCATGACGCTCTCCGATGTCGAAGTGCGCCGGGATGTCGAGAATGCCTTAGCGGAGATCATCCGCAGGGAATACCCGGAATGCGAAGCCCTGATGGGCACGGCGACCGCCGGTATCGCGCATGCCGCTCTGACCGCGGAGATCCTCGGTCTGCCGATGGGCTATGTCCGTTCCGGTGCCAAGGACCACGGCCGCAACAACCAGATCGAAGGCAAGTGCGAACCGGGCACCAAGGTCGTCGTCATCGAAGACCTGATCTCCACGGCCGGCTCTTCCGTCGATGTCTGTGAAGCTTTACGGGCTGCCGGAGCAGAAGTCTTAGGCATCGCTTCGATCTTCGACTACGGCATGAAGAAGGCAGTCGACCGTCTGGCCGAACACAAGGTCCGCAATGTCTCTGCTTCCAACTACGATGTCCTCTTAGAGACAGCCGTCGAAGAAGGCTACATCAAGGCGGAACAGGTCCCGGCCTTACTGGCCTTCCGGAATAACCCCAGCGACGAGAGCTGGATCGGCAAGTAAGCCAAAGCCTGCAGGAATGCAGGCTTTCCTGTATAATGGGTTTGTTACAGGAGAAACAGAATGAAAAGATTACTGACCGCATGTTTACTGATCTTACTGGCAGCCTGCTCCTCCGGCACCAATGGTTCTGTCGTCGTGACTCCGCCCCCGCTTCCGGAACCGGAAGAAGGGGAAACGGTCCATGAGACCGGGGACGGTCTGGTCTTCTTCCTGCCGGAAGAACTTCCGGCAGAGTCCGCCGGTTTTTACACCGTAGCGGCCGCGGACAGCGAGAAGGGCGTTCTGGCCAATCCGATGGATTCGGCAGACACACTGCGGATGCTGGGACAGGATCCGGATATCAGCGCTGCGGATTATCTGACGATCATCGCCGGCGAAGAGAATAAAGACAAGATCGTCGATCTCGGCAACGGCCGGGCGACCTATACCTTCAGTTCCAACGGTTACCTTTATAAGGTTGCCGGCATCAAAGGGGCAGACCGTTACTGGACGGTCAACTATGTCTGCAAGGAAGATCTGGAAGGCGGCGAAGAACTGCTGCAGAAATGGCTCGAAAAGACCTATCTGGCACCGGAACAGCCGAGCACGGATCAGCAGATCGAGACCGATCATCTCCGGGCCATGCTGCCGGGCTGCTTTACCCTCCGGGATGATCTGGACAATATCAAGGGTTACGAATACTTCCGGAACTTCGTCATGTTTATCGATTACGAGGAGGATGATCTGCAGGAACTGGGCGTCAAGAACGCCAAGGATGCTGAAGAGATCCTGAAGGCGCTGCAGGTGCGCTACGATCATGAAGCCGAGATCGTGAAGAGCGGAAAGATCCCTTACTATGATTCGGTCGACGGCGAAGTCGGGACCCGCACTGCTGTCCTGCCCTGGGAGGGCGGTTATACCGAGATCGAGATCATCTATCCGGTGGCCGGTAAGGAACTGGAAGCACCGATCCTCGACCGTATCCTTAACTCCATCGAAGCGAAATGACACTAAGAGGCAGTCTCTGCCTCTTTTTTCATGGGCGGAGGAGTGTTATGCTGAAGCGGAATGAAGAGAACGAATATCTGCCGGACAGCGATCATCTTTCTGGCCGTACTGAGCGTACTGCCTTTACTGATCGATCCCACGAGACTGGGTCATGACGGAAACTTTCATTTCCGCAATGCCCTCTATCTGAGTGAGGACCTTTTTCGTCTCTCTCCCTTGGTACCGGAAACGGCCAACGGTCTCGGTTACGGCCTCTATCTTTTC
Source organism: Erysipelotrichaceae bacterium (assembly GCA_017512885.1). Classification (GTDB taxonomy): domain Bacteria; phylum Bacillota_I; class Bacilli_A; order Erysipelotrichales; family Erysipelotrichaceae; genus RGIG5669. Next base: position 214,840 of record JAFWEP010000006.1, read on the forward strand.
TATCCGCCTCTGCCGCACCGGATCCTGGCCTTCCTGACGTTCTTTCTCAAAGATGTCCGTTATGCCTATGTCCTGCTCTGCGTCCTGTTGTCCGTATTCTCCGCAGAGACCGTTTTCGAGCTGGGCCGGAAGTTCTTCCGGCACGAAGAGAGCGCACTGGTCCTGGCTGTCTTCTTCCTCTTCTTTCCTTACCGCATCGGCGATCTGATCGTCCGTTTTGCCCTGAACGAGAGCTTCCTTTTCCTCTTCGTTCCTCTGGGATACCTTTCCCTGGAATACCTGAAAGAAGGGAAGAGAAAAGTATTCTTCTTTACTTTCGTCATGGCCTTTGCCGGCATGGCTACCAGTCATTTATTGCTGACGGCCTTCTTTACCGTACTGTATATCCCGTATCTGCTCCTGCATGCGCAGCTCTTATGGAAGGAGAAGAAGCTCTTCCTGAGCGCAGTCTTCTTTACCTTCCTGACGGCCGCTCCCTTCCTGATCTCCGTACTGACCGTAAGAAAGTATGATTATAGGATCTTCGAAGAGGGGGTCATGACCAGCCGTGTCTATATGGACTACTTCGGTCTGAACCTCACCGACTTCTTCAACACGGATATCAACTATGACTGGGATGTGCTGAACTATCTCTCCTGGCCGCTGATCCCCCTGTTTCTGTATTCTTTCTTCGTTTCCCGGGAAAAGAAGCAGCTCTATTTCCTGCTGCTGTCGCTCTTCTGTTTCTTCTTCTGTCTGAAGATCTTCCCCTGGGATCTGCTGCCGGAAGGCGTCTATATCATCCAGTTCCCCTGGCGGATGGAGACCTTCCTGACGCTGAGTCTTCCGCTCTGTGCGGTCTATGCGCTGGATCAGTTGAAAAGAGGCAGAACGGCTGCCACTGTCGTCTTCCTCTGGCTGTCCATGGTGTTCATGGCCGTGCCTCTTTATAAACTCTCCCTGTCTCCCCATCACACCCCGGAAGTGCTCGCTGCCGAAGAAGCCCTCGGTCATTCGCAGGAATACCTGCCGGCAGCCATGGATCCCGAAAGCCTGTCTCAGTATGAACAGCAGCTGTACCTTCTTTCCGGTGAAGCGAAAGGACAGATCACGGAGAATGATCTCTCTTCTCTTTCGTTAAGCTTTACGCTCAGTGATGTCTCAGAGGCGCAGATCGTGCTCCCTCGGCTCTTTTATCCGGGATATGAACTCACACTCGATGGGAGAGCTATTCCTCTGCAGGAGGCCCCAAACGGGCTTCTGCTTGCAGATCTGCAGGAAGCCGGAGACTATCAGCTGCGTTATGCCGGGATCCCGGCGGTAAGGATCGCAGGCTGGCTGAGAGCAGCGGGCTGGCTGTTCGTAACAGTCATCAGCGGGAATAGAGCGATCTGTAAGCGTTAACATATTTCCACCGTCTTTCTGCCTTATAATAGAAGGGTAGACAACGAGGTGAACGATCATGCCCAACTATGGTTACGCTGCCGAAGAACTGCGCAATGATCCGCAGTTCCAGCGTTTACGTGCTGAACTGAGCGATGCCCAGGAACTGATGTGCTCCTATCAGTGTGCACTGCATTATGTAGGTTCCAAACTGGACATCCTGAATGAATACTTTTCTCTCTACGGAGAACAGAATCCGATCAATGATATCCAGACCCGTTTAAAGACCCCTGAAAGCATCTATGAGAAGCTGTTGCGGAGGGGTTTTCCACTGAGCGTCGATTCGGTTGAAAAGAACCTTTATGATGTAGCCGGAGTACGGGTCATCTGTTCCTTCGTGGATGATGTCTATAAGGTCGCAGAAGGTCTTACTTCGCAGAATGACATCATCGTCGATGAGAAGAAGGACTACATCATGTTTCCCAAGGACAACGGCTACCGCAGTCTGCATCTGCTGCTAAGAGTACCGATCGTACTGCCCTGGGGCAGCCGCAACGTCAAGGTGGAAGTGCAGTTCCGGACCATCGCCATGGAGTTCTGGGCAGATCTGGAACACAAGATGCGCTACAAGAAGGACGTGGATGTAAGACTGCAGAATGAGACCTACCGGGAACTGAAGCGCTGTGCGATGATGAGCGCGGAGCTGGACCGCCGGATGCAGGATCTGCGCTACCAGATCGAAGGGAAGGGAAAGACGGCCGGTCTGCAGGATCTGTCTGACTTTACCGGTTCACTGACCCTGCCGCCGATGGATGAATAGAAAGAAAGAAGACTAAAAAAGAATGACTGCTCTACGAGCAGCCATTCTCTTATTATCCCTTGTAGGTATAGGTGCTGGTCTTCCACTTCGGCGGAATGACCGGGATCTGCAGATAGGAATCATACTGTCCGCCGGTATGGATGACGTGGATACCGTCACCGTTGTCGACCTGGTGGTTCATATTGTTGTCGTGGAACCATTCGGTCTTGGCCTGTTGCCCATGACTGATAACTAAAGGATAATCATACCGGGACTAGCTGTTGCTGGTTTTTCTGATAGAAACAGCGAAATGGAATCCTATCTGAAAGAGAACTATTGTTCTGAATAAACGGTTGAACTGTGTTAAGTCGTCTTTTTGATTATCATTTATTTGGAGGACATAGTCGAGAGAAAGGATATAAGAAGAATCCCATTCTGTTTGGTGATGACAATCACGAAGGCATTCTTCCGAAACAGTCATTAAATAAATACCCTGTAGGAAACTGCGCCGAAGTCGACGCAATTAATCAGGCACTCAATGGCGGTTCAGACATCGGTGATTTACATATCACTACGATCCATGCAACGAATAGCCAATTCGGTGCGTTTAAGGAATCATGCGAGAACTGCCGATATGCTTTCAAATCAAGAGTTAAAGCCAATTATTCCGGCTGGAAAGATGAGGACTGAGATGATGGATAAAAGATTTGACTCTGTATCAATGAATGGCCGCATGGCTTACGTTATTATGTGTGTGGAAGCGTTCCTTGCATCAGAATACCCCAACAGAGATTGGACATTCCTTTCTGAAAAGATGTGGAGAGCAACATCTGAGAATTGGGGCGATTGGCCGGAAGAATACAGTACATTCATCCCGGAAGTATTTCTTCAATATGATGAGTATGATGCCGAAGAATTGGGAGAGTACCTCACAGAAAAAGAATACGCTGCCTTGAAGTCTCTGTATTGCGGGATCACAGAAGGAGTGGAAGATGATCCCGCAGATGAAGTTAACTACATGCTGAATAAACCTTATGAAATGGCTATGGTCTATGAGGGTAGTGTCATTGGCAACGGCGAAAAGTCCTTAGAGATCATTTCTAATGCAGAAAGGATTCTGGTCGATCATGGGATCGCTCTCCCTGATTATACGAAAGTTCTTTTCTCATCCAGCGACGAACTGAATGGATGGGGCAACGATTTTGACGGCAGATTCCTGTCAACGATCCTGAATACAACGAAAGACAAACAGAAACAGGAATCTTGAACCTCATATGAAAGAAACACAGCCTCGACCGAGGCTGTGTTTCTGTTTATCCCTTGTAAGTATAGGTGCTGGTCTTCCACTTCGGCGGGATGACCGGGATCTGCAGATAGGAATCATACTGTCCGCCGGTATGGATGACGTGGATACCGTCACCGTTGTCGACCTGGTGGTTCATATTGTTGTCGTGGAACCATTCGGTCTTGATGAACCTGCCGGCTAAACGGATGACGATGTATTCACCCTTGTGCCAGATACGGCTGTGCGGATACATCTCGATGTCGATCGGGTAGACCTTGCCCGGTTCCATCGGTTCGTTCTTTCTGTGAGCAGCGACCGGCTGGAAGTCGGAGGAGTACTTCGGATCCAGTTCCCGGTGAGAGCCTCTGGCGAAGCCCCAGGCTCCGCGGTATTCCGCACCCATGCAGCGGATCGGGACATACTCTCCGTCTTCTCCGTACTTCAGGACCCAGGGGAAGAGATCCATATTGTCGTGACCGCGGCATTCGATGTTCAGGTGCAGTTTCATGAAACCGGTGATCTCGGTCTCTTCCGGTACCTTGAACTTGAATTCGGTGGTCTCCGTCTTGGGATCGTAAGTGACTTCCGCTTCTTTCTCGAAGGGTTCGTAGGAAGCACCCATCGTCTCCGCATCCAGATACAGTTTCTTATACTGGGTGCGCTTTAACGGGAATTCATTCTCCCGGCGGTAACCGTAACCGGTGTAGTCATAGTCATAGGCATCCATGACCTGCAGACGTACTTTCGGGGTGAATTCCCAGCCGTTGTTGATGTCCTTGCAGTAACGGTCATAGAAGCGTTTCAGGTCTTCCAGATTCTCCGGGTTGTAGCTGTCCGGCCATTCGAATTCACGGTGTGCCCGCAGCCATTTCTTCGGGGAACGGATGCGGCGGAAACCTTCGACGGAGCCTCTTAAATGATGGTGGACCCAGCCGCAGGTGACATAAGCCGGGATACGGATCTTCTCCCATTTGACGATTTTGTCTTCCCAGTATTCGTTCATTAAGGGATATTTGTGGATCATCGCGATGGTGTTCTCCATGTAGGTCTTGTTGGCGCAGGTGTTGATGATGCCTTCTTCGTAGTCAGGGTTCGGGACACCGCCGCAGAAGAAGGATTCACGGTAGAGGTCGCCGATGCCTTCCCAGGCCGCGATGCAGGCCAGATGCGGCGGCTGTTCGGCTGCGATCTTCCAGTGGCTCATGCAGACGCCGGAGTTGCCGAAGAGGGTGACCTTGCCGTTGCACCATTCCTGTTTGGCGATCCATTCGACGGTATCGCAGCCGTTCTTCGCATCATCGGTGCCCCAGAGGTTGACGTTGCCCTCGGAGTTGCCGATGCCGGGCGGGTCGGCATTGACGATGGCGTAGCCGTTGCGGCACCAGTAGCCGGGGTCCGCTGCTTCGAACTTGGCCATCTCGGAGACGGTCTTGGGCGGTACGCCCATCAGTTTCCAGTCATCCATGCCTTCTGCCGGTCTCTTGCCGAAGGGACCCCAGCAGAGGATCGCCGGGACTTTCTCCGTACTGTCGGAGGGCAGATAGACGTCGGCATAGATCCTGGTGCCGTCACGCATGTAGATGCTCTGGTCCTGCATGCATTTGACGCCGGGGCCGGCTTCGTAGGTACGGGGGTTCAGTTTTCCGCAATAGGAGAAGCCCATCCCGGTCGGAATGCCCGCTGCCCGCATGGCATCCATCTCTTCACGGGTCTTGCCGGGGTTGCCTTTGATGAAAGGAACGTCGTATTCCACGCCGTCAAAGGTACGTTTGATGATGATGTTCTCCCGCTCTTTCTTCTGTTCAGACATAATGTCCTCCTTTCCTGAGCAGATATTGTCAACCTCATTATATCGGTCATAGAAAGCGCTTTCGCAAAAGAAAGGAAAGACTGTTTTTCTGAACAATTCGGCTATGGCCGAATTGTGCGAAAGACCGAAAGCCAACGGAAGGATGCATATTTCAGAGTAGGGTAAGGGGATGATATAATCGGTAAAGAGGTGATTCCATGAAGAAGAAGATCATTGCTTCGGCAGCCCTGATCCCGACAGCCGGTACGGCTGCCGCCGGACTGATGTTTTTTCATAAGAGCTGCGACCGCATCAACGGATGCTGGGGCATCGAGAAAGAAGACCGCACACCGGAAGAAGACAAGTATCTGATCTACCGTCCCAAGTTCGAACTGATGCGGGAGAGGATCCGGGTGCTTCCTTACGAGGAAGTCACGATCACTTCCTTTGACGGTCTGAAGCTCTATGGGCGTTACTATCATAATCCTCAGGCTAAGAGGGCGGTCCTCTGCGCCCATGGCTACCGTTCCACGGCGATCGGAGACTTCTATGCCTCCTTTGAACATCTCTATCAGGAAGCATCGCTGCTGCTGATCGATGAAAGGAGCTGCGGGAAGAGCGAAGGGAAATACATCACCTTCGGTGCACTGGAGAAGAGGGACGTCTGTCAGTGGGCCTTCTGGCTGGATGAGAAGGAAGAGAAGAAACTTCCGATCTATCTCTACGGTGTTTCGATGGGAGCCACGACCGTCCTTCTGACGAGCGTGATGCTGCTGCCGGAAAACGTGAAGGGGATCCTGGCCGACTGCGGTTTCACTTCTGCAGCGGAGATCCTGAACGAAGTGTTCATTGACAGTTTCAAGGTGAAGCCGAGGATCATGTTAAGGATCATGGAGATCTATACCCGTTCTCTGGGACATTTCCGGCTGAATGAGGCCGATGCCCGACGGGCCCTGCTGAGGGCGAAGCTGCCGGTGCGCTTCATGCACGGTACGGACGATGATTTCGTCAATGTACGGCATACGCAGCGCAACTTCGAAGCCTGCGCCTCCGACAAGGATGTCCTCTGGGTCGAAGGGGCTCCGCATGCCTGCGCAGCCGTAGAAGGCGGAGAGAGGTATCTGGCCTATATCGATAAGTTCTTTGCGGAAAGGGAAGCATGAACAGGGAAGAGATCCTGTCTCTGCTGAAAGAGAAGGGCATCACCTATGAACTGCAGGAGCACCCTGCTGCCAAGAATATGGAGGAGATCGCATCAGTCGGTCTCCTTTATCCTGAACAGGATGCCAAGAATCTCTTTGTAAGGGATGATAAGAAACATTACTACCTGCTCAGTGTCCGGGGAGACAAGCGGATCGATCTGAAGCAGTTCCGGAAGCAGGAAGGTCTGCGGACGCTCTCCTTTGCGAAGAGCGAGGAACTGCAGGAGATCCTCTCTCTGTCGCCGGGAGAAGTGACCCCCCTGGGTGTCCTCAACGATGAAGAGAGAAGGGTGATCGTCTACCTGGATGAGGAGTTCCGGGGAGGCCTCATCGGTGTGCATCCCAACGACAATCGGGCGACACTGTGGCTTTCGGCGGCAGATCTGTGTAAACTGATCCTTGGACATGGAAACGAAGTACGCTATGTACCGTTTCAGGAGAAGAGAAGATGAGTGAGAAAAAGAATCTGTGGTTCGATATGGACGGGGTCATGACGATCTATGACTACGATCTGTATGTGCCGAAAAAAGCCGGAGAGACTCCGCGCTTCCTGCAGCCGCGCAGTCATGTCTTTGCCTCGCTGGCGGAGAATGAAGCGTTGATGAAAGCCTTCGATCTGCTGTATAAGAAGTATAGAGGTTCTGAAGAAGTTTCGGTCAATGTCCTCACCAGCATTCCGGTAGGTCTGCTGCAGGCGGAACATACGCTGGATAAGTATCAGTGGTGTCTGGACCATATCCCGGACTTTTCTGCCGAGGACTTCTATTGCGTGTCAGTCCCGAAGCACGATGCGGTCATCGATTTTCTCTGGCCTCTGACGAAGAATGAGATCCTGGTCGATGATTATCCCAGGAATCTGGCCAACTGGACCAAGCGGGGCGGAACGGCCGTCAAATGCGTCAACGGCATCAATTCCTACAGTGATCTTTATCCCTGCATCGATACGAGATGGGAAGCAGAAAAGATCGTTGAGACACTGGAGGCATTACTGAAAACGATATAGGAGGGGGAACTATGTTCAACGAAAGCTATGTCCTGAATAACGGTGTATCGATCCCGAAGCTGGGTCTGGGGACCTGGCAGATGCGGGAAGGGAAGTGTCTGACTGCCGTCAGCAATGCCTTGGCCATGGGCTACCGGCATATCGATACGGCAGAAGCCTACAAGAATGAGATGGAAGTGGGGATCGCCGTCCGGGCATCGGCTCTGCCGCGGGAAGAGATCTTCATCACTACCAAGCTGGATTCTTCGGTCAAGGACTATGAAAAGGCAAAGGAATACATCGAAGAGTCCCTGCATGTGCTGGGACTGGACTATATCGACCTGATGATCATCCATTCTCCCCAGCCCTGGACGGAAGTTAATGTCTCGGATTACCGTTATCCGGAAGGCAATGTCGCTGCCTATAAGGCGCTGGAAGACTACTACAAGGCCGGGAAGATCCGGGCCATCGGCGTCTCCAACTTCCGGATCGAAGACCTCGAGAACATCCTCGCTCACTGCGAAGTCGTACCGGCTGTCAACCAGATCCTCTGCCATATCTCCAATACGCCTTTAGAACTGATCGAATACTGCCAGCAGAAGGGGATCCTGATCGAGGCCTACTCGCCGATCGCCCACGGTGAGATCCTGCAGAACGAAAAGATCGCCGCAATGGCGAAGAAATATAAGGTCAGCGTTGCCCGGCTGTGCATCCGTTACTGTCTGCAGTTAGGGGCGGTAGCGCTGCCGAAGGCATCTTCCCGGGATCATCTTTCCGAGAATGATGACCTGCATTTTACGATCAGTGCGGAAGATATGCAGATACTGAAGGATTTTGAACCGATCAGAGACTATGGGGAATCGAGCCGGTTCCCGGCATTCGGAGGAAGGAAACTTGAATACTGAAGAAAGATGCAGAGTGATCTGCCACATGTATGTATCGATCGACGGGAAGATCGACGGTTCCTACATGGAGGAAGACGACCGCAGCGATTCCAGAGACTTCTATGACGAAGCGATCTGGCAGATGGGCAATGCCAACGGCAACGGCCGGGTCACGGCAGAGATGTATTTTGCGGACCATAAGATCGATTATTCCGTTTATGAAGGAAGGGAAGTTCCGGAAGGAGACTTTGTCTGTCGGGACGAACGTTACTGGGTGATCTTTGACCGCAGCGGACGCTGCAACTGGCTGCAGAACAGGCTGGAGTACGGCGGGAAGGAAGCCCGGGTGGTGATGGTGCTGACGGAAAAGGTCCGTAAGGAATACCTGGCTTATCTGCGGGAGGAAGAGATCCCCTATCTCCTGTGCGGGAAGGATGATCTCGATCTTTCTTTGGCAATGAGGAAATGCAGACAGCTGCTGGGCATCGATACCCTGGTATTGACCGGCGGAGCCGTCATCAACGGCGCTTTCTTCAAGGCCGGACTGATCGATGAGATCTCGCTGGTCATCGCTCCCTATATCGAAGGGAATGCGAAGGAAAAGAATTTCCTGGATACCCTGGGAAGCTATGTGGATACCCGTTACCGTTTCAGGGATCTGCAGAGATTCGAAGACGGCGGGGTACAGTTACTGTTTGAAAAAGAAAATGAGGGATGATCCCTCATTTTTTAAAGACGATGAACTTGGAGATGAAGTAGTTGCTGAGGATGACCAGGAACTGGGCGATGAATTTGACCCAGAGGTCTTCGACATGCAGGAGGTCGATGCCGACATAGAGGATCGCTTCCTCTAAGAAGAAGGTCACTACTCTGCCGCCGATGAAGGAGATGAATTCCTTCAGCAGTTCCCCGCTGCCGGAAGTCTTCTTCTCAAAGACGAAGAGCTTGTTGACGATATAGGCGAAGAGGACGGCGATGATCGTGGAAGGGATATTGGCGACGGTCCCGGTCAGTTTGCAGACACTGTTGAAGAACCAGAAGGAGACCATCGAGACCACAAAGGTGCAGCCGCCGAAGAAGAGATAAGAGATCTGTTCTCTGTATTTCAGGAATAAGGCTTTCATACCTGTTCATTATACCTGATTCCGGAAAGAAGAAAAGACCTGCTTCATGCAGGTCTCAGCTCCGGCTGACGCGCTCGGCGAGCGCGGTACCGCTGTCGGCGGCCGGCAGTACCTCAATGTCGATGACCCGGGTGCAGACGGCATCTTCCCCGTAGGGAAGGACGGTCTTCAGTTTCCCATCACTGTCATAAGCGATGGAATTTCCGATCGCCTTCCAGCCTTTCCAGGGACCGGCACTGAGTTCTCCGGTGTTGCTGCAGCCGATCACCGGGATCCCATAGAGGGATGAGATCAGCTGATAGGGCTCATGCCATTCCGCACCGTAGGGATCCTTCTGCGGATCCCGCTGCGGCGTTACTGCCCAGGAGCAGGGAGACAGGATCATCCGCGCCCCCATCCGGGCCAGCGCATGCGCCAGTGAAAGACTGTTCATGAAGTTGTCGGCACAGATATCGATGCCGATCCGACCGAAGGGAGTATCGGCTGTACCCAGCCGGTCGCCGGGCGTATAGACATCTTCTACCCCGGTCAGGATGTTGATCTTGCGGTGCTTGAGAAGGATCTCCCCCTCCGAAGAGATCAGCAGAGCGGCATTGCAGGCGTCCTCTCCGCTCTTTTCGGTCAGACCGCTGACGAGCCAGACGCCGTTCTCTTTGGCGAGCGCACAGAGCCGATCACTGACGAGGCCGGGGATCGGTGCTGCCAGTTCTTTGGCCCGCGGGTTGGCCCAGCCCAGGTCCAGCGCCTCCGGCAGGAGGCAGATCTCTGCCCCCTGTGCAGCCGCTTCCCGGACAGCTTCCGCAGCCCGCTGCAGATTCCCCTCACAGTCATCGTATACGACGCGGATCTGACACATGCCCGTCTTGACTTTCATATCGTCTCCTTTCGAAAAAACAGTGTTGTTCTCGGAACAGCACTGTTTCATTTTCGGTATATCCGATGAGGAACTATTTCAGCAGTTCGTTGACCTTGGCCTGAACGGCAGCGTAGTCATAGCCGGCTTTGGCCAGAGCGGCTTTTCTCTCTTCGCCGTTGCCCCATTTGCCCTGGATGACTTCCTTGGCAACTTCTTCGATGGACTTGCCGCCTGCTGCCGGTTTACCGGCCAGCAGTTCGTTGACTCTGGCCTGGACCTTGGCATAGTCATAGCCGGCCTTGGCCAGTGCAGCTTTTCTCTCTTCGCCGTTGCCGTACTTGCCGGCGATGACGTCTTTCGCTACTGCATCCAGATTGTTGCCGCCGAGCAGTTCGTTGACCTTGGCCTGAACTTCATCATAGTTGAAGCCGGCTTTGGAGAGAGCGATCTTTCTGTCTTCACCATTGCCGTACTTGCCGGCGATGACTTCCTTGGCAACTTCTTCAACGCTCTTGCGGGCACTTGTCGCAACGGTCGTAGTGGTCGGCTTGACAGTGGTCGTAGCAGCCGGTTTGACGGTCGTCGTTGCAGCCGGTTTGACAGTGGTGGTCGCCGGCTTGACGGTGGTCGTGGCCGGTTTGACGGTCGTCGTTGCAGCCGGTTTTACAGTCGTGGTAGTCGTGGTGGTAGTGGTGGTCTCTTTCTTTTCATCCTTACTCTTGATGCCTAAGATCTCTTTCCATCCCATATTATGAAATACCTCCTTTTGGTTACCTCTATTTTACCACTATCCTGCTGAAGTGTGCGTACCGTCATCTGTAGGAATACATTTTTTTCATTGCATACAAGAAAATATGTTAGAATATCCCTGTTCCTGCAGGAAGCAGGACAGGATCCTGAAGGGTCTTATATGTGGACAGAAGGACACGGAAGACAGCAGAAGCTGTCAGAGTGCCTTTTAGTACGGTATAAGTGTAGTCGGTGAGATTATCATCCGGATAGTCAGCCAGCTGCACTTATTTTAAGATAAGGGGGTCAGTAATCCGGCCTGGCGTGTGCCTTTTGGAGAAACAGCGTCCGTATAAGAAACTGCC
>JAFWEP010000008.1 GCA_017512885.1 Erysipelotrichaceae bacterium
AAGTGGGAGAAACAATGCGTATACCAAGGGAATATGATGGTTAGATCCCATTATTAGTGCTTATAAGGTGCAAAAGTGGTAATCAGAAAATGCATACAATGACAAAGTCGGCCAAAGCCGACTTTGTCAACAGGCTGAGGACCTCTTGACGAGGTCCTTCTTTTTTATGCCTGCTGGTTCTCTTTCCAGGAAGCGTAAGCTTTGATCTCCGGCTGTACGAACTTCAGAGCCAGAGCGATGACGGCGACGTCATCGAGCTGACCCAGGATCGGAAGGGAATCCGGGATCAGATCCTTGCGTTTGACCAGATACAGGAAGGCACTGACGATCGTGGCGACGACCTTCGGAGATACTTCGTACTCCTTTTTGACATAGCTCTTGACCATCGACACCATGACCGGCAGATCGGCGACCGTAGATTTCAGGATCGGTACGCTGTCGATCTTCTCCTGTACAGTCTCGACGACCTCTTTGATCTGTTCATTATCCTTTAACAGGGCATTTGCCTTTTCCAGTCCCCCGTCGAGGATCTCTTTCGCCTTCTCCAGGTTTACGACTTCATTGTCCATGAGATGACCTCCTTTTCTCCATTATACTGCATCCAAAAAGAAAAGCGGATCTCCGCTTTTCTGCTCTAGCCTAAGGAAACAGCGATCGCGCTGGCCAGATCCCCTTCCGTAGTGATGGAGACCCGGAAAGCGGTGATGCCGGTGCCTTCCAGAAGTTCTTTCAGATGTCCTTCGACCGCCACATAAGGCGCATTGTCTTCGTAAGCCAGGATCTCGATATCCTTCTTCTCCAGGATCCCTTTGATGAGGTGACTGCAGGATTTCCAGACAGCGCTCTTTGCCGCATAACGTCCGGCAAAGAAATCCATACGGTCCTTGGACTGCGCAGCCAGTTCTCTTTCCCGCTCACTGAAGATATCGTCGGAGTATTCGGGATTGTCCAGAAAACGTTCGACGACACTGATCGTCACATTGTCGATGCCTACGCCGTAGATCATGAGAGTACCTCCTTGTTACAAGTACAGTGTAACACGGAAATCAGTTTCGTTCGAATACCGTCTTTCCGTCGACGATCGTACGCATGACCGTTGCCTGTACGCTCCAGCCATCAAACGGCGTATTCCGGCCTTTGGAGAAGAAATCCTTCGCCTTGATCCTTCTTTCCGTCTGCAGATCGACCAGGATAAGATCCGGACGGTAGCCGACCGCGATCTTACCGATCTTGTCCAGTCCGAAACGCTGTGCCGGCTTGTAGGACATCCAGTCCACCAGCCGGGCAAGGCTCCAGCGCTGCTGCCGGACGACGAATTCCGTATACAGCAGAGCGAAGCTTGTCTCCAGCGATACGATCCCGAAGGCTGCTGAAGCCATCGGCTTATCCTTGTCCGCTTCGGTATGCGGGGCATGGTCGCTGGCGATGAAGTCCAGCGTCCCCTCTTCCAGAGCGGCGATCAGTGCCATCCGGTCTTCATGTGTACGCAACGGCGGATTCATCTTCCAGTTCGTGCCTTTGACATCCGTATTCTCCAGCAGCAGATGGTGAGCCGTTACCTCTGCCGAGACATCGGCGCCGTGCGCTTTCGCTTCGCGCAGGGCTTCGAGGCTTTCGATCGCGGAGATATGGCAGCCGTGATAACGGTTCCCGCTCTTCTCGACCAGTTTCAGGTCGCGGCTCAGCTGTGCGCTCTCGCAGAGCGAAGGGATCCCGATCCAGCCCTGCTCTGCGGCATAGGGAGCTTCGTGAACGGAAGCGCCGGGCTTGCGGTAGTTCATGTCTTCGGTATGGCAGGCAAAGAGCACATCGGCTTCCTTTGCCTTCTGCAGCGCTTCCTGCATGACTTCGGCAGAAGCCACGCCAACGCCGTCGTCGGAGAACCAGCGGATGCCCTCTTCCTTCATGCCGGCATAATCCGAAGGGACTTCCCCCTTCTCATCGCGGGTGATCGTACCGTAAGGCAGTACATGGACCAGGGCTTCTTTTTCGATCAGCTGCAGGTAGTCTTTCATTACTTCCGCATCATTGGGGAAGGGATAGATATTGGGCATCGCCAGGATGGTCGTGAATCCTCCGGCAGCGGCAGCTTTGCTGCCGGTGGCGATCGTTTCTTTCTGTTCCTGCCCGGGCTCTCTCAGGTGAACGTGTACGTCCACCAGCCCCGGTAAAAGCGTCAGTCCCTGCGCATCGATGATCTCCCCTTCACAGAAAAGATCCTCGCCGACAGCCAGGATCTGTTCTTCATCGAAGAGGACTTCCTTTTCCTGCAGGATGCCGTCCAGCAGGACTTTCGCTCCGATGATCTTTTTCATCATTCAAAGTTCTTTACGCCGAAAGCACGCTTCAGGACGGCCTTGCGGACCAGCACTCCGTTGCTCATCTGGGGGAAGATGCGGCTCTTCTCCGCTTCCACAAGATCGCTGTCGATCTCGATACCGCGGTTGACCGGTGCCGGATGCATCACGATCGCCCCTTCTTTCATACGGGCATAACGGGCTTTGGAAAGACCGTATTTCTCCAGGTAGGAGTCATTCTCGCCCATATCGCTCAGGGCAGCTCCGCGCTCGCGCTGGATGCGCAGCATCATCACGACATCGGCTTCCGGGATCGCTTCATCGAAATCCACGACCGGGAAACCTTCCCGCTGCCATTCCTTCGGTCCGGCAAAGCGTACGGTGGATCCCAGCTTCTCCAGAGCTTCCTTGTTGCTGGAAGCGACCCGGGAGTGCAGGATATCCCCGCAGATCACGACATTGAGTCCGCTCAGCGTACCGAACTCCTTGTACATGGTCAAAAGATCCAGCAGGCACTGGGTCGGATGGTCACCGGCCCCGTCTCCGGCATTCAGGATCGGAATATTCACGTTCTCCAGTTCTTTGTAGTAGGCATCCTGCGGATGACGGATGACTACCGCATCATAACCGACTGCTTCCAGGGTCTTGACCGTATCATAGAGCGTTTCGCCCTTGGTGACGGAACTCTGCGAGACCGCAATGTCTGCGACCTTGCAGCCTAACTGCAGCTGAGCACTTTCGAAAGAATAATGCGTACGTGTCGATGCTTCATAAAAAAGATTGGCAACCAAAGCCTTTCGGCAAGGTAACTGCCAATCCTGATAAGTCGTATCGAACGCTAAAGCATCGTCGAGGATCGCCATGATCTCTTCAGCACTGAGATCGCGCATGGACAACAGGGAATTCGGGTTCATATAACCTCCTCTAAGATAAGGTCTCTGCTCTTATCTTCGTTGATTATACTAGACCCTCTTCCCTTTGCATAGTGTTTTTCTCAGATGAGGAACTGATAAAGCGTAAAGAGTGCGTAGATCGCCAAGAGGCTGATGCCCTGCCAGCGGTAAAGACGGCCTTTCTTCATGGCCGGAACGCACAGCAGCAGCATAACTCCCAACATGACCGGGATATCGACCAGCAGCGAAGAGTTGATGCCTAAGAGGGTCTTCTCGGCCGGGACCGCAAAGGGTGAGATGGTGATGGCAGCACCGCTGACCAGCACGATGTTGAAGAGGTTGGCGCCGATGACGTTGCCCAGCGATAAGGCGCCATGGCCTTTCATCAGGGAGGTCACCGCTGTGACCAGTTCCGGCAGCGAGGTGCCTAAGGCGACCATCGTCAGACCGATGACGGAATCCGGTACGCCCAGAGCGGCAGCGATGATCGTACCATTATTGACTAAGAGATTGGCGCCGAGAGCGATCGCGGCTGCGCCGACGACGAGCAGCAGCAGTTCCTGACTGAGGCTCGTCTCCTTCACTTCTTCCTCTTCACTCTCTTCGGCATCCCCGTCCGTCATCTGTTTGACAGACAGGAACATGTATACCGCAAAGATCATCAGGAACATGATCCCCTGCCAGCGGGTGAAGTTGCCGCTGAGGTAGGCGATCAGGGAATAGATCGCGGCTGACAGGAAGAAGAACGTGACCGGCAGCCGCAGGCTGGCCTTATTGACTTTGGAAGGATGGACGGCGATCGTCAGGGCGGCGATCAGCGAAGTGTTGCAGATGATCGAACCGATCGCATTGCCGTAGGAGATGCCGGAATTGTGCTGCAGGGCAGCCTGTGCCGACACCATGACTTCCGGCAGGGTCGTCCCGATCGAAACGACGGTAGCGCCGATCAGGATCTCCGGCAGACGGAAACGTCTCGCCAGACCGCTGGCTCCGTCAACGAACCAGTCCCCTCCCTTGATCAGCAATAAGAATCCAAGTAAAAACAGAATAATGGCTTTTCCCATAGAGAAATGATTGCTCCTTTAAATGTACAAGAGTCATTTTAGTTCTTTCTTCCCGTATGTACAAATAACTTTTTTTATATCGTTATTCGTTATCAGTCATCCATGTCTTCATAAGCAGCCAATCCCTTCTTGGCAGCCGCTTTCTGATCGCCGTGACGGACCTGAGTCATGGTCAGCAGAGAGCAGAGCACGAAGAATGCCGCATAGAGGAAGAGGATCCGGTAGGAGATCAGCCGCATCAGGGTCCCGGCCAGTACCGGGGTCACGATCTGGGCAGCCATACTGGCGGTATAGTAGTAGCCGGTGAACTTGCCGACATCGGCTCCGCGGCACATCTCCACGACCATCGGCAGGGAATTGACGTTGATCGCAGCCCAGGCCAGACCGACTAAAGCGAAGCAGACATACATGATCAGATTGAGTTCCGTGAACAGACTGGTCAGCAGGAAGCCGGCGATGAACATCGCTGTCAGCAGCATGATCCCGCCCATGATGGTCTTGCGGCGGCCGATCCGCGATGCCAGACTGCCGATCGGGATATAGGAGACGATCGCTCCTGCCGTAGCGACCAGAAGGCAGGTGCTGGCTCCGCCGAGACCTTCCCCCATCACCACCGAGACATAGGTCGTGAACCAGGTCGTGACCGCATTGTAGCCGATGAACCAGAGAGCGATCGACGCCAGCAGGAAGCCCAGCGAACGCTTGACTTCCGCGGGCAGGGCCTCTCCGCCGGAACCGTCATCTTCAGCCAGGTTCCACTCCGGATGAGCTTCTTCCAGTTTCCGGTTCTCTTCGACCAGCTGCGGTTCCTTGACGAACAGGAAGAGCAGCCCTACCGCAAGAAACATGATCGCCGAGACGACCACGAAGAGGATCTGATAATTGACATGGGCCAGCCCCTTGGTGCGGGAACCGGGATAGAGGACGGCCGCGATGCCGAGATAGATGATGCCGCCGACTGCCCCCATCAGGTTGATGATCGCGTTAGCCCGGGAACGCAGCGGTTTCGGAGTCACGTCCGGCATCAGGGCGACTGCCGGGGAACGGTAGGTCCCCATCGCGATCAGCAGTAATCCCAGAGTGACCACGAAGGAGATCATCTTGAAAGAGTTCGGTTCCCGATAGTAGGAATTGTCCAGCATCGGCAGGATGTTCATCAGGATCACGGCCAGACCGGTCCCGAAGAGGATGAAGGGCATCCGCTTGCCGATGGACGTCTTCGTGCGGTCGGAGAGCGAGCCGAAGAAAGGCAGCAGGAAGAGGGCCAGGATGTTGTCGGCAGCCATGATCGCTCCCGAATAGGTCTCGTTCAGATGGAAGGTATTGGTCAGGATCAGCGGTACGACATTGTCATACATCTGCCAGAAAGCACAGATCGACAGGAAAGCCAGTCCTACCAGAAAAGTACGTTTTACATTCAGTTTCATGATGCCTCCGGGTATATACGCTTTTCTTTATATTATCACTTCCGCAAAAAGAAAAGCAGCCTTGCGGCTACTCGCTGACAGCCCAGTCCGGGACATCATATCCGCGATGCATGATCACGGTCTTCTGGAATTCCGTCTGGTTCAGGAAACGCAGGATCTCATCCTCTTCGGATGAACTGCAGCCGATCAGCAGCTTGACATCCATACTCTTGTTCAGGATATCCGCTGCCAGGATGACCGCATTCACTTCACTGCCGTTCTTTCCCTTGAAGACATGGATCGCCGGCGCTTCTTCATCGTTGAGGCTGCCAATATAGCCGTAGGCGCAGGGAAAGACGAGATTGGGATAATCCGGATGCTGGTCACCGGGCTGTGCAGTGGCTATGAAATCTCCCGAGAGGACCAGCGTATCGATCTTCTGCCAGAAATAGGCATTATTCTGAAATTCGTTCATGATTCACCTCTGTAGTACTTCAATTGTAGACAAAAAACGAGAAAATGTAAATATTTCATTTCCCCGTAAATATTTACATTCCTACCCTTCCTTTTCCCCTTTCCGGGACAGTTTGCCGGGGGCATAGCGTTCCATCAGCGAAAGGATCCTCCGCTTATGAAAGACCGGCACCCGCACACTGCTGCCGTCTTCCAGCTGCAGGAGCAGTTCATCGCTTTTCTTCTGATGAAGATAGCGGTATTCCACGATCTCCTCATAGTAGACCATCATGCAGTCGCTGCGGTCGACCCGGTTATAGACCACCATATACTCTTCAGAGAATTCGATCAGGATGCGGCTGGGCAGGATGACGGCCGCAAAGACCATCGCCAGCATCAGTGCGACCCCGTAGACCGTCACCCCACGCAGGAAAGACAGGGCAATGCCGGAAAATCCCAGCAGGATGATCAGCAGATACGGTTTGGCATCCACGGTATGATCGACGCTTCTCTCCCTGGGGAGATGGAAGCTTTTCAGGGGCATGCTTTTCATAAGCCTATTATACCATCCCTTTCTGACAGAGTCAGAATACTTGTGCTATCATAGGTGCGGTGAAAACAATGAAGGATTTTTCGTATACACTGATCCGGAAGGATCCGCATTCCAATGCCCGTTTAGGGGAAATGAATGTGTTCGGCAAAAAAGTAAAGACACCGGTCTTCATGCCGGTCGGCACTCAGGCCACGGTCAAGTTCCTTTCTCCGGAAGAACTGAAGGAGATCGGCTCCCAGATCGTTCTGGCCAATACCTACCATCTCTGGCTGCGTCCGGGTGAAGACATCGTCAGAGAAGCCGGCGGCATCCACCGTTTCATGAACTATGACGGACCGATGCTGACGGATTCCGGCGGCTTCCAGGTCTTTTCCCTTTCCGATACCCGCAAGATCAAGGAGGAAGGCGTCTACTTCCGTTCCAATCTGGACGGAACAGCCCTTTTCCTGTCTCCGGAAAAAAGCATTCAGATCCAGGAAGCGATCGGAGCGGACATCATCATGTCCTTTGATGAATGCATCCCCTATCCTGCGGACTATGCCTACACGAAGGACAGTACCGAAAGGACCCTGCGCTGGGCAAGACGCGGCAGGGAAGTCCATTCCCGCAATGATCAGGCCCTCTTCGGCATCGTACAGGGCGGAGAATATGAAGACCTGCGCCGTTACTGCGCCAAAGAACTGGTCAAAATGGACTTTGACGGCTACTCGATCGGCGGCACCTCCGTCGGGGAAGACAAGCCGACCATGTACCGTATGATCGAATATGCGGTGAAGGACCTGCCGGAAGACAAACCCCGCTACCTGATGGGCGTCGGTACCGTTTATGACCTGCTGGAAGGGATCGAAAGAGGCATCGACATGTTCGACTGCGTTCTGCCGACCCGCATCGCCCGTCACGGTACGCTGATGACCTCTCAGGGCCGCATCAACATCAAGCGGCAGATCTACCGCAACGATTTCACACCGCTCGATCCGGAATGCGACTGCATCGCCTGCCGGCAGTATACCCGCGCCTATCTGCATCATCTCTTCCGCTGCAACGAAGGTTTCGGCATGCGTCTCCTGTCGATCCACAACCTGCGCTTCCTGCTGCACCTGACCGAACAGGCCCGGGAAGCCCTGGCCAACGACCGCTTCAAGGAGTTCAAGGAAGAGATCTATGCCCGCTATCAGTATGATGAGAGAGGTTTCTGATGAGACTGTCTGATTTTGATTATTACCTGCCGGAAGAGCTGATCGCGCAGCACCCGGCAGAAAAGAGAGAAGAGTCCCGCCTGCTCGTCCTGCATAAGGAGACAGGTGCGATCGAACACCGCCATTTCTACGATCTGCCGGAATATCTGCATCCCGGCGATGTGCTGGTGCGCAACAACTCCCGGGTCATCCCGGCCCGTCTGAAAGGCCTCAAGGAAGAGACCGGAGCCTGGGTCGAACTGCTGATCCTGAAGCGGGAGGGCGATATCTGTGAATGCCTCTGCGGCAATGCCAAGGTCATCAAGAAAGGCACCCGCATCTCTTTCGGCGACCTGCTGCAGGCTGAATGCCTGGAGGTCCGCGAGGAAGGGATCCGCATCTTTAAAATGATCTATCAGGGGATCTTCCTGGAAGTCCTCGAACAGCTCGGCAGCATGCCCCTGCCGCCCTACATCCACGAAGAACTGAAGGATCCTGCACGCTACCAGACCACCTACGCCCGCATCGACGGCTCCGCTGCCTGCCCGACCGCAGGCCTGCATTTCACGCCGGAGCTGGATCAGAAGCTCAGGGAGATGGGCGTAGAGATCCGGGAGGTCACCCTCCATGTCGGACTGGGCACCTTCCGTCCGGTCAAGACCGATGTGATCGAGGAGCACCATATGCATTCCGAGTTCTACCACATGGATCAGGAGACTGCCGATGCCCTCAACCGGGCCAAGAAGGAAGGACGCCGGATCATTGCGGTAGGAACGACCTCCACCCGCACACTGGAGACCATCATGGGCCTCTACGGCGAATTCCGAGCCTGTGAGGGCGATACTTCGATCTTCATCTATCCGCCCTATACCTTCAAGGCCATCGATGCCCAGATCACCAACTTCCATCTGCCCAAGTCGACACTGATCATGATGATCGCTGCCTTATGCGGCCGGGAGATGATCCTGCATACCTATGAGGAAGCCGTAAAGGAAAGATACCGTTTCTTCTCCTTCGGCGATTCCATGTTTATCGACAATGAATAACTATGCCAGAGCCTTCCAGGAAGAGATCGCTTCCCTGCCGCGGCGTCCGCGGCTGCTTTTCCATGCCTGCTGCGGGGTCTGCTGCGTCTATCCCCTGCTGCTGCTGGATCAGTACTTCGAGGTAACGGTCTTTTACGCCAACTCCAACATCTATCCCCTTGAGGAATATGATCACCGGCTGGCGGAACTGGAACGCTATCTGCGCATGATCATAGACCACGATATCTCCCTGATCGTTCCGCCCCGCCGTTCCCCTTCCTTCCTCTCGAAACTGGCGCCCTACGGCGATGAGAAGGAAGGCGGCAGACGCTGCGAGCTCTGCTACGGGATGCGCCTGGAAGAAGCTTTTGCCTATGCGAAAGAAGAAGGCTACGATTACTGCTCGACGGTGATGAGCATCTCCAACCGCAAGGATGCCCGTATCCTGAACGAACTGGGCGCGGAGCTTTCCGCTGCCTACGGAGTAAGATACCTGCCGGCAGACTTCAAGAAGAACGGCGGAGCCGCCCTCAACGAGAAACTGAACCGTCTCGTCGGACTCTACCATCAGACCTACTGCGGCTGTCCCTTCTCCATGTATAACGGCGTTCCCGGCACTCCTGGTGCTGTGAAAAGCTGAAATGCGTATTTTTCGCAGAAAAACAGGCTTTTTTCTATTGACGGGGAGAGGGAGATATCTTAAGATATAGAGGCTTGCGACTGGAGCCATAGGGCTCTATATATTTGGGGCAAGTATGGTACACATGGATATGTGTGCACAAGGAACAGGAAAGGAGAACAAAATCATGCCTACTATCAACCAATTGGTACGTAAGGGTCGTGAGGCGAAGACATACAAGTCAAAATCGCCGGCTATGAACAGAGGCTTCAACTCTCTGAAAAACCGTCCGATCAAGCTGAATTCACCGCAGAAGCGCGGTGTCTGCACCCGTGTCGGAACGATGACCCCGAAAAAGCCGAACTCCGCTCTGCGTAAGTATGCCCGTGTCCGTTTAAGCAACGGTATGGAAGTCACTGCTTACATTCCGGGTATCGGTCACAACCTGCAGGAACACAGTGTCGTCCTGATCCGCGGCGGCCGTGTCAAGGACCTTCCTGGTGTTCGTTACCACGTCATCAGAGGTACGCTGGACTGCGCCGGCGTCGACAACCGCAGACAGGGCCGTTCTTTATACGGCGCCAAGAAGCCGAAGTAATAAGAGAGGAGAAAGAATATGGCAAGAAAAGGACATATCGCCAAGCGTGATGTACTGGTCGACCCGATCTACAACTCCAAACTTGTTACCCGCCTGATCAACAAGATCATGCTGGATGGTAAGAAAGGTGTCGCTCAGAACATCCTGTACAGCGCCTTCAACATCATCGAAGAAAAGACCGGCCAGCAGCCGATGGAAGTCTTCGAGAAGGCTCTGGACAACGTCATGCCGGAACTGGAACTGAAGATGCGCCGTGTCGGCGGTGCCAACTACCAGGTCCCGGTCGAAGTTTCCGATGAACGCCGTCTGACTCTCGGCCTGCGCTGGATCGTCAACTATGCACGTCTGCGCTCCGAGAAGACCATGGACCTCCGTCTCGCCAACGAGATCATGGATGCTGCCAATGGTCAGGGTGCTTCCGTCAAGAAGAAGGATGATACCCACAAGATGGCTGAAGCGAACAAGGCATTCGCTCACTACCGCTGGTAAGAGAAAGGATAGGATATGGCTCGTCAATACAGCTTAGACAACACCAGGAATATCGGTATCATGGCTCACATCGATGCCGGTAAGACCACCTGCACCGAACGTATCCTGTTCTACACCGGCAAGACTCACAAGATCGGCGAAACACACGATGGTTCCGCCCAGATGGACTGGATGGAGCAGGAGCAGGAACGCGGTATCACCATCACTTCCGCTGCTACCACCACTTTCTGGGCCGGTTCCAAGAATCAGTTTCCCAAGACCCGCATCAACATCATCGACACTCCCGGTCACGTCGACTTCACGGTAGAAGTCGAACGTTCCCTGCGTGTCCTCGACGGTGCTGTCACCGTTCTGGACTCCAAGGCCGGTGTCGAACCGCAGACCGAAACGGTCTGGCGTCAGGCTTCGACCTACAAGGTCCCGCGTATCGTCTTCTCCAACAAGATGGACGCTACCGGTGCTGACTTCATGATGTCCGTCCGTTCCATCCACGACCGTCTCGGCGAAAAGGCCGCTGCGATCCAGATGCCGATCGGTGCCGAGAATACCTTCCGCGGTATCATCGACCTGATCGAACGCAAGGAATACATCTACAACGATGAAAAGGGTCTCGATATCACCGAAAGAGAGATCGAAGACCAGTTCAAGGATGAAGCGGAAACGCTGCGTGCCGAACTGCTGGAAACGATCGCTGACTTCGATGAAGACCTGATGATGAAAGTCCTCGAAGGCGAAGAGCCGACGATCCCGGAGATCAAGGCTGCCATCCGTAAGGGTGTCCTGTCCTCTGAATTCTTCCCGGTCCTCTGCGGCAGCGCCTACAAGAACAAGGGCGTTCAGCTCCTGCTCGATGCAGTCGTTGAATACCTGCCCTCCCCGCTGGATATCCCGTCCATCACCGGTATCACTCCGGACGGAACGGAAGAAGCCCGTCACGCCAGCGATGATGAACCCTTCGCTGCTCTGGCCTTCAAGGTCGCGACCGACCCCTTCGTCGGACGTCTCACCTACTTCCGTGTCTACTCCGGTAAGATCGCTTCCGGTTCCTACGTGCTGAATGCTACGAAGGACACACGCGAACGTTTCTCCCGTATCCCGCAGATGCATGCCAACCACCGTGCCGAGATCGAAGAGGTCGATGCCGGTGACATCGCTGCTGCTGTCGGTCTGAAGGGCACCACCACCGGTGATACCCTCTGCGACGAAAAAGCTCCGATCATCCTGGAATCCATGGTCTTCCCGGAACCGGTCATTCAGATGTCCGTTGAACCGAAGACGAAGGCTGACCAGGACAAGATGGGGAATGCCCTCTCCAAGCTGGCTGAGGAAGACCCGACCTTCCGTACCTTCACGGACGAAGAGACCGGTCAGACCATCATCGCCGGCATGGGCGAACTGCACCTCGACATCATCATCGACCGTATGCGCCGTGAATTCAAAGTCGAATGCAACGTCGGTGCTCCGCAGGTCGCATACCGTGAGACCATCCGCAAGACTGCTGACTGTGAAGGACGTTTCATCCGTCAGTCCGGCGGCCGCGGTCAGTATGGTCATGTCTGGATCAAGTTCGAACCGAACGAAGAAGGCAAGGGCTTCGAGTTCATCGATGCTGTTGTCGGCGGTACGGTTCCGCGTGAATACATCAAGCCGACCGAAGAAGGTCTGCGCGATGCCCTCAACAATGGTCTTGTCGCCGGTTACCCGGTCGTCGATATCAAAGCTACCCTCTTCGATGGTTCCTACCATGAAGTCGACTCTTCGGAAATGGCCTTCAAGATGGCTGCTTCCCTGGCTCTGCGTGAAGCAGCCAAGAAGTGTGCTCCGGTCATCCTCGAGCCGATCATGGACGTAGAAGTCATCGCTCCGAGTGAATACCTCGGTTCCGTCATGGGCGACGTCACCAAGAGACGCGGTCAGATCCGTGACCAGGAAGAACGCGGCAACGCGATGGTCGTTCGGGCGTATGTACCGCTCTCCGAAATGTTCGGCTATGCAACGGATCTGCGCTCCTTCACTCAGGGCCGCGGTAACTACGTCATGCAGATGGATCATTACTCGGAAGTACCGAAGAGCATCGCTGAGAAGATCGCCGCCAAGAACGCGAAAGACTGATTGATTTTATCCCCTATTTCCATTAGAATGAATTAAGACTACAGGAGGAGATTTTTAATGGCAAAAGAAAAATTCGACCGTTCGAAACCGCATGTAAATATTGGTACGATCGGTCACGTTGACCACGGTAAGACCACTCTGACCGCTGCGATCACGAAGCGTCTGGCTGAAAAGGGCGGCGCTAAGTTCGTTGCTTACGATCAGATCGACGGTGCTCCGGAAGAAAAGGCTCGTGGTATCACGATCAACACCGCTCACGTCGAATACCAGACGGAAAAGAGACACTACGCTCACGTTGACTGCCCCGGCCATGCTGACTATGTCAAGAACA
>JAFWEP010000015.1 GCA_017512885.1 Erysipelotrichaceae bacterium
AAGTGGGAGAAACAATGCGTATACCAAGGGAATATGATGGTTAGATCCCATTATTAGTGCTTATAAGGTGCAAAAGTGGTAATCAGAAAATGCATACAATGACAAAGTCGGCCAAAGCCGACTTTGTCAACAGGCTGAAGCTGAGCACTTGCTCAGCCTTTCTTCTTAAAGCTTGCAGACGTTGATCGCTTCGCCTTTCAGGTAGGCATCCACGTTCGCAAAGACGATCTCTGCTCTCCTCAGCATGGCTTCTTCGGAGATGAAGCCCTGATGCGGCGTCAGCAGGGTGTTCTTGGCGTGTAAGAGCGGATAGTCCTCGGCTAAGGGCGGTTCGCCGTCATAGACATCGATGCAGGCATAACCCAGTTCATCGTTGTTCAGAGCGGCTGCCAGCGCGGCATTGTCAACGATCGGACCGCGGGCGCAGTTGATGAAGACGGCATCGTTCTTCATCAGAGCGATCTTCTCTGCGGAGATGATGCCCTTGGTCTCCTTGTTGTTGGGGAGGTTCAGGGAGATGATATCGCTCTCCTGCAGGACCTCATCCAGTGTCTTGTATGTGATGCCCATCTCGACTGCCTTCGGATTGACCGAACGGTTGAAGGCGATGACTTTGGCGCCGAAGGCCAGGAAGAGCTCAGCAGCTCTCAGGCCGATATGGCCGAGGCCGATGATGCCGACGGTACGGCCGGCGATCTCTCTGCCGCCCAGTCCGGCAGCAGTCTGACCGCTGCGGGTACGGATATCCCCTTCGCGCATCTTGCGCAGACCGGCGACTGCCATGGCCAGGACCAGTTCGGCAACGGTCTCGGTCGAGTAACCGGAAGCATTGCAGACGGTGACGCCGGCTTCCTTGCAGGCATCCAGAGCCACGTGGTCGATGCCGGTGAAGGCAACGTCCAGCATCTTCAGATCCTTGGCGGCATTGACGACCGAAGCCGGGTAAGGATTGTTGGCGATCATGACGATCTCTGCCCCTTCACTGCGCTTGGCCAGTTCGGCGGGATCGGTGGTCTTGGTGTCGTAATAAACGAATTCGTGTCCGGCTTCGCTGAGCTTCTTGCCGTAGCTCTCGATAACGGCGGCCGGTACGCCTAACGGTTCCAGTAAGCTGATCTTCATATGTTTATTCCCCTTTTTCTGTATGATAACAGATTCCGGCCCGGCTTTTGCAGGAAATGCATCCCTGCGCTATAATGACGAGGTACGAGGTCATTTATGAATAAAATACTGGTCACTTTACCGGACGGTTCTGCCCGGTCGCTCTTTCTGCAGGAAGGAGAGACAGCCCTGCGGGCTGCTCAGCTGCTGCAGAAGGAAAATCCCTACCCCTACCTGCTCTGCCGCATCCGTCATGAGACGAAACGGCTGACGGTCGTTTTGAACGACGGCGATGAGCTGCAGCTGCTCGATCTGCGCGACTCTTCCGCCAACCTCAGCATGCAGAGCTCGCTGGCTTTTCTGTACACGAAAGCCGTACACGACGTTCTGGGCTCTTCCGTACCGGTCACGATCGCCAATTCCCTCTCCAAGGGCGTCTTTACCCAGATCCGCACCAGCGGCATCCGCAATGAGACCGCCAAGGCGATCTCCTGGCATATGCAGGAGATGATCAACGAAGACCTTCCCTTCGAGGAAGTCGGCCGGAACGGACAGATGACAGAATACCGGCTGGACGGGGAACTGCAGTCTTTTGTACTGCCTCTCGTACCGTCTACCGGCTGTCTCAACGCCTTTGAAGTCCGCCGTTACAAGAACGGCATGCTGCTGCGTTTCCCGCACCGTTCCGATCCGCTGCATGTACCGCCTTACGAAGAAGAGAGCCTGATCTATGACGCCTATTCCGAAGCCTCCCGCTGGGACAAGATCCTCGGTGTGCACTATGCCGATGATCTGAACCGGAAGATCGACAACGGAGAATTCGAAGACATGGTCCTGCTTTCGGAAGCGCTGCACGAAAAGAGAGTAGCTGAGATCGCTGAAGCGATCCGCTCCAACAACAAGCGCATCATCCTGATCGCCGGTCCTTCTTCTTCCGGCAAGACCAGCTTCGCCAAACGGCTGTGCATTCAGTTACGCGTCATCGGCCTCCGACCGATCTATCTCGGTACCGATGACTACTTCAAGGAACGCAGTGAAACGCCTCTGGACGAAGACGGCAATAAGGACTATGAGAGCCTCAATGCGATCGATACCGTCCTCTTCGGGGAACAGATGACTTCCCTGTTAAAAGGAAAGAAGACCGACATCCCCACATACGATTTCATCAAGGGCGAAAAGATCTTCGGGAAACGGATCACGACCGCAGAGCCCAATCAGCCGATCGTGATCGAAGGCATCCACGGACTGAATCCGCTGCTGACCATGAACATCCCGGAAGACACCAAATACCGTATCTACATCTCTCCCCTCACCCAGCTGAACATCGATCCGCTGAACCGGATCCCGGTCACCGATACCCGGCTCTTACGGCGCATCGTACGTGACAACCGCTACCGGGGCTATGATGCCGCACACACCATTACTTCCTGGCTGCTGGTCAGAGCAGGTGAAGAGAAATACATCTTCCCTTTCACCGACTATGCCGATACCTTCTTCAATTCCAGCTATATCTATGAATTCGGGGTATTGAAAAAGTATGCGGAGCCTCTCTTGAAAGAGATCCCCGCGGAAGATCCGGCCTATCCGGAAGCACAGCGTCTGTTGGCCTCACTGTCGCACTTCACGGCCAGCACGGATGAAGGCATCCCCAACAACTCCCTGCTGCGTGAATTCATCGGCGGCAGCGTACTGGTCCATAAAGAAACTGAGTGATCGCAGGATCACTCAGTTTTTGTGTAAGGAATAGAAATGTATGATGTTCATGTCTTCCGGCATATCCAGACCATGCGCTCCCAGATCGCCGTCGATCGCGTGACAGCCGTGATCAGGCAGGAAAGCTTCCAGATGGTTCTTTCCCTTCCAGACTTCACAAGCCTTCTGACAAAGCTTCTCATAGGCCGCTGCGTTATGATCGAGCTGGGCCAGGGCTTCTGCTGATTCCGGACCGTAACGGTGCATGGTGGCATCGAAATTGCCGTTGTAGACCGTGATCAGATCGTAACGGTCTTCTTCCAGGATGCGCAGGGCATTCTCGTTCACTTCGTCTTCGCTGTCGCAGAAGATGTAGTCCATCTCCCGTTCCTTGAAGATCTCGGAGATGCTGTCGCCGGCAGTAGAGATGATGATCGGCTTCTTTCCGGCCCGGATCAGGGAATCAAAGAGGGTCTCGACCCGCAGTACCGGTTTGACATAAGCCTGGATACCGTGCTCCTGCGGCATCAGTCCGGTATACATCGAAGCGAAGCAGACCGGGGTGACCGAAGGCATGACAGAGAGTACGGGAATGGCGATATCGCTGTTGGCGATGACCGGAGCGAACTTCTCAGTGTATTTCTGATAGACCCAGAGAGCGATCGCATCGGGGTTATACATCAGGACCCTTTCGACCTTCTCTCCGCCGTAGAACGCTGCGGCTTTTTTCATGACGACAGGGTTCGCCTGATCGGCTCCCTTCGGGGCTTCGATGCCCATCAGTTCAGTGATCGTGGCGCAGGTCTGCGCGATGCGCAGGGAATTTCTTTCATCCATATCGATATCCTCCGAACAGGTCTATTATGGCATAGATCTGTTCTCTTGGACATTCAAACAAATTCTTTGCTACCTTTCGTTTTCCTGCACATGGCAAGTCCTGCTTCTATGTGAAACAATGAGATCAGTGAAGAAGCATATTCCATGTATACCTGCAGAAGAAAGGAGTTTTTGCATGAAAAAGAACAGCAGCTGGCGTGGTATCCCTTCTTATGATCCGAATGATAATGAGCGTTGGAAGACCGTAAAACGGGAAGTCAACGGAAAAGAGATCGATGTCATCTTCCGTAAGGGTAATCCCGGACTTACCGTCGAAGAAGCCAATGCCAAACGGGAAAAAGGCGAAATGGTCAATAATTTCTCGATCTGTCCGACCATGCGTCCCCGTACCTACATCGCTACCGATGTCTATCCGCACATCCTCTGTGAGCAGGATGTCCCCGTAAAGATGCGTGACGGCATCACCATCTATGCCGATATCTACCGTCCGGCCAATATGACCGATCCGGTCCCGCTGATCATTTCGTGGGCGCCTTTCGGAAAGAGACCGGCTGAAGGACAGGACGGCTGGAAGATGATGGGTGTACCTCCGCAGACCGTATCGACCATGGCGAAATTCGAAGCTTCCGACCCTGCATTCTGGTGCCGTTACGGTTACGCCGTCGCAAATGTCGACCCCCGCGGCATCGGACACTCCGAGGGCGATACCGTTCTGTGGGGCGAAGAAGACGGCAAGGACGGCTACGACTTTATCGAGTGGGCAGCCGCTCAGGCCTGGTGCAACGGCCGGGTCACGATGTTCGGTAATTCCGGCGTCTGCATGGTCATCTGGCGGATCGCCGCCGAGCAGCCTCCGCATCTGGCCTGTATCGCCGCCTGGGAAGGAACGGGCGATATGTACCGGGAATCCATGACCTATAACGGGATCCCCCGCCCCTGTTTCGAGAACCGCATCGTCAGCAGCTGCGCCTGCACGAACTACGTGGAAGATCTTTCGGCCATGCTGATCGAACACCCCTATTATGACGATTACTGGGCAACGAAGACCCCGCACTGGGAGAAGATCCGGGTCCCTGCCTACATCGCCGCCGGCATGTGTCATTTCCATCTGCGCGGATCCCTGGAAGGATTCCGCCGCATCCGTTCGCCGAAAAAGTGGATCCGTATCCATCGGGAGATGGAATGGCCGGATACCTACACTCCGGAAAACATGATGGATCTGCTGAAATTCTATGACCGTTACCTGAAAGATATCCGCAACGGCTGGGAATTCACCCCAAAAGTACGCGTAGACGTCATGGATGCCTACGGTTTTGACTGGATCCACAACAAGGAGGAAGACAACTTCCCGGTCCCGCGTACCGAATACCGGAAACTCTATCTCAACGCCAAAGACAATACCCTGAACGCGGAACTTCCGACAGAAAAAGCCGAACTGGTCTACGATAATGCAGACGGTCACGCTTATTTCGGCATCCGTTTCCAGGAAGATACCGAGATCATCGGTTACATGAAGCTGCACCTCTGGATCGAATGCCGCGGCTACGACAACATGGATATGTTCGTATGGGTCAAAAAATACGGTGTTGACGGTCAGTACCTCCCGGTCCACTGTATGAAAGACGATTACCGCGGCGCCTGGGGCGAAGCCCGGGGCAGCCGCCGGGAACTTGATCCAAAGCTCACTACGGCATTCCAGCCGGTGCAGGCGCATCAGAAAGACGAACCGATGGAAGCCGGTAAGGTCTATCCGATCGATATCGAGATCATGCCGCATGCCCGTTACTGGCACAAGGGAGAGGAACTGCGGGTCGAGATCGATCCGGAATTCGTCAAGACCCAGTGGCATCAGGATCCCGGCTTCGATTTCATTACGGATAACGGAGAGCCCGGAAGCGCAAAACACGTCATCCATACCGGCGGAGAGTACGATTCCTATCTGCAGATCCCGGTCATCCCGCCGAAACACAAAGCCGGCAGCTATATCTACAAATACTAGAAAAGGCTCCTTCGGGAGTCTTTCTTTCCCCTTCCGGAGCATCGTCATTGAATACCGTCGAAATAGTTGTTATAGTTTTAACATTCCAATAGGAGGCTAATATGGCAAATAGATTCGTACTTAACGAAACATCCTACCACGGAGCCGGTGCGGTCAAAGAGATCGTTACGGAAATCAAGGCCCGCGGCTTCAAGAAAGCTTTCGTCGCATCCGATCCGGATCTGGTCCGCTTCGGCGTCACCGCGAAAGTCACCGACCTGCTGGACGGGGCAGAGATCCCCTACGTCCTCTACAGTGACATCCAGCCCAATCCCACCATTGAGAATGTAAAGAACGGCGTCAAGGCTTTTGCGGATGCCGAAGCTGACTGCATCGTTGCGATCGGCGGCGGTTCCTCCATGGATACTGCCAAAGCGATCGGTATCATCAACACCAACCCGGAATTCGCGGATGTCCGCTCTCTGGAAGGCGTTGCTGCTACCAAGCATCCCTGCACCCCGATCCTGGCGGTTCCGACCACTGCCGGTACGGCTGCCGAAGTCACCATCAACTATGTCATCACCGATGTCGAGAAGAAGAGAAAGTTCGTCTGTGTCGACGTTCATGACATCCCGGTCGTCGCTTTCGTCGATCCGGAAATGATGGCTACGATGCCGGCTTCCCTGACTGCTGCGACCGGTATGGATGCCCTCACCCATGCGATCGAAGGCTACATCACCGCCGGTGCCTGGGAACTGTCCGACATGTTCCACATCAAGGCCATCCAGATGATCGCCAAGAACCTGCGCGGCGCCGTCAAGGGCGAAGCAGAAGGCCGTGAAGCGATGGCTCTGGCTCAGTATGTTGCCGGTATGGGCTTCTCCAACGTCGGTCTCGGTGTCGACCACTCCATGGCCCACACTCTCTCCGCCTACTACAACATGCCCCACGGCAAGGCCTGCGCTACGCTCTTACCGACCGTCATGGCCTACAACGCTCCGGTCACCGGTGAGAAGTACCGTGACATCGCTGACGCCTTCGGTGTCGAAGGCGCCTACACGATGCCGCTTGAAGAAGCCAGAGCTGCTGCCGTTGCTGCCGTCAGGAAGCTCGGTGAAGACGTCGGTATCGTCATGTCCTTAAAGGATGTCGTCCCGATGGAGGATGTCGATGCGCTGAGCGCTGACGCTCTGAAAGATGCCTGCACGCCCGGCAACCCGCGTCCGGTCACCGTCGAAGACATCAAAGAGATGTTCCTCTCCTTAATGAAGTAAAGAAACGAAAAGATGTCCGGTCTGACCGGACATCTTTTTTTAGTTCTTCAGGGCCTGCAAGGGCGAAGGGATGAACCCGCCCCTGCTGACGAAGACGGTATTGGCGGTCTGATTGATCGGCAGTACACTGCCGCCGCCCAGCAGACCTCCGAAGTTCACCTTCTCGCCGGCTTTCTTCCCGATCGCCGGGATCAGCCTTACCGCTGTCGTTTTCGTATTGACCATGCCGATCGCTGCTTCGTCGGCGATCACCCCGGAGATGATCTCTGCCGATGTATCGCCGGGCACGATGATCATATCGAGACCGACCGAACAGACTGCGGTCATCGCTTCCAGTTTCTCAAGATTCAGCGTCCCCTTCTCGGTCGCCCGGATCATCCCGGCATCTTCCGATACCGGGATGAAGGAACCGGAAAGTCCGCCGACCGCCTGAGCGGCCATCACACCGCCCTTCTTGACAGCATCGTTCAGCAGAGCCAGACAGGCCGTCGTCCCGTAAGCTCCACAGGAGGAGAGCCCCATCGCTTCCAGGATCTCGGCAACGGAATCGCCCTGCGCCGGGGTCGGTGCCAGCGAGAGATCGACGATCCCCTGCCGCACACCCAGTTTCTCGGCAGCCACGGAGCCGACCAGCTGTCCCATCCGGGTGATCTTGAAGGCGGTCCTTTTGATCAGTTCCGCTACTTCGTTAAGTGGCATCGCCGGACCGCATTTTTCCAGGACGGCTTTGACGACGCCGGGTCCGGAGACGCCGACATGGATCTCGCAGTCCGGTTCGCCGATCCCATGGAAGGCACCGGCCATGAAGGGATTGTCTTCCGGCGCATTGCAGAAGACGACCAGCTTGGCAGCGCCCAGAGAGTCTCTGTCGGCCGTCTTTTCCGCGCACTCCCGGACGATCTGTCCCATCATCCTGACTGCATCCATATTGATGCCGGCTTTGGTGGAGCCGATATTGACAGAGGCGCAGAGATGTTCCGTACAGGCCAATGCTTCCGGAATGGAGGCGATCAGTTCCCTGTCACCGGCCGCAAAGCCTTTCTGGACCAGGGCGGAATAACCGCCGAGGAAGTCGATGCCCAGCTCTTTCGCACATTTTTCCAATGTCAGGGCATACCTGACCGGGTCTCCGCCGGAGACCGCAGTCAGTAAGGAGATCGGGGTGACGGAGATACGCTTGTTGACGACGGGGATCCCGAAGGTGCGGGAGATCTCCTCGCCGGTCCGGACCAGATCCTTTGCCCGGCAGAGGATCTTCTTTTCGATCTTCGCGCAGGAGCGGACGATATCGCTGTCGGCACAGTCCAATAGCGAGATGCCCATCGTGATGGTACGGATATCCAGACATTCCCGGTCGATCATCTCGATCGTTTCCAGGATCTCATCGTTCAATAGACCGTTCATCTTACACCCGATGCATGGCATCAAAGATCTCTTTGGCCATGACGCGGACGCTCAGTCCGTTTTTCTCACCCAGTTCCTGCAGATCGGCAGCGAACTGCGCAAAAGGCAGCGTGCAGGCTTCCGTATCAACGATCATCGTCATCGTGAAGATGTCATCGAGGATGGTCTGGGCAACGTCGAGGATGTTGACCTGATGGTCAGCGCAGGCATTGGCCATGAGGGCCAGGATGCCGACCCGGTCTTTGCCGACAGTGGTGATAACTGCTTTCATACTGCTCCTATGCATCGATCGTCGAGATGCGTAATGTGATCTCTTCCAGGACATCCAGCAGCGCTTTGACGGTGTCCAGGGAAGTAAAGATGGTGGTGTTGTTTTCGGTGGCGCATTTGCGGATCTCGGCGCCGTCGTTGAATTCCTCGATGGAACTCTTGTCGCGGGTATTGATGACGTAAGCGATGTGTCCCTGCCGGATCGCTTCCTTGATGTCATTGGGATCGACGCTGATCTTCTGTCTGACATGGGTGCGGATGCCGTGTTCCTTGAGGAAACGGGCCGTGCCCGGCGTCGCTTCGATATTGAAGCCGAGATCGTAGAAACGGCGGATCAGCGGCAGCGCTTCTTCCTTGTCAGGATCAGCGATCGTGGCCAGGACCGTACCGTAGTTCTTCAGATTCATGCCGGAAGCCTGCAGGGCTTTGTAGAGCGCACGGTTCAGGTGATCGTCATAGCCGATCGCTTCGCCGGTCGATTTCATCTCCGGTGAGAGGTAGGCATCGATGCCCTTGATCTTGTTGAAGGAGAAGACCGGGACCTTGACGTAGTAACGTTTCTTCTCCGCGGGATAGATATCAAAGATGCCCTGCTCCTTCAGGCTCTTGCCGAGGATCACTTCCGTCGCGATATCGGCCAGGGAATAGCCGGTCGCCTTGGAAAGGAAGGGAACGGTACGGGAAGAACGGGGATTGACTTCGATGACGTAGACCTTGTCGTTCCTGTCGACGATGAACTGGATGTTGAAGATGCCGATGATGCCGATGCCCAGGCCCAGTTTGCGGGTATACTGCAGGATCGTGCCCTTGACCTTGTCGGAGATCGAGAAGGTCGGATAGACGCTGATCGAGTCGCCGGAGTGGATGCCGGTCCTTTCGACCAGTTCCATGATGCCCGGGACGAAGACGTCTCTTCCGTCACAGATCGCATCGACTTCCACTTCCTTGCCTTCGATGTATTTATCGACCAGGACCGGCTTGTCGACATCGATCTCTACCGCGGTACGCAGATACTGTTTTAACTGATCGTTGTTGCTGACGATCTGCATGGCCCGTCCGCCCAGTACGAAGCTCGGTCTGACCAGCGCGGGGTAGCCGACTTCCTCGGCCGCCCGCAGACCTTCTTCGACGCTGGTGACCGCCCTTCCCGGAGGCTGCGGGATCGCCAGTTCTTCCAGCACCTTTTCGAAGCTGTCGCGGTTCTCCGCCTTATCGATCGCTTCGCAGTTGGTGCCGATGATCTTCACTCCGCGCTCCTCCAGCGGATCCGCCAGGTTGATCGCGGTCTGACCGCCCAAAGTCGCGATGACGCCTTCGGGCTGTTCCAGATGGATGATGTTCAGGATATCTTCCGGTGTCAGCGGTTCAAAGTAGAGCTTGTCGGAGCAGGTATAGTCCGTAGATACGGTCTCGGGGTTGTTGTTGACGATGATCGCTTCGTAACCGGCATCGCGGATGGTCTGTACGGCATGGACCGTCGAATAGTCGAATTCCACGCCCTGGCCGATCCGGATCGGACCGGCTCCAAGCACGATGATCTTCTTTTTGTCGGTCACGATCGACTGATTCTCTCCGGTATAGGAAGAGTAGAGATAAGCGATATATTTGCCGGTATGCAGGGTATCGACCATGCGGTAGACCGGGAAGAGCCCTTCCTTCTCCCGCAGGGCATAGACTTCGGTCTCTTTGCAGTTCCAGAGCCCGGCGATATAGCGATCAGAGAAGCCCATCTTCTTGGCTTCCTTCAGCAGACCGACATCAAAGGGATGCTGCTGCAGCTGCTCCTCCATGTCGGTGATCTTCTTGAGACTCTCCAAGAAGAGCGGGGTGATCATCGTCCACTCATGCAGTTTGTTCAGAGACTCCCCTCTGCGGATCAGTTCGGTGACCGCAAAGATCGTATCGGAACGGAATTCCGCCATATAGGCATAGATGTCTTCCTTGGACATCTCCGCAAACTTCGGCAGATAGAGATGGCAGCAGCCGATCTCCAGCGAACGCACCGATTTCAGCAGACATTCCTCGAGATTGGCCCCGATGCCCATGACTTCGCCGGTCGCCTTCATCTGCGTGCCCAGGACATTGGGAACGGTGGTGAACTTGTCAAAGGGGAAGCGCGGGAATTTGCCGACGATATAGTCCAGGCTCGGCTCGATGGCCGCCGTGCCGCCGGCCACTTCGATCTCTTCGAGGGTCATGCCCAGCGCGATCTTGGCGGTGACCCGGGCGATCGGATAGCCGCTGGCCTTGGAAGCCAGAGCGCTGGAACGGGAGACCCGGGGATTGACTTCGATCAGGTAGTATTCGCTCGTTTCCGGATGCAGGGCAAACTGGACGTTGCAGCCGCCTTCGATCTTCAGTTCGCGGATGATCTTGAGGGCGCTCTCGTTCAGCATTTTGTAGTCGTGTTCGTTGAGGGAGAGGATCGGGGCCACGACGACCGAGTCGCCGGTATGCACACCGACCGGATCGACATTCTCCATGCCGCAGATGGTGATCGCATGATCGGCACCGTCGCGCATGACTTCGAATTCGATCTCTTTATAGCCTCGGACGCTCTTTTCGATCAGGACCTGATGGACCGGCGAGAGCTGGAAGGCATTCACTGCCAGTTCCTTCAGTTCTTCTTCACTGTAGGCGAAACCGCCGCCGGTACCGCCCAGAGTAAAGGCCGGACGCAGAACGACCGGATAGCCGATATGCTTTGCCGCTTCCACGGCTTCTTCAATGCTGTATGTGATCTCGGAAGGGATCGTCGGTTCGCCGATCGCTTCGCACATCTCCTTGAAGAGCTGGCGGTCTTCCGCCCTTTCGATGCTTTCACGGGAGGTCCCTAAGAGCTGAACGCCGCATTCCTTTAAGACGCCCTTCTTGTCCAGCTGAACGGCCAGGTTCAGTCCGGTCTGTCCGCCGATGCCGGGAACGATCGCATCCGGACGCTCATAGCGCAGGATCTTGGCGATATATTCCAGCGTCAGCGGTTCCATGTAGACCTTATCAGCCAGAGCCGTATCGGTCATGATGGTCGCCGGATTGCAGTTGCAGAGGATGACTTCGTAGCCTTCCTCCTTCAGAGCCAGAACGGCCTGCGTCCCGGCATAGTCAAATTCCGCAGCCTGCCCGATCACGATCGGACCGGAGCCGATGATGAGTACTTTTCGAATATCTGTTCTTTTCGCCATAGTGCCCTCCTGCTGTACTTTCGCTCTAGCGGATCCTCATGTCAGAAATATGAAAAACCGGCTGCACAGGCTACCGCCTGAACAACCGGAAAACAGAGAAGACAAAGTCATCTGTGTGACCGCAGCGATCATTCGTTCTGAACTCCGTCTCTCTGAACTTCATATGCGCCTCCCGACAAAAAAGTCCTGCCGAACGGCAAGACCTGTTTTCGTTCATTCCTCTTCCAACACGCTTGCCGATCTCTCTGTATCGTTTAAAGACTTGTTGCCTTGCCTAATGTAACATGTGAAAAACTGCCTGTCAATTCCTAAGACAGGAAAAGGAAGAGTTCGCTGAACTCTTCCCCCTTTCTCACTTTACGAGCGCACCGCAGACCGGGCAGAAACGTCCGTAGACCGGCGAACCGCATTCCGGACAGAAGGTCCGCTGACTGTAGGCCGTCTGCAGCCGTTTGTCTTTCGGCAGAGCGACTTTATAGCTTAAACGCAGGGTCTCGCTGCCTCCGGCCGGCAGAGTGAGCTCTTTGCTGAGGAGACCGTTCTCCCCTTCACTCATCCCGCTCTTTTCCGTCACTTCGACGGTGATCTCTTTGTTGCGGGAGACCGGGATCTGGTCGCTGACATGAATGGTGACCTCTTTGTCATAAGTATTGCTGAAGGTGGTCAGGTAACTCTGTTCGGTCACTTTCTGACCGCTCAGCAGGGTCTTTGAGGTCTTCCTGCCCATCTCTTCACGGCGGACAGCGATCCTCTCCTCCCGGCCCAGGGTGATGACTGCTTCTTCTTTGGTCATCTCCGGATCGAGCCAGATCCGGCCGGTATAGAGCCCCTTCAGATAGATGTTCGCTTCCGAAGCAGTCACCAAAGGCAGATCCGCAGTCTTTACGACCGCTGTCAGGTAGGCATGGGGATCCAGTTTCGGTACTGTCGATATACGATATTCAGTCTTCAGGACATCTGTGTGCAGATCGACCATCGTTCCTTCTCCGCCGGTTGCGATATCTTTCGGTTCCGGGAGCTCATATTCCGTCAGGGTTTCGTCTTTTTCGACGACGGCTTCTTCCGCTTCAGCCCGTGCCATCATCGGAGCCGGCGCCATGTCCAGCATGGCGTTGCTCATACGGGCATTGCCTGCAGCCATCGTCTTGAACTGCTTCTCTTCCTGCAGATCCAGATACTGCGGCATCAGTTCCGGCAGGACCGTACCGGCAGCGGGATCTCCGGTGCAGAGGCAGAGTTCGATCCCATTCCAGTCTTCTCCGCTGTTCTGGCTGACTCTGGCCCGCAGCCGCAGCTGCAGGTCTTCCTTGCCGTCGGAATGCACCTCATAGACCGACTGCCAGCCGGCGCTGTTTTCGTGATAACGGATCTCCAAAAGGCAGGGACCCGGCTGTGCGGCTTCGACGTCTGCCAGCAGGATCGGCTTTTCTTCGCCCTGCTGCGCTTTCTCCAGTTTTTTCTCCAGTTCCGCAAGTTCTTTATGCAGAGACAGTTCTTCCTGCTGCAGGGCATGCAGGCGCTGCGGCAGTTTCTCGATATAGGCTTCCACTTCCTCCGTACGGACTTCCTGACGGTTCGTAAAGTTTCCGTTCGTCTGCCACAGGGACTCCTGCAGTTCGATCGTTTCGATCTCTTTCTGTTTGAGGGCGATCTGCTGCTGCAGTTCCTCCGAATCTTTCTCCCCTTCCTTTCCGTCAGTGAAGCGCAGATTCCGGCAGGAAAGCCCTCCGGAACTGTACAGACGGACCGTATCCAGATCGGTGCTCCGGCTGAGACCGCTGATCCGTAAAGTCTCTCTGCCGCCCTGCAGAGTCACTTCTGCGCTGCGGGTAACTTCTGCACCATGACGAAAGATCTGTGCTCTTCTGATCGTTGTATGTAATTCTGCCATGACTCCTCCGACCGGTTCGATCCCGGCTCTTTCTGATCTCATTATAAAAAGGCAAAGACGGTACCTGCAAGTTCAACAGAACTCTCTTCGTCTGTCGTTTCTTAGTTCAGGCTTTGGACCGCTTCCCGGACAAAACGCTGCAGCGTCTCTGCTTTCTCCGGATCAAGTGTGACCGGCAGTGTGTCCTTCTCCCAGTTCAGCCCGTAAACGGGTCCGGCCGCTTCTTTCAGTTCTTCCTGCAGCTGCGGATCCTCTTCTCCGCTGCGCAGACGTTCCCGCAGGGAAAGGAAACGTTCCGCCTCTTCTGCCGTACAGCGGACGCTGCACAGCGAAGAAGCCGGCAGACCTGAGGGATCGCCGAAGATCCGGGCATAAGCAGACAGCGCCCGTACATAGGTACCATAGGGACTGCAGTGCTCCCCATCCACATAATAGAGATCGATGTCCGGACGCTCCTGAGAGACCCTTTCAAAGACATAGCCTTCCGGTGTCAGCCGGGTATGCGTTACCGCTGCCAGCGTTTCATAGATATCGTACATGACTGACTGATGCTGCGGATGATCGCGTTCGGCCCAGGGCACACAGAGCAGGGCCTCTGCTCCGCAGGAGCGGACTTTTTCGATGAGCTTCATCCCGTCCCGCAGAGTCTCTTCTTTGGCCGGACAGGGCGAGTGAGCCGCCTGCTGCAGGATCACATAGTCATAATTGCCGTAGAGCAATGCATAGCGCAGCTGTGATTCCTGCCTCAGATGCCAGCCGAAGGTCACGCCCGGATAAGCAATCATATCAGCCTGTACGGAAAACCCTCCGCTTTCCGCCAGCCCGGCAAAGACCTGCGGCAGATCATGGAAATAAGTATGGCTGTTGCCTAAGAACAGCACGCGCGTCTCTTTCATATCCTCCCCGCCTTTCTTCCTGGATCATCCCGTCCTATCTGCATATTAGCAGATAACTCAG
Source organism: Erysipelotrichaceae bacterium (assembly GCA_017512885.1). Classification (GTDB taxonomy): domain Bacteria; phylum Bacillota_I; class Bacilli_A; order Erysipelotrichales; family Erysipelotrichaceae; genus RGIG5669. Next base: position 14,587 of record JAFWEP010000015.1, read on the forward strand.
AGACTGAAAACGTTTCGCCGGCATCCTGCGGAAGTCTGCAAGAAAGCCGGACTCTAAGAAGGTAAAAAAACAGGAAAATGAAGGAAGTTTGTTAATTAATTGATTTAATAAATAGCCGTTTTATATTAAAATATACGCAGAGAGGAAAAAGTATCATGATCCCTGAGAATCTAAAGAACTATATGTTCAATGAACAGGATTTTTTTAATGAAGACTATGTCTGCACAGATCCTGAAAAAGAACAGTTAGTCAAAGAACTTGCCAACCTGATCACGGATGATATCCAGGTCCACAGTGCCAAAGATGTCGATGTGCATTCCCCGGACTTCTGGCTGCTGGACCGCCTGCTCACCAAGGAACAGGTTAAGTTCATGCTGAGTTTCAAGAAGAAGAGAGTCGTAAAACTGCTGCCGGAACAGATGGCCGAAAGGAACCACATGACGCCGGAAGAAGCAGAGAAGATGGCCTTTGAGATCTGCGAGATCGGTCTGATGGAATTCGATCGTGAGAATCCCGAACACCGCCGGCAGTACTTCATTCCGAAGTGGGTCGTCGGTTCCGGCGAATACATGATGATGAACTCCAAACTGCTGAAGGATCATCCGGAAGTCGCTACCTTCTTCAACTATCAGTCCAGTGTACCGGTCGGTAAAGTTGCCCGCTTTGTCCCTCCGGGAGGCGGCGGACTGGGCATGCATGTCATCCCGGTCGAAAAAGCCATCGAACATGAGAGCCGTTCCGTCAGTGTCGAACATCTTTCCCACTGGTTAAAGAAATACGACAAATTCTGCGTTGACGTCTGTTCCTGCCGCAGGCAGCAGGCGATGCGCGGGGAAGGTGTCGGCGATATCGAAGGCTACATGTGTCTGGCTGTCGGCGATATGGCTGAATACATCGTCGAGACTCATAAAGACGCCTACTACATCACCTATGACGAAGTCATGGAGATCCTGGAACGTTCCGAAAAGAAAGGTTTCGTCCACCAGATCACCAACCTCGACGGCGAAGACAAGATCGTCGGTATCTGCAACTGCTCTCCGGGCACCTGCAACGCGATCCGTACTTCCCAGCTCTTCAACACCCCGAACATGTCTGCTTCCGCCTACCGTGCCCATGTCGATGCCGAGAAGTGCGTCGCCTGCGGCAAGTGTGTGGAAGTCTGTCCGGTCGGTGCCGCCAAGCTCGGTCAGAAGCTCTGCAAGAAGGACGGCAGTGCTGTCGTCTATCCCAAGACCGAACTGCCGGATGCCCAGAAGTGGGGACCGGATAAGTGGAACAAGAACTTCCGTGAAGATGCCAAGCTGAACGTCTATGATACCGGCACGGCCCCCTGCAAGACGGCCTGCCCGGCCCATCTGGCCGTTCAGGGCTACATCCGGATGGCTGCCGAAGGCAGATACCTCGATGCCCTGAAGCTCATCAAGCAGGACAACCCCTTCCCGGCTGTCTGCGGCATGGTCTGCAACAAGCGCTGTGAAGAGAGATGCACCCGCGGTCTGATCGACCGCCCGGTCGCGATCGATGAGATCAAGAAGTTCATTGCCCTGCAGGAACTGAATGCCGAGAACAGATATGTTCCGGAGTGCTATAACGATGTCGGCGAACAGTGGGATGATCTGAAGATCGCGGTCATCGGTGCCGGTCCGGCCGGTCTGTCGGCTGCCTACTATCTGCGCAAGCAGGGCTACCCGGTCACCGTCTTCGAAAAAGAAGAGAGACCCGGCGGCATGCTGCGGTACGGTATCCCGAACTTCCGTCTGGAGAAAGACGTCATCGATGCCGAGATCGAAGTGATCAAGGCCATGGGTGCGGAGATCCGCTGCGGTGTCGAAGTCGGCAAGGACGTTACGATCGAAGAACTGCGCAAGGAAGGATACAAGGCCTTCTATGTCGCGATCGGCATGCAGACCGGCAGAAAAGCCGGCATCCCGAATGAGGAATACGCTGTCAGCGGGGTAGACTTCCTGCGTGAAGCCAACAAGACCTCCAGTGATACGATCCTGCACGGCAAGACCGTCGTCATCGGCGGCGGCAACGTCGCGATCGACGTCGCCAGAACGGCCCTGCGCGCCGGCGCGGAGAGCGTTGAGATGTACTGTCTGGAAGGACCGGATGAAATGCCGGCCTCCAAGGAAGAGATCGCTGAGGCCAAAGAAGAAGGCATCATCATCAAGAACTGCTGGGGTCCCAAGGAGATCCTGGTCGAAAACGGCAGGATCAGCGGCATCGTCTTAAAACAGTGCACGCAGGTCTATGATGCCAACAAGAAGTTTGCCCCGGTCTATGATGAGAACGAACTCAAGACCGTAGCCTGCGATCATGTCCTGATGTCCATCGGCCAGGCTGCTGTCTGGGGCGATCTGCTTAAGGGCACAAAGGTCGAAGTCCGTCCGAACGGTACGGCGGTAGCCGATGCCGTTACCTGCCAGACCGGTGAAGAAGACATCTTCGTCGGCGGTGACGTCTTCAAGGGCGCCCGCTTCGCGATCGATGCCATCTCCGAAGGCCGTGAAGGCGCTGTCTCCATCAACCGCTTCGTCCACTATGGACAGAGCCTGACCATCGGCCGTGATCTGCGTCAGTTCAAGGAACTTGACAGAGACGATATCCTCGTCGAGACCTACGACAACGCACAGCGTCAGGTCCCGGGCTACAAGCCGGGCGATGCAGCGCATACCTACAAGGATCTGCGCCTGCCGCTCACGGAAGAACAGGTCCGCACGGAAGCCGGCCGCTGCCTCAAGTGCGGCGCTTCCTACGTCGATGTCAACCGCTGCATCGGATGCGGTCTGTGCACGACACGCTGTGAATTCGATGCGATCCATCTGACCAGAGATGTCCCGCAGGCATCCCGCATGTATACGGCTGAAAACGGAAAGCTGAAAGCGATCCTGCCCAACATTGCCGCCCGCGGTGTACGCATCCTGCTCAACCGCAAAAAAGACTAGTTTCTTAAAAGACAAGACCCGGATCAGTGATCCGGGTCTTTTTCAGTCTTCTGCTTCGATCTCCTTGATATTGCATTCATTGCCCTGCAGGAGATAGGTATGTTCGCTGTGACAGTACGGGCAGATCCTGCCGTATTCGATCGTCTTGTATTCCTTCCTGCAGTCTTCACAGAAGGTAACGGCCTCGATCGTTTCCAGTTTCAGTTCCGTTTCCTGCAAGAGCGGGTGTTTCCGCCGGAAATAGTTCCAGCAGTCAACGAAGTAATCGGTGATGATCCCCGAGACTTCCCCGATCTCCAGCGTTACCGAACCGATCTTCGTCAGCTTGTTTTCTGCGGCGATCTCGTCCAACGTCTTGGCGACATGAGTCACGATGCTCAGTTCATGCATGACTATGCTCTCCAGGCGGTGATCTCACTGCGCAGCCAGTCTTCCCAGTCCTTCATGCCTTCTCCGGTCTTGGCGGAAACGGCGAAGATCCTGATATCCGGGTTGAGGTATCGGACCCGCTCGATACACTTCTCGATCGAGAAATCAAAGTAATCCAGCGTATCGATCTTGGTGATCAGCAGTACATCGCTCGTCTCAAACATCAGCGGATACTTCAGAGGCTTGTCATCCCCTTCCGGTACCGACAGGATCATGACGTTCCTGCTGGCGCCGGTGGCAAATTCAGCCGGACAGATCAGGTTGCCGATATTCTCGAGGAAAGCCAGATCTATGCCTTCCAGTCCCATCTCTTCCAGTCCCTGCCTCGTCATCCCGGCATCCATATGGCACATCCCGTCGGTATGGACCTGGATCGAACGGGCTCCCAGACTCTCGATCGTCTGCGCATCGACTTCTGCTTCGATATCCGCTTCAAGGACAGCGATCCGGTACTCCTCCTTCAGATCCCGGATGGTCCTGCTCAATAGCGTCGTCTTGCCGCTGCCGGCAGCCGACATCAGGTTCACGAAGAAGATCCCCTTCTGCCGCAGTTCTTCTCTTAAGACTTCCGCATCGCGGTCATTGGATTCCGTTACGGAACGGTGCAGTTCGATCACTTTCATGCGTTCTTCCTCCACTGTTCGATCTTTTCCTGCAGGCAGGAAGTCCACTCCGTGATATTCTCGCCTTTGCCGGCGCTCAGATAGATGATGGGCGCCTTTTCATTGCGGGTGCGGACGTTCCTTTCAAAAGCTTCCTTATCAAAGTCAAAGACCGGCAGCGTATCGATCTTGTTGACGAGGACGACATCGCTGACCTGAAACATCAGCGGGTACTTCAGAGGCTTGTCATGCCCTTCCGGTACGGAAAGGATCATGACCTTCATCTGGGCACCGACATCGAATTCTGCCGGACAGACCAGATTGCCGATATTCTCCAGGAAGACGAGGTCGAGCCCGTCCGGCTGCAGTTTCTCCAGTCCCCTTCTGGTCATATCCGCATCCATATGGCAGAGTCCGCCGGAATGCAGCTGAATGACCCGCACACCCATCTTTTCGATCTCTGCCGCATCGACCATGGAGTCCACATCAGCTTCCATGACCCCGATCCGGTAAGTATCCTTCAGAGCTTCGATCGTTCTTTTCAGCAAGGTCGTTTTGCCGGCTCCCGGAGAAGCCATCAGGTTCACAAAAAAGACCTTCTTGTCGCGTAATTGTTTTCTTGTCTCTTCTGCTGCTTTTTCATTGTCAGCAGTGACACATTCTTTTGTTTCATAGATCTCAGGCATGAGCCTATTATATCACTCGTCACTCACAAACAGGCGAAAGAAAGCCGCTCCGTGCGGAGCGGCAGTTCAGGATCCTTCATTCGTGAGCGCTTCTTTGAGAAGCTGGGCCAGGACTTCATTGCCCTTCTCGTTCAGATGCAGATGATCGGAATGCAGCAGTGAAGGATCTTCTTCGCACAGATGATGGATATCGAGGATCTTTGCTTTCTCGGACAGCGAAGAAAGATCGCTGTCTGTCAGCTTACAGAGGATGATTCTTTCCCCTTCGCAGATCTCCAGGATCTTCCGGTAATCGGCAGCGGAGAATCCCGCTTCCTGATCCAGCAGCAGGACGACCGTCCCTTCCAGTTCACCGGCTTCTTTCTTTGCAGAAAGTTCCTTCTGCAGCATAGAGAAGTCATAATCCGCCGTAAAGATGCCGATCTTCGGATCATCCGGCAGGTATTCATAGAGACCGGCCAGGGCTTCATTGCCGTAGATCCCGATCTTCTCCCTCCGCAGCGTTTCGGCCCTTTCCGCCGCTTCGCTGCGGTACTGACGGAACTCTTCCGCCGTGACCTTCAGCATCTCCTGATAGATCGTATCGCGGAAGGCCGCCACACCTGCACCGATCACGTGGATCCCGTCATAGTAGAAGTATTCCGGATGACCTTTGGAAGCCTGTTCCCAGTCCACGATATGGATACTGGGGTGTTCGGCGGCAAATTCCGCAAAACGGGCATTGTAGCGGGGATCATCCGCTCCGACCGCATTGACCCAGAAGACCGTACGGTCTTCGGTGATCTCCAGCAGTTCCTCGCATCTCTTCCTTGAGAAATCTCCGTTGGTCGCGAGACAAAGGATCAGCGGATCGCCCAGCCTGCCTTCGTCTTTTAATTGCTGAAGGATCTTTTCACCGGCATAGAGGTTCCTGGAGATCTCGCAGTCGAAATAACTGTCCGGCAGGATCTCATAGAAACGGTCGACCGCATCCAGCAGGATGGAATCTCCGATCGCCGTGACCGGAGATGTCTTCAGGATCTCGGCAGCGATCTCTTCATCAGACAGTTCACTGTCCAGATACGCTGCCATGCGGTCCTCCCCTTCGAGCGTTATTTCTCTTTCCCTGTTGCGTTCTTCGATCAGTTTCTTATTGGCTTCCAGTTTCTCCTGCAGGGACGTCATCTCCGCCCGGTAATCCTCTGCCGAGGCATAGCTCTTCATTCCGAAAAGGGCCGCAACGGTCAGCAGCAGCGTACAGCCTAGCTGCAGGAGGAAGAAACGCTTCAGGGGCCGACAGAGCGCATGCAGCAGCAATGCCAGGACGGCAGTCAGCAGCAGCGCGAGGCTTTTCTGCAGGATCGCCGGCAGTTCAGAGCTGGCCAGCAGATACAGGAACGGATAATGCAGGAGGTAGATCTCATAGGTCAGGGAGGCGATCGTATGCAGCAGAGGCGTTGACTTTGCTTCCTCAGCGGCCGCATGATCCATCAGACGCAGGCTGAAGAAGGTCGCCAATAACATCATCGGCGCAAAGAGAATTTCCGGATCACAGAACAGGAACATCCCTGTCATCACTGCCAGCAGCAGTGAAAAACCATGGCGGCACACCCGCTGATCTTTCACTACCGGCAAGGGATAATAGCGATGGGTAAAGCCCAGCAGGATGCCCCCGAGATAAGCGAAAGAACGGGAGAAAGTCCCATAATAGGCTTTCGTGATCTCTCCGTCCAGGGACAGCAGTGTAAAACGCAGGGCGCTGCAGAGGATCAGGATGATCAGCAACAGACAGGGCAGAGCCTTGCTGCGGCGTCCCAGTCTCTTCAGCGGTACATACAGGAAAGGAAACAGCAGTTCATACTGCAGCAGGATCGCGATGTACCAGAAATGAACGAAGGGTGATGCTGCCGCCCGGGCAAAGTAGTCCGACTTCGCTCTGATCTGCCAGAGATTGTTATAGCCAAAGAGCACCGACAGTGTTTCCGAACGCAGATTGAGCCAGCGCACCTGCGGGAAAAAGACCAGCAGCCCGATGCTCAGCAGTACGCTCAGAAGAAGCGGCAGATAGAGACGCTGCGCCCTCCTGCGGTAATGATCCTTCCAGGAGACGGTCTTCTTTATCTGCAGCGACCGGACTGCCGAATAGCCGCTCAGCACAAAAAAGGTGCAGACCGCCAGATACCCGCCTTTCAGAAGACCGAGATGATAGAGCAGGACGGCTGCACAGGAGAATATTTTCAGGATATCGATCCTTCGCAGATACTTCTTCATGTCTATTTCTATGATAACTCATTCCAGAGAAAAGAGACCCCCTTGCTTTTGAGGAAGCTCTTATAATACGTGCCGCAAAAGATCCTGAAGATGTTGCCCGAAAGAAAAGATCCCGCAGCCGCGGGATCTTTTGAAGCTTATTTCATTTCCAGAGACTGGCCGTATTTCGCTACATGATAGAACATGTATTTCTCGGCTGCCAGGATGATGAAGGACAGATGAAGGGTCACTGACGACTGCCCGACCGGCGTACCGTTGACTCTTAACTGAGAAGCCATCGCCGACAGGACGATCCCGCCGAGGATACCAACGATCCCGCCGATGACCTCGAAACGGGCTGCCGCCTTGACACTGTCGATCGACTTATCCGAGAACGGTCTCTCCGACTTGACTTCTTCCAGCGCCTGACGGGTCTTCAGCGTACCAAGCATAGCCAGCAGCAGGGCAATGATGCCGAACGCAATGACGGCCAGGACGACCGGTTTCAGGGCATCCATCTCTTCGGGAGTCATCGTACCTCCGCTGATCGTGATCGCTCCGCTCTTTTCCGCCAGTTCCGAGAACTTTCCGGTCAGAGCCAGGGCCGCTTCGATCAGGACCAGTATGGCCAGGCCGACGACTTCAAAGACCAGGGCAAATGTAGCACAGAACTTTAAAAATCCAGCTGTTTTTCTCATGTTATATGTACTCCTTTCTTTTATTGTAAAACGTTTTCTGTGAATTGTTTATCTTTTCTTGCTAACAGACCCAAGTATCGTTATTTTCAGGTATATAATTATATCGATGAAGTATTTCTGGACACATAAAGAAGAGATCCCTGACAGCCTGGGCTACGGGCAGTTTTCCGCTGTCCATTTTCTCCTGCTGGTGATCTCCGTTCTGCTGATAACTCTCTTTATCCATATCTACATCCATGCAGAGGAGCCGCTGCGGCTGCTCATGCGGCGGGGATGCGCCTTCACACTGATCGTGATCGAAATGATCAAGATGATCCTCATCGGTCACTCCAACGTAAAACTGGCCGAATATCTCCCTCTGGAGATCTGCAGTTTTGCCGCCTATTTCATCGTCATCGATTCGCTTTGGGCCGGCAATACGGTCTTCCCGGGCATGTTGCTGACGCTGTTCCTGCCGGCTGCCATCATGGCCATCCTCTTCCCTACCACCTCGACACTGCCGGTCTTTAACTTCTACGTGATCCATCAGTTCCTGTATCACGATCTGATCATTGCCTATATCCTGGCCCGTTTCCTGAACAGAGAGATCCCTCTCGCCTATCCCGGGGTATGGAAGTCCATCGGGATCATCCTGCTTCTGGCAGCCGCGATCTATCTCATCGATGTTCGTTTCGATAAGAACTTCATGTTTCTGCGGGATACCTACGGCAATCCTTTGCTGAAAATGATCGAAAAGGTCACCGGCAGCGGCGTTTCCTATACGATCGGGCTCGTGATCTTCTGCATCTTCATGATCCATGTCTTCTACCTGATCTTTAAGTTCATCTCCCTGTTGGTCCTGTACTGAGACCGCACGCATTCTTTCATTGCATACAAAACGGAAGCAGACGCTTCCGTTTTTCTTGTTGCAGGGTACAGTTACGCTCTTCAGGACGCTTTCCGGAAGAGCTCAAAGAACTCCTCTGTCCGGCGATGAAGATCCGTATCCTCCAAAAGCAGATATCCCCGGGTATCGCCCTTTTCGCTCAGCGTGACATAGATCACATTCCGGGCATCCTTCAGATAAGCGTCAGAGTGATGAGTGAAGAAACTGTATTCCATCCGCCGGTCGCCCAGAGCGACAAGGATACTGCCGACCGTCTCGTACGGGGCATCCGGAAGATAGATGACTTCTTCATTGCTGGCGGTAACGGAACGGATCTCATCAAACAGTTCAGTGTATGTCTGCACAAAGGTCTGATCGCTCTGTAAGTATTCTTTCGTCCCCTCTTCCGCAAAGACCGTTACCTGCAGTTCTGCAGCCGGCTCGCTTTGTGCAGCATCGAGTGCAGCCGTTTCCTTTTTTTCTTCAGTGCCGCAGCCCTGCAATAGAACCAATAAGATCATCACCGCTAAGAACAGTCTGCATCGTTTCATAACGTACTCCCTTCACTCCTCCTGTACCTGAAAGACAAAGAACAGTCACAAAAAAGGCACCTCCTCAGGACTCTGTGAGCAGGCGCCTTTTATGATCATTCATCTTTCGGACCCCAGCTTTCCTGCAATGCTTCGATCTGCAGTATTCCGGAAACTCTGACCGCGACCTGATACTGATCTTCGTACACGATCTCGCCGGGACTATTCGTATAGACCAGGAAGTAAGGATGGTGATACTTTTCCAGGAGCCAGAGGGCCGGACGGATCATCTTCATCATCTCTTCCGTATTCTCTGTTTTGAAGAAACAGACGACCTTTTCCCGGTTCTTACACTGCGGCGGCCAGGGCAGCACTTCCGCAAACCAACTGTCGATCTCACGGAAAAGATCGGCATCTTCCTCTTCCATCACATCATTCTGGATGAGCTGCCAGCACATACTGAAGATGCCCTTGGCATACATGGTATTTGCCGCCAGTTCCAGCCCCTGGATCCTGACATACTTATAGTTCACCGGGCTCATGAGTCCCTACTCCCACTCGGAAATGATTTCTTACACGTAAAGTAAATAATTTACTTTTTGATATACTCCATGCATTTATATCTTTGATATTCACTCACATCTACCTCGTTTACGGTCCGCATGGTAGCAAAATGGTATCAGAGAGTGATAGCGGCACAAAGAAAGCAACAACTCTATTCTCTTATCAATCAATCATCTACCTATTTTACAAAGCATTATCTGAAACATCCCCCCAGTTCCGCCAAGAAGTAAGAGATCCACATCTTCTGATAAAAGCGGTGCTTTTATTAATGCCTATTATAGCCTAAAAAGCACTGTTTGCCACATTTTATGACCGTGTTTACCATAAGCAATAATTGCTTCATCATCGTAAATGTTGTCATGATCCTTCTTTAAAGTGAGCTTATCCCCTACTCTTAGATAAACCGTTCCACCGTAATCTTCTGTATGATTGATCGTTATATGCATCTTTTCTTCCATAATTACATTCCTTCTTGTTCTTGACATTATTATCCCCTATGTCCAATACATTTTTTGTGCCACCAACAACAATAAAAAAACGCAACTTGCACCGAAAAGGATTCAGGGCAGCTGGTTCCACCAGCAAGATTCTAAGGATCAGCAGGAAACAACACAACAACCATTTCCTGCAGCCCCTTGATTCCCGCGCCAAAGCCCAGAATAAAAGAGGACCTAACCTCATTGAATAGCTGTAAAACTACTCAACTGTTAGATCCTCTTCTTTTTTTATCCGTGTTTTGTGCTCAGTCGGCGTTATGGACAACGACCTGGGGGAACGGGATCTCGACATTCTTGTCGGCGAACAGGATACGGATATCCCTTGTCAGCGTCCGCTGGGCACTGAAGACATTCTGCTCAGTCGCTTCGACGATGAATTTCAGATTGACGCCGCTGTCAGCGAGTGCCGTCACACCCAGATACTTCGGCTGTGACAGGTAGAGATCCTTATGGACCGCGTACATCTTCGGCAGGTTCTCCGCCAGCATCTTCTCCAGTGCCGCCAGATCCGTATCGTATGACACGCTGACTTCGCAGGCCGCGATCGAGGAATTTGCCGAACGGTTCTGGAAGTTGCGGATATCGGAATTGTTGACGACCTTCAGGTTGTGGCCGGCATCCTCGATCGTGGTGGTGCGGACACCGATATCCCTGACCGTGCCGCGGAAGTCATCGAGAACGATAATGTCGCCGATCTTGTATTTGCCTTCGAAGATGATGAAGAAACCGGTCAGGACATCCTCGATCAGACTCTGAGCACCAAAGCCTACGATCAGGCCGATGATACCCGCTCCGGCCAGTACGGCGGTGGAATTGACACCGAGAATGCTCAGGCCCCAGATGATGGCGATGATGAAAGACAGGTATTTCAATACCCCGAGAATCAGGAACATGACGGTCTGCAGCCGCTCGTTGTTTCTGCTGATGGCATTCAGGATCAGTTTGATCACGTTATAGCAGACCCAGAGCACACACATGGCCAGCACCAGGGTGATGATGTGGGCAATGGTGATACGGCCGCTTCTTTCGATCAGGAAATGGGTCTTTTCCAGTTCCGCCAGTTTTTCCTTCATCTCGGCGGGAAGCGGCAGAATTGCCGGATTCGCCAGCAGGATGATCAGGATCAGTGCAAGTGCCAGTCCGATGTAAGTGCCGGTGCCGGCTGTTTTTTTGTTTTCACTCATGATTATTCCCTCCAGTCATCATCAGTCAAGATCGAAGAATTCACTCCATGACATCACACCGCCAAGCAGTTCGTACGATGTGCCGTCATCCGGATCCGTACCCGTGCCTTCGGCGCTGACAGCGATCATCATGCAGTCAGCTTCCGCCGGTCTGAGTTCTCCGATATCGATGCTTTCATAGTTCAGTATGTAGTAGATTCCGCCGGCGTCTGAATACGGTCCGCTCAATTGCGCCGGATTGTCCGTTTCTGAGCTGTTCCATAATTCACTTTCAGAAAGAACGGTGTAATTGCTTCCTTCTTTCTTCGCCCACTCGATACCGGCTTTCAGGAGCGTGATGTCGTATTCATAACGGTCATCGGAATCCTTGCCGATCCGCAGTGTGGCGGTCTGGCTTTCAACTGTAATATCGATCTGCGGCGTGAATGCCTTGTCGGGTTTCTGCCCGGTGAAAGTGAATGTCTTTTCCTGAGCGACGCCGCCGAGACTGCAGTGCAGCACGATCTTCGGCACCCAGGTATCGGCGCTGTTGAAGAAGATGACACCGCCGGTATCCATATTCGCAGCAAGGGCGCCACTGCCGCTGATTCCGTTCTTCGAAATACCGTTTTCCGGTTCCAGCTCGGATGTCAGGCTGACATCGGAAACGATATCCTGGGCATCATTGGCAGTTACGGTATATGCCACTTCAATTCTCTGCAGTCCCATCGGCGCGTTGAATTCGCTCCAGTACCAGACATGATCGAGACTGACATCCGGTTCCGTCAGTACCGTACTGAACGCGGCACTGTCGCCGGAGCGCCATTCGATCTTTCCGTTTTCATCGCTGTAAAGCATCCGCAGCGACACATCCGCGTCAGTGCCGAGTGTTTCGCCGTTCAGTTTGTAGGTGACTGTCAGCGTATCGTTGAAATAATCCAGTTCTGAGAGTTCGGCTTTGCCGCTGATATCCCAGCTGCTGCCGCCGCTGTTGAGTGTGAGTTCTTCGATCTTCAGGGCACTTTCGCTGTAGTTTCTGACAGTCTCCGAATCGACTTTGAATTCAGCCGTCACTATGCCGTCTTCCAGTTTTGCCGACTGGGCTGTCACATAATCACCTTTGTAAGACCAGAGATTTGCGGTTCCATCGGAGAATATCCATCCGTGCATGCCGTTGGTCAGGTAATACTCGCATTCGAACCGCATCCGGTTGAGCAGGCCGCGGCTGCCGTCCAGATCCACGGCATCCATGTCATATGTGATCTCGCCTGTCCATGTCGTTCCGGATCCGCTGTATGTCAGCGTGGTTCCGGTTACTTCATCCCATGGACCGACATTTGTTCTTTCCCGCATCAGCGTCACGGTTATCGGCCGGGAAGTATCGGCATCCTTGAGATCGATCGAGAAATGATAGACGAAATCATCATTTGTGTCACTGTAGTTGTGTTCCTGGGAAACATCCGTAAATAGCGGACTGTACAGTGTACCGGAACCATCCTTGATGAAATAGTAATAGAGATTGAACGGTGTCCAGTAATTGTGATCGTCTTCCAGGAAAAACGGTCTTGGCGAGAAATCATATTCACCGTCCGGGAACGGAGTGTCTGACACATAGGTATAGGTCATGTGATATGTCCCGTCAGGATCCGTATGCCGTTCGATACTGTCAGCGTGGTATATATTCCAGGAATCCATATGCCACAGTTCGTCACCGTCATCTGTGACTTCATCCGCCTTGACCAAAGTGTCATCGATGATGACGTCGAATGTCATCGTGTATTGCGTTTCACCGGTTTCCGGGTTGGTGCTCACGCCATCCTTCCTTCCGTCGTCGTCATATGTTTCATCGATTTTGGCATAAGTACCGTTATGTACCGGCCGTGTTTCGCTTTCGACAGTACCTGTTGTCCCGTCGGGATAGGTAATGTCAAAGACGATCTTCGCCTTTCCGGCAATACCTCCGCCCGGCGGCGGATCGATGAAGCAGATCATATAATCGCTCCAGACATCTCCTGTTTCAATGTCCGGATCATAGACTGGTGCGTCAAATCCGTCAGGATACGGAATTTCGGTAAAACCGCTGCCGGTATCGGCAAACATTCTGGCAGTTGCCTTGCCGCCTTTGAGATCGACCAGTGTCATATCGAAATACAGGGTCGGATAATCTCTTCCTTCTTCGTCAGGTCCTTCAACAACCGGGTCCACTTCGACTGTCGGCGGATCCGGCACCGGTACCGGCGGGTCCGGCGTATCCGGCGGTATATCAGGTTCATCCGGCGGATTGTCGGGCTCTTTCGGAGGTATATCAGGTTCATCCGGCGGATTGTCGGGCTCTTTCGGAGGTATCTCAGGTTCAAACGGTGGGATGACCGGTTCGGTCGGCGGAATATACGGGATAAAAGGCGGTATGTACGGCTCGTCCGGCGGTATCACGATCACCGGTTCCGGCTCGGGTGCAGGTTCGGGCTCCTTCACTGGCTGCGGTTCCGGTTTGGGCTGCGGCTTCGGTGTGACGGAAGCCTGCGGTGGAATCACCGGCATCAAAGGAACAGAAACAGGATGCTGAAACAGGGTTGCCAGCAACAAAACCGCTCCCGCAACTGCCAAGAGCGGACTGTTCAGTTTCAGTGCTTTCCGCTTCTTTCTTCCCCTTACCGGTTCGTACGGTTCGGCATATTCAGGATAGCGGTCATCGATTTCATAAGGTTCCATGTTCCCGTTTCCCTGTACAGTTCCATAAATATGCTAATTAAAATAATTATACTTGTCAGAAAGACCTGCATGCAAGGATTCCCCTCCCTGTTCTGCCTGAGAAATGTTACATTTATACAGAAAGCATAACAAAGGGGCTGTAACAGTTGAAAAACTGTAACAGCCCCTTTCTTCATACATGTAGTAATATTTAGATATGAAAAATGCTAATCAAGTACTAGCCCTACCTGATCAGCGAGCTTATTATAATGCAGTTCAGCTGAGCTTGCCAGTAATTAACGCAAACAGAATTAGCTGAAAAGGTTGGATTGCCTCCTGGTGAAAATGGCCGGATCCGTATTTCCCAATATGAAAACGGGACGCACGTGCCGAAAGAGGAAATGCTGGAAAAAATCAGTTCAGTATTAGGTGTTACTTCGCTGTATCTAAGCAGCAAGCCTCATACGAACATGCTGGACTTTGCATTTCACCTGCTGGAGTATGATCGTGATTTCCCGATTTTGATTGAAAAGCATGGGAAAGATGATTACTCTCTGCATTTCAGCAATGAACTTATGTTTGATTTTCTGGATGATTGGATTCAAAAGAAAGCAGATTTAGAAGAAGGCAGAATCAGCAAAGAAGATTACATAGAGTGGACGATCAATTTCAAATAATTACATATCTGCCAGCATTTATCATTCATACATGTTCCGGCTCCGGGTTCTGATCAAACCGCGGAGAATAAACCGAATTACTCACTCAGAATAGTGTTTTTCCAGAAAATGGTATCAAAATGGTATCAGACAAATTCCCGGGAACAGAAAAAGTCGTCGCATGGACGACTTTTTTCATGGATTTAATAGATTTTTATGGGTTACAGACATCAAAATTGGCTGTTATACGCTGGTTTTCTCCCACTTTTGATGTACATCAAAGCCTTGTTGAACTATTCCCACTCGATCGTTCCCGGAGGTTTGGAAGTGATATCCAGGACTACCCGGTTGACGTTCTTGACTTCGTTGACGATGCGGGTCGAGATCCTGTCCAGCACCTCATAAGGGATCCTGGCCCAGTCGGCAGTCATGCCGTCGATCGAAGTCACCGCCCTTACGACAACAGTATAGTCATAGGTACGCTGATCGCCCATGACGCC
>JAFWEP010000016.1 GCA_017512885.1 Erysipelotrichaceae bacterium
CACGAACTGGAACAGGACTATATCAACTACGCTTTACACTTCTCCTTATGGCATCTGGATACCATTCAGGGAGAGAAGAGAGAAGTCCTCTTTACTGCCCTGAAGGACAAATGGTTTCAGGATCTGGGGGTAGAGGGGAAAGAAAAACGTTACTTCTACATTCGCAACGAATGGCGCAAATACTGGCTGATCATGCATTTTCCGTTCCGGGTCTGGAAGCTGGTCAGCGAACTGAAGAAGGTAATGAAATGAAACAGGAACGCACTTATCTGGATATGGCCAAAGGCCTGTCTGTACTCTTCATCCTCTGGGCAAGCGCCCGAGGCGTCTTTTCCAATTATCTGCAGCTCTTCCACTTTCCTTTCTTCTTCCTGCTTTGCGGTTATACCGCCGATCAGGAGAGCGATCTGCCCTCTTTCGTCAAAGAGAAGGTCCATAAGATCTATATCCCTTATGTCGTCTGGAACTCTCTGTTCATGATCGGGAAAGCCCTTATCCGGAGATCCGGAAGAAGAGAGCTGCTGCTGAAGATCCCGGAGATCTTCTTGCTGCTGGAGAAGGACGGGGAGTTCTTCGGTGCTTCCTGGACCCTGGCCGCCTTATTCCTGGTATCCTGTCTCTACCGCTTTGCGGAAGAGTTCGGTCATCAGGATCTGCGGCATCACCGCATCCTGACCCTGGTCTTCCTGTTCCTGGCTTTCACCGGCCTCAACTTCAATATGCCGTTCATGCTGAGTCGGGTGACGGTCATGGGTGCCTTCTATGCCCTGGGCGTACAGGCCAGATACGAAGGTTTCGATATCGAGAAACACGGAAAGTTCAACCGGGCTTTACTGGCGATCCTGATCTTCGCGGTCTTCACCGTCGGCAACTCTGTCAACCTCGGCGCCAACAAGTACTCCAATGCCGGTGCCTTCTTCGTTACCTCCTTAAGTGCTTCCTATGCCGTCCTCTATCTCTGCCGCAAACTGGAAGAGACGGAAGTTTCCTGGCTGCAGGGCAGCAAGCATATTCTGAACTATCTCAGCGGCAGGGCTGTACCTCTGATCCTGTGGCATTTCTGCGGCTTCTGGCTGGCCAAACTGGTGCAGTTCAAGTCGACGGCCCAGCCCTTCGCGGATCTCTTTAAAACAGCTGCTATCGGCTCTACCGAGAATGGCTGGTGGCTGATCTACTTTGCGATCGGTTCTGCCTTTGCCCTGGGCTGGTCGGAATTGCTGAAGCTGGGCTTCTGGGGGAAGATCCTGAAGAAGCTGCATCTGGTGTAGCACATTATCATGCTTAACGAAGCTCTCTGTCATAAGACAGGGGGCTTTTCTTTCTCCTCGTGATTTGACTAGAATGATCAGAATGATTAGAATGTGATTAGAAAGATGAGCAGAAAGATGAAATATCAGGAGAGCGAGACTGTTGAGCTGAAGATGGATCATTCCGAAAGCATCCCTAAAGACATCATTGCTTTTGCGAATACGGACGGAGGTACGATCTATATCGGGATCAGGGATAATGGCGAAGTGAACGGAGTCGTTTCGCCTGATCGAATGATCCAGCGTATCGCGAACGCTGTTCGCGATACGATCCGGCCGGATGTTACGATGTTTGTTCATTACGATACAGAGGACACGGGGAACGCACAGCTCGTAAGGATCACGGTCAGCCGTGGTACAGGCAGACCATATTACATGGCTGAAAAGGGGATGATCCCTTCCGGGGTTTTCGTACGGCAGGGCACTGCCTCTGCGCCGGCGACAGAGGCAGCTATCCGGCAGATGATCAAGGATACAGACGGCGACTCTTATGAGGACAGGCGTTCATTGCAGCAGGATCTGAACTTTTCCTATGCAACAGACGCTTTTCTGAAGAGAGGCCTGGAACTGGGAAGAACGCAGATGATCACGATGGGGATGCTGACGAATGAGGGGATCTATACAGATCTGGCACTGCTTCTTTCGGATCAATGCCCGCATATCATCAAAGCAGCCGCCTTTTCCGGAACGGATCAGGCAGTCTTCCAGGACCGCCGGGAATTCAGCGGATCACTGCTGAAACAGATCGATGATGCTTATGCCTTCCTGGAAATGCGAAACGAAAAAGCAGCGACTTTCGAAGGGATCCGCCGGATCGATCATCCGGCATATCCGGAAGCTGCTCTGCGGGAAGCGCTGCTGAATGCAGTGGTGCACAGAGATTATTCCTATTCAGCGAGCACCCTTATCAACTGTTATCCGGATCGAATTGAGTTTATCTCTGCCGGTGGTCTGGTACAGGGATTTACCCTGGAAGATGTTCTGATGGGGCTTTCGATATGTCGGAATCCGAAGCTGGCAAGTGTCTTTTATCGTCTGAACCTGATCGAAGCGTACGGGACCGGTCTGAAAAAGATCGCAGATTCTTATATCGAATATGCACCGGCAGTCCTGTTTCAGACCTCGGGGAAAGTGTTTAAGACCACTCTTCCCCGTTTGCCATGGACAGGGAAGGAGACTGTATCCCGACGTGATCACAATGAAGATAGGATCCTTTCTGCCCTTACCGGGACGAATACGATCACCCGTACGGAGGTAGAGCATCTGACCGGTCTGAGTACCTCTTCTGCCGTCAGGCTGCTGAAGCGTATGGTCGAACAGGGCGATCTGATCGTGACAGGAGGCGGAAAGAGCACCAGATACCGGCGTTTCAGCCGCTGAGCAGAAGATTTTGAACAGAAAACATCCGTATGCAATCGTCACTATTCAGGGACCGCAGACCGGTCCCTGTTTTCCTTATCTGTGAAAGAAATGAATTCTGTATCCTTCTTTTCCTTGACCCTCTTTCTCCTTACCCTTTATCATAAATATGTAGGGAAACTGATATACAACTATATAGTTTCCAATAGTATATGCATATGTCTAAGAACAGTAGATGGGAGCTAAAATCTATGAAGCGAACAGTAAGTATCTTCTTATCTCTTTTTATTCTGCTTTCTTCGATTGGCATTAATGTCCGTGCCGACGAGAACACTCTTCCTACAGAAGAACCTGTTTAGTACGGTATAAGTGTAGTCGGTGAGATTATCATCCGGATAGTCAGCCAGCTGCACTTATTTTAAGATAAGGGGGTCAGTAATCCGGCCTGGCGTGTGCCTTTTGGAGAAACAGCGTCCGTATAAGAAACTGCCAGCC
>JAFWEP010000017.1 GCA_017512885.1 Erysipelotrichaceae bacterium
ACCACTTTTGCACCTTATAAGCACTAATAATGGGATCTAACCATCATATTCCCTTGGTATACGCATTGTTTCTCCCACTTTTTATTCGGGATAATATCTTTGTTATCTGGAAGGGCAGTTTGTCAACGCTCTGAAATGACCTCAGGACATTGCCTGAGGTCATTTCTTTATTCCCAGCCCTGCATCCTGTCCAGGATATCGTAGAGCGGTTTCATCTTTTCTTCGCTCCTTCGCACCTGCGAAGAGAATTCCATCAGGGAAAGATCATTTTCATTCTTCTCCCAGAGCGGCAGATCACTGCGGTTGGGATCGCCGTCCTCTGCATAGGAAGCGAAGTATGCCGACATGATCCGGGCCAGTTCCCGGTCTTCTTCATCGTAGAGCTTTGAACCTTCCGGGATATTGCCGTAGCAGTAGACTTCCTCACCGCTGTGCCAGCTGCCCAGCCGTCCGTTGTCCTTGTTGAAGAAGTATTCGTAGACCGGGATCCCGTTCTGGTTGGCCAGACGGTTCAGACAGTAATGCGGGTAATTGAAGAAGACGGCTCCGTAGATATCGGCCCACATCTCTGTCGCTTCCTCATCATCGGCAGGTGCGTAGATCTTCAGCACCTCTTCGGTATAGTCTCCGAAGAAGGCCCGGACTCTCTCCTCATAGCTCTTCAAATCCGTTTTCGTAAACAGCAGGAAAGGTGCGCTCTCTTTGGCGTTGTAACCATGCAGGATCGCTTCCTCGTTGTGTTCTCCCTTGCGGTAAGAGAGATACGGATCTTCTTTCAGGACATAGCCGTCCACCGTGATATGGTGCTGGGAAGAAGCTTCCCCCACCAGCTTCTCGGCCGGCAGCGAACGCAGTTCTTCCACGGAAGACACGCCGTAGCGTTCCTTCAGTTTTTCTCCCGAAGCCAGCGCCTCTTCAAAGCTGCGGTAGGAGTGCGGCGGTTCTTTCGAAGCGACGGTCGAAGATTCCAGGATGACCCGACGGAAGAGCCCTTTTGCCAAAGGCGAGGTGCAGAGAGCACTGACTGAAGCGGCACCAGCCGATTCTCCGGCTAATGTTACATTGTCCGGATCACCGCCGAAAGCTTCGATATTCTCCTGTACCCACTGCAGGGCCTTGATCATATCCAAGAGACCGTAGTTTCCGGTCGTTGCATTCGGCGATTCCTTTGCCAGTTCTTCGTCGGCATAGAAACCGAAGACACCTAAACGATAGCCGATATTGACGACCAGGATATCCTGCTTCGCCAGCCCTTCGCCGCTGTAGTCGGCATACCAGGGCTGTCCGGTCTGCAGCGAACCGCCGTGGATATAGACCAGCACCGGCAGATCCTTCTTCCCGGCCGGACGCCAGATATTCAGATAGAGCGAATCTTCGCTGACCGGCTCCCGGTAGTTGTCCTGCAGTGAGATCGAATAGTCGTGGTAACCGATGATCCGGGCCAGTGAACTGTAGATCGGCAGGTTCACCGGCTGCATGGACATCGGGGCAAAGTGATCGGCTTCCAGGATCCCTTCCCAGTCTTCCGCATCCTGCGGCTCTTTCCAGCGCAGTTCACCGACCGGGGGCTTGGCATAAGGGATGCCGGTATAGATCTCCACATCCCCTTCTGCATTGCAGACACCGCGCAGCTGTCCGTTTTTGACGGTGATGATCTCTGTCCTCTGCGGATCTTTTTCCGGAACGGCCGGGACGGCCCTGACCGGCGGCCAGCTTAAGAAGAGGATCCCCGCAAACAGAATCAGGAACCCCAGCAGCATCCCCATCCCTGTAAACCATTTATGCGGTACGAGCACTTTCTCCGAAAGAAAGAGATAGCCCGCAAACAGCAGGAAAGCAGCGGCCCAGCCCCAGAGCGTATTATGATTCAGTTCCAGCACCGCCAACAGCAGCAGGAACAGCACTGTCTTCAGAATGATCACCATTATCTTCATCGTTTTTCTCCCTGTTCAAGTATAAAAGAAACTCCCTTCCCATACAAAGGAACTGCCTGCAACAGAAAAACAGACTTTCGTCTGCTTCATTTCCTATGGCGTCCTCGAGAGGATTCGAACCTCCGACCTACCGCTTAGGAGGCGGTCGCTCTATCCCCTGAGCTACGAGGACACTGTACCTATTCTACCATTCTCGGAAAGGAAAGTCATTCATCTTTGACCCGAAGTCCGAAAAGCGCAGCCAAAGCAGCACACTGCTCCCTGTTCACGGTCAGTCCTTTTATGGAATCCGCATCAAAGGAAGTGCCGTTCAGTTCACTGTCGGAAAGATCGACATCCCGGAGAGAACAGCGGTAGAACTCACTGCCCTGCAGATCGCAGTCACGGAAGTGCAGGTCCTTCGTTTCGTTCTCGTAGAAGGAGGCATCGATCAGCGCCGTCTTTTCAAAGGACACCCGTTCCAGTTTCGTCCGGGCAAAGTTCAGATAACGGCTCTGACAGTTCTCAAAGAAAACGTCTTTCAGAGAGGCTTCGCCGAAGGAAGTGCCTAGGAGCTTACAGTTACGGAAATGCACCCGGCAGAGCAGACGTCCTTCAAAGGAGAGACCGGAGAGATCGCAGTTCTCCAGAAGGACATCCAGCAGATCGCAGTCCTTCAACAGAACGGGATGAAAGTCCGTTCTGCGGAAGATACATTCGTCAAAGGTCTCTTCCTGAAAGGAGACTTCTTTTTCCGGTGTCCCGTTCAGTTCCAGCTGACGGCAGCTCTCAAAGGGAGATCCCCAGTCCTTTTCTTCGGTATAGCGGATGCGCGGCTTCTGTACACTCTTCATACAGACGATCATATCAAAATGTGAGGCTTCTGTCATTTTTCTTTGCCTCAGCCCGTTTTTCCCGTATCATAGGGCTGAATCGGAGGTCACTTATGGATATCACTGTATTCCGCGATTACCGCGATAAAGTACTGCAGAACTGTCAGAAAGTCATCCTGGGCAAGGATGATGTCATCTTGAAGGTGCTGACAGCTTTTCTCTGTTCCGGACACGTCCTGCTGGAAGACGTCCCCGGTACCGGCAAGACCATGCTGCTGAGGTCCTTTGCAGCCTCGATCGGCGGAGATTTCAAACGGATCCAGTTCACACCGGACCTCCTGCCCAGCGATCTGACCGGCATCAACTTCTACAATATGCGCGACCAGGAATTCGAATTCCGTCCGGGTCCGCTCTTTTCGCAGATCATCCTGGCTGATGAGATCAACCGTGCGACTCCCCGCACCCAGGCAGCCCTGCTGGAAGCGATGGAGGAGCGGCAGATCACCATCGACGGTACGACCTATCCCCTGCAGGAACCCTTCATGGTCATGGCTTCCGAGAACCCACTGGAGAACTTCGGCACCTTCCCCCTGCCGGAAGCACAGGTCGACCGTTTCTTCATGCGTCTGACTCTGGGCTATATGTCCCGTGAGGACGAACTGGCCGTCATCGCCCGCAGACCGGCTGCCGAGATCGTCAAAGAACTGCAGCCGGTGGTCACTTCCACAGAAACAGCACAGTGCAAGGCGCTTGCGGCCGAGATCACCGTCCACGAAGATATCGCTTCCTACATCCTGGATATCCTGAATGCGACCCGCAATGACGATACCCTCAGCAGCGGCGTCAGTACCCGCGGCGGCATCGCTCTCTACCGGGCTGCTCAGGTCTGGGCAGCCCTGCACGAAAGAGACTATGTCATCCCGGAAGATGTCCGTGATCTGGCCCCCTGCGTGCTGGCTCATCGTCTGGGCACCAACATCTCGCTGAAAGAGAGCGAGGAATACATCCGCAAACTCGTCGCTTCCCTGCCTGTTCCGCTGGAGGAAGCGTGAATCCCTTCTCGATCGTATTATTATTGCTGCTGGGCTATCTCCTGCAGCGGATCAGTCTGGAACATTGTCTCGACGGGATCTCCTACGATACGGAGAGCGACCGCAAACTGGTCGAGAGCCGGGAAGAGTTCCATCTGATCACCACCCTGAAGAACGCGCGGCGGCTGCCGGTCTTTTTCCTGCGCCTGCGGGAAACGATCCCCGCTTCGCTCTCTTCTTCCGATCCATCCGTACACATCTCCAATGCCTACCACAACCGTTCCTACGCTTACCTTGAACAGTCTTTCTATCTGCTGCCGCAGCAGAAGGCCGTCCGGACCCTGTCGGTCTCTCTGCCGCAGCGGGGAAGGTATCTCCTGCGCGGTGCCGATCTGACTTCCGGTGATCTGTTGGGACTCAAGGAAAAGACCGTGCATATCGATCGTTTCAAAGAGATCATCGTGATCCCGCCGCGCTGTGCACTGGGAAAACTGGAACGTTCCTTCAACGGCTATCTGGGTGAAGTCAGCGTCCGCCGTTTCATCATGCCCGATCCCATCGATACCGTCGGTTTCCGGGAATACAGCGGCCGAGAACCGCAGAAGGACATCTCCTGGACCGAGACCCTGAAACGCAACCGGCTGATCGTCAAACAGTACGACTATACTGCCGAACAGCGGGCGACGGTGCTCCTGGATATCAGCAGCGATGATCCCGGCAAGATCGAAGCCGCCTACTCCCTGGCCCGTACCGTCTGCGAAGAACTGGAAAAGAAACATATCCGTTTCTCCTTCCGCACCGATGCCCATATCTCCACTCCCCAAGGCAACCGTTCCTACGTCCCGGAAGGCAGCGGCCGCAAACACCTGGAGACGGTCTATGAGTATCTGGGCAGAGCCGGATACAGCCGTCTGCAGCACTGCGAGAAACTGCTTGAGAACGCCGTGCAGAACCGCAGCGAACAGCGTTCCTATATCCTGATCTGTGCCGAGGCAAAGAACGTTCAGGACCTCGTCCGGCGCAAGGAAAAAGAACTGGGGCAGCGCATCTTCGTGATGGATGCCGGGGAGGTACAGTCATGAGAAAACTCCCGGAGATCCTGCAGATCCTGGCTGAATGCGCACTGTACTGTGCAACTCTGGCTTTCCTGTTGACTCCCGGACAGGAACTGATCCTTTTCTTCCTGCTGTTATGCGCTGCGGAACTTCTCTGTTACTTCATGAAAGAAAAGGGAGGCTGGACAAGCATCGCTCCTCTGGGGCTGTTGCTGCTGAGCCTGCTGCCGGGGATCTCCTTCCCAAGGCTCTTCCGTCTGCTGCCGGCCCTGCTCTACCTCCATAAGAAATGCCGGGAGAGAGACTGGCGGATCGATCACGAACGGCTGCTCTCCTTCCTGCCTTACGGCTTCGGGGCGGAGATCGCCACCGCCTTCCTGTCCTATACGATCGCCGTAAGCCGGGGAGCGGTCTATGCACAGTTCTCCCTCCCCTTCTTCCTGCTCTGGTGTCTGATCACCGTCTTCCTCTTACGCATCCTGCGCTCGGAAAGCTTCTTGCAGGAAGGCAATTTCCTGCACTACAACCTTCTCTCGATGGCCCTTCTCAGCATCCTTGCCCTGGCGCTGGTCTCCAAAGGCTTCCAGTATCTGCTGCTGATGGGGATCCTGGGCATCTACGTCTACGGCATCCTGCCGATCCTGCTGCTGCTGATCGATGCCTTCATCTTCCTGCTGAACGGTCTGGGACGTTTCCTGGGTCTCTTCATCAAGGATCTGCATTTCGAATTCCCGGAGCAGCAGATCGATCTGAATCTGGACTTCTCCTTCGGGGAAGAAGCGGCTGTCGAAGCGGCGAAGCGTCCGGAATGGATCTCCTTCGCCTTACGGACCGGCGCTCTCCTGCTGGCGGGAGTCCTGCTGTTCCTCTTCCTGCGCCATTTCTTCTCACGGATCCGTCCGACGGAGGACGCCGGGACTTCCGTCGTCCGTTCCGCCTATACGGTCGAAGAAGCGCCGAAAAAGAAAAAGCGTGCCTTCTTCCGCAGAGGCACGCGGGAAGTCTACCGCCGTTTCCTGAAAGCCTGCCGCAAGGAAGGTCTCTCCGTAAGGGGAGCCAGCGACGAGATCGCTGCGGCAGCCGGCCGTCTCAGCGAGACGGAGACCGCGGAAGAGCTGCGAAAACTCTACCTGCCGATCCGCTACGGACAGAAGGAAGACAGTCAGGAAAGAGAAGCGAAGGAGCTGCTGCGGCAGTGGCAGAAAGAAGTGAAACAGAATTAAAAGTACAGAGGATCTCCTCTGTACTTTTGTTTCGACTTATTTCTTCATCAGGCCGACGCCGGCATTCCAGGCCTGAGCGACCTTTTCGCCGGTGGCGTAGTAGCCGCTGCGGAACTGATCGAACATCAGCGCATGCAGCCTGCTGACATCGACCTTGCCCTTTTCATCCAGCACTTCTTCGTTGGCCTTGACGTTGACGATCTTCCCGACGACGCCAAAGACGTTCTCGGTATTGACGATCTCCGCCAGTTCACATTCCATACAGACCGGGAATTCTTCAATGACCGGGGCATGCACCTTATCGCTCTTCACGGCATGGAATCCCGTTCTTTCGAACTTGTCATCCATGCGGTTGCCGGATGCGATGCCGAAGAAGTCGGCTTCTTTCACATGTGCTTCATCGGCCAGCGCGACCGTAAAGGCTTTGGATACTTTCATATTGGCAAGGGTCTTGCGGTCTTCTCCCAGGAAGAGGATGATCTTATCGTTGTCGCAGATCTGTCCCCAGGCCGCATTCATCACATTGACTTTTTCGTTTTCGTCGTAAGCAGCGACCATCAGCACCGGCATCGGACAGACGGCAGCCACGACTCCCAGATCTTTCTTCATTTCTTACCTCCGGAGCTTTCGCTCTTTTTTATTATAACAGGACCTTCGTCTCCCTTAAGACTTCCTCCACCGTGGAGACCGGAATGATCTTCAGTTTCCGTTTCACCTCTTTGGCGACATCCTTCAGATCGTTCTCATTCTCTTTGGGGATGAAGACCGTTTTGATGCCGGCCCGCTGAGCCGCCATCAGTTTCTCCGGCAGACCGCCGATCGGCAGCACGACGCCTCTCAAGGAGACCTCGCCGGTCATCGCATAGCGCGGAGCCACCGCCCTTTCGGTCAGCAGTGAAGCCAGAGCCGTCGTCAGAGTGATGCCGGCCGAAGGTCCGTCCTTAGGGACAGCTCCTTCCGGGACATGGATATGCAGGTCATGAGTCTCCAGCAGTTCCGCCTTTTCCGGGAACATCGATTTGACCAGACTGACGGCGATGGTCGCCGATTCCTTCATGACCTCACCGAGCTGCCCGGTCACGATGACCTTGCCGCTGCCTTTGGTCAGCAGAGTCTCCACGAAGAGGATCTCGCCCCCGGCCCGGGTCCAGGCCAGGCCGGTCACGATGCCCGGACGCTTTTCGGCCAGAACATGTTCATGCCGGATCGGATGGCGGTCCAGGATCTTTTCCAGATCGTCCTTCTCCACAAGGACCTTTTTCTTTTTGTGACTGCGCACGAACTTCACGGCTGCATAACGGCAGACCGTATCGATCGCCTTCTTGAGACCGCGCACGCCCGCTTCCATCGTGTAGTCGCTGATCAGCGAACGCAGTGCTTCATCGCTGATCGTCAGCTCCCCTTCCTTCAGACCGCAGTCTTCCAGTGAACGGGGGATCAGATGCCTTCTGGCGATCTCGTACTTCTCTGTTTCGGTATAACCGTTGAAGTCAATGACTTCCATCCGGTTCAGCAGAGGTTCCGGGATGGAATCCAGGGTATTGGCGGTGCAGATGAAGAAGACCCGCGAAAGATCGTAAGGGACATTCAGGTAGTGATCGGTAAAGGAGAAGTTCTGCTCCGGATCGAGCACTTCCAGCAAGGCCGAAGCCGGATCGCCGTTGTAGGAAGAAGCGAGCTTGTCGACTTCGTCCAGCACCATCACCGGATCGGCTGCTCCGCTGCGGGAGATGCCGTCCATGATCCTACCCGGCATCGCCCCGATATAGGTACGGCGGTGTCCGCGAATATCCGCTTCATCACGGATGCCGCCCAGCGCGACCCGCACGTACTTTCTCTTCAGAGCCTTCGCAATGGACTGGCCGATCGAAGTCTTGCCGGTACCGGGAGCTCCGACGAACAGCAGGATCGAACCGGACTGTTTCTTATTCAGATCCATGACGGCGATCTGCTGCAGGATACGTTCCTTGACTTTCTTCAGACCGAAGTGATCCTCTTCCAGGATCTTCTCGGCTTCCCCGAGATCGATCTTCTTGCTGCGGGGCGTCTTCCAGGGCAGATTGGTCACAAAGTCCAGATAATCATAGAGCAGACCGTATTCCGGAGAGTTCTTCCCCTCCTGCTTCATACGGTTGAGGACCTTCCGCGCTTCCTTGCGGGCATCCTCATTGAGAGGAAGCTCTTCGATCTTCTTTTCAAAGCGGCGGACATCGGTGACTTCCTCCGGATGTATCTCATCCAGTTCCTTCTGCAGGAACTCCATCTGTTTGCGGATGGCCGATTCCCGGTAAGCCTTCTGGTTGTCCTGTTCCTGGGCTGACTGTGCTTCGCTGTCGAGCTTATACATCTCAAGATACTCGTAGATGATGCGCTCCATCTTCTCCGTGCGGGCGGAGAGCGAATCTTCCTCCACCAGGGCATAGCGTTCCTCATTGCTGAGAGTGAACCAGCCCGACATCATGCAGATGATCTCAGCGATCGAAGAACGCTGAGCGATGAAGCTGCGGGCGATCGGCGCCCACTGAAAGGTCGAGAAGAAGCGGGTGATGGCCGATTTGACTTCCTCGGTCTTCTTCTTTTCCTCCTCTTCAGAGAGATCATCGATATCGGGACGGCGGACCATCGTCAGCTTGTAGCCGGTATCGTCCTTGCGGATCGATTCGATATCGGTACGGTCAAAGGTGGTGATGCTGACGAAGCCGGTAGCAGCGATCTCGGAGATCGTGCCGTTGACCCCGATCGGATAGATGTCTTCTTCGGATTCGATGCCCGGCGTACCGCTGCGGGTAAAGACGAAGACGATCCTTTCTCCGATCTCCGGTTTCTTCTCAGTGATCTGTTTATAGATATCTGTCGGCAGATAGACCGTCGTATTCGGCAATACGATCAGATTGTGTACGGGAATTACGATCATGGTACCTCCTTTTAGCACTTCTTTAGCAAGAGTGCTAACATCTTCGGAAAAGAGAAGGTCCGAAAGGACCTGGTATTCATTTCTGTTCTCATTCTAACATTTTCCCTTTTCCCTGCAAGTCTTCTGCCCTAACGGACGAAAAGCCCCAGCGGGATCGGCCTTTCCCGCTCCTGCAGGGTAACGGGATCGCGGTCGGAAAGCAGCAGCTTTCGCTCATCGTGCAGCAGGATCTCGGCCGAACCGCCGCCATCCAGCTGGATGCCGTTGTGTACGCCGAGCTGCGCAGCGATCTCTGCGGCCTCCAGCAGCGTTGCGCCGCAGCTGTCGGTACCGGCCTGATGGCCGATCTTGGCAGCGCCCTCAAACCATAGAAGGAGCGGCCGTTCTTCTTTATCTGCTCCCAGGATGATCCGCGGAGCCCGGTCCTTACGGTAGTTCAGGGGATACATGGCCGGCGGATAGGAAGCTTCCCAGAAGCGCCAGAAGCGATAGAAAGGCGAACGGAAGGAAGTGACCGGCACCCCGTCGATCACCGCACTGCTGCCGGTCTGCAGGGCAAAGCGGAGCTCTTCCCCGCCATGGTAGGATACCTCTCTTCCGGTCGGGAGCTCCTCCTCAGTCCTGATGACCATCCCGCCGGAAGGGATATCGCTCTTTCCGCCCTTCTTTACGGCGATCAGGCGCTCCCCGCAGAGGATCAGATCCGTCCCTCCGGCCGGGGTCCTGCGTCCCTGCAGACGGGTATAGAAGCGGGCATTCACTTTGTCCCGGTAGGTCTTTTCTCCGACCGAGATGCTTACTTCCGATAAAGGCAGATGACTGACCCTGACCTTCCCTTCCCGGCTGACCGTCAGCACTTCCCGCTCAAAGGAAGGCGGGTTCAGGATCCTGTCGTCCTTGAGACAGAGACCGACCGGCGTGCCCAGCCGGTCATAGACCGAAGCACAGTCCCACTGATCCATCACGAAGAAGTTCGCATTGACTTTCAGCGCTGCTTCTCTTTCCGTTTCACTGAGAAAGCCGAAACGCTCTCCTAAAGGAAGAAAGGTCAGCCGCGGCAGTTTTCCCTCTGCTTCCAGCAGATCTCCGCCGGCTTTCAGTTTTTCGTAAAGTTCCCGGACATCCCCGCGCAGGAAGGAGAGCTCTTTTCCCCTGCGGCGAATGTATTTCCGGAACAGGACGTTGGCCCGGGTCAGAGGATCCTCGATCTCACCGAAGTGCTCCTCCTGCACCATCGGGACCGGCAGACCTTCCGGGATCCGGAAAAAGAAAAGTCTTCCGTAGAGATACGGATACTGCTTCACGAAGAATTCCCGGAACAGTGCAGCGATCCGGGGCAGAGCCTCCGGCGAAGGCTGTGGCTGCAGGAACTGCAGCGACTGCCAGTCATCGAGCAGGATGCGCTGGACCCGCTGGATCTCCCCGTCCGGATGAGGATAGGTATGCAGGGTAGATTCCATATGTCTATTCTATCATCGGAACGTTCCGGCCGTGCAAATCGATGCGTGCAGCAGAGATGTACATGGTATAATATCAAAGTTGGGAATATACATACAATGAGAAACTACTTGATTGCGGTTAGTTCCACCTGCGACACCGATCGCGAATGGCTCGACGAACATCAGATCCCTGTGCTCTCCTACAGTTTCGAGATCGACGGAAAAGCCTATCCGGATGACTGCCGGGAAGAGACCAGAAGACACTTTTACGCGCTGATGCGGGAAGGCAAGCTGCCGAATACCTCGCAGATCACCCCCTATGCCTACCTGACCTTCTTCCGGGAACTGGTATCGCAGAAGAGACCGGTCCTCTATCTGGAGATGGACAGTGCGATCTCCGGTTCCTACAGTAATGCCTGCCAGGCCGCGGCGATGCTGAAGGAGGAGGACCCGAAGAGCGAACTCTATGTCCTGGATACCCGCAGCATCACCATGGGCTTCTCCCTGCTGTTGAAGAGACTGGTGAAGATGCAGGAGGAAGGCGCTTCCTTCGAAGAAGTGAAGACCTTTGCCGAAGACAACTGCAAGAAGGTCATTCACCGTTTCTTCGTCGATGATCTTTCCTGGCTGCAGCGCGGCGGACGTCTGTCCAATGCCTCGGCCTTCATCGGTACATTGCTTTCGGTCAAGCCGCTGATCTATCTGGATGAGGAAGGCAAGCTGATCGCCGCTGCCAAGGTCCGCGGACGTCAGAAAGCCATCCATGAACTGCTGGAAAAGGCAGCAGCGGAGATCGGCACGGATTATGATCAGGAGATCATCGTCGGTCACAGCGACTGTCCCGAAGACGGAAAGAAGTGGGAAGAGACGGTCAGAGAACGTTTCCCCAAAGCTTCCGTATCCTTACAGGAATTAGGACCGGTCATCGGTTCCCATGTCGGACCGGGATTCCTCTCCATCGTATACTTTGCAGAAGAAAGACGGGCCTGACCCGTCTTTGTTTATTTCAGCAGTTCGAAGTATTTCTGATACAGGGCCTTGAGCTCTGTTTTTTCTGCTTCCGTCATCTGCCGCTCATGGGCATCATGACCTTCCAGTGTACCCTGATGGGTGGCAACGACCTTTCCGTCCCTGATAAAGAACAGGAACGGGGTATAGAGATGCGGGATCTCCTTGTCATCGAGCGGGAAGTACTCTCCGACCTTTTCCGTCAGTTTGTCATAATCCGGGATCTCGATATTGGAATGGATCTCTTCGCTGGAGCGGGTATCGACATAGTCGACGGTCCTCCCGTATTCCTTTGCCGTCTCATTCAGGATCGGAACGGCTTCGATGCACCAGGGACAGCGGGTGAAACCGAAATAGACGACGAAGGTCTCCCCCTTCTCCATCTTTTCCAGCATTGTCTTCACATCACTGACCAGGAAAACGTGCTCTTCGTCACTGAAACCTTCATAGCCGCTCATATCGGCCTTCTCCGCGCTGTTTTGAGCGGGGGAAGGTGTATAGGCGCATTCGTTGTCACAGCCCTGAGAGGAACTGTTATGCATGTCTTCGGCCTCCTTGCTGCAGCCGCAGAGCAGCAGCAGACACAATATGAATACTACTGTTTTCTTCATTGTTTACTCCTGACCCGATTATAGAAGATATCGGAAAAAGGGGCAACTAGGCAGCGGCTTCCTCCAGCCGCTTGAACTGTTTCTCATAGAGCTCGGTATAGACTCCGCCCTGCTTCAGCAGTTCGCTGTGAGTACCTCTCTCTACGATCTGTCCTTCCTTGATGACCAGGATCTCATCAGCAGCCAGCACCGTGGAAAGACGGTGAGCGATCAGGATGCTGGTGCGCTCATCGATCAGAGGATCGATGGCCTGCTGGATCAGATCTTCCGAGATCGTATCCAGCGAGGAGGTCGCTTCATCAAAGATCATGACTGCCGGATCCTTCAGGAGCACCCGGGCGATGGAGAGACGCTGTTTCTCGCCGCCGGAGAGCTTCAGGCCGCGGTTGCCGACCAGGGTATCGTAGCCGTTCTCCTGTTCGGCAATGAAGTCGTGGATGTTGGCCTTTTTGCAGGCTTCGATCATCTCTTCTTCGGTGGCATCCGGTTTGGCATATAAGAGGTTCTCGCGGATGGTGCCGGAGAAGAGATAGGTCTCCTGCGAGACCAGACCGATCTGCGAACGCAGCCAGGCCAGATCCAGTCTGCGCACATCGATGCCGTCGAAGGTCACCGAACCGTCGATGACGTCGTAGATGCGGGGGATCAGGTTGACGATCGAACTCTTGCCGGAACCGGAAGGACCGACCAAAGCGATGCATTTGCCCTGGGGCAGAGAGAAGTCGATATCCTTCAGGATCGGACGGTTCTCTTCGTAGGCAAAGTTGACGTGCGAGAAGGCGATCTCCCCTTTCGCTTCCTGCGGAGCGAGCGGATGGGGATCTTCCTTGATCTCCGGTTCGATATCGAAGTAATCGAAGATACGCGAGAAGTTGGCCATCGAACGGATCCAGTCGACGCCGATCGATAAGAGCGAGTTGACCGGACCGTACATGCGGCTCAGAAGCGACACCATGACCGTCACGTCACCGACTGATAAGTTTGCATCATAGCGGATCATCAGGATGCCGCCGGCCAGGTATATCAGCATCGGTCCGAACGACGAGAAAGTCGAGATGATGACCCGGAACCAGCGGCCGGCCATCGACTCCCGGATGTTCAGGGTGATCATCTTCTCATTGGCGGCACGGTACTTCTCGTATTCATCCTGTTCCCGGCCGAAGAGCTTGACCAGCAGCTGACCGGAAACGGAGAGGGTCTCGTTGAGGATGCCGTTGATCTGATCGCGTACGCTCTGCGCTTCCTGGGTCAGCGACCAGCGCCGCTTGCCGGCCGAACGGGTCGGGATCGTAAAGAGCGGCACGATGACGAGAGCCAGGGTCGCCAGCACCCAGCTGCGCCGGTACATGGCTACCAGAGCTGCGACCAGTGTGATCACGTTGGAAAGGATCGAGGCAAAGGTATTGGTGATGATCTGCTGGACGCCGGAGATGTCATCGGTCATGCGGGTGATGATGTCGCCCTGGTTGTTTTCTGTGAAGAAACGGTGCGACATCTTCAGAAGATGCTGAAACATCTGGTTGCGCATATCATAGGTGATATGCTGGGCGATCCAGGAATTCAGATAGGACTGCAGGACTCCGACCAGATTGGAAGCCAGCTGCAGCAGAAGCGTCAGGATGATCAGTTTGACCAGGATATTCAGATCCCTGCCGATCAGACCTTCGTCGACGATACGGCCGGTCAGGATCGAGGGATACAGCGCCAGTACCGAAGAGACCCCGATCGATAATAAAGCCAGGATCAGTTCCTTCTTGTACGGCCAGAGATAGGAAAATACACGTTTCAGTAAAGCAGGCGTTACTTTCGGCGCATTCGCTTTCTCGTCATCGGTGAGAAAGTTCCGGGCACCGCGTCCTCCCATAGGCGGCATACGATTCCCCCTTTCATAAAATAAACAGGTACCTGTATTATTTTCATACAAGTACCTGTTTCTGTCAACTTATTTACCCCAGCAGCATCTTATCGTCCAAAGAGGCGTTGTTCTGTTCAAAGAGAGCCAGCAGATCGCTGACGGTCGCCTGTTTCTTCGCTTCGCCGTTGATGTCCAGGATGATCTTTCCTTCGCTCATCATGATCAGCCGGTTGCCGGTCTTCAGGGCATCGCGCATGTTGTGGGTGATCATCAGGGTGGTCAGCTGATCCCGCTGTACCAGTTCGTTGGTCAGATCCAGAACGATCTGTGCCGTCTTCGGATCAAGGGCGGCAGTATGTTCGTCCAGCAGCAATAACTGCGGTCTGACTAACGTCGCCATCAAAAGGGTCAGAGCCTGACGCTGTCCGCCGGAGAGCAGTCCGACCTTCTCGGTCAGTCTCTCTTCCAGCCCCAGTCCCAGAGGAGCCAGCAGCGCCCGGTATTCTTCTCTCTCCGCTTCGGTGATGCCCCGGCGCAGCGTTCTTCTCTTGCCCTTGCGGCGGGCAATGGAAAGGTTCTCGGCGATCGAGAGGTTGCTGCAGGTGCCTAAGAGCGGATCCTGAAAGACATGTCCCATGAAGGCCGCTCTTTCGTATTCCTTCAGTTTCGTGATATCCTTCCCGTCCAGCAGCAGCTGTCCCTTATCGAAGGGATAGGTGCCGGCGATCATATTCAGGAGCGTCGATTTGCCGGCGCCGTTGCCGCCGATGACAGTCACGAAGTCTCCGCTGTTCAGGGTCAGGGAAAGATCTTCAAAGACCTTCTTCTCATTGATGGTGCCGGGATTGAAGGTCTTGCATAAGCCTTTGATCTCAAGCATGTTTCTTCCCTCCCTTCCGCTGGGAAAGATCGGTGAACCAGATGGCCAGAGCGACTAAGACGGCTGTGAACAGTTTCATATCATTGGCCGATACGATCGAGGTATTGATGACGAAGGCCACGATCAGACGGTAGATCACGGAACCGAGAACGATCGAGAGCAGTACGAAGACGAAGCTCTTGTCCTTGGCGAAGACTTCCCCGATGATGACCGAAGCCAGACCGACGACGATCGCTCCGATACCCATCTGTACATCGGCATAGCCGTTGTACTGACAGACCAGGGAACCGCTCAAGGCGATCAGCGCATTGGCGATCGCAAAACCGGCGATCTTCAGTTTATCGGAAGAGACTCCGTTGGCAATGATCATGTGGTCGTTGTTGCCGCAGGCTACGATCGCATAGCCGAACTCGGTATTGAAGAACCAGACCAGCAGTCCGATCACCAGGGCGACAGCGAGGATGCCTAAGGGGATGGCTGCCCCCCGGTCTCTGGCCAGATGCAGCAGATCCTTCAGGTTGCTGAGGATCGTATCCACCTGATTGAGAGGGATATTGGCCTTGCCCATGACCCGCAGATTGACGGAATACAGTCCGGTCATGGACAGGATCCCGGCCAGCAGGGACGGGATATGCATCTTGGTATGCAGCAGGCCGGTCACCGTTCCGGCCAGCGCACCGCATAAAGCGGCCAAAAGTACCGCAAGGATCGGCGGTACTCCGGCTACGATACTGAAAGCCGTTACGGCTGCGCCCAGTGTAAAGCTCCCCTCCGAAGTCAGATCCGAGATGTTCAGTAAGCGATAGGTCACATAGATCCCGATCGCCAGGATCGACCAGAGCAGGCCCTGGGCAATGGCAGAAGATAATACAGAACTCATAAACTATTTTTCCGCTACGTCGACTCCGACAGATGTGATGGACTCCGGCAGGGTCAGCCCGATATCGGCTGCCGTGACCGAGTTGTAGTAGACCGTTCCGGTCGTATCATACCGGATCGGCATCGTATTGACATCCGCACCGTTCAGCACTTCCAGGGCCATCTCGCCGGCCATCCGGCCGATCAGGTGATAGTCGACACCCAGAGAGACCAGACCGCCGTTGGCACACATGCCGGCTTCGGAAGCGATGACCGGGATCTGATGTTCCCGGGCAGTGATATCGACGGAGCCCATGGCAGCCGCGATATTGTTGTCGGTGGGGATGTAGAGGGCATCGATGTTGCCGACGAAGGACTGCATCGTATCGTCGATCATCGTTTTATCGGATACCGTTTTGACGAAGGCTTCCACGCCGGCCGCTGCGCAGGCAGCCTGCATCTGCTGGGCCTGGATCTCGGAATTGGCTTCCGAAGAGGTGTAGAGGATGCCTAAGGTCTTCAGTTCCGGAACGACCTGCTGCGCCAGCTGCAGCTGCAGCTGCATCGAGCAGTTGTCCGAGACGCCGGAGATGCCTTTGCCGGGAACTTCATCGGAATCAGCCAGTCCGACTTCGGTAAAGCTCGTGATAGCGGTGCCGATGACCGGGATGGACTTGCCGGCGCTCTCCAGCGACTGCAGGACAGCCTGGGCCGGAGAAGTGGCGATGACGAAGATCAGGTCGGGATCTTTCGCTACCAGGGCATCGGCCATGGTCGCCAGATTGGACTGATCGCCTTCCGGGTTCTGGAAGATCAGTTCCAGATCCTCTCCTTCCGTAAGGCCCTTTTCCGCCAGAAGTTCCTTGAAGCCTTCGTAGGAACTGTCCAGAGCATCGTGCGTCAGGAGCTGCAGGACGCCGATCGTCACTTTATCATCTTCGGCAGGGCTCATGGAAGAGCTCTCCGAAGAAGGCGTACTGCTGCAGGCGCAAAGAGAAAGGAACAGGATCAGGGATAGTGCTGAGGTGAGTAACTTTTTCATTTCTTTCGTCCTCCGAATAGAAAAGCCGGCTTCCAAAAAGGACGACCGGCTCAATCGTGTTACCACCTTTTTTTATCACGGCGTTACCGCAGTGACCTCTGCGACCGCATGCACGGTCCGGCATTGTAACGTTTGCCTCCAACGTCTCTCCCTTTCAGGAGACCCACTCCCCGGCGTATTCAGCAGTTCTTTTTCCGTCGTTTCCACCATGCTGCCGACTTCTCTATCAAAAAGAGGTTCTGCTTACTTCTTCGGTTCCAAATGTTTTATGAAATCATCTTAGGACTGATGGAGCGGGAAGTCAAGATGAAAATGAAAACGAGTTCCTGAAAATAACTGTAATAATTTTCATAGACAGGGAAATGAAAAAGGATCCTGCGATCCTCATTCATAGAGAAGAAATTAATGAAAAAATTACTACGATGTTATTAAAGCATAACTGTGTGTCAGATTTGTGAAGTTTCTGTCACACAGCAAGAAAAAAGCGCCGAAGCGCTTTTCTAGTGCGGGAATCCGCCCTGGCCATGGCCGCCCATCGGACCGCTGGGCATCTGGCCGCTGAAGTCACCGGAAGGCATCTCGCCGCCGGGCATCTGGCCGCTGAAGCTGCCCTCCTGACCCATCTGACCGCCCATCATTCCGGGTCCGCCCATCTGCATGCCCATGCCGCCGGTAAACTGTGAGGACAGGGTGACCGTGCTCTCCGAAGAGCCGGCTTTGACGGTGTAGGTCTCGCCTACCTTGAGTTCCGGCAGGGAAACGACCGCACACTGGTAATCCTTTTCCGGAGTATAG
The DNA here is from genome assembly GCA_017512885.1 of Erysipelotrichaceae bacterium. Taxonomy (GTDB): domain Bacteria; phylum Bacillota_I; class Bacilli_A; order Erysipelotrichales; family Erysipelotrichaceae; genus RGIG5669. Next base: position 17,458 of record JAFWEP010000017.1, read on the forward strand.
CTCAGCAGGACGTTGCCGCTGCTGTCAGAGACGGTGATCGTGCTGCCGCCGGAGACCGTGCCGTTAAAGCTGCAGAGGAAGGCTGCCTGCTCACCGGAAGAGAAGTTCTCGGCCATGCCGGAAGCGCCGACAGCCACGAAGATGCCGCCGTTGATCGTTCCCGAGATGCCGTAGTCCAGGGCGCCGTTGCCGGAATTGGTCGGACCGGAGACATAAATCTCACCGCCGTTGACCACGATCGTGCCGTTACTATCGACGCCGTCGCCGCCGGCATTGACATAGATCACACCGCCGTTGATGGTCAGGACTGCGGAGGAATCCGCATCCATCATGCCGCCGCCCCAGCCGGTATTGGCAGAAGAAGTGCCGCTGCCGTTCGCATTGAGACCGTCATCGCTGGCTTTCACCTTGATGCTGCCGCCATTGATGGTGATCTGCGCGCCTTCCAGACCTTCTTCAGACTGTACGATATCGATCTCGCCGTCTTCGATCAGCAGTTCGCTGTCGGAAGTGATGCCGTCATCGCCGGCGTTGACCGTGAAGTCGCCGCCCTTGATGTCGATCCGGCCGGAAGCCTCGATGCCGTCGGTACCGGCAACGATGTTGAAGGTGCCGCCGATGATATAGAGGTTGCCGAGCGTAGTATCCTCATCGTTAGCGATATGTAAGCCGTCCTTGCCGGAAGTGATCTCGAAGCTGCCGCCGGCGATCGCCAGTTCATCCTTGGCCTGGATGCCGTGGCCTTCTGTACCGGCAGCGATCATGTAGGTGCCGGAAGTGATCGTCACATCATCCTTGCCGACGATGCCGTTATCACTGCTTTCGATCTTCAGGGTCCCCTCCCCGTTCAGGGTCAGGTCGTCCTTGGCGAAGATCACGCCGTCCACGTTGGTGTCGCCGTCCGCCGTGAAAGTGCCGCTGACTTTCAGGGTGTTCACGCTGCCGGAAGCAGTGGTGACAAAGACCTTATCGGCCTGTTTGACATAGATGGCTGCCGAGTCATCATTGGTGATCGTTACGCCGTTCAGGACCAGTTGGATCTTGTCGGTATTGGTCGCTTCGATCAGGATCTGACCTTCGAAGGTGCCGCTCAGGACGTAAGTACCGGCAGAAGTGATAGTGACCAGTCCTTCAGAAGTCTTTACGCCGCTGCCGTTCACGGAAGCGGAAGTTCCGTTTAACGTGATCTCGGTCGCGGCATCATGCAGGGTCGTTTCATAGTCTCTGTCGGAGAAGTGTTCGTCATCGCTGGTGACCGCATTCTCAGCGGTGGTCTGTACCAGTTGGGCGGAAGAAGCTGCTGTCACAGTCTCTGCGGAAGAGCTGTTCTCCGCCGTGACCGTGATCGAAGAAGATGTATCGGTGGCTGTATTTGCCTGCGCGCTGCAGGCCAGCAGTCCGGTGCTCAGCAGAGCAGCCAGGAGCGTTTTCAAAGCTTTCTTGTTCATAAGGACCTCCTAAAGTTCACGGGCATCATCCCCGAGCAGGCCGCAGCTGATCTCCAGATTGCCGTTGCGGACCCGCAGGGCATCGATCAGGGCCTTTTCGGTATTGGCCTTTTTTAACAGGATCTCATAAGTGAGACGGTTGAGGCTGCCGAGGTTCGTGGTCTTGACCCGCAGCAGACGGTGTTCGTTGGTGTATTCGCTGAAGATGTCTTCGAACATCTCGCCGTATTCCAGATCTTCCGGTACGGTGATCCTCAGCTGCCGGAGCATCTCCTCATTGCGCCGGCCGCCGAAGTTGGTGAAGGTATACACCAGCAACGCCAGCGCCATGATCAGCGTGAAGAGGCAGGCAAAGCCGATATATCCCATCCCGCAGGCCAGACCGATGGCCATCGAGAGGAAGATCGCCCCGATCTCTCTGGCTGTTCCCTGTGCGGAACGGAAGCGCACCAGCGAGAAGGTACCGGCGACCGCTACCCCTGCGCCGACATTGCCGTTGACCATCATGATCACGACCGCGACGATCGCCGGGAGGCTGGCCAGGGTGACCAGGAAACTTTTGGTGTAGGTATTGCGGAAACTGTAGATCAGGGCTGAGAGGTAGCCCAGGATCAGGGCGGCAGCCATGCACAGTAAGAAGCTCTGCAGAGTGATCAGGGTACCGATCACGGAATTGAATAAGGTGTTAAGCATTGCGGTTTCCTCCTAAGAGCAGCTCTGCACTGAAGGGCAGGCTCCTCTGTTCATCTTTTTCTTTCATCTGGTATAACGTTCCGTATTTGGAGAACGAGATCTTATAGAGTTCCAGAGCCGAGAGGATCCTGACCAGCCAGAGCGGATAGGCATTGGCCGCCTTGATCTCCAGCAGGACCTGATCTTCCTTGATCAGATCTTTCCCCCAGGGCTCGCTGTCCAGAGCGAGATCGCTCTCTCTGCCCCGGACCTCCGTATCGAAGGTGATCCTGAGATCGGGATCCGCAGGAGAAGTGAAGGCTTCTCTCTCATAAGCGATGCAGGCTTTCGGCATCAGGCCTTCGTAGCGGGAACGGAAGTATTCGATCTCCTTGCCGATCTGTCCCTCCGGAAGTTTTCCTTCCCTGCGGATCCAGGCTCTCGCATCCCGGTACGGCAGAGCGATGCGGCGCTTGTAGACGATCCCGGCATGCTTCTTCTTCAGTTCCAGGAAGACGGTCGTATCTTCTTCCGGGATCCCGTAGGAACGTAAGCGCAGCTTCTCTTTGTAGAGGGGATGCTGCAGCGAACGGGTGATCAGTTTCTGATCCGGAGTATCGAAGTAGAGACTCAGCAGGAGGCTCTTCCCGTACATGTCCGGCTCCAGATGAGAGGCAGCAAGAGCCCGGAAGGCTTCCGCCTGTTCTCTGCTCAGCAGATACTTTATTTCTTTTCTCTCAAAGATCATTTCTGACATCGGTATCTCCTCCTTTGATGGTTTCATCTTAAAAGGCGAACTTAAAACGAACTTTAAGAATCTTAAAAAGTTTGAAAAAAGAAAAACTGCCCTTTCGGACAGTCCTAACGCAGCTTACGCAGTGCTTCTTTGACCTCATCTTTGATCCGGAAGCTCTCGATCGCCTTGCGGATCGCTTTCTGACGGATACCTTCCGGCAGTTCGCCCTTTTTAAGCAGTTCGAGGATCTCCGGATGAGCGATCAGCGCAGTAGCCAGATACCAGCCCTGCATCATCTCGATATAGTATTCGCCGGAATCGATCTGACAGATCTCTTCGGTATAGCACGGATCATAGCCTTCCTGCAGATACAGCCGCATCCGGCAGCCGATCGCGTAACGTACGGTATAGGTATGATCACTCTTAAGCCACTTCTGAATATACCCCGAGAGCTCTTCCTTATGTTTCCGGAAACAGGTCGGCAGCGGACCGTCACAGACCGCCCAGTTGTCGACAGAAGGCAGGAAGGCTTCCAGCTGTCCGATACAGCTCTCAAAGTCTTTTTCCCTGCCGATAAAAGCCATCTGCAGGCAGTCTTCCTCAAAGTACTTATGCGGCAGTTCCTGCAGGAAAGAGAGGCACTGCGGCCGGTCTTCCTGCCAGTATTCTCTGACCAGGGCTTTTAACTGCGGCGAGCGCAGTCCCAGAATCCGGTCTCTTTCGATACTCGGGATCAGGACCGACAGGAAACGCTGATGGTCGGCATCGTAAAGGCTTTCCAGTCTTTCCCGGATCTTATCCATTCAGTTTCACCGTGAAGCAGATCTTCTCTCCGTCGCTTTCCGCACTGATCTTTCCGCCGTGACCGTTCACGATGGACTGTGCCAGAGAGAGACCGATCCCGTAGCCTTCCGTCTGTTTGGAACGGGAAGGATCGCCGCGGTAGAAACGGTCAAAGAACTCCTCGTGTTTCCCGGCCGGAAGCGAAGAGGCATTCTCCTCCGTGAGCAGGATCTTCTGACCCTTGCGGCTCAGGGTGAAGGTGACCGTATCTCCGTCCGGAGAGTACTTGAGGGCATTGTCAGCGAGGATGGCGACCAGCTGCTGCAGGGTCTTTTCGTTTCCCTTCAGGGTGATGCCGTTCTCGATCTCGCTCTTCATCTTCTTCCCCTGTTCCTCGGCCTGCAGGGCAAAAGGATAGAGGACATCCTTGACCAGACGGGAGAGATCCACTTCGCTCATCACCAGCTTACTCTCTTCCTCATCCATCCGGCTCAAAGAGACCAGATCCTGGATCAGGGCCGAGAGCTTCTTCACTTCGGTCCGGATGCCTTCCGTCCACTTGGAAGCCCCGTTCTCCATCTCGACCACATCCGTACAGGAAGAGATCACCGAGAGCGGTGTCTTCAGTTCATGGGAGGCATCGGTGATGAAACGTTTCTGCTTGGCGTAGCTTTCTGCTACCGGAGCCAGGATCCGTTTGGACAGCACCAGCAGCAGAGCGAAGACCCCGGCCATCCCGATCAGGGAGACCAGGATCGACGTCTGCAGGAAACGGCGGGCGCTGATCAGATCCCGGCCGCAGTTCAGAAAGGCATAGACCGTACCGTGACCGGTATCTTTGGCCAGATAACGGTAGTCATCCACGAAACCGCTCGTCTTCTTCTTCTCGTAAAGTTCCTCAGCCAGTTCCTCCGCTTCATCTTCATCAATCGCCGCGATCTGGGTCAGGAGCACCTCATCAGCTTCCCCTTCCTCATCGAGAGAAACGCTGAAGTAGCGGATCTCAAAGGGCGTCTCTTCGTTGAAACGGCGATCGAAGTCCTGCGGCCTTTCTCCCGGGAGACCCATCCCGCCGGGCATCATCTGCGGGAAGGTGCCGTTGTTGGAGAGGATCATCTCCAGCGTCTCATCGGCATTCTCTCTTACCTGGGAGTAATTGCTGAAGTTGATGACGCCCATCAGGATCGAGAGCACCAGCACCACCGACAGCATCGCCACCAGGATGAAGCGCCGGCGCAGATGCTTAATCATGAGCTGCCTCCAGGGCATAGCCCAGACCGCGGGAAGCTTTCAAGGTCACTGCGGAGCCGATCTCCTTCAGTTTCTTCCGTAAGGCCGAGATATAGACCCAGACCACATTCATCTCCGTATCGCTGTCGTAACCCCAGATCTTCTCCATGAAACGTTCGGTAGAGATGACCTGTCCGGGATTGCGCAGGAAGAGCTCCATCATCTGGAATTCCTTGTTGGTCATGCGTATCTCCCCCTGCGGTCCCTTCAGCACATAATCATTCAGATCGAGCGAGATATCTTCAAAGGTCAGGACATTGCTGCGGTAGACCGGCTGTCTGCGTAACAGCGAGCGCAGTCTGGCCAGCAGTTCCGCGGCGTCAAAAGGCTTGGGCAGATAATCGTCCGCTCCGGCATCCAGTCCTTCCACCCGGTCGGAGATCTCGCTCTTTGCCGTCAGCAGCAACACCGGCAGCTGTTTTCCTTCGGCCCGGATCTCTTTCAATACCGAAAGACCGTCTTTCTTCGGCATCATGATATCAAGGACCGCTGCATCGAACTCATCTCCCAGAAGATAGTCCAGGGCATCCTCTCCGTTATACACCGAGACGACCGTATAGTTATTGCGGGTCAGGATCGCTGTCACTGCTTCGTTCAGCATCCTTTCGTCTTCCGCAAACAGGATCTTCATAAGCTCTCCTTTCTACTGACGCAGCTGCAGGTCTCTGCCGTCACTGTAGAAAGTGACGCTGCCTTTCCGGGTCAGATATGTTGCGATATTCCTTTCCTGCAGGTATTCCAGCACTTCGCTGTCTTCCGGTTCTTCTTCCGAAGAAGTGATCACCGCATAAGCCGGAGTAACGCTGTCCAGCAGTTCATCGGTATTCTTTTCCAGACGTCCGTGATGCGGCATCTTCAGCACATCACAGTCGATCCCGTATTCCAGGATCTCCTTGATACGCTCCTTCTCGGCATCACCGGCCAGCAGGAAGGATGTCTCTCCGTACTGCAGGGTGATGACCAGGGAGGAGTTGTTGGAGTCGTCGTTCTTATAGGGGCCGTTCTCCGGCGGATAGACCGTATAGGTCACTCCGTCCAGGGTAAAACTGAACAGTTCGCTGACGACTTCCGCTTCTTTGCCCTGCTCTTCCAGAGCTGCATAGAAGGCATCTATCTCCGCGGAATCCTTTTCCGAGGACAGATAGGTGGTATAGATCTTTTCGACGTTCAGCGCCTCTAAAACAGCGGCTGCTCCGCCGACATGATCCTGATCGAAGTGGGTGATGAACAGGGCATCGACTGTTTCGATCCCTTCGCTCTTCAGAAAGGAAAGGACCTTCTCCGAGGAAGAAGCTTCGGCGGTATCCACGATCACGGTGCTGTCTGCGGTCTCGATCACGATGCAGTCCGCGGCACCCACGGACAGGAAAGTTACTTTCATGGCATCTTCTGCTGCAGCATCGCTGCAGGCACAGAGCAGAAAGAGCGCCAGCAATACGGTCAGGATCTTCTTCATATCCGTTCCCTCCTTTGGTTTTCCCTATCATAGGGATGCTTTCTGAACTCCGTGTGAATTCTTTCTACTCTTTTATACCAGAAACTTTCCTGTCCGGTAAAGGAAGTCCTATGTCCCCTTCTCTTTAATCCTATAGATTTCTTTGTCTTTAAAAGATTCAAATCAGAATTGATTGTCTTTGAAAATGGTTTCATGTTATAAAGGAGACGCAGGAAAGGAGAAAAGTATGTCCAGAAACTTGCATGAGAAAAAGTCATTATGCATAAGCTCGACAGAGAGCTGGTTTCTTCGTGCCTTCGCACAAGTATCTGCTCAGTTGGGCAATGGCCGCATTCCGTGCGGAATCTTTTATGCAGGACTGGATCAGGATACCCATCTCATACTTTTCCCGCGATCGTAACGACGCTGTCTTTCCGCCACCCGAAGAAGGAACAGGCCGCTGCCGATCGCAGCGGCCTTTTTCTGTTACAGGAACGTAGTTTAACGGAAGAACCTGCGATCGATAATCGCAAGATGCAAGTTCAACTCTTGCCGTTCCTACCACAGTCCCGTCGTATAACGGTCCATTATGTCCGACTGTCTATCGGAAGACGAGGGTTCAACTCCCTTCGGGACTGCCATCTGTGGAAGTAGTATAACGGCAGAATTCGTGGTTTGGGACCATGAGACAAGGGCTCGACTCCCTTCTTCCGCACCGATCGGCGAGTACGCGAACGGTACAGCATGCAGTCTTAGAAACTGTAGTTTGTGGGTTCGAATCCCACCTCGCCGACCAGGAAGCGTAGCTTAACGGCAAAGCGTGCTCCTTATAAGGGCAGGAGCGGAAGTTCGACTCTTCCCGCTTCCACCATGTGAGTGTCGTCCAACGGCAGGACCTCAGCCTTCCAAGCTGAAGATACGGGTTCGATCCCCGCCACTCACTCCATGCAGTCTGAGCGGTAACCGGTTACCGGCCCGGTCGTGGCCCGGGTGAGTACGGGTTCGAGTCCCGTCTGGCTGCCCAACGGACCTCTATCCCAGGAGGCAGAGGAAACGGTCTCAAAAACCGTACAGTCTGAGTTCGAATCTCAGGGGGTCCACCAGTTCTTACAGGAGTGTGGTGCAATGGCAGCATACCGGTCTCCAACACCGTCGATCTCCGTTCGAGCCGGAGCGCTCCTGCCAGTTATATGAAGGACGCCAGGCTGACTCGGCAGCAGCGGCGGTCTCTAAACTGCAGGACCCGGTCCGACTCTGGGGACGTCCGCCACTTTATTCCGGGATCTTCTAAAGGCAGGAAAGCGGACTCTGAATCCGCAAATGGACGTTCGAGTCGTCCTCCCGGAGCCATAGAAAGGAGGAGAAAGCCATGATGACGATCGATAAGGATTCTCTCTTTCGGAATGCTTCAGGGACCTCTCTTCCCCTTACGGAAGTATGTACGAGGATCCTGAACTATCTGGGAGCCGATCCGCAGCGGCAGTACCGGCTGTCGGTCGGGACCGATTCCATGACCTATCAGGATACAGTCTTCGTACTGGCGATCGTGGTCCATAAGGTCGGAAACGGAGGGATTTATTTCTACCGGAAGATGAAACACGAAGCCGTGAAGGATCTGCGCAGCAAGCTCTACGCCGAGACGCAGCTCTCGCTGGATGCGATCGATCTTCTGGTCGGTGAACTGCTGCAGAAGGATCCGGGATCCGCAGACAACGTTGAACTGTCCATACATCTCGATATCGGAAAGAACGGTCCGACTAAGGAACTGATCCGCGAACTGGAAGGCTGGGTCACCGCCATGGGCTATGACTACGCCATCAAGCCGGATTCCTACGCCGCTTCTTCCATCGCCGACATCTATTCCAAATAACTTCCTTCCGGGGTCTTCTAAGGGCAGGAAGCCGGACTTTGAATCCGGAAATGAACGTTCGAATCGTTCTCCCGGAGCCATAGAAAGGAGACAGAAACACATGAATCTGGGGGCAAACATCTGCAAGGCCCGTAAAGACGCTCATCTGACTCAGGCAGATCTGGCTGAAAAGCTGCATGTCTCTTTTCAGGCTGTATCCTGCTGGGAGCGTGAACAGTCTGTCCCGGATACCTACAACTTCATCGAACTTTCCAAGGTTCTGAACGTATCCCTGGACTGGCTGGTCCATAACCGGGTGAACTGAAAAGGAGGACTCACGTCCTCCTCAGAGCGTTGACAAACTGCCCTTCCAGATAACAAAGATATTATCCCGAATAAAAAGTGGGAGAAACAATGCGTATACCAAGGGAATATGATGGTTAGATCCCATTATTAGTGCTTATAAGGTGCAAAAGTGGTAATC
>JAFWEP010000018.1 GCA_017512885.1 Erysipelotrichaceae bacterium
TAAAAACACCTCAATCGCATGAGTCTATTTTACTGAAAAGGCCTCAGGTTCGATTCCCTTGGCCTTTTTTACTATTCGCAATTATGAGAAAGGACTGTCCCTCAGCCGTGTTCAGTCACGGACTTTTCGGACAGCCCCTTTCGTTTAATCCAGATCGCTGCGGGCGTATTGGGCCTGCAGTTGTTCATAGAATTTGGGATTCTCTGTACCGTACTGCTCCTGACACTCATCCAGAGCCGCCTTGTAGAGAGTGGTGTTGATGTGATCGTGGATGTCGATCTTTTCTGCTTCGCTGTCCAGCAGACCGAGAGCGCTCATGTAGTTCCAGGCTCGCTCGATCGCATTCTTCATGGGATCGGTATTCAGTTCGAAGCGGGGATTGTCCAGGTAGGAACGGACATAGTCCTCATCCTTATGGATCAGTTCCATCACCATCTGCACCGTCTCCTCATGATGGGCATCGTAGTAGGCGAGCGCACGGATCCAGGCTTTCAGCAGCGCTTTCAGGGTAGTGGGATTGGCTGCGATCCAGCTGTTCAGGGCTTCGGCCCGGCAGCAGGAATAGCCAGGCAGGATATCAGCAGCATAGGTGACGATCTTCAGTTCGGGATCGTCGATGACCGCGGAATTCAGGGCTGTTCCGACGAGGCCGAAATCGGCAGTGCCGTTCTTTACGGCTTCGATGCGCTCCTCCTGCGTCTCAAAGGGCATCCAGGTAACGTCCTTTAACGGATCATAGCCCATGTCCAGCAGAGGTCCGCTCACGGCATAGAGATTGGGTTCACAGGCCATCGTTTTACCGACCAGATCCTGGATCCCGACCCATTCCGTATCGACCCGGGCAAATACCGGCATGCATCCGGTCAGCAGATAACCGCCGAAGATGGTCAGATCCATGCCTTCGGAGATCATCTGCAGGGGAAGGTTGGTACCGGAATTGGAGGCGATATCGATCTTACCGCTGCGGATCCCTTCAAAGGCTTCGGTGTCGCTGTTCACATGGACATACTCTACCGTGATGCCTTCCTCGGCATAATAGCCCTGTTTGTCGGCAATGGCGCTGAGGATGTGTCCGCTGTCATTCAGAGCCAGGCGGACAACAGCAGATTCCGGCTGCGGGCCTTCGTTGGAAGAGTTCGGAGCGGAACTGCCGCCGGAACAGCCGCAGAGCAGGGAAAGGATCAGCAGCAGGGTCAGGGTACGCTTGTACATCACTGAGCATCCTCCTTAGCCTTGCGGGCAGGCTTTTTCTTCGGTGCTTCCTTCTCCGGCGTATTGGAGAGGGTGACGGTCGGGAAGGGCACGTTGATGTTGTTGCGGTAGAAGATCTGCAGCAGTTCGCGGTTCAGGAAGCGGTTCACGCCGCGGACATCCTGCTCGCTGCAGCGGGCGATGACGCTGATTGAGACACCGCTGTCGCCAAGCTGCGAGATGCCCAGATAATCGGGGCCGTCCAGGATCCGGGGATCCTTATCCTTCAGGAGCGGCAGTTCGCGCTTCAGGACTTCTTCGACATAGTCGATATCCTGACCGTATTCGATACTGATACTGGCGGAAGCGATGGAAGTCTCCTTGGTCATGTTGAGGACGCCGGAGATCTCGGAGTTGTTGAAGATCTTGATGTTGCCGTCGGGAGCCAGGATCTTGGTCGTACGCAGACCGATATCCATGACCGTACCGCGGAAATTGCTGATGGTGACGATATCACCGACCCGGAACTCTCCTTCAAAGACGATGAAGATGCCGGCGATGATATCCTTGATGAGGCTCTGGGCACCAAGGCCGATGACCAGCGAGAGCACACCGGCACCGGCTAAGAGGTTCGTGGAATCGATACCGATCAGGTACAGACAGTAGAACAGCATACCGATCGTACCGCCGTATTTCAGGACGGAGATGACGAGGTGACCCAGCGTTTCTCCGCGGGCTCCCAAGAGCGAAGTCACGATCGCCAGCGGGATCCGGAAGAGAGTCAGGATGATCATTGTTGCGACCAGTACCAGCACGCAGGCGCTGAGCGCGAAGACGTTCGGACTGCGGTCCCAGGCTCCGCTCAGGATGTAGCTGATGATGGAATTGGCCTGCAGGGAAGTACCGATCCTCAGGGAAGCGAAGATCAGATAGATCATCATCAGGACCGCGACTGCTGCGATCATCGTGAACAGTTTCTGCTCCGGATTCTTCTGACTCCAGGGGATGCGCTTGTTGTCCCAGCGGGCAGCGGCTTTCTTGGTGGAGACGCTCTTTCCGGAGGGCAGGATGATGTTGAAGATCGTCGAGTTCAGATCTTCGTCGGCTTCCGACATCACCTCATATAGCATCTCTTCTTCCTTGCTGGTCAGGGTGACCGTCAGGGAAAGGATCAGGATCAGTGCGAAACAGATGCCGGCCGTGATCAGCGAGATCGGGCCGCGGGCCAGGTACATGCTGGATTCAGGAATGATGGAAGCGAAGTAGTAATCGCTGAGATAACGGAAGTGTTCGAAGCAGGGAGCGCCGTTGATACGGGAGAAACCGAAGTATTCTTCTCCGATAAAGGCCCGGGAGGAGATCTTCAGTTCTTCGGCGGTATGTCCGACATAGGCTTCGACCGGAGAATAGACACAGCGGTGTTCCGGGGTCGTGTCAAACATGACCACCGCGCCGCCGCTCAGCATATTGGTGGCGAGGATATCGTCGACATCCGTCGAGGCAAAGAGCGCTGCGGAAAGGCTCTTGTTCAGTTCGATCTGGATCAGGGCATTGTGTTCGCTGATGCCGCCGTGGGTGGTGTTGTCCGTCCTGCCGTCTTCGGCTGCGGACTTTTCATACGCATAACGGGAGACATAGCGGGTGTTGCCGTCTTCGTCCACTGTCGTGTAGTAGTGATAGGAAACGCCGATATACTGGGTCTCTTCGCCGAGATCGTTGGTCATCGTTTCCTGGATGTAGTGATCGATCCTGCCGTCCAGGACCTCGCGGAAGGGGTAGGACTGTTCTCCTTCGGTAGTGCTGAGAGTGAAGAACCAGTTCGGCGTGCTGGTCGCGATCGTATGCCCGTCATCATCGTAGACATAGATCTCATCGATCATATTCGCATCGCAGAGCTCCCGCAGCCAGGCCGAGGAAGCAACGGAGCTCAGACGGTTTCCTTCGTCGTCCGTCACGTAGGTCTTATGTCCGTTCCCGTCCAGTTCCATGTAGTAATGATCGGTCTCTTCGTTTAAGAAGGCCGTATCCTCTTCGATGATGAAGGAGATCAGACGGGCAGTGGAGAGGAAGCGTTCGTTATGATATCTCTGAATGCTTTCTCTTGTCTCCTGACTCTCTTCGTAACGGGTGGTGATCTCCCGCAGGGCGGTGTTGGAATGTTCGATCCCTTCGTTGACTTCCAGCAGCGTCTGCGTATAGAAAGAGATGCCGTACATGGCCATGACCCCCGCCAGCATCAGCGGAAAGATCTTTTTGAAAACGGATATATCGAAATAGATCGGATTCTGGGAGTGTTCCCGCAGAGTATAGCGTTCCGTGACGACCGCATTGCGGACGAAGTCGTTGCGTACGATCACGGCGTAGGCCAGACAGATGATCATGATCGCGTGGAAGCCTGCTACGGACCAGAAGAGCACGAACTGATCGTCCTGCATGACGTCTTCCGTACGGGCAGCCGCCGAGATCAGGGTGAAGTCGTCATAGTCTTTGGAGACACAGTAGTACTTCGTTCCCTTGATCGTCTCGGTACCGCTGTAGCCGTCCTTCAGAGCTGCTTCGGAGAGACCGGCGGAAGCGGCTTCCTGACCGGTCAGGAGGTCCTCGCCGTTGTTGTAGTAGAGGAAGAGACCGTCGTTCTTGCTGACGGCGAAGAGGAAGCCGTTGTTCATGACGGCAGCCCGGCTCAGGACGTTTCCGACATCTTTCAGCGAAGAAGTCTGATCATCCAGCAGGGAGGCCTCTTCACCGATCGCCAGTGTATAGGTGACGCCCTGATAGTAGGTGGGCTTGGAATAGAAATAGAAGGAGCCGTACCGGTTCCTGACCAGGATCGGGCTGACGCTTCCGTCTTCGTTTCCTGTTCCCTTCAGCACGTCATTGACGTTCTCCTGGGTCAGGATGCCGCTGACAGCCGGGTTCATACCGAAGAGAGAACGGTCCGAAGAGACGATGATCCGGCCGTTGCTGCCCATGATGAACAGGTAATCAAGTCCGGCCCGGGAGGTGACGTTGCCCAGGATCTCGGCCCGCAGTTCATCATCGGATTCCACCATGGAATCCAGCAGACCGCCGTTCAGGACCTTTTCCACATCATCCAGGACACGCTGATTCCCTTCGTGGAAGATCTGTGTCAGCTCTATGGCACTGTCCTCGTTATCCTTCAGGATCGAGATCGCTTCATCCAGAGCCAGATTCCCGTTCTCCCGCTGCTTGCGCATGGCAGATTCGACCTGCATGTTGCGGAGCAGGACGGCGATCAGAAAAGCACCGATCAGGATCAGCAGGATATTGACGGCAACTTTGGAAAAGAAGTAGGCATTTGCCTTGGTGCGGATATTGGGATCCGTTTTCTTTTCCGGTGCTTTATTTTCATCCATATCGATTATCTCCAAAACTTCTACTTATCTGTATTATTATAATATAACTGGACTTTTTTAAGGAAGACACAACACCTGAAGAGAGGAGATATCATGCAGGATATTCTCATCCGGGAGATACGAAAAGAAGACGATCCCGCAGTTGAAAAGATCATCCGGGACTGCCTGATCGAATACGGCGCCGACCACGAAGGGACGGCCTGGGCCGATCCCGATCTCTGCCGCTTTTCGGAGATCTACGGCCGGGAAGACAGGCGCTACTGGGTCGCTGAAGTCGACGGGACCGTAGTGGCGGGCGTCGGTATCGGTCCGCTGGAAGGGGAGATCTGTGAGCTGCAGAAGATGTACTGTCGGAAGGAATACCGCAGTCAGGGCATTTCCGGCAGGCTGCTGAACACGGCACTGCAGTTTGCCCGGCTGCATTATGCCGGCTGCTATCTGGAGACCCTGCCCAACATGACCGAGGCACAGCGCTTTTATGAAGCACATGGTTTTCGGCGTACGGAGAAGATCTGCGGGAATACCGGGCATACGGCCTGTGATGTGCGTTATCTGCTGTCTTTCCGTACCGAGGGGAAAAATGGTACAATACTCCCGGAGATTCAATGATGGAAAGTTTTGACCTGTATACGGAAGAGCGCATCTTTACCGGAAAATCGATGGTGCGCCGCTCCGGTCCGATCCCGGAAGGCTGTTACCGTTTAGTCGTACATACCTGTATCTTCAATCCTGAAGGAAAGATGCTGATCCAGCAGCGTCATATCCATAAGAACGGCTGGCCGGGACTGTGGGACGTGACTTCCGGCGGCAGCGTCTGTGCCGGGGAGACCTCCCGCCAGGCAGCGGAAAGAGAATCCCTGGAAGAACTGGGCTACCCGCTCGATCTGCAGGGAGAACGCCCGAAGATCACCGTACACTGGGAGAAGGGTTTTAATGACTACTACTGTGTCGTCCGGGATGTCGATCTTACGCAGCTGCATCTGGAAGAAGAATGCGTACAGGCAGTACGCTGGGCAGACTGTGAAGAGATCCTGAAGATGATCGAAAAAGGGGAGTTCGTTCCCTTTGAACCGCATTTCATGCAGGTGCTCTTCTTTCTGAAAGATGAAAGAGGGACATATCTTCATACAGAGAAGAAGGCCGGTTAGGCCTTTTTGCATGCTATAATAAAACAGTTAAAGGAGGATATCTTATGAATGTAGTACCCGGAAAGAACGGCGAGCATTATGTACCATACGAAGAGCGCAAGGGAGCGGAATCGATCGTTTACTTCACCCGGGATCTTTCTCCGGAAGGACTGCTGAAGGTCTATGACAAGGTCTCTTCCGTACTGGAAGGAAAGATCGCTGTCAAACTGCATACCGGCGAAAAGGACGGACCGAACATCATCCCCCGTCCCTGGGTCAAAGAACTCTTTGAAAAGAGACTGCAGGACGCAACGATCGTAGAGACCAATACCTACTATGAAGGCGACCGCTATACGACAGAGCAGCACCTTGAGACCCTGCAGGTCAACGGCTGGACCTTCGCTCCGGTCGATATCATGGATGCGGAAGGTACCGTCGATCTGCCGGTCAGGGGCGGCAAGTGGTTCGATCATATGACGCTGGGCAAGGATCTCGTCAACTATGATTCCTTCCTGGCGCTGACCCATTTCAAGGGCCATACCCAGGGCGGTTTCGGCGGCTCCAACAAGAACATCGGCATCGGCTGTGCCGACGGCCGCATCGGCAAGAAGATGATCCATACCACTCCCGGATCGGATGACATGTGGGACATCGCCAAGGAAGAATTCATGGAAAGGATGACGGAATCCACCAAGGCGACCGTCGATCATTTCGCCGGGAAGATCGCTTTCATCAATGTCATGCGCAACATGTCGGTCTCCTGTGACTGTGAAGGAACGGCAGCGGCACCGGTCGTTACTCCGGATGTCGGCATCCTCGCTTCGCTGGATATCCTGGCTGTGGATCAGGCCTGTGTCGATCTGGTCTATGCGATGAGCGAAGAGAACCGCAAGGCTCTGAAGGAACGCATCGAGACCCGTCACGGTCATCGTCAGCTGTCCTACATGGAAGAGCTGAAGATGGGCAACCGCAAATACGTACTGATCGATCTGGATAACGATCAAAAACGGATCTATCCGCAGGAAGTCAGCAAAGACCTGCCGGAAGGCTGGACCCCAGACCGTTACCAGAGCGCTGCCGGACGTCTCCTGAAATAAATATCATCTATCGATAATAAAGGATCATGGGGATCTTTCCGGCAGATAGGGAGGTCCCCGGATCCTTATGCTTAGAAGAAACCAAAAAAGAAAGAAGGTATATCCATGTTTTTGCCAAGTGATATCGCTCAAGCATGCTCAACTCTGATCATTGTTGTTCTGAAAGCTCTGGTCGTTTATCTGATCGGCAAGGAGCTCATCAAATGGATCTGCGGCAAGGCAGAGAAACTGCCGAAGATCAACGGACTGGATCCGACCGTCCGTTCCTTTACGCTGAATGCGATCCGCTACGGTCTCTATGTCCTGCTGCTGATCTCCATCATCGGCATCCTCGGCATCCCGATGTCTTCGGTCATCGCTGTCCTGGCTTCGGCCGGCGTTGCCGTCGGTCTGGCCATGCAGGGCTCTTTGAGCAATCTGGCCGGCGGACTGATGCTGATGATCTTCCGTCCCTTCAATATCGGTGACTATATCTCGGCCGGCGGAGCCGAAGGGGTCGTTCAGGAGATCTCTCTGTTCTATACCGTCATCAAGACCGTTGACAACAAGCGCATCACCGTTCCTAACGGCAACCTGATGAATGCCAATGTCACCAACTTCTCTGCCGAAGCGACGAGACGTGTCGACCTGACCTTCAATGTCGCAAAAGGGGAAGATGTCGCAAAGATCCAGGAACTGCTGGTGAACACTGCCGGCAAGAACGAGAAGGTCCTGAAGGATCCCGCACCTTTTGCCCGTCTCTCCGGCGGCAGCAACGAAGCCATGGAATTCACGGTCCGGGCCTGGTGCGATTCTGCCGATTACTGGGATGTCTACTTCGACCTGACGCAGGCGCTCACCGAAGCTTTGGGAGCCGCCGGAGTCCAGGGACCGGCTGTCCGGGTCATCCGCGAGACCAAATAAGGCTTTCCCAGTTTCTCACTTTGTGCTAAAATCTCTTACGGAGACTTAGCTCAGCGGGAGAGCATACCCTTCACAGGGGTGGGGTCATGGGTTCGAATCCCATAGCCTCCACCATTGGAAAACTACGCTTAGAAGGCTTTATAAAGGCATTTCTAAGCGTTTTTCTTTTCGTGCCCGGGAATGATCCTGAAAGGGATCCGGCGGCGAAAGTTGACGTGATATGGATGATGAAGTATGATAAGTTATACAAATCATACTAATAGGAGTGATAATATGGCAGCAACTAAAGGAAAATACGCATGGACGGCTACTGTCGGTGAGAAGGGACAGATCGTGATCCCCAAGCAGGCGAGGGAAATCTTTGATATCAAGCCCGGTGATACGCTGCTGCTTCTCGGTGACGAAGAACGGGGGATCGCCATTCCTCATAAAGGGGCGTTTTCGGAACTGTTCGCTTTGGCATTTGCGGAAGAAAAGGAAAGGAAGAGCGAATGAAGATCGCATGGTTCTGTATCCCGGCACACGGACATACCAATCCTACGCTTGGACTGGTCAGGAGACTGACGGAAGTCGGACACCGGATCTGGTACTTTTCTTTTGAAGAGTTTCGGCAGAAGATCGAAGATGCCGGGGCATACTTCGTAAGCTGCGACGGATATGATTTCGAGATGGAAGACAAAGGGAATGCAGACCGTGTCGGGAAGGATAAAGTCTATGCGACAGAACTGCTCGTTTCGTCTACACTGGCGCTGGACGAGATGACTTCCCGGATGATCAAAGAGATCGTGCCGGATCTGATCGTATCCGATTCCGTGGCTTTCTGGGGCAAGCTTGCCGCAATGAAACACCACATTCCTTATGTATCGTCGACTACGACCTTTGCCTTCAACAGGTATTCCGCCAGATACATGCAGGAGAGCGCATGGGATATCGTCAGAATGCTGCTGGCCCTGCCGCGCATCGATAAACAGCTGAAACGCCTTCGCGAAAAAGGATACCCGGTAAAGAGCCTGCTTGATATCGTACAGAATGACAATGAGACAAATACGATCGTCTATACTTCGAAGTACTTCCAGCCCTGTTCGGAAACATTCTCGGATCACTATCGTTTCATAGGACCGTCGATCAGACCTGTCAGCAGACCCATTGAAAAGACTTCTGACAGACTGATCTATATCTCTATGGGAACGGTCAATCAGAACAGGGAGTTCTATCGGAACTGTATCCATGCCCTGGGACAGACCGGCTGGCAGGTCATCATCTCCATGGGGACCAATCCGGAGCGATACGACGATCTTCCGGAAAACATCCGGATCTATGAGTCCGTGGATCAGATGGCCGTGCTCTCCCTGGCGGATGCATTCATCACCCACTGCGGGATGAACTCCGCTTCAGAAGGACTGTATTTTCGGGTGCCGCTCGTCCTGTTCCCGCAGACGCCGGAGCAGAATGCGGTCGCAAAACGGGTCGAAGAACTGGGAGCTGGGGTCAGACTGAGATCGATCTCCGGGGAAGATATCCTGCAGGCTCTGCGGATGGTCCTCTTGGAACCGGGATACAAAGAAAACGCGGTGAAGATATCTGAAAGCTTCCACTCCTGCGGCGGAGCCGAAGAAGCCAGGTCGTTCCTGGAAGAGATCGCCGGGTGACGGTGTTCCGTGTTATACTGACTTTCAGAAAGTACGCTCAGAAAGGTCACTTTCTGAGCTTTTCTTTCTTGTAAAAGAGAGATCATTGTGCTACACTACATCTGTTGTAGTCCCTCTTTGGGTCTATAACCGCACAGAAGAGGTCCCAAAAGCCTTCAATGGCTGCCTCCATGGCGTGTCTTAAGAGAAAAGGAGGTGCACTATGTACGCAGTAATCGAAACAGGCGGCAAGCAGCTCATGGTCAAGGAAGGCCAGGAGATCTACGTTGAGAAGCTGGATGTTCAGGAAGGTGATTCCTACAGCTTCGAGAATGTCGTCGCTCTGGGCGGAGATGAACTGAAACTCGGTACTCCCTATGTAGAAGGCGCTAAAGTCAACTGCAAGGTCCTCGGACAGGGAAAAGAGAAGAAGGTCGTCATCTTCAAGTACAAGGCAAAGAAGGGCTCTACCCGCAGAAAGCAGGGCCATCGTCAGCCGTACACGAAGCTGGTCGTTGAAAGCATCGCTGCTTAAATGATCCGCATCGCAGTTACAAGACAGGGAGAACATATCACACACTGGGAGACCAGTGGACATGCGGAATATGCAGAGAAGGGGGAAGACCTCATCTGTGCAGCTGTCAGCGCTATCGTATTCGGCTTGCTGAATGCGTGCAGCGAAACAGATCCGCAGGTATGCTGCAAGGTCGAAGAAAACCGCATCACCATCGATCATTCCTCCGGGAATGAAGTGATCGATCACTTTCTGACCTGTGCCTTGTACCAAGTAAAGACAATTGAAGAATCCTATCCTGTATTCGTTAGGGTTCTGGAAAGGAGACCAGATGAAGTTTAGATTAGATATTCAGTTCTTCGCTTCCAAGAAGGGCGTCAGTTCTACCAAGAACGGTCGTGATTCCCATTCCAAGCGTTTAGGTGCGAAGAAGTCTGACGGTGAATTCGCTACGGCGGGTTCCATCATCTATCGTCAGCGCGGAACCAAGATACATCCGGGTACGAACGTCATGAAGGGCGGCGATGATACCTTATTCTGCACGATCGATGGTATCGTCAAGTATGAACGTCTCGGCAAGGACCGCAAAAAGGTTTCGGTCTATCCGGTAGCGTAAGAAAGAAAGCCCTTTTGGGGGCTTTTTTGTTGGAGGGAAGATGCAGTTTATCGATAAAGTGAAAGTTCACCTGAAAGCCGGAAACGGCGGCGACGGCATCGTTGCCTTCCGGCGGGAGAAATATGTACCTTTAGGCGGACCGGCCGGCGGAGACGGCGGCAACGGCGGTTCGATCGTTTTCGTGGCGGATACCAACAAGTCCACCCTGCTGGATCAGCGTTTTCACCGTTCGATCAAGGCAGAGAACGGAGAGAGAGGCAAGACCAAGGGGATGTTCGGGGCCTCCGCAGAGGATGTCATCGTCAAGGTCCCGGTCGGCACGATCGTCAAGGATCTGGCAGATGAAAGAGTCCTGGCCGATCTGACCGCAGACGGACAGAGAGAAGTGATCTGCCAGGGCGGCAAGGGCGGCCGAGGCAACCGTCATTTTGCGACATCCCGCAATACCGCTCCGGAACATGCGGAACTGGGCACCAGCGGGGAAGAGCGAGACGTCGAGATCGAACTGAAGCTGCTGGCCGATGTCGGTCTCGTGGGACTGCCTTCGGTCGGCAAATCCACGCTGCTGTCAGTCGTATCGGCAGCCCGTCCGGAGATCGCCGATTATCCCTTTACGACCCTGACTCCGCAGTTAGGCATGGTCAAGGTCGACAATACCTTCTCCTTCGTCATGGCAGACCTTCCCGGTCTCATCGAAGGTGCAGCCGAAGGGAAGGGACTGGGTCATGACTTCCTGAAACACATCGAGCGCTGCCGTCTTCTGGTGCATGTGCTGGATATGGGACACGAAGATCCGATCCAGGATTACGAAGTCATCAACAGGGAACTGGCCGACTATCCCGGCAAACTGAGTGAACGCATCCAGCTCATCCTCTGCAACAAGATGGATGAAGAAGGAGCGGAAGAGAAGCTGCAGGCTTTCCGGGAGAAGTATCCCGATCGGGAAGTCTTCCCGGCTTCGACCCTGATCAACGAAGGTACGGAGGCTCTGCTGTGGCGCATCAAGCAGCTGCTGCCGGAGATCCCGTTATATCCGCTCTACGATACGGAGCTTTCTGTCGAAAAGAAGGTCTTCCGTTACGATCCGGAGGAAGAGAAGGAATTCGCGATCTTCCGCGAAGGCGAACATCTCTGGCGGCTGGAGAGCGAGAAACTGCTGCGCCGGATGGACCGTCTCGATCTGCATCAGGAGGAAGACGCCCTGCGTTTTGCCCGGCTGCTGCGCAATATGGGCATCGAAGAGGCTTTGCGCCAGGAAGGCTGTCAGAACGGAGATGAGGTCTATATCGGAGACTTTGCCTTCGATTTCGTCGAAGAAGACTAGAGAGACGCTGTCTCTCTTTTTTGTTATAATGGGGGCATGATCGGATTCTTACGCGGTGTCGTTTATGCCTATGGGGCGGAATATGTCTTGTTGGATGTGAACGGAGTGGGGTATCGCATCTCTTTTTATCATCCGGAAGCACTCTCTCCGGGCAGGGAAATGACCATTTTTACTTATCAGAACGTCCGGGAAGACGCGATCACGCTCTTCGGCTTTCTGAGTCTTGAAGAATATGAACTGTTCATGAAACTGATCAGTGTCAAAGGCATCGGTCCCAAAACAGCCTGCGGGATCCTGGCCAGAGCCACTGTCAACGATATCCTGAAGGCGATCGAACTGGGAGATACCGCCTTTATGAAGAAGATGCCGGGCATCGGCACCAAAGCTGCTTCACAGATCATCCTCGATCTGAAAGGAAAACTGGTCCCTGTCGGTAATAATAAGACAGAGAATGATCAGCAGACAGAAGAAGTGATCGCTGCCCTGAAATCTTTAGGCTACAAACAAAGCGAGATCGACGCCGTCCTGCCCAAAGTCAAGGCCGAAGGGCTGGATCTCAGCGGCAGCATCCGCAGGGCTCTGAATCTGCTGGCGAAGTGAGGTCATGATGGAAGAAAGATTAGTATCCGCAAATATCATCAACCGGGACGAAGATGCCGACAGCAGCCTGCGCCCGCAGACACTGGAATCCTATGTCGGACAGTCCGGTCTCAAAGAGAACCTGAAGATCTATATCGAAGCCGCCAAGATGCGCGATGAATCACTGGATCACGTATTGCTTTACGGTCCTCCGGGACTGGGCAAGACCACACTGGCCTATATCCTGGCCAATGAGATGGGCACTCATATCCATACCACCAGCGGCCCCAGCATCGCCAGGAGCGGCGATCTGGCAGCGATCCTCTCGACCGTACAGGCCGGAGATGTCCTGTTCATCGATGAGATCCACCGTCTGCCCAGACCGGTAGAGGAAGTGCTCTATCCGGCCATGGAAGACTTCTGTATCGATATCGTGGTCGGACAGGATGCCGGTGCGCATTCGATCCGTCTCGATCTGCCGCCCTTTACCCTGGTCGGCGCGACGACGAGAGCCGGCGATATCTCCGCTCCGCTGCGTGACCGTTTCGGTATCGTCAGCAAGCTGGAATACTATACGCAGGAAGAACTGGAAGCGATCCTGGCCCGTACTTCGCGGGTGCTGGACACTGTGGCGGAACCGGCTGCCCTGGCCGAGATCGCCAAGCGTTCCCGCGGTACGCCGCGTATCGCCAACCGTCTTTTCCGGCGGGTCCGTGACTTCAGCATGGTCCTCAACGAAGGAAAGATCGATCTGGATCTGACGAAGGAAGCCCTGAACCGGCAGAAAGTCGATGATCTGGGTCTCGATCATGTCGATATCCGTTACCTGAAGGGGATCATCGAACGTTTCCACGGCGGTCCGGTAGGGGTAGAAGCGATCGCTTCGGCCATCGGCGAAGAGGCGATGACGCTGGAAGATGTCTATGAACCGTATCTGCTGCAGATAGGTTTCATCAACCGCACTTCCCGGGGCCGGGTCGCTACCCCCAAGGCTTACGAACATCTGAAGATCGGTTTCAACACGAGCCTCTTCGACAGCAACGAATAGTAAGGGATGAATATGCGCGAAGAACGTCTTTACAATGTCCTGTTTCCGCTCTGGTTCTTTTTCGTGATCCCTTCACCGATCCTGCTGCTGATCCTGGCCGGGAACTGGCTTGTAGATTCGCTGGTGCTTCATTTCGGCTGCCGGAAACTGCAGATCGCTGAGGCGAAGGAGGTCCGCCGCCGCAGCATCCTCAAAGTCTGTCTGATCGGTTTCCTCAGCGACTTTGCGGGAGCCGCATTCCTGCTGGGGATGACGATCCTGGTCGGCTGGCTGCAGATCGATTATGATGTCGGACGCGGTATTTATTGTGTGCTGTTCTCCCTGCCCGGTGTACTGCTGGCAGGTATCCTTATATATTCTCTGAACCGTCGTTTCTCTTTCCGGGATACCTCGTTGGAACCTGAACAGATCCGCCGGCTCGGTCTCTGGCTGGCTCTGTATACGGCACCTTATCTGATGGTCCTGCCGCAGTACTGGTAAGAAAAAAAGGATCCCTCAGGATCCCTGAAGCAGCTTATGAGCTGCTTTTTTAATGGCTGCGAAGCTTTCTGCCGACAGATCGTGTTCGATGAGGCAGGAATCATGATAGGCAAGTTCTTCATTGACACCCAGTTTCATCAGCAGCTGGGCGACCAGTTCATGACGTTCATACATACGTGTAGCGATCTCGGAGCCTTTTTCGGTCAGTGTAATGATATTGTCATCGACGTGCAGATAATCTTCCACGGCCAGCTGTTTCAGGGCGATCGAGACGGTAGGACGGGAGAATCCCAGATAGTCAGCTACCTGTACGGCGCGGACCTGGGGATCCTTCAGAGAAAGGATATGGATCGCTTCCAGATAGTTTTCAATTGTTTCGTTCTTTGACATACCTACATCTTAACATTTTCCCGATGAATAAAAAATGATTTGCATTCTGACCAAGAGTCGATTGGGAATATGTGCAGATCGTCATTTTTATAAAAGAAAGGGATTACATCTTCCGGGATGATTGACAAGTTAGTTAGATAAAACTAATATAATACTGTTAGATTATGCTAACTAAGGAGGCTGTTATGATTCCACTGATCTATGCGGTCGTCGGTGAACAGAATGTGATCAAAAAGATCACCGGCAGACCGGACATGAAAAAGCATCTGGAAGATATGGGCTTTGTCGTAGGTGCGGTCATCACGGTCGTTTCTACGGTAGGCGGTAATCTTATCGTGAACATCAAGGATACCAAGGTCGCTCTCGACAGAGAGCTCGGTACCCGGATCATGATCTAGGAGGGAGAATATGAGAACACTGCGCGATGTTGCGATCGGCGATACCTGCAAGGTAAAGAAGCTGCACGGTGAAGGAGCAGTCAAACGCCGCATCATGGACATGGGAGTCACCAAGAATGTGGAGATCTTCGTCCGGAAGGTAGCTCCGCTCGGAGATCCGATCGAAGTTACGGTCAGAGGCTATGAGCTCTCGATCCGTAAGGCGGATGCCGAAATGGTGGAAGTAGAAGAGCAGGGGGAAAGAAGATGAGTATGAGAATTGCTCTGGCGGGCAACCCGAACAGCGGTAAAACGACTCTGTTCAATGCGCTGACGGGTTCCAACCAGTATGTCGGTAACTGGCCGGGCGTTACGGTCGAAAAGAAGGAAGGCAAGCTGAAGGGACACAACGATGTCACCATCACCGACCTTCCGGGCATCTATTCCCTGTCTCCGTATACGCTGGAGGAAGTCGTTGCCCGTGAATACCTGATCACGGAAAGACCGGATGCGATCCTGAATATCGTTGACGGTACGAACCTGGAACGTAACCTTTATCTGACGACGCAGCTGACGGAACTGGGCATCCCGGTCGTCGTTGCCGTCAACATGATGGATCTGGTCGAAAAGAACGGTGACCACATCGATCTGAAGGGCCTGTCCGAAGAGATGGGGATCCCCTTTGTCAGTATCTCAGCCTTAAAGGGAAACAATATCGAAGAAGCAGCGGAACTGGCTGTCAAGGCAGCTGCCGGCGGAAGCATCGTTCCCCGTCATACCTTCGGCGGTTCGGTCGAACATGCCCTGGCGCATATCGAAGAAGCCTGCGTCCACAGCATGCCGGAAGAGCAGCAGCGCTGGTACGCGATCAAGATCTTTGAACGTGATCCCAAGGTCATGGAAGCGCTGAAGCTTTCCGAAGAGACCAAAGCCCACATCAACAAGGACATCGAAGCCGTTGAGGCGGAGATGGACGATGATGCGGAATCGATCATCACCAACGAACGTTACATCTATATCGGCAATATGCTGAAGGGGATCTATAAGAAGAAGTCCGTCGGAGAACTGACGGCTTCCGACAAGATCGACCGCATCGTCACCAACCGGATCCTCGGCCTGCCGATCTTCGCGGCCATCATGGCCTTCGTCTACTGGCTGGCCATGGGTCCCTTCGGCACCTTCCTGACCGACTGGGCAAACGATGACTTCGGCGGCATGCTGACGGAAGGGGCGGCTGCCCTGATGGAGCGCCTCGGTGCTGCCGAATGGCTGACCAGCCTCGTCTCTGACGGTATCGTCGGCGGCGTCGGCGCCGTCCTCGGCTTCGTACCGCAGATGCTGGTGCTCTTCCTGATGCTCTGCATCCTCGAAGACGTCGGCTATATGTCCCGTGTTGCCTTCATCATGGACCGGATCTTCCGTCGTTTCGGTCTGTCCGGTAAATCCTTCATCCCGATGCTGATCGGCAGCGGCTGCGGTGTTCCGGCCGTCATGGCGACCAGAACGATCGAGAATGAACGTGACCGCCGGATGACGATCATGACGACCTGCTTCATCCCCTGCGGAGCGAAGCTGCCGATCATCGGTCTGATCGCCGGAGCGATCTTCGACAATGCCTGGTGGGTCGCAGCCTCCGCATACTTCATCGGTGTTGCCGCGATCATCATCTCCGGTATCATCCTGAAGAAGACGAAGCTCTTCGCCGGCGACCCGGCTCCCTTCGTCATGGAACTGCCGGCTTACCATGTACCGTCTCTCAGCAATGTCCTGCGCGGTACCTGGGAGAGAGGCTGGAGCTTCATCAAGCGTGCCGGTACGGTCATCGTCCTGTCCTCTGTCGTTATCTGGCTGTTGAACTCGCTGTCTCTGGAAGGCGGTTTCCACTACCTCGGTGAAGACGGTGAAGGGGCCTCCCTGCTCGAGAATATCGGCAATGCCGTATCCTGGATCTTTGCGCCTTTAGGCTTCGGCACCTGGCAGGCCACTGTCGCTACCGTCCTCGGTCTTGTAGCGAAGGAAGATGTCGTCGGTACGATCGGTACCCTGATCTCCATGGAAGATCTGCCGGATCTGGTCGAAGGCGGCGAAAACATCATGGGCGTCCTGGATGTCTTCTTCAACGGCAGTGCCGTTGCAGGCTATGCCTTCATGGTCTTCAACCTGCTCTGCGCTCCCTGCTTTGCGGCAATGGGCGCCATCAAGAGAGAGATGAACAATGCCAAGTGGACGGCGATCGCCATTGGCTACATGTGTGTCTTTGCCTATGCGGTAGCCCTCTGCATCTACCAGATCGGCTCCGCCATCAACGGTGAGGTCCATATGGTCGGTCTGATCGCAGCAGCTGCGATCATCGTGTTCGCACTGTACATGCTGCTGCGTCCCTATAAGGAATCGGAGATCCTGACCCAGAAAGTCAAAATCAAGTAACGAAAGGAGGATCTTATGGTCTGGCTGCAGAACAATCTCGTCAACATCGTGATCATCACGCTGGTCGCAGGGCTGCTCTATCTCTGCGCCCGCAGTCTCTGGAAGGACCATAAGAAAGGTCTTCCTTCCTGTGCCTGCGGCAAGAACTGTGCGCATTGTGCTCTGGCCTGTGCACACGGTAAAGCGAAAACACATTAAGAGAGCGCTCTGCGCTCTCTTTCCAAGGAGGAGAAATGATCCGTACCGTGATCAGAGTAGACGGCATGATGTGCGGGATGTGCGAGACGCATATCAATGAAGCCGTCCGCAGACATCTGCCTGTAAAAAAGGTCAAAGCCAACCGCCGGAAGAAGGAAGTGCTCATCGAAAGCGAAGCAGAACTGGACAGAGATCTGCTGAAGAAAACGATCGATGAGACCGGATATACCTTCCTGGGATTCGCGGAATGAGACAGCCGGCAATCTGCCGGCTGTTTTCTTTCTGCTGCCTCTTTTCTGTCTTTCCTAAAAGGCACATTTGAAGTAAAATATCTCTGTGAAGTTCGGTAAAGCCTGTTTGTATCTGGCATCAGTGATCGTGATCTATCTCCTGCTTTTTGGGGCAGAGATTTTTTTCGTAGAGCCGCTGTTTGACCTTTTCGGCAAACACGACTGGCTGATCACTGCTTTCCGTATCCTCTTCCTGCTGCTGATCGATCCGTTGCTGACATATCTGATCTGCGAGAAACTGCCGATCCGTCCGGACGGACTGCTGCTGGAAGCGAAGAAGACCGAACCAGAGGAGTCAGAATGAAGATCACCATCGTTGCCGGCGGAAGCGGCGGGCATATATATCCGGCCTTATCCTTGGCCTCTGCATTGCAGGAAAAAGGACATCAGGTCTCCTTTATCGGAGCCAGTGACCGTATGGAGAAGGAAGTGATCCCGGCAAAGGGCTATCCTTTTACGGCTCTGGAAGTCAAGACCACCAGAGGGGGAGTGCTGCAGAAAGTGATCAGCGTCCTCTCGATGGGCAGTTCCTATTTTCAATGCAAGAAACTGCTCAAAGGACAGGACATGGTCATCGGTTTCGGCAACTATATCTCGGTGCCGGTCGTGCTGGCCGGGAGATCGCTGAAGCTGAAGACGGTCATCCATGAACAGAATTCCTTCGTCGGCCGGGCTAACCGTTTCCTGGATGAGAAGGTCGATCTGGTCATCGGTTCCTATGAGGAAGACAAAAAACAGTTCAAAAACAGGAACACGGTGATCCTGGGCAATCCTCAGTCATCGATTGCCGCCAGAGCGAAGAAGGATCCTGCGGTCCTGCGTGAGCTTGGGCTCGATCCGGAAAGGAAGACCGTAGCGATCTTCTTCGGATCCCTGGGTTCGGAGAGTCTGATGAAGACGATGCTGGAGTACTTCCGCTGCCGGAAGGGGGATTATCAGATCGTCTATGCGGCCGGCAGCAAGCATTATCCCCTGGCAAAAGAGGCCGAAGAGAAGGATGTACATATCTTTGAGAGGGTCGACGGACTCTCGGTCATGAAGAATGCCGATCTCCTGATCAGCCGGGCCGGAGCTACGACCCTGGCGGAAGTGACAGCGACCGGAACAGCTTCGATCCTGATCCCGTCACCTTATGTACCGAACAATCATCAGTATTACAATGCCCGGGCCCTGAGCGACAACGGCGCTGCTGTCCTGATCGAAGAGAAGCAGCTGCAGGCTGAGAAACTGTCCGAGACCGTCTATGAACTGCTGAATGATGAAGAGAAACTGAACGATCTGCGCAAAAACGCAGCCGCTATGGCGAATCCTCATGTCATCGAGGATATCGTGGAAAGGATCGAGAAATTATGAACAGAGAAGTCGTGAACTTCCTTTCTACCCATGGAGAACTGCGTACGGACGCTTCCTTCCGGGACATTACGACCATCCGCATCGGCGGACCGATCGATTATCTGGTCTCTCCTTATGATACAGACCGTCTGCTGCTGATCCTGCGCTATCTGCGCGAGAAAGAGATCCCTTACAAGATCCTGGGCAACGGTTCCAACCTGGTCTGCGGGGAGGCGCCGTTTCACGGCTGCGTCATCCGCATGAACCTGATGAACGGCTATACCTTCCACGACGGGGTGATCGAAGTGGAAGCCGGCGCTTCTGCGGTCCGTCTGGCCCGGGTACTGGCTGCACAGGGCCTGTCCGGCCTGGAATTTGCTTCCGGGATCCCCGGCTGCATCGGCGGACTGATCTATATGAATGCCGGCGCCTATAAGCGCTGCATGCAGGATATCACCGAAGAGGTCCATGTCCTGCAGGGCGATCAGGATGTCTGGCTGAAGAAAGAGGAACTGGGCTTTGCCTACCGTACCTCCGTCTTCCAGCAGCACCGCAACTGGATCATCCTGGGCGGGAAACTGAAAGTGGAAGTTTCCGACCGGGAGAGCGTCCTGAAGCTGATCGATGACCGTCTGCAGCGCAGAAAGGAAACGCAGCCTCTGGACAAACCCAGTGCCGGCAGCTGTTTCCGCAATCCGGAAGGGGACTTTGCCTGGCGTCTGATCGACGGTGTCGGCATGCGCGGCTACCAGCTGAACGGGATCCGTGTATCCGAGAAACATCCGAACTTCATCCTGAATGTCGGTTCGGCTACGGCGGATGATTTCCTGACCGTGACCGAAATGATCATCGATAAGGTCGAGGAGACCTATGGGGTGCGTCTGCACCGGGAAGTGGAGCTTTTCAATTGTTAGATAAGGAAAAGAAGGAAGAACTCCTGCAGAACAACTACTATATCAACAAGCGGAAGGATGCGCGTACGCGCAACCGCTTCGTGACCACCAAACACCGTCTCTTCCTGCTCGGTGTTTTCAGTGCGCTCTGCATCATCCTTTTCCTTTATTTCCGTTCTGAACAGTCCCATGTCTTTGCAGTCACCGTTGACGGCAATATCTATCTCAAAGAGAAAGATATCATCGATGCCTCCGGGATCAGCACCAACGACCGCTACCTGCTGCTCAATCCGGCAAAAGCTGAGAAACTGCTGCAGGAGCATCCTCTCATTCAGAGCGCGGAGGTGCGAAAGAAAAACGACCGCATCATCGCGGTCACGGTCAAAGAGAAGAAGGCTCTGGGTTATTATTCCGATGAAGGAAAGACGATGCTGTGGCTGGATGATGACAGCAGCATCGAGCTCGATCTCGACAGCATCTATCTGATCTATCAGGTGCCGCTGATCGAAGGCTTTACGGCAGAACAGCGCAGCGAACTGCTGCATGGTTTCCGGGATCTGGATGCGGACGCTATCAATGAGATCAGCGAGATCCACCGCTATCCCTTCACCTATGACGAAAACAATCTGGAGATCATCATGCGTGACGGCAACTATATCTTTGCCGGCAGTTACGGACTGAAATATCTTTCCCGTTACTATACGATAGTTTCCGGTCTGGGTACCGACAGCGAGCTCTGTCTCTACTTCGACGAAGTGACCGAGAGCGGTTATACCTCTGCCTGTCCCTGGGAAGAGAGCACTTCGGCCGAACCGGTCAGCGAAGAACCTGTGGATGAGGATTTCTGATAGAGATACAGCGAAAACGAAAAACGTACTCTCAGCTCTTCCAGTGCGAAGAGCTTTTCTTTTGCCTCCCGGGGAGTGTGATAGGCATAAGGGGTCATCAGGAAGAGATCCTGCAGTTCTTCTTTCTGCAGCAGAGAACTCTCGGAGATGAGCTCATGTTTCACCAGCGTAAATCCCTCCGGCGTCTGCGGCTGATCCTTGTTGGGGTAGACGGAAGGGTAGAGGACTTCCTTCAGTTCCCAGAGATGATCGGCAGCCGGCAGTACGAAGAGGAAGGAGCCTCCTTCCTGCAGGATCCGGAAGATCTCGGCATCGGCCCTGGGGGCAAAGCAGGTCAGTACGAAATCACTTTCAGCATCGAACAAGGGCAGGGAAAAGATCGAAGCCAGGAAGTAGCGTCCTTCGGGATCGCGTTTTGCGGCTTTCCGCAGAGAGGCTGAGGACAGATCGACACCGATCCTTTCTCCCGGCAGGACAGAGGTATAGTAGCCTTCCCCGCAGGCCAGATCGACGCAGTGCGCAGCACCGCAGGAGACGGCCGTCTCCCGGATCTTCTCTTTCAGGAAACGGTAATGATCCTTCTGCAGGAAACGGTAACGGGCGGCTGCCATCTCCGCATTATCGCCGGAGATGTTCGGCCTCCGCGAGAGATTGGTGTAGCCGCTGGCGGACAGGTCAAAAGTATGACGGTTCCGGCAGAGATAGCTTTTGGCGGTCAGAGAGAGGGTCTCGCCGCAGACCGGACAGCGCATTTCCATGACTCCATTTTAGGGAAACAGACGAGAAAATGCTATAATGGTTTCATGAATGTACAGATCCGCAACAAAACCAGACATCATGAACTGGACGAGTATTTTCCGCTCTGTGAAGAGTATCTCCGCAAGACCCTGCAGCTGCTGCAGAAGAAGGAGGACTATGTGATCTCCCTGACTCTGGTCGGCCCCGTCAGCATCCATCGTCTGAACCGGGACTACCGGGGGATCGACCGGGTGACGGACGTCATCTCCTTCGCCATCAACGATCTGGATGAAGGCTTCGCGATCCCGGAAGAGGAGATCGATCTGGGCGATATCTTCATCAATGTCAACCGGGTACATACACAGGCCCGTGATTACGGTCACAGTGTGAAACGGGAGTTCCTTTTCCTTTTCGTCCATGGGCTGCTGCACTGCCTGGGCTATGATCATCAGACCCCGGAGCAGGAAGAAGAGATGTTCTCCCTGCAGAAGCAGATCCTGGGAGATCTGCGTTGAAGAAATTCGCCGATGCCTGGCGGGGGATCACGACCTCGCTGCAGCATCGTTCCGTGCGTATCCAGTATCTGCTGGCTGTCGCTGCACTGCTGGCCGGGATCTTTCTGAAGCTTTCCTTTGAGGACTGGAAGACCTTCCTGCTCTGCATCGCGCTGGTGCTGATCAGTGAAACATTCAATACGGCGATCGAAAAGCTCTGCGATGCCCTGCACCCGCAGTATGACGAAAAGATCGGACAGGTCAAGGATCTCAGTGCCGGAGCCGTTCTGCTGGCATCCCTCTATGCCGCCCTGCAGGCTCTGCTGATCCTTATCAAATACACAGGAGAAAGACTATGACACATCAGGAACTTGTTGAAAAAGCTTTTGAAGCGATGAAGAATGCCTATGCCCCTTATTCGAACTATCATGTCGGCGCAGCGCTGCTGACCAAAGACGGAACGGTCTATAAGGGTGCCAATATCGAGAATGCCTCTTACGGTGCAACGAACTGCGGGGAAAGAACGGCCGTTTTCGCTGCCTATGCCAACGGCGTCCGGCAGAAGGACATCGAAGCGTTGGCGATCGTCTCTGACGGCGAGAAGCTGGCTGCTCCCTGCGGCATCTGCCGCCAGGTGCTGAGCGAGCTCTTGCTGCCGGATACCCCGATCATCCTCTGCAATCACCGGGAATACAAAGAGACGAATATCCAGGAACTGCTGCCGATGATGTTCGGTCCGGAGGATCTTTGATGCGCAGCGGTTTCGTAGCGATCCTGGGCCGGCCGAATGCCGGCAAATCGACCCTGATCAATGCCCTGATCAAGGAGAAGATCGCGATCACTTCCTATAAGGCGGAAACGACCCGCAATACGATCTCCGGCATCCTGAACCGGGAGGACCTGCAGATCGTCTTTCTGGATACGCCCGGCATCCATGAAGCCAAGACCGTATTAGGCTCCTACATGAACCGGGAAGCACTCTCGCAGGCTGAAGGGGTCGATGTCATCTATTACATCTGCGATGCCCGCAACGGACTGCACGAAGAAGACGACCGCATCTTAAAGAAGATCAAAGACAAGGCTCCGGTCTTCCTGCTGCTGAACAAGATCGATGCCCTCAGCAAGGAAGAACTGCTTTCCCGTACGACCTATGCGGCAACGCATTACGATTTTGCCGAGATCATTCCGATCTCTGCTTTAAAGGAAGAGAACCTGGAAGAACTGCTGAAGACGACCCTGCCGTATCTGCAGGACGGTGTCCTCTACTATCCGCAGGATCAGAACACCTCAGCGACGATGGATTTCCGCATCGCCGAGATCATCCGCGAGAAGATCCTGATCTGCTGCGAGAAGGAAGTGCCGCATCTGACGGCGGTCTTCGTCGAACGGATGAAGGAAACGGAAAAGCGGATGAATATCGAAGCGGTCATCGTCTGCGGCAAGGAGAGCCACAAAGGCATCATCATCGGCCAGAAGGGGAAGATGCTGCAGAAGATCAATTCGCTGGCCAGCCGTGAGATCGCGGAGTGGCTGGGCAAGAAAGTCAATCTCTCGCTCTTCGTCCGGGTCGAAGAAGACTGGCTGAACAAATCCCGGAGACTTTTCGATCTGGGATACATGACCGGAAACGATGAAGGATAAACTGGAAGGGATCATCCTGTCCCTGTCACCTTACGGAGAAACAGGTACGCTGGCACAGGTGCTGACCAAGGAGGCCGGCTACCTTTCTTTTGTCGCCAAAGGCTCCGCGAAGCTTTCGGCCAAAAACCGGCTGATGCCGCTCTGCCGCTGCCGTTTCCTCTTTGACTA
Source organism: Erysipelotrichaceae bacterium (assembly GCA_017512885.1). Taxonomy (GTDB): domain Bacteria; phylum Bacillota_I; class Bacilli_A; order Erysipelotrichales; family Erysipelotrichaceae; genus RGIG5669. The sequence continues at coordinate 23,681 of JAFWEP010000018.1, forward strand.
CAAGGAAGGGAAAACGATCTTCACCCTCCAGCAGAAAGAACTGCTGAAGAGCTACTACAGCAGCGATCTGAAGGAACTGAGCTTCAAGAACGTGCTGACCGAGATGGTCAGCCGGCTGCGTCCGGAAGAGACAGCGGATGTCTATGAAGATCTGCTTTTTGTGCTGGAGAATTATGACAAACAAAAGGAAGCGCTGCTGGGCTGTTTCCTGACCAGCCGGCTTTTGCACTATGCCGGCATCGCTCCTTATACCGACGGCTGCGTCGTCTGCGGCAAGAGCACCGTGCAGGGCTTCTCCGTACAGAAGGGCGGCTTCCTTTGCGCGGAACATGTCACCGAAGCGGAACGCTGCGACCTGCCGGAACTGCGCCGGATCCGCTATCTGGAGATCGCCGGCAAAGAAAAAGTCCTCCGGATCCCGGAAGACTATACACTGGAAGACTGGGACCGTTATATCGACTTCCTGAAACGGCATGCCGATACCCGTTTACGGTCCTATGATTTCTACCGACAGCTTTAGCTGTCTTTTATTTTCTGAGCAGGGGATAGGCCAATAGAGCGAGGACAGCGATCCCGCCGACGGCGATGGCCGCCTCCACGGCCTTGTTTTCGATGCGGGAAACGACTTCGACCTCCGTGCCGTTGGTCTGCAGCAGATCGATCGTCAGGGTCTTGCCTTCGAATTCACCGGCCGTAGCCGAGAGGATCTTTCCGGGCATCTCGACCGTGATCGTCGTTTCGACGCCGTAGTCTTTGAGTGCGCTCAGATCATCATCGCCGCCCAGGACATCCAGATCGAACTGCGCATCATCGAAAGCGGGGATGGAAAAGCGAAGGGTCATCTCGGAACCGTTCTTTTCCGCGGTATAGGCGGAAGGTTCCGCCTGATAGCGGAATCCGCTGTAGGCATTCCCTTCGATCAGCTGCGAACTGTCTTCGGTCTCGGTGAGCCGGGACAGGTCATAGTAGCGGCCGAACTGGTCTCTGGCGGTACTGTCTGCCAGGACGCTTTCGGAAAGGTAAAAACTGCCGGACACTTCTACAGCAGCTTCCTTGCTGACGCGGACATCCTCATGGAACTTCAGACAGGATGTCATCAGCAGCAGCAGCGGAAGCAGCAATAATGTCGATACTTTCTGTTTCATTTTCACAATGACATTATAATGAGCGCCCTGCAAATGCGCAAGGCGCGCATTTTTCCGGAAAGTGATATAATACTTCTCGGGAGGTGACATCATGTATTGGTTAATCAGAACGATCATCCTTGGCCTGGTCGCCGGGTATCTGGCGTCACTGCTGATGAAAGGGAACAGTTCTTCTCTGGTCGGCAATATCGTCATCGGTATCGTCGGTTCCTTTGTAGGCCATTTCCTTTTCGGCCTGATCGGGCTGGGCGCTTACAGCTTCATCGGTGAGCTCATCGTGGCTGTCGCCGGTGCCTGCGTCTTCATTTACCTGATGAAGAGATTTGCCTGAAAAAAGATGACCCGCTGAGGCGGGTCTTCCTAACTATTTATGAACACACTGCAGAACATCCTCAGCAAAGACGATCTGATCGAGATCTTTCAGGATCTGGGCATCCGCAGCGGAATGACCCTGATCGTACACAGTGCCCTGTCTTCCTTCGGCTATATCCTGGGCGGAGCGGAGACTTTTAATGATGCTCTGCTGGAAACGATCGGCTATCACGGAACGCTGATCATGCCGCTGCAGGCAGCCGACCGCGGAGAACCTTCCTATTTTGAACATCCGTCCGTTCCTCTGGAAAAGATGGAAAAGTTCCGTCAGGAACTGCCGGCCTATGATCCCCGTCATACCGAGACCTATCACATGTCCCGGGCTGTCGACAATCTGCGCCGGCGTGAGCGCAGCTATGTCTCGCGGCATCCGGTCAACGGATTCGTAGCGGTGGGACGGATGGCCCGGATCCTGACCGCGGAGAGCTCGCTGTCCTTCTCACTGGGGGAGGATTCGCTGCTGGGAAGGCTTTACGAACTGAGAGCTTACTGTTTCCTGGCCGGCGTATCCTATGAGAATATGACCGCCCTGCATCTGGCGGAATACCGTGCGGAAGCCCGTCCGGTCATCCTGCAGGGTTCGGCGGTCTCACAGCCGCAGCCGCACTGGCAGAAATTCCTTGATCTCGATATCGATTCCCAAGACGGATGCTTTGCGGCGATCGGCCGCCGTCTGGAAGAAAGGGGACAGGTCCGAAAATGTCCGCTCTATAAAGGAGAGGGGAAACTGATCCGGATCGATACCGCCGTGGATACCGGCGTCGAGTTCTTCCGCGAACGTTCGCCGCTCTATCCCCAGAAGAAAAACACCTTCTGAACTCAGAAGGTGCGCTCTCCCTGCAGGATCCTGACAGAGAACAGTTCGGCAGCTGTTTCAAACAGCTGCTTTTCTTCTTCTCCGAAACGGGCAGTCAGCGGTGAATCGATGTCGAAGACCCCGATCTTTTCTTTTAACGGTACGACGATCTCGCTGTTGGAGGCGGAATCGCAGGCGATGTGCCCGGGGAATTCATGGACATCTCTGACGAGCAGCGTCTCCTGCTTCTCATAAGCCGTTCCGCAGACGCCTTTGCCGTAGGCGATATGGGTGCAGGCGACTTTTCCGGCAAAGGGACCGAGAACGAGATCTTTCTCTCTGGCGAAATAGAAACCGACCCAGTTCAGATCGCTGACCTCTTCCTTCAGCAGGGCACAACCGTTGCACAGGGCAGCCAGCAGATCCTCTTCTTCCAGGAAACCTTTGAGCTGGCTGATCAGCAGTTCATATTCCTTTTTCATATCTTTCATTATACGAATCCTTTTGCGAAAAGGAAGAAACATGATATAGTGATAACGCAGGGGTGTCCGATGGACTGAGAACATACCCTTTGACCTGATCTAGGTTATGCTAGCGTAGGGAGCACTATTTTCGCCTACGCCTTGAAAGAGGTGCTTTTTTATGAAGAAAACTGCTACACAACGGATCGTACTCATCGCGCTCTACACCGCACTGGCGATCGCCCTTGACTATTTCAAGGAGATGCTGCCGTTCCTGAACATGCCGCAGGGTGGTTCCGTCAACATCGCGACCATCCCGGTCGTGCTGGCTGCTTTCCATCTGGGAGCATTGGACGGCGTCCTGACCGGTATCCTGTGGTGGGTCCTCACGACCTTCATGGGACTGAACTATCCGCCGATCTCCTTTATGGAGGCTCTGCTGGACTATGTCGTGCCTTCCGGCATCCTGGGGATCGCTTCGATCTTCTGGCATGGAAACAAGTCGGTCTGGAAAGCAGAAGCAGGGATCGTCCTGGCGAACCTGATCCGCATCGCTTCGATCCTGGTCGCCGGAGCCTACTACTGGTTTCCGGACGGAGAAGCTTCCGGTTCGGCTGCAGCTTGGGCCAATTCGCTTGCCTATAACCTTCCGTATCTGCTGGCAACGGCGGTGATGCTGATGATCGTCATTCCGCTGCTGCTGAGCCGTTTCCGCAAACAGTTTGCGTAAGAGGATGCCTGTGCATCCTCTTTTCATAGCCAGTCGGATGACTTTTGTCTATAATAATGTTTATGGACCTGAAGATCGGCGAAAATGTCTATATCGAATCCTTTAAACATGACGGCAGCGTACACCGCGTCTGGTCGATGGGTTACGTGATCGATGTGCAGGAGGATTTCTATGTGATCGTTACCGATCACACCTGGGTCGTGGAGAGTGACGGCAGACGCTGGCTGACCAAAGAGCCGGCGATCTGTTTCTTCTATAAACATCGCTGGTACAACGTGATCTCAATGATCCGCAAGGGCGGCATCTATTATTATGTCAATCTGGCTTCGCCCAGCGTTTACGACGGGGAAGCGATCAAGAACATCGATTATGATCTGGATGTGAAGGTCTTCCCGGATGACAGCTATGAGATCCTGGATGAGAATGAATATGCCATGCATGCGGAGAAGATGCATTATCCGAAAGAGATCCGCGAGAAGGTAGAAGGGGAGCTGCAGTGCCTGCTGAAAGAGATCGAAGAGCACCGCAGACCGTTCTCTTTCTCTTATATAAATGATTATCTGATCCGTTATTTCCGGATGATCTCCGGACAGGAAGAGGAACAGCCGGCGAACAGTTAGGAACTGTTCGTTTTTTTAAAAATTCGTAAAACTATGTCTTGCATTTCATTGGATTTATGGTACTATAAACACGCACCCTGTGTAGTTGAGGACATACAAGGACAGCGTAAGATCTTTCCTCCGAAAGATCGAAAAATTACGCAAATTCCCCCTTGACTCCTCCTCCATGAAGTGCTAGTATAGTAAAGCACCGTTTGAGAAAGAACTTCCCAATCGATGCGATCGATCTTTGAAAACTGGATAAGTAACGAACTCAAAAACAAACGTCAATTTTCATTTAAGAA
>JAFWEP010000019.1 GCA_017512885.1 Erysipelotrichaceae bacterium
AAGTGGGAGAAACAATGCGTATACCAAGGGAATATGATGGTTAGATCCCATTATTAGTGCTTATAAGGTGCAAAAGTGGTAATCAGAAAATGCATACAATGACAAAGTCGGCCAAAGCCGACTTTGTCAACAGGCTGAAGCGATGTGCAATGCACATCGCTTTTACTTTACATAAAACTGTTCGTTGAACGGGAGGTCCAGGAGGCCGAGATAAGTCTCCAGTTCGCTGTGACAGTCGACAGCGCTGCGGAAGTTCAATCCCAGGTCTGCATAGAAGGCGGCGATCTCTTCGGCAGTATAAGGTCCGTAACTGCTGAGATCACGGCCGGAGAGTTTCTCTAAAAGAGCGGATTCCGAGGAACTGGTCGAATTGACGGACTGACGGATCAGATTGGTCTGGGCAGCTGCCGTCTGCGGGTCTGCGTCGATCAGTTCCTTCTTGATGAAGACAGCGATCCGCGGGCAGGTCGTACCGTAACGGTCCTTATAGAGGGTCGAGAGATCATAGAGCGTTTCCAGTTTCGTTTCCGGTTCTGCCGGTTCTTCTTCCGGTTCTTCCGGCTGCTCTGTTTCGGCTGTTTCCTCTTTCAGGGCATTCTCCAGACGATGGATATAGGGTACGCTCAGAAGCACACTGTCGGTCTCACCGGCCAGATAAGCCTGATAGGCAGCTTCCATACTGTTGAAATAGAAGACTTCGATATCTCCCAGATCTTCTTCCAGGAGTTCCAGCAGGGAACGCATATCGTTCGAAGCGGTCATCGAATCCGCTCTCGAATGTTCACTGACGACCTTGCCGCTGCCCCAGCCCAGTACGCCTAAAAGACGATACTGATCGGTGTTCACGGTCGACATGCCGTCTTTCAGATCGCAGACGACGACGTCGGCGCTGTGGTTATGCAGGGCGCTGACGGCATCTTTAGCCGGAACGATGTAGACGGTGATGTTGGGTTCTTCGAAGTTCAGGAAGGCGTAGGCGGCATTGCTGTCGACGACATAGAGCAGCTGACTGTTCTCGGCCGGCTGTGATGCTCCGGCCGGCTTGCAGCCGCACAGCGCCAGCAACAATCCCAGCAGGAGCAGGATCTTACTGCGCATAGCGTTTTTCGTCGACTTCTTCCTTCAGCTGCTTTAACGCTTCTTCAAGCGGAAGTGTCCCGGAAGCTTTCTGTCCGTAACGGCGGACGTTTACACTGCGGTCAGCGATCTCTCCTTCCCCGACGACGAACTGTACGGGGATGCGCTTCGTCTGTGCTTCACGGATCCGGAAGCCCAGTTTCTCATTGCGGGCATCGACATGGACCCGGAAACCGTTCTGATGGAAGAGTTCCGCGACTTCTTCGGCATAAGCGAGATGATGTTCGTGATGGACCGGGATGATCTCGATCTGATGCGGAGCCAGCCAGAGCGGGAAGTTGCCTTTGGTCTCTTCGATCAGGAAAGCCATGAAACGGTCGAGCGAACCCAGGATCGCGCGATGGATGACGACCGGACGCTGTTTCTCGCCGTTCTCATCGATATAGGTCAGTTCGAAGCGGACCGGCAGCTGATAGTCCAGCTGGACCGTGGAAAGCGTTACATCGTGGCCGATCGCGGAACGGACCTGAACGTCCAGCTTCGGACCGTAGAAGGCTGCTTCCCCTTTCGCCTCGTAATACGGCAGTCCCAGTTCATCCAGGACTTCGCGCAGCATCTTTTCGCTCTCTTCCCAGAGTTCATCGTTGCCGAAGTACTTTTCAGTATCTTCCGGATCACGCAGGCTGAGACGGAAGGCATAGTCCTTGAAACCGAAGTCCTTGTAGACATCGAGGATCAGATCGACGACGCCCTTGAATTCTGCCTTGATCTGGGCAGGTGTGCAGAAGATATGGGAGTCATTCTGGGTGAATGCTCTCGTTCTTTCGATACCGGTAACTGCACCGCTGGCTTCGAAACGGAAGTCATTGGCGATCTCGGCGATACGGATCGGCAGATCACGGTAGGAATGCAGGGAGTTGCGGTACATCATCATATGATGCGGGCAGTTCATCGGACGCAGGACGAAGGCTTCATTGTCCAGTTCCATTGCCGGGAACATGTCATCCTTGTAGTGGTCCCAGTGACCGCTGCGCTTGTAAAGATCGACGGTCGCGATCGAAGGCGTCATGACGTGCAGATAGCCCCGGTCGATCTCCTTGTTCATGATGTAGTCGGAAAGCAGACGGCGGACGGTGAATCCATCCGGCAGGAACATCGGCAGACCTCTGCCGACGATGTCCGTAAACATGAACAGGTTCATCTCTTTGCCGATCTTGCGGTGGTCTCTGTTCTTCGCTTCTTCCAGCAGAGCCAGATGGGCATCCAGATCTTCCTGAGTCTCGAAGCAGATACCGTAGACACGCTGCAGCATCTTATTCTTAGCATCGCCTTTCCAGTAGGCGCCGGAGACTTTCAGGAGCTTGAAGTACTTCATCTCCTTGGTGTTCTCTACGTGCGGACCGCGGCAGAGATCGGTGAAATCACCCTGCGTATAGCAGGAGATGACCGTCTCGTTCTCATCCATCCGGCTGATCAGGTCGACCTTGTAGGGATCATCGGCGAAGCGTTCGAAAGCTTCTTCCTTGCTGATCTCCTGACGGACGATCCGTTTTGCGGATTTCGCGCACTTCTTCATTTCTTTCTCGATAGCCGACAGATCATCTTCCGAGATAACCTGATCGCCCAGGTCCATATCGTAGTAGAAACCTTCCTCGATGACCGGTCCGACCCAGAACTTGGCATGCGGATAGAGGTGGCTGACAGCCTGTGCCAGCAGGTGAGCACAGCTGTGGTTCAGTACATTCAGTTTGGGATCTTCTTTAATGTTGATCATACGTCCTCCTCAAATAAGAAAAGGCGGTCCCAAGGTCGTCATTACAACGAGGTACCACCTCTTTTCTGCTTATTGCCCTTAACGCGGGATACGGCTCGTATTGGGAGCACTCGCAAGGGGTAGCGTTCCGGATCGCGTCAGCTGCTTTCACCCAGCGCAGCCTCTCTTCAGGCGGGATTCCGGTGCCCTGTCTTGTTCAGAGTTTTCTGAATTTAATTATAGATACTGAAGGAAAAATGTCAATTGCAGCTGCGTTCAATGAATCCCTGCAGCGTCTTGAAATAACCTTCTGTATAGCAGCCGTAGGCATGCGGAGCATCTTCCAGCGGATAGAAATACTTCTTGCCCTTATTGGCCGTATAGAGATAACGGGCATGTTCCGGAGGAACGACGTCATCCGTTTCGGAATGGATGAAGCAGATCGGCACTTCATTCTGTTTCAGGGCATTGACGGCAGAGACTTCCTTCAGCGAGAAGCCCAGCACGTTCTTCACTTTTCTTTCCAGATACGGCATCAGCAGACTTGCCGCGATATTCTTTTTCCGCAATACGGAGGCGATCACCGTCGAGGCATCGCTGTAGCCGGCTTCCTCGATCAGGAAACGGACATTCTGCGGGAGCTTGCTGCCGGCAGCGCACATCAGCGCTTCGGCACCCATCGATACGCCGTACAGTCCGATCTTCACTTCCGGATCGCGTTTGATCAAGAGATCGATCCACTGCAGGATATCGAGGCTCTCTTTCTGGCCGAAGGTAACGTATTTGCCTTCGGATTTGCCGTAACCTCTTTCATCCGGCATCAGCAGGTTGTAGCCCAGTTTGTCGAATTCATAAGCCTGCTTCAGCAGACAGTAACGGTCGGCATTGTAGCCGTGGATCAGGATGATCACCGGTGCTTCCTTGCCGTGATTGCTGACAGAGACCGCATTCAGGAACAGACCGTCAAAGGAACGCATCTCCAGTTCTTCGACACGGGAAGAACGGAACCATTCGATCTGTTCATCGGCTTCGTCGAGATATCTCTCTTTCAGTTCCTCGGTCGGCAGGAAATCGATCACATCCCGCTCGCCCAGCGTTCTGTCCGCGATAAAGGCTTTGCGGAATACCGTTTCACACTGTGCTGTCAGGACTCCGTGCGCACCCAGCGCCGCAGCTCCGGAGGCCAGCAGCAGTTTCGTTCCTTTTTTCATATTCACCCCCTAGGAAGCCAGTTCCTTCTTCTTATTCAAAAGTGTAGCATATGCGCTCTCATAAGAGGCCTGTTTTTCTTTTTCTTCGTTGATCTTGGCTTCCGGTGCCTTGGCCAGGAATCCCGGATTGGAGAGGATGCCGCGGGAACGGGCGATCTCTTTCTGCAGTCTCTGCAGTTCCTTTTCGATCTTGGCCAGTTCTGCTTCCTTGTCGACGATATCAGCCAGGCGGAACGACAGACTGCCGTCTTTGAGCGGACGGACCATCGTCTCCCCTTCCAGCTTCTCAATGATCTGCAGCTTGCACATATCGGTCAGGATGGCCTGCAGGCTCTCATCGATCTTCAGTTTGCCTTCATAGACTGCTTCCAGTTTCCGGGAAGGTTTCAGATCGTTCTCACTGCGCAGAGCACGGGTCTCCCGGATGATCTCGATCAGGATCTCGACTGCATCCGCTTTCTCCTTATCGTAAGCGATGGCTTCCGGCCAGCGTGCTTCGTTGACGGAAGTCTCTTCGCCATTAAGAGCCTGATACAGTTCTTCCGTCACAAAGGGGATATAGGGAGACAGCAGGCAGACGATCGCTTCCAGCAGATACGCCAGCATCTGTCTCGTTTCTTCGCGGCGGACTTCATCCTCTCCGTTCAGTGCAGACTTGGTGAATTCGATATAGCTGGAGCAGAAGTCTTCCCAGACGAAACGGTAGAGCTCATTGCCGGCCATCGCCAGTTCATAGCGTTCGATGTTGGCGGCAGCGGAAGCCATCGTTTCATTGAGACGGCGCAGGATCCAGTGATCGATCGGATTGTGCGGTTCCGGAGTCTTTCTTTCAAATCCCTCCGGCAGGTTCAGCAGGACGTATCTGGCAGCGTTCCAGAGCTTGTTGATGAAGTTCCAGGAGGCTTCGATCTTCTCGGTGCTGTAGTTCATGTCTAAGCCCGGGGTGGAGTTCGTCAGCAGGAAGAAACGCAGGGAATCGCAGCCGTACTGATCGATGACATCCATCGGGTCGATGCCGTTGCCCAGAGATTTGGACATCTTGCGGCCTTGTTCATCACGGATCAGACCGTGCAGAACGACATCCTTAAAGGGGATGTCCTTCATGAAGTGACGGGCCGAGAAAGCCATCCGGGCGACCCAGAAGAAGAGGATATCGTAGCCGGTGCCCATCGTCGAAGTCGGGAAGTAACGCTTCAGATCCGGTGCATCTTCATCCGGCCAGCCCAGCGTGGAGAACGGCCAGAGCGCACTGGAGAACCAGGTATCCAGGACGTCTTCATCCTGTGTCCAGTTCTCGATATCCTTCGGCGGTTCAACTTCACAGTAGATCTCACCGGTCTCCTTGTGGTAATAGACCGGGATCCGGTGTCCCCACCAGAGCTGACGGGAGATGCACCAGTCTTCGATGTTTTCCAGCCACTGGGCAAAGGTATGTTCAAAGCGCGGCGGATAGAAGTTCATCTTCGTTTCCGGATCCTGCTGGTGAGCCAGCACATCTTCGGCCAGAGGCTTCATCCTGACGAACCACTGCTTGGAGAGATAGGGTTCGACCATGACACCGGTCCGTTCGGAGTGACCGACATTATGAACGATCTTCTCTTCCTTGACGAAGTTTCCTTCGCTTTCGATACGAGCCGTCAGACGCTTGCGGCATTCGAAACGGTCGAGACCTTCGTATTCTCCGCAGAGCTCATTCATGGTGCCGTCTTCGTTCATGCAGATCGGCATCGGGAGGCCGTGACGCAGAGCGATCTCGTAGTCGTTGGGGTCATGAGCCGGAGTGCACTTCATGGCGCCGGTACCGAAACCGATCTCGATATATTCGTCGCCGATGATCGGCAGAACATCGCCGTTGGCCGGGTTGATGCACTGTTTTCCGATCAGGTGATTGAGTTTCTCATCCTTCGGATGGACGACGACGCAGACGTCGCCGAACATCGTTTCCGGACGGGTCGTAGCGACATCAAAGGTCTCATCGCTGTCCGTCAGATGATAGCGGAAGTAGTACATCCTGCCTTCTACTTCCTTATGGATGACTTCGATATTGGAGAGGGCGGTCTTCGCTTCCGGATCCCAGTTGATGATCCGTTTTCCCTGATAGATCAGCCCTTCCTTGTAGTAACGGACGAAGACTTCCTTAACGGCAGCCGAAAGGCCCTCATCCAGGGTAAAACGTTCCCGGGTGTAGTCTACCGACAGTCCGAGCTTCTCCCACTGTTTGTGGATGGTATCGGCATACTCCGATTTCCATTCCCAGGCTTTCTGCAGGAAGGCTTCTCTACCGATATCGTATCTTGATATTCCCTGTTCCTTCAGTCTGGCATCGACTTTTGCCTGGGTAGCGATACCGGCATGGTCCATGCCCGGCAGATAGAGGACATCTTCCCCTTTCAGCCGGTGATAACGGCACAGACTGTCCTGGATCGCCGTATCGAAGGCATGTCCCAGGTGCAGTTTTCCGGTGACGTTCGGCGGCGGAATGACGATCGTATAAGGTTTCTTATCCGGATCGCCCTTTGCAGTGAAATACCCCTTCTCGATCCATTTTGCGTGTTTGCCGGCTTCTACTTTCCCGGCATCGTATTTCTGATCCAGCATCTTCAGCTCCTCCTAAAAAAGAAAAACGTCCCCAAAGGACGTCTCAGCAACGTGTTACCACCTTATTTCGCAGGTCTCCCTGCCTCATTCCCTTAACGCGGGGTACGGGACAGCCTTTTCCGCTGTCCGCTCCGAGACGACCCTTCTCCTTCAGCCTGTATTCCTTGCACCGACCGGAATATCTCTGTTTGCCGCTTAAGGATACTTCCTTCTCTTCAACGCTTATGAATAGATTATAGAAAATCACATGAGAAAAGACAAGAGAAAAGGATCGCTAGGCGATCCTCAGAGCCTGCAGGATCTCTTCCCGGATCTGCAGGTACAGTTCATTCTTGCGCGGATCGGAGAGTGTCAGCGCATTCTCCGGGATCTGCAGACAATTGCAGATCTGCCGGATCGCCGGACGGATCTCCGAATTCTTCAGTTTGTCCGCTTTTGTCGCAATGACCTTGACCGGCAGGTGCGCTTGCCGCAGATAATCCATCATCTGCAGATCATCAGCGGAAGGCTTATGCCGGGCATCGACCAGCAGGATGACCAGGCGCAGCGCTTCCCTTTCCGTAAGATACTCGTTCATCATATCCCGGTAAGCCAGCTGTTCATCGGCCGTACGTTTCGCATAGCCGTAGCCGGGGGCATCTACCAGCAGGTAGTCCCCGGCATCAAAGAAATTCAAGAGACGGGTCTTGCCGGGAGTCTTCCCGACATAGGCTGCTTTCTGCGCATAGAGCTTGTTGATGAATGTCGATTTGCCGACATTGGAACGTCCTACCAGCAGGACATCCCTTTCGCTCTCCGGCCATCCGGCGGAATCCGCAGCACTGGTCAGAAACTTCAGCATGGCCCGCTACCGCAACGCCGCCTTGATCGCCTGATCGACCTGTTCGATCGGGATGAATTCGATCTCGTTCTTCACGGAATCCGGAATATCGTCGAGATCCTTCAGATTGCCCTTGGGCAGCAGGATCGTTTTGATCCCGGAACGATGGGCCGCCAGCGATTTTTCGCGCAGACCGCCGATGTTCAGCACATTGCCGCGCAGGGTGACCTCGCCGGTCATGGCCAGATCGGCTCTGGCCGGTCTGCCGGTGATCGCCGAGACCAGAGCGGTGGTCAGGGTGATGCCGGCCGAAGGTCCGTCCTTCGGGACCGCCCCTTCCGGTACATGGATATGGATATCGTTCTCGTTGAAGAAAGCCATATCGATGCCGTAACGTTCAGCGTTGGCCTTGATGTAGTCCAGCGCGATCGTGGTCGATTCCTTCATGACATCGCCCAGCTGACCGGTCACGACCAGTTTGCCGCTGCCTTTGAAGTAATTGACTTCGATCGGCAGGATATCGCCGCCGAAGGAAGTATAGGCCAGACCGGTCACGACGCCGACCTGATCCTTCTTTTCCTTGGTGCCGTATTCATAGATCTCGTGTCCCAGCCAGCTCTGGATCTGCTTCCTGCTGATGCGGACGGACTTCTTGCCTTCCTTCAGGACAGCCAGTACGCTCTTGCGGCAGAGGCTGCCGATGACTCTTTCCAGCTGACGGACACCGGCTTCTCTTGTGTAGTGGCGGATCAGATAGAGCAGTTGTTCATCGGTGATATGAAACTGCGAGGGTTTTAAGCCGTTGGCTTTCAGCTGCTTGCCGATCAGGTGTTCCCTGGCGATATGCAGCTTCTCGATCTCGGTATAGGAACTGAGTTCGATGATCTCCAGACGGTCCTTCAGTTCATTGGGGATGCTTTCCATGTAGTTGGCCGTGGCAATGAAGAGGACGTCGGACAGATCGTAGGGTTCCTCCAGATAGTGATCGGAGAAAGCATAGTTCTGTTCCGGATCCAGTACTTCCAGCATAGCCGAGCTCGGATCGCCCTTGTAGTCGGAAGACATCTTGTCGATCTCATCGATCAGGAAGACCGGATTGAGCGTACCGGCCCGCTTCATGCCCTGGATGATCCTGCCCGGCATGGAGCCGAGGTAGGTCCGGCGATGACCGCGGATCTCCGCTTCATCACGTACGCCGCCCAGAGAGATCTTAACGAACCTGCGGTCCAGCGCTCTGGCCACGGATCTGGCCAGCGAGGTCTTGCCGACGCCGGGCGGACCGACCAGACAGATGATCGGGCTCTTCAGAGAGTTCGTCATCTGCTTGACCGCCAGATATTCCAGGATACGTTCCTTGACCTTCTTCAGACCGTAATGATCCTCGTCCAGGATCTGTTCAGCCAGCTGCAGGTCATCGTTGTCTTCCGAACGCTGATACCACGGGACATAGAGCAGTGTCTCCAGATAGGAACGGATGACACCGGCTTCGCCGCTGCTCGGCGGCAGCATCTCATAGTGACGGAATTCTTCCCGGGCCTTATTCTTGACGGCTTCCGGATAGGGATTCTTCTCGACCAGTTCCTTCAGATCATCGATATCGCTGCCCGGAGCATCATCCAGTTCTTCCTTGATGGCTCTGAGCTTTTCACGCAGGTAGTAATCCTTCTGGTTCTCTTCGATGCTGGTCTTGACTTTGTTGTTGATCTCTTCTTCGATCTTCTGGATCTCGCGGCTGCGGTTCAGGGATTCCAGCATCATCTCCAGACGCTTCTCGATGTTCAGCTCTGCCATGTATCTGGCTCTCTCGCTGAGATCACCGACATAGAGCTGGGCATAGGAATCGGTCAGAGCAGCCGCCGAAAGACCGGCCCGGAACTGTTCCAGGAGCCTGACCGGATTGCCTTCCCGGGCATACTGCTGAATGAAGTCATTGAACTCGGCAAAAGCCTTTTTGAAGAGGATATCAAGCGCCGCACTGTCAACGACATAGTCCTTCAGACGTTCGATGCTGACCATCCGGACATCTTCCGAGATCTTCTCTTCCAGACATCTGGCTCTTTCCAGACCGCGGAAGATGACCCGCAGGTGGTCATCCTTGCGGCGATAGCTCTTGATGCTGCAGACCGTACCGCAGCGATAGACATCACCGATCCCCGGATCTTCCACGCTCTGGTCGATCTGGGAGGTCACGAAGATCTCACTGTCGTCGCGCAGAGCCCGTTCTACGGAACGGATGCTGCTGCTGCGTCCGACTTCCACCGTCAGTTCCTGTTCCGGGAAGATCAGAGCCCCTCTGGTGCATAAGAGCGGAAGTGTTTGTTGGTTCATAAGCAGAAACCTCCTTTCGAAAGGAAAAGGCGATAAACGCCTTTTTGTCGTGATCGGAAATTACTTCAGGAGCTCAAAGGTCTTGCGGTCCATCAGATCCGAACGAAGGAATTCGACCGGGAAGGACATCTTGACCGATTCAACATCCATCTTGAATCTTTCAGCCAGTCTCTTGAATTCTTCTTCGATCTCTTCGTCAGAAACTTCTACATTCTCTTTTCTGGCGATCTCTTTCAGGATCAGACCGTTGCGGACACGCTTCTCGGCTTCGCCGCGGAAGCTGTCGATCAGGCTGTCCATCATTTCCTTGTTGAAGGAGAAGTCCTGACCCATCTGCTGACGCCACTGATTCTCATACTGGTTGATCATGCCTTTGGCTTCTTCCACGATCAGTACGTCCGGGATCTCGATCTTGGCCTTTTCGCCAAGCTTCTCCAGCATTTCATTACGCGCTTTGCGTTCGTTCTCTTCTTTCTTCTGCTCCAGCATATTGTCGTAAATATACTTGCGCAGCGCTGCTTCGTCGTGAACATCCGGGATCTGCAGTTCATCGATCAGTTCCGGTTCCAGTTCCGGCAGGACCTTCGTCTTGACTTCGTGGACCGTGACATGGAACTTTGCTTCCTTGCCGGCCAGTTCGGTCGCATGGTAGTCTTCCGGGAAAGTGACGACGACGTCTTTTTCTTCTTCGCTGCCGACACCGATCAGCTGATCTTCGAATCCGGGAATGAAGCTTCCGGAACCCAGCGTCAGTTCATAGTTCTCGGCAGAACCGCCGTCGAAGGTCTCGCCGTCGATCGTACCGACATAGTCGATCTCGACGATATCGCCGTTCTCGGCCTTGCCTTCTTCCTTCAGTTCCAGCTCCGCCTTGCTTTCGCGGAAACTGTCGATCTGCTGCTGAACTTCTTCATCCGTAACGACGGCTTCTTCTTCGTTCCAGCCCAGACCCTTGTAGTCTTCGATCTCGACATCCGGATAGACCGGCAGTTCGAAGACGATCGTGAAGGCGTCCTTATCCAGCTTTTCAAAAGACTTGATCTTCGGGGTATCGATCATCTCGACCTTGTGTTCTTCAACACCTTCACGCAGCATCTCATTCCACAGATCATCATCTTCCGATGCAGTGTACAGGATCTGTCCTTCGCTGATCTCCTTGCGGGCGATCGCGACCGGAGCGGCACCCTTACGGAAACCCTTAACGGTCAGATTGCGGGCAAGTTTCTTGAAAGCTTTATCCTGGGCCTTCTGCCAGCGTTCACCGTCACAGGTAACGGTAAGCTCGGCTTTGGCATTTTCAACTTTTTTAAATTCCGACATATTATCCTCCCATGAGTCCAAACTATTATAACAGATAAGGCAAGTCCATGCCAGTAAAACAACACCGGCTGAACTTGCCTTCTTTTAACGTCCGAATGCTGCTTCGATGCGGCTGCAGACATCGTCTGCCAGCCACTCTCCGTCGTCTTCTTCCATATTCACCGGAAGCGCCGCCAGCACCGTTTCCTGCAGCAGCTGCAGGGAGAGCTGCAGTACTGCCGGATCCTGCAGATACCTCTCTTTCAGGATCTCTGCCGCTTTCTGAAAGCCGTCGCTTTCTTCCGGCAGCAGACAGTATTTCGGTACAAAGGTATAACGGACTCCGTTCACTTCGGTCTCCACTTCTTCGGAGATCTCCTGTGCGATCAGTTCTCTCAGCAGTAATGCTTTTGCGAGCGGATCACGGTCTTCCATCAGCAGGAAACCCTGCAGTTTCGGCAGCAGCCGGCGCAGATTCAGCTGCGGAAGCGCCTCACAGGCGATCAGCTGCTTCTCGGTATCGCGGTGCAGGTAGTTCAGGATCTTCTCTTCGCTGAGAGCAGGCATCTCCTTCGCTTCCGGCTCGATCGTATTCAGCAGCTCTTTCAGTTTCTCCTCGAACTCCCGGGGGATATAGGGCATCGACAGTTCTTCCCGGATCAGGGAGGCAGCTTCCTGCTTCTTTCCTTCCGAGAGAAGAGCTTCGATCTTTTCCGATGTTTCCTGATAATAATTCATGGAAACATCTTAGCACATCTTCCTTTACGCCTGCCACCCGGCAGCGGTATCGACGACCCGATAACGGAAGGCGCAGGCTTTCTGTGCATTGTCCCAGTACCAGCCACTGCCGTGCTGCTCTTCACAGCTGACCACGCCGTCGCAGTTTTTGTCTTCATAGCGGCAGGTTGAGATCCAGGAAGCCGTCAGGGTGACCTTGCCGGTCATCTCTCCCCTCTTCCAGCCTTTGATGATCTTTCCCTCCTTGATCCAGCCGTGGAAGACGATGAGTCCGCCGCGGTGCGGATCAAGGATCTCGATATCCTCCTCTACGGTATAGCTGTGCGGGTTCTTAGGATCGTTTTCTCCGCCGTCGGTATCGTAGACGATCGGATAGCGGATCGCTTCCCACTGTGCCGTAAAACGCCTGTCTCCGGTGCTTCCGGCCGGGATCTCCTTTCCTTCGGCCCAGCCTTTGAAAAGGTAACCGGTACGGACCGGATCCTTCAGCAGGACATGGTCTTTGATCGTGTAATGGGCAGGATTGCCGCTGTTGTCGGCCGGGAAGGCTTCGCTGTCCTGCAGGTCATAGGTGATATCGTAGATGATCTCTTTCCATTGCGCAGTGAAGGTCTTTGCGCCTGTGCTGCCGAGCGGGATCTCGTTGCCTTCCTTCCAGCCGATGAAGGTATAACCGCTGCGTTCCGGATCCTTGATCTTGATCTCATCTTCTACGGTATAACTCACCGGATTCTGCGGATGATTGCTGCCGCCTTCAAGCACATAATTGATCGGATAGATCTCCGCTTTCCAGGAGGCGGTAAACTGCCTGGCACCGGTGCTTCCCTTTGCGATATGATCTCCCTCTTCCCAGCCTTCAAAGAGATATCCCCTCTTTTCCGCGTCCAGGATCGTGATCTCGTCTTCGATCGTATATTCTGCAGGGTTATGAGGATTGTTCCTGCCGCCCTTCAGTTCGTAAGTGATGGGATAGACTTCTGCTTCCCATTGCGCCGTAAAGGTCTTCTTTCCGCTGCTGCCCTTCGGGATCCTGTCTCCTTCCTTCCAGCCGCGGAAGCTGTAGCCTTTGCGCTGCGCTTCTTTGATCACGACCTCGTCTTCGCAGGTGTAGGAAGCAGGGTTCTGCGGATGGTTGCTTCCTCCTTCGAGGATGTATTCGATCGGATACTTTTCGGCTTCCCAGACAGCTGTAAAAGTCTTTTTCCCGCTCGAGCCTTTGGGGATCTTCTTTCCTTCTTCCCAGCCCTTGAACAGATAGTGTTCCTTCACGGCATCGAGGATCGTGATCTCCTCCTCGATCGTGTACTGCGAGGGGTTCTTTGGGTCGTTCTTTCCTCCCTTCAGTTCATAGGTGATGGGATAGACTTCCGCTTCCCAGACTGCGGTAAAGGCCTTCTTTCCGCTGCTTCCTTTCATGATATGATCTCCTTCTTTCCAGCCTTTGAACAGATAGCCCTTGCGTTCTGCCGGCAGGATGCTCAGATCATCCTCGACAGTATAGCTTTCAGGGTTCTGCGGATGATTGTTTCCTCCGCCGAGAATGTATTCGATCGGGTATTTCTCTGCCTCCCACTGTGCCGTAAAGGTCTTCTTCCCGGTCGATCCCTTGGGGATCGTCTTGCCTTCCTTCCAGCCTTTGAAGACATAGTGAGCTCTGGCAGGATCCTTCAGTACGATCTCTTCGGTCGGTCTGTACTGCGTGGGATTCGTCGGATCGTTCTTGCCACCGTTCAGGATGTATTCGATCGGATAGATCTCGCTCTCCCACTGGGCGGTGAAAGTCTTGTCTCCGGTCGAGCCTTTGGGGATCGTCTTGCCTTCTTTCCAGCCCAGGAAGCGATGACCTTCTTTTGAAGGATCTTTCAGGGTCAACGCATCGTTCACGGTATATTCGGATGGATTGTCGGCATGGTTCTTTCCGCCGTTCAGGACATAGGTGATCTTATATTTCTGCGGCGCCCACTGTGCCGTGATCTTCCCATCGCTGTCGGCGAAAGTATAAGTCTTCTCCTTCATGCTGCCGCCGTTCACCTTCCAGCCGGTGAAGGTATAGCCGCTGCGGGTCGGATCGGGGATGTTCAGGGTCTGTCCTTCCACGCCTTCCTCAGTCAGGCTTCCGCTGTATTTGCCGCCGTTGGGATCGATCTGCAGCAGGTGGCCCTGCTTGATCATGTCGTAGGCATTGAAACCGATCGTGAACAGGATCGTTCCGTCGCCGCCGTCTTTCCAGTTGTCGCTGCCGGTATGGCCGACCAGCAGTTTGATCTCATCCAGATCCTTGACGTTGAAGACGAAGGAAGAATTGTAATGAGGCTTGTTGGAATAGTAGACGGTATGACCGTATTCATTGGATGTCTCGATCTCCGAGCGGTCCATCGGTGAATAGACCGGCAGATCCTCGTTATAGGGAGCGGTGTATTCGATGGAACTGGACTGGAAGGTCTCGTTGGTCAGACCCATCGCTCCGAACAGGAGGTATTTGAACTTCGTCTGCAGCTTCAGACGTTCCCCGTTGGCTTTCGCTTTGGAAGTGTCGACATTCCGGTAGAAGCGGACGGTGATCATCTCCTGCTTGGCATTCTCGGTATAGAGATAGAACGGTTTTCCGGCTGAATAGAACTGGAAGTTCCAGCCGTTATCGTTGGCCAGACGTTTGATGATGATCTCTGCGCCGACTTTCTCGCCCAGGTAAGTGCCCCATTCCGGAGCCCAGAGCGTAAAGGTATCCCCTTCGATCGGGAAACGTTCGGTCTGTTCGTTGACCTTGCCGGACCAGAGCAGCCTGTCTCCGCCGTAGATATATTTTCTGGCATCAGAACTGACATTCTTCCCTTCTTCGAATGCTCCTGACTGGAACCCGCTGAGGTCGCCGATCTTTGCCGCCTTCAGCATGGGCCTCTGCGGGCCGTTGACATAGGTGAACTGCGGTGCTGTATCTTCTGTCATCTCTGCGCTGTAAGCCTTGCTGCGGAGGATCAGTTCCAGTTTTACCGAAAACGGCATCTCTTCGTAGAAGACATTTCGTTCTGCTTCGCTGAAGGAAGCGATCCGCTGCAGGATCTCCCCGTAGTCATGGCTCAGCAGTTCCTCATAATCGATGCTGACCGGCAATGATGTTTCCGGCGGGATCTCTGTTTCTGTCGTTTCCTCAGCAGTCTCTGTCTTCACTTCAGGAACGGCTTCTTCCTTCACGATCTCTGTTCCTTCAGCAGGCTCTTCGCTCGTTTCCGGTGCTTCTGTTTCTTCGAGCAGGATCTCCCTTTCCTCCGCCGGAGGCGTTTCCTCTGCTTCGATCAGGATCTCCGCTCCTTCGCTCGGATCCGTCGTTGTCGTCTCTTCTGCCGGCTCCTGCATTTCTTCGCCGGCCGTGCTTTCCTGCGTATCCTGCGCGCTCTCCGGCACATCCGTATCTTCCGCAAATACGGAGAAAGTCGAGAGGCACATCAGCAGACTGAGCATCAGGATAAGTATCTTTCTCATCGTTTCTCCTTTCCGGGTCTTTTTTCCCGTGCAATATATCTTTTCCGGGAAAATGCCAAATTCCTACCCAAATTGAAGTTTTTTCGATGAAAAACAAGAAACATGCTAAAATGGCGAAGATAAAACAAACCCTTAAGGAGAAAACTATGGCAAAAGTAAAAGAAAAAGTGATGTCTACCGCCAAAGGGAACTATGAACGCATTCCGGTGAAGACAAAGGTCTTCGTAGACGGGGATGATCTTGTCGGTCTGGTCGACCAATATACCAAGGAACTGCTGCAGGACGGCGATATGGTCTTTATCTCGGAGAAGTGCGTGGCCTGCACCCAGGGCCGGGCGATCCCGATGGATTCCATCCAGCCCAGCGCTCTGGCCAAGTTCCTCAGCCGTTTCGTGACCAAGACCCCGCACGGCATCGGTCTGGGCATCCCGGAAACGATGCACTATGCGATCAAGGAATGCGGCACCTTCCGGATCCTGGCAGCTGCGGCTGCCGGGGCTCTGGGCAAGCTGATCGGCCGCAAAGGATGGTTCTACATCGTTGCCGGTCCGAAAGCATCCTCGATCGACGGTCCGACCCCCAACACCATCCCGCCCTACAACCATTACGTCGTCTTAGGTCCGGAAAGACCGAACGAAGTCGCAAAGGAGATCTCCGAGCGTATCGGTCACCCGGTCTTCATCGTTGATATCAACGACCTCGGCGGCAACATCCTGGGATCCTCCGATCCCGCGATCGACAACAGCGACATCGTTGCGATCCTGAAAGACAACCCGCTGGGGCAGGATCATGAACAGACGCCGATGGGAATTATTCGAAAAGTAGACTGACAAAACAGAGACCTCTTGCGTATAATAAACGCGGAGGTTTTTCTTATGTTCAAAATCGGATTCGACTGTCAGAAATACATCGATCTGCAGTCCAGAAACATCGTTGACCGCATCTCCCGTTTCAACAAGCTCTATATCGAGTTTGGCGGCAAGCTCTTTGACGACTATCATGCCTCCCGTGTACTTCCCGGTTTTGAACCGGATACCAAAATCAAGATGCTGCTGGCACTGAAAGACAAGGTCGAGATGATGCTGGTCATCAATGCCGATGACATCGAAAAGAATAAAGTCCGCGGCGATCTCGGCATTACCTACAGTCAGGATCTGTTCCGTCTGATCGATGCCTTCCGTTCGGTCGGACTGGATGTCGGCAGTGTGGTGATCACCCGCTATCAGAAACAGCCGGCTGCACAGAAACTCCGTAGAGCGCTGGAAAGATCGAAGATCAAGGTCGCCTATCACTATCCGATCCACAACTACCCCAATGATGTCGATATGATCCTTTCCAAGGACGGTTTCGGCAAGAACGAATATATCGAGACAACGAAAGAGATCGTCGTCATCACCGCTCCCGGTCCGGGCAGCGGCAAAATGGCGACCTGCCTCTCTCAGATGTACCAGGATTATCTGCATGGGATCCGGGCCGGCTACGCCAAGTTCGAGACCTTCCCGATCTGGAACCTGCCCCTCAACCATCCGGTCAATCTGGCTTATGAAGCCGCTACCGTTGACCTCAACGATGTCATCATGATCGACCCCTTCCATCTGGAAGCCTACCAGAAGACGGCCGTCAACTATAACCGGGACGTTGAAGTCTTCCCGGTCCTGAACAACCTTTTACAGAAGATCACCGGGGATACCATCTACCGTTCCCCCACCGACATGGGCGTCAACATGGTCGGTTTCTGCATCAGCGATGATGAAGCCTGCCAGGATGCCGCCAAACGCGAGATCGTCCGCCGCTACTACAACGAACAGGTCCGTCTGCGCCGTGATGAGAGCAGTGAAGAGACGATCGCCAAACTCGAACTGATCATGACCAAGGCCGGTATCGATAAAAACTACCGGGAAGTCATCCCGGTCGCTGAGAAACTGGCGGAAAAGACCGGCGAACCGGTCGTCTCCCTGGAACTGCCGGACGGCAGGATCATCACCGGCAAGACTTCCAAGCTGATGGGTGCCAGCAGTGCCTGTCTCCTGAACTGTCTCAAGATCCTTTCCGGTCTGCCGGATATCAACCTGCTTTCCAGCCGCATCATCGAACCGGTCCAGGAACTGAAGACGACCTTCCTAAAAGGTCATAACCCCCGCCTGCATACCGATGAGGTGCTGGTCGCTCTGGCGATCGAATCCACGACTTCCGACATCTGTCAGCAGGCCATGAGCGTCCTGCCGCTGTTAAAGGACTGCGATGCCCATTCCACGGTCATCCTCTCCGAGGTCGACCGCAAGACCTTTAAAAAACTGGGCATCCATCTGACGGAAAGCCCAGTCTATCAATCCAAACGTCTGTATCATAAGTAGTGGCAGAGATCCCGCAAGGGACACTGCTCACAGAGCGGTCTCTGCGCACGGCAGAGATACCTGCCGAAGAACAACAGCTGATGATGTGCCTTCGCCCACTTCTCTTTGGGAAAAGCACGCATCAGCTTTTTTTCGATATCGAGGACGTCATCTTCCTCTTTGGCCAGTCCCAGCCTGCGGGAGACCCTGGCGACATGGGTATCCACGGCCAGTGCCGGTTCGCCGAAACCGACTGCCAGCACGACACTTGCCGTCTTGCGTCCGACGCCGGCCAGCGTTTCCAGTTCGACCCGGCTCTTCGGCACTTCTCCGCCGTATTCCTCACAGATCTTCCCGGCCATGGCGACCAGATTGCGGGCCTTGTTGCGGTAAAGACCGATCGAACGGATATAGGGTTCGATCTCCGAGGGTGAAGCTTTTGCCAGGCTCTGCGCATCAGGATAGTCGCGGAAGAGCGCCGGGGTCACTCTGTTGACGCTCTCATCGGTCGTCTGCGCACTGAGCGTCACCGCACAGAGCAGCTGAAACACATTGTTGAAATGCAACTCGCATGCAGCATCCGGATAAAGCTGCTCCAGTTCCTGCAGGATCCGCTCAGCCTTTTTGTTCATAACGTTTCCGCAGGATGCCTTCTACATAGGCCAGCGACAGTTTGCGGTAGGCATCGGCTGTACGCAGGGCCTGCAGGATCTCCTGATCACTGTAAGCGGCAGAGAGATCAGAAAGCTTCTCCATCTCCGTCGGTGAAAGAGGCCTGCCGAAGACATCTTCAAAGGTCCCGAAGAGATCCGAAGGATCCTTCTGCGGTTCCCGGAACAGACCGCTGAGGTCATAGTGCAGTTTGCCGCCGTCAGCACTGATCTTCAGTTTTCCTCTGTCACCCAGCGAACCGAGGATGCGGTCGATCTCCTCATGCGACATTCCGCTTTTCAAAGCCAGATAGCCGTAATCCAGATCGATCCCCTTCTCCTGAGCCAGATCGATCAAGAGACACAGCAACATCTCTTTCTGGTTCAGTCCGCTCTGCGCACCTTCAAAGAGGATCCAGTCCCGTTTGGCGATATAGGGGCAGTGAAACAGGTCTTTCATTGGTATTCCTCCAGGAAATAACGGGCAAAGGAAGCGCTGTGTTCAGCGGCGAAAGGCGCGAATTCATCGAACTGTACGTCATTGCCTTCCGTGACCGTCACATCGCTGATCGCCCGCAGGATCAGACAGGGAATGCCGCTCAGGGCCGCACACTGACAGACCGCTCCGGCTTCCATCTCCGCGCAGAGCGCTTCCGGATAATCCTCCAGGATGCGCAGCGCATCTTCTTTCATGACGAAGAGATCGCCGGAGACCATCGGACCGAAATGGACCGGGAAAGGATATTTGCACTCCTGCGCAGATCTATAGGCATTTTCATCCGTTTTCCAGGAAGTCTTCTCCTGTCCGAAACCTTTCGGCCAGCCCGGAACAGTCAGATCATGCTGGGCCACTTCCGAAGCCACGACCATATGGCCGACTTCGATATCCTGCTGCAGCGAACCGGCAACGCCGACGTTCAGCAGCAGTTCCGGAGAGAACTTCTCGATCAGTCTTGTCGTATTGTAGGCTGCCGCGACTTTGCCGATGCCGGCCAGGACGACCACGCAGTCCTTCCCGGCGATGCGGCCGAAAAGATAGCGGCTGTTGTCGATCGTTTCCTCGTGGGCATCTTCCATGATCCGCTGCAGTGCAGCAGCTTCCAGTTCCATTGCAGCTATGATCCCGATCATCGTTTTTCTCCTATCAGCAATTCTTTTTCTCCCGGCAGAAAGGATTCGTGCCGGACACGGAAACCGGCTCCTTCACAGATCTTTACGATCTCCGGCAGGACGAATACGTTCTGCTGGTGCTGTTCCCGGACGATCCCTTCCCGGGTATAGAAAACAAAGTTCTCATGCAGGGTGCGGTTATAGTCATCGGCAAGGATGCTCCACTGATAAGCAGTACCGTCCTGCAGCGTTCCTTCTTCGATATATTCTTCCCGGAACTCCTGCAGCCTCTCTTCGGCATGCATATCGAAGAGGAACCTTCCTCCCGGTTTCAGGACCCGGAAGACTTCTTTCGCCAGCAGGGCGATCTCTTCCTTCTCCAGATAGTTGATGCTGTCGCAGAAGCAGAGCACCGTATCGAAGTTCCCTTCGATCTGCGGCTGACTCATATCGATCAGACGGTAGTCTCCTTGAAAGCCGTTGCGGCGGGCCGCTTCCTTCATCGCCGGCGAGAGATCGCTGGCCACGACCGGTACGCCCTGCCGCTCCAGTTCCGCTGCCAGCAGACCGGAGCCGGAAGCCAGTTCCAGGACGGAGCCCAGAGGCTTTTCCTGCAGATAGGGCATCCAGGCGGAAAAACCGTCATCATCCCCCAGCAGTTCATCATAGTATCCGGCCAGGACCTCATAGTTTCCGATATCTCTCAGATAAGCAGATCCTTCCATAATTCCTCCAGTCCATAGTATTCCCGGCTGCCGCCCCAGAAGACATGAGCCAGTACGCCCCCTGCTTCCAGCAGGAACCAGCCGCTGCCGGCCATACGGTCGATATGATCGACCGTATACCCGGCCTCATAGAGCTTTTCTTCGATCTCATCGAGGATCGCTCCGGCATTCGCTTCATTGCGGGCAGTACAGATCACGAAGTAGTCGACGAAAGGACTGTTGCTGCGGAAATCCAGGACCCGGATATCCTGCGCCAGTTTTTCATCCATCGCCTGTTTCATGATCTCAAGAGCGTTTTCCGTCATATTTCTTTTCTCCCAGGTATTCCGCAACTTTCCCTTTCAGTTTGCGGCAGGCCCCGTAAAGGTCCTTTTCCGCATACTGCAGGATGCCGTCTTCGAGACCTCTTAAAGGTTCCCGTTTATCAGCGATATAGAGGATCTGTGCCAGTTTCGAACGGCAGTCTCCGTCGGAATGATGATAGATCGCTTCCAGGATGTCCGCATCCCGGAAGAGACAGACATGCTGAAGGTAGTAGCAGGCAACATAGCCGTGCTTGATGCCGGCCGGAGCAGAGAGCTGCTCAGGATCGTAACAGCGCAGCCAGGCATCGTTCTCTTCCTCGCTGAAGCTTTTGGCCATATCGTGCAGCAGTCCGGCCAGGTAGGCTTTCTGCGGATCGACATGATGCTTCTTCGCCAGCATCTCCGCAGTCTCCGCCACGCTCAATGAATGGCGGTAACGCTTCTCCTTGACGACCTCCTTCAGCATCCCCTGCACCGTTTCCCTCTCGTGCATCAGCAGATAAGGGAACGGCGAAGCGAAGTGAGAGATATTCGCAAAAGAGATTTCTTCCTGCAGAGCGCTCAGATCGAGCGTCTCCTCCCCCTTCCATTCATCCGTGACGAATACATAAGGGAGCGCCGCAAAAGCTCTCTCCAGGGCAATTGCAGTCTCTTCTTTCTTTGGTCTTGCGATCACGAAACGGCGCTGCGGATGTTTCCTGTGGGCTTCCCTGAGCGCATCCAGCTGCTTCACGGTCAGGATCTCCACTCCTATAAGCTGACAGACTTTTCTCACGGCAGGATGATCCTTTTCTCTCCCAGTTCCTTATTCGGCTTGTACAGCAGGAACGTGCGCCCGATCATCTGGACGATCTCTGCACCGGACTGCGCAGCCGTTTCCAGTGCCGCTTCCCGGACTTCCAGTTCGCAGCTCTTTAAAAGTGCGACTTTGACCAGTTCATGTGCCCGTAAGGCATCATCTACGAAATTGAAGAGATTATAGGACAGTCCGTCTTTTCCGATCTGGACCAGGACTTTTTCTTTGGCGCCAAGAGCGCGCAGGAAGCGTTTCTGTTTTCCGCTCAGCATTACAGCAGTACCTCTCTTTCTCTGACCAGCGTGCCTTTCGGTACGGTGACCTTTACTTTTTCGGCATCCCGGATCGTCACAAAGCCCAGTCCCGGGATCTCGATATCTTTTCTGACCGTCTTGCCGAAGGTGAACGTCTGACTCTCCGGACAGGTCAGGGTGAATTCCTTACGATGTTTCTGAAGATAGTCATCGGCATTCTTCTGCTTGCAGCGATGCAGATCGGTATTGCCGAAATAGAAGATCACGGTCGTCGGCTTCTTCGTGAAGACATCGATCCGGAAGATCCCCTGCAGCAGATAGGACTGATCCTCATAGAGCTGATAGACCGCCGGACGGATCGTTTTATAAACGCCCAGCTCCGCCAGCATCGATAGATCCAGATGCATCAGCAGGTTTCCTTCGCCGATCGAACCGGGGGTATCGATATACTCGACATCGTCCTTCTGCACGCTGTTGACAGCCAGCGTCGTGCAGGGATACAGCGACGCTGCGAAGGTCTCTTCTCCCAATAAGCGGTTCAGCAGCGAAGACTTGCCGGCATTGAAGCTGCCTAAGAAGATGATCTTTTTAAACTCCCTGTCGGCTGTCATCTCCGCAAAGAGCTGTGGGAAGGAAGGATCGTTCTTCTGCGTCAGCAGGATCCCCAGCAGGTCCTGATATACGACCGGCTGTTTCCGAAACATCTCCATGATCTTCTCGCTGACCTTCTCCAGATTCGCATTGCGGGGCAGCAGATCGATCTTGTTGATGAGGATCAGCAGAGGTCTGTTTGCCAGCTGTGCGCTTGCCTGTGAGGCGAAGAAATCGCTTAAAGCGAGGATATCTACGACATAGACATACAAGGCATCCTTCTCTTCCCGGATCAGCGTCTGCAGATCTGCCGGATCGATGGAGCTGCGGCTGTCTGTCTTCATCTCACCGTAGTGGATCAGCCGAAAACAGCGCCGGCAGAGCTTCTGCCCTTCTTTGGGGATATAGCCGGGCAGGTTCGGATCCTGGGTCTGTAAGGGGCTGCCGCATCCCTGGCAGCGGTTCTCGTAATTCTTCAAATCAGTTCCTCTCGAATACTCAACATTATAACAGAATGTGCGCAAAGAGCCTCAGTCGAGGCTCTCTTTCTGCAGGAGATCGATCACTTCATAGTTCTCCTTCAGCGGTGTTTCTTTTAAGGGGATCAGCTGCACTTCCTCGATATCCCGATCGGTCCGGATCAGATAGAAATCTTCTCCGTAAGCGAGGGATTTGCCGAAAGTCGCTTCTTTGTTCAGCAACGAGACTTCACTGGCATCCAGGAACTTCTTTTCCCCGTCAACAACCGTATAGCGGTCATAGGAACGGCAGCCGAAGGCATAGCGTACCTGATAAGGCTCTTTCTTACGCTGTTTAAAGAGGCGTATGCCCTTGGAAGCACGGGAGGTGATCTCCAGTTCCTCCAGCTTGATCCGCTTGCCCTGAGCCTCCTGATTGAGGATCAGCAGGGCATTCTCTTTCTCACGCAGGACACAGCAGTCCGCGATCTCGTCGTTCTTGACGTTCATGGCGATCACGCCCTGGGCACTGACCGAGATCGGGGTCAGGATATCCGCAGCATAGCGGGTATAGTAACCGTCTTTGGAAGTCAGCAGGATCTCTTCACCGTCATAGACGACTAGGACGCAGAGCAGTTCATCGCCCTTCTTCAGCTTCATGCCGGTCAGGGTCCGGGAAGAACGGGTCACTTCGTAATCGGCGACCGGACTCTTCTTGATCATGCCGTTGCGGGTAACGGAAAGCAGATAGGCATTGGTCGCGAACTTTTTGACGATGACCGCGGAAACGACCTTGCTGCCGCCGGATGCCTTTACATACTGCGACAGATGCGTACCGAGGTCCTTCCAGCGGGTCTCTTCCAGCCGGTAGACCGGGATATAGGCATACTCGCCGCTGTCCAGGAAGACCAGCAGCGTATCCAGCGTCTCGCAGTCGCGGACGCCCAGGATGCGGTCTCCGTCCTTGCAGGCGGGCAGGGTCTCCTGATTGGCGGCATAGACTTTCTTCGTATAGCGGCGCAGATAGCCGTCCCTTGTCAAAGAGACATAGACATCTTCGCGGGCGATCATCGCTTCCTTGGAGATGACGATCTCTTCGACTTCTTCTTCGATGACCGTACGGCGCGGGGAAGGATTCTTCTGCTGGACATCGCGCAGTTCTTTCACGATGACGCTCTTCAGGATGTCTTCCGAAGCCAGGATCGCCTTGAGTTCGCCGGTCTCTTTGACGAGAGCGGCATATTCTTCTTTCAGAGCGGTGATATCGGTATTGGACAGACGATAGAGGCGCATCGTGACGATCGCTTCGGCCTGTTCCTCGCTGAAACCGAAGGCTTCGCAGAGACGCTTCTTGGAATCGGCTTTGTCTTTGGAGGCACGGATGAGCGCAATGACTTCATCCAGCACCGAGACCGCCTTCATGATCCCTTCCAGGATATGCATGCGGC
Organism: Erysipelotrichaceae bacterium; assembly: GCA_017512885.1. Lineage (GTDB taxonomy): Bacteria > Bacillota_I > Bacilli_A > Erysipelotrichales > Erysipelotrichaceae > RGIG5669. Next base: position 23,975 of record JAFWEP010000019.1, read on the forward strand.
GGGTCTTCTGATCCAGCAGATAACGGGTACGGTTGAGGACGACTTCCTCGCGGAAAGCGATGAAGGCATCGATCGCCGAGGACAGCGTCATCAGCACCGGACGGTGGTTCTCGATCGCGATCATGTTGTAGCTGTAGTTGATCTGCAGATCGGTGTTCTTGTAGAGATAGTTCAGGATCGTCTGGGGATCGACTTCCTTCTTCAGATCGATCACGATGCGGATGCCGGAACGGCCGGATTCATCACGTACATCGCTGAGACCGTCCAGTTCCTTGTTCAGGCGGATATCGTCGATCCGTTTGACCAGTGCGGACTTGATCACTTCGTAAGGGATCTCACTGATCACGATCTGGTTGTTGGTGCGGTTCTCGATGATCTCGCAGCGCGAACGCAGGACGACCTTTCCCCTGCCGGTCGCGAAGATCTTCTCGATCTCCTTACGGCCCTGGGCGATACCGCCGGTCGGGAAATCCGGACCTTTGACATACTGCATCAGTTCCGCAAGCGAGCACTCCGGATGATTGATGCGGTAGACTGTCGCATCGATCACTTCCGAAAGATTGTGCGGGGCGATGTTGGTGGCATAGCCGGAAGCGATGCCGGTCGCTCCGTTCACCAGCAATAACGGGAAAGAAGCCGGCAGGACCGTCGGTTCCAGTTCCGTATCATCGTAGTTATTGGTCATGGCCACGGTATCTTTATCAATATCGTTCAACAACAATGAAGATACCTTCGATAACCTGGCCTCGGTATAACGCATGGCGGCCGGCGGATCGTCATCCATCGAGCCGTTGTTGCCGTGCATGTCGATCAGGGGCATGTTGATCTTCCAGTCCTGGGACATGCGGACCATCGCATCATAGACGCTGGTATCGCCGTGCGGATGGTAGGTACCGATGACGAGACCTACCGTCTTGGCGCTCTTGCGGTGCGGCTTCTCCGCGGTATTGCCGTCCACGTCCATGGCATAGAGGATACGCCGCTGGACCGGTTTCAGCCCGTCCCGGGCGTCCGGCAGAGCACGTTCCTGAATGATGTATTTGCTGTAACGGCCGAAACGGTCCGACATGATCCCTTCCAGATCCCAGTCGACGTTATGCGTTACGATCTCTTCCTGTACTTTTTTCTTAGGCATGGCGTTCCACCTTGAAGTCTTCTTCCAGTGTGAAGTCGATATTCTCTTCGATCCACTGACGGCGCAGATCCGGCTTGTCCCCCATCAGTACGGAGACTCTTCTTTCAGCCAGAGCCGCATCATCGATGGTGACCCGGATCAGCGTACGTTTCTCCGGATCCATCGTGGTGTCCCAGAGCTGGTCGGCATCCATCTCACCCAGTCCTTTGTAGCGCTGGATCTCCAGTTTTCCGCCGTCTTCGCGCAGGGCGTTGAGTTCGGCATCCGAGTAGCAGTAGGTCATCGTCTTGCCTTTGATGGCCCGGTATAAGGGCGGCATCGCGATATAGACGTGTCCGGTCTCGATCAGCTCCCGCATGTAGCGGTAGAAGAAGGTCAGCAGCAGGATCTGGATATGTGCACCGTCGGTATCGGCATCGGTCATGATGATGACTTTGTCATAGTGGATGTCTTCCACATCAAAATCCTTGCCGACTCCGGCCCCCAGGGCATGGATCACGGTATTCAGTTCTTCGTTCTTTTCGATATCGGCCAGAGAGACCTTTTCCGTATTCAGGACCTTGCCGCGTAAAGGCAGGATCGCCTGATACTTGGAATCCCGGCATTTCTTGGCGGAACCGCCGGCGGAGTCTCCCTCCACCAGGAACAGTTCCAGCTTCTTATAATCCTTGGACTGCGCCGAAGCCAGCTTGCCGGAGAGGATCTTCTCGGACTTCAGGGTATTCTTCTTCCCCTTGCGGGCTTCGTTCTTGGCATTCTTGGCTGCTTCCCGGGCGGCTGCCGCACGCTGGATCTTACGGACCAGGAAGTCTGCGGTCTCCTTGTTTTCCTGCAGGAAATAGGACATATGCTCGCTGACGACCGATTCGACGGCTGTCTTGGCCTGGGGAGTACCCAGACGTCCCTTGGTCTGTCCTTCAAACTGCAGGATATCTTCCGGTACGGTCACCGAAAGGATCGTGGTCAGACCTTCCCGGACATCGCTGCCTTCGAAGTTCTTATCCTTCTCCTTCAGGATCCCGGCCGAACGTGCATAGTCGTTAAAGACCTTGGTGAAGGCTGTTTTAAAACCGACTTCATGGCTGCCTCCGTCTGAGGTGCGGACCAGGTTGACGAAAGAAAAGGTGTTCTCCTGATAGGTATCGGTATACTGGAAAGCGACATCGACCAGGATACCGTTGTTGGAGCCGGAGAAAGTCGTGATCGGTGACAGAGCGTCCTTGTCTTCGTTGAGATATTCGACGAAGGCCCGCAGTCCGTCCTCGTAAAGGAAGGAAGAACTCTCACCGCTTCGCTCGTCTTTGACGATCAGTTCCACGTTCTTGAGCAGGAAAGCCTCTTCTCTGGCGCGTTCGCAGATCGTGGCATACTGGAACACCGTCGTTGAAAAGATCTTCTTATCCGGCTTGAAAGTGACCTTGGAGCCGGTGGAGACAGCACTGCCGACTTCCTTCAGAGCTTCAGTGCGTTTGCCTCTTTCGAAACGCATACGGTAACGTTTCTTATCGCGGCTGACTTCGACTTCCAGCCACTCGGAGAGCGCATTGACGACGCTGGCGCCGACACCGTGCAGACCGCCGGATGTTTTATAGCCGCCCTGACCGAACTTGCCCCCGGCATGCAGGACGGTGAAGATGACTTCCAGAGCGGACTTCCCGCTCTTGTGTTTATCGATCGGCATGCCCCGTCCGAAGTCCTGAACGGTACAGGAGCCGTCTTTATGCAGGGTGATGATGATCTGTTTGCCGTAGCCGTTCAGAGCTTCGTCGATCGAGTTGTCGACGATCTCCCAGACCAGGTGATGCAGACCGCGGGCATCAACGGAACCGATATACATGCCGGGACGTTTCCGGACCGGTTCCAGACCCTCTAATATCTGAATACTGCTGGCATCATACGTATTTGTCATAAATCCTCACTTTACCGAACTATTATACCATACCGGCTTTCCGCCATCCATGCCGCGCTGCTTGTGGTAGAATAAGAAAAAGAGGTGAACGCTATGCTGAACTTTTTTCTGACGATCCTGTGGTGTGCAGTCGGTTATGTCATCGGTTCGATCCCCTGGGGGCTCGTGATCGGGAAGACCTTCTTTCATAAAGATATCCGTGAATACGGTTCTCATAATCTGGGCGGTACCAATGCCGGACGGGTACTGGGCAAGCCGATCGGCGTACTGGTCATCGTACTGGACGCCTGCAAGGCGCTCCTGGTGATGATCCTCTGTCATGCCTTCACGCCTTCCGCTGTTCCCTTCGCCGGACTCTTCGTCAGCGTTGGCCACTGCTTCCCGGTCTTTGCCCAGTTTCGCGGCGGCAAAGGCGTTGCCTGCGGTTTCGGCTATCTGCTGGGGCTGAGCCTCTACGGTTTCGGGGATCTGTTCTTCAGTTTCATCTATCCGGTGCTGATCTTCTTCCTGGTGCTGGGACTGAGCCGGATGGTATCGCTCTCCAGCATGTGTGCGATGGTCGCTGCGACGATCCTCTCCTTTATCTTCCTGAAGGAAAGATACGTTGCCGTACTGGTGCTGATCCTGACCTTGTTAGTGATCTTCCGGCATATCCGGAACATCCAGCGGATCATCCAGAAGAAAGAATCCAAAGTCAGCTACATAAAATAAGACATCCATCGGATGCCTTTCTTTTACTTCTTGGCGCTCTAAATTATCGTGTGGGTGTGGGCGACTCTAAATAATCGTGTGGGTAGAACCGCACGGTTTTTTCTTGCCTGTGTGGGCATCTCTGAATTATCGTGTGGGTACTTCTTTTAAAGAAAAACCCTTCCTGTTTATC
>JAFWEP010000020.1 GCA_017512885.1 Erysipelotrichaceae bacterium
GAAATGGACGACGAGACCGCGGACCGGTTCATGGGCTGCTTTTCCAAATTCAATCCGGAGTCCATTAAAAACGAGTATTACACGGATCTGCTCACCTGGCTGAAGGACGATATCCACGTGGAGGGCACCAAGGTCCATTTCATTTATGCCAACAAGATGGGCGAGAAGTATCTGGATCGTTATAAGAAGTATTTCCGGGACCCGGAGATCCGGGAATTCGATATGCAGCATGAGCAATGGCTTTTCGGCGGAGAGCAGTACACCGCACCGGTGCTGCAGGCGATCGACGAGTTTATGGACCCACGCAGTTAACGGAGACCAATGAGATGAAATACGCTGGAATGCCAATGGGCATGTGGGTCTTGTTTGGAGGATCGTTTCGGAAGCATTTATCGTCAGTTTACGGATATGATCCTGATACGGCAAAGGCAATCGCTGCAAAAGCAAAGCCAAAATATAAAGAGATCATCGGCCGCCTGCCGGAATTCGAGAAGGCAGACCGATTCAAAATGAACATTGTCAACTGTGCGATGCTCTCCTCCTTCCTTCTGAGCCTGCCGGGAAGACCGAGTGTCGAAAAAACGACAGAGTACTATCGGGTGTCTATGATGACCGCCCCCATGAAGTGGTTCTGCCGAATGAGCGGCAAAAAGAAATTCAGTGAAAAGGATATTCAGGGGATGAAGGCCACTGCGGCTTTGAAAGCTGCGGGCCGGAACCCTTACTCCTGGAACATGGAATATCTTCCCTATCCGGACGGCAGCGGTTATGAGGCGAGGTTCACAAAGTGCGGCATCTGCACGCTGATGAAGGAGCTGGGACTCTATGATCTGGTTCCTGCCATGTGCCGTCTGGACTACACCATGAGTGAGGCAGGCGGCTCATCGGAATTCATGCGTGAATTTACGCTGGCTTCCGGCGGGCCTTACTGCGACTGCGGATATAAAAAGATGACTCGTACAGAGAACGGAAAATCGTCATGACCAGAAAAGAACAGATCCAAAGCGCCTACAAGCTGACCGGCAGCAATGCGAGCTTTTATGACGGGATGATGACGTATTCCACGTTCCCCGGCAAGGCGATCTGCCGGATCGTCTGGAACATGGACGGCGAAAAGAATCTTCGGTATCTGGAAAAGGCGCTGGCGGGGATCCCGGAGGATTTCTCCGGAAAGCTTTTAGAGGTCCCTGTAGGAACCGGGGTCCTGACCATGCCGGTCTACCGCGACCTTTCGGACGCGGATATCACCTGCCTCGACTATTCGGAGAACATGATGGCCTCGGCACAGGAAAAAGCGAAAGCACTCGGACTTTCGAATATCACCTTCCTGCAGGGCGATGTCGGCGCATTGCCTTTTGAGGATGAAAGCTTCGATATCGTGCTGTCTCTCAATGGCTTTCACGCCTTCCCGGACAAGGAGGCCGCTTACCGCGAAACCTATCGTGTGCTGAAACCGGGCGGGACCTTCTGTGGCTGCTTCTATGTGCAGGGCGGCCATAAACGAACGGATTGGTTCATAAGACATCTCTACCAGCCGAAGGGCTTCTTCACCCCGCCTTACGAGACAAAGCAGAGTCTTCAGACCAGGCTTTCCGCCCTTTATCAGGAGGCAGAAGTCACGACGGTGGAAGGGATCGGCTGTTTCTGTTGCCGTAAATGGCGCATTGAAAACCGATGATCAGGCCGTGAAGAGTAAGAAGCAGAAGGACAAGTAGAAAAAAGACAGCAGTTAAGTGGTGGGGCACCGATTTTCGAAAAGCTCGCAAAGCCAGTAAAATCAAGGCATTCCGAACGCGATATCTGCTCAGTACAGCTTCAGGGCCGTCTTTCGTTATTCCGGTAGATCTTTGCGATCTCTTCGAGATACGCAAGGTAAGCTTCCCGCACTTCCGGCGGCGAAAGGATCTCCAGCTGCGTTCCGTAGGCAGCCAGCCTGCCGAAGAGGCGGGGATTGATGCCGCTCTTTAAGAGCGCTTCGTCCTTGCCGTAGAAGGAGATCGTCTCGAAGTCTTCCTTCAGCCATTTCGGCAGATCGGCCGGGCCCTGATAACGCAGACGCAGGGTCTCGGTCTCTTCGCCGTGGTAGGCATCCTGCGCTTCGGAAAGGTAATGCAGGATCTTCTCCCGGGGGATGTCGGAAAGGACCTGCTTTCCGCCCGGAATGACTTCTAAGAGGTTGTCGAAACGGAGCCGGTAGATCTTCTTCCTTCCCGGATACGCATAGAGCAGATAGTATTTGTCATTGGTCCTGTCGATGAAGAGGGGAACGATCTCCTCTTTTTCTTCTTTCCGTCTGCGGCGGATAAAGAGGCTCTCCTGCTTCTGCAGAGCTGCCAGGACCGTTTCCAGATGGTAGAGGAAAGGGGACTTCTTCCTTTCGTGCGGGACGGCGAGCCCGGAGAGGAACTTTTCTTCATAGACAGACAGGAAGGAAGTGATCTTCTGTTTTAGGAGCTCTTTCTGCTCCGGCGGGAGATCGCGCAGGGCTTCCAGGGCATCCAGCAGGATCTTGGCTTCTGCCAGGGAGAAGGGCGAGGAAGAGAGCGAATAGCCGCTCTTGTGGATATAGAGGTAGGAAGACTGCGGATAGAAATCTTCCAGAGCAGCAATATCTTCATTGATGCGCTTGCGGTAGACATCCGGCAGGGCGTAGTCGTTCTGCAGATGTTCCTGGATCGCCGCCGTGGAGAGGAAGTGGGTCTCATCGCTGTAACGCTGTAAGATCTCCTGGACAGCCAGGATACGGTTCTTTCCGGTCATAGTTTCATTATATAGAATAAGGTTCAATATTGCACCTGAATAATACGTAAGCAGGACTATCCTTAAGGCAGGAGGTGGAAGATATGTTTCGATCTGCGGAAAGGAATAACTGGGGATTGCTGCTGGGATGGAGCTTCTATCTGGAGGGTCATCCGCTGCTGGCGGCGCTGATCGTCGGTCTTCTGGCGATCCTGCTGCTGCGCGATATGAACGAAGAGGACCGCCGCAAGGCCGGGAGCCGGGCGTTCTTCTTCCTCTGTCTGGTCGCTTTCGTCGCTTATCTTAGTGGAAGCGCGCTCTCTTTCGGCTGGCTGGCAGTGCTGGCGCTGGACCATGCGGCGCTGCAGGTGCATGTCGAGAAACATGCGGTGCAGAAAGATGCCCGGACCTGGCTCATCCTGACCTTCGTCTTCTGTGCCTGTGCCTTCCTGATCCCGGATGATCTGCTGCTGCCGGAGAAGATCGCCGCCGTGGAAGTGATCACCTTCCTGTTCCTGCCCGGTGCCTTTCTGTACACCATCGACGCCCTGCAGAAGGAAGGCCGCAGCTACCAGAGGTCCCTGCACCGCAAATAAGTGCTAGAATAGGGGCATGAGAACGAAATACGGTGCAAAGTTCACTTTGGTCTCTTTCGCCCTGCTGTTCCTGTTTGAAGTACTGGCCTGGGCTCTGAAGTGGACGCTGCGGCCGCGCTGGACCACGACCCTGATCCTGCTGTTCAGTCTGTCGCTGGGCATCTGGTTCAGCGAGATCTGGATGAACTACGGCCGCAGGAACATCAACAATATGCAGCGGGCGGTAGCGACGACGCTTTATGTCCTGCTGCTGGTCGGACTGGCCTTCGTGACCCTGCTGGGGCTATTGATGCTGCCGTCGGAGACGAAAGCGATCGTCAACGGCGAGGAAGTCCTGCGGGTGAACGGTCTTTATACCGAGCAGACCGACTACCGGGATTACGGACTGTTTTTTATCAAAGAACGTTAAGCTCTTTTTGTATAGCCTGTCTGTTTTCGTTTATAATGAAGTTAATAATTGAAAAGGAGATTTCCCATGGGACTGATCACGACTGCTTTTGCCTCGTTCAACTCTACCTTAGCCGATCAGTGGAAGGAATACTTCGTCTGTTCGGCCTTAGACAATGATACCTTACTCTTAAAGGGAGAAAGAAAGGGAAAGA
>JAFWEP010000021.1 GCA_017512885.1 Erysipelotrichaceae bacterium
ATCATCATCCTTCCTCCTTAAGACCATCATAAAAAAACAGCAGGAAGATCCTGCTGATAAACCCTATGATTTCTTAAAGGCGTACCCCCACCCTATAAAACCTTAAAGGCGTATGGTCACCCTATGATTTCTTAAAGCGCCCTTTTTTCTTGGGGAAGGGGGTCGTTATATCGGTCATTGAAAACGAGTGGTTTTGTTAAAAAAGCATTTCCTTTAGCAAGCCTTTTGAGTATAATTGTGAAGAGAATAATAAATATGAAGTACGTAACACACGCAGAGAGCGAAACGATCGCTCTGGGAAAACGATTAGCCCAACATGCCCATCCAGGCATGACTTTTCTCTTGCATGGGGATCTGGCCTGCGGTAAGACCACTTTCACCAAAGGCATCGCCCAGGGACTGGAGATCAAGGATATCGTCAATTCTCCGACCTTTACGATCCTGAAGATCTACGACCGGGGAAGGTTTCCGCTTTATCACATCGATGCCTACCGTCTGGAAAACAACGACTATGATCTGGGACTGGATGAGAACAGCGAAGAGGTACTGACTGTCATCGAATGGCCGCAGTACTATCCGGAACTGCCTTCCGAGCACCTGGATATCGATTTTCGATATATTGATGATGATTCCCGCGAGATCACTTTCCAACCGCAGGGAAAGATCTATGAAGATCTGTTGAAAGAGTTGAATCTATGCTGACACTTTGTTTGGACACTGCTTATAAATATCTGTCTGTTTCGCTGATCGAAGATGATCAGATCCTGGCTGCCTACGATGAGATCTGCCCCAAACGGCAGTCTGAGGAGATCTTCCAGGTCCTGAACAGGATCCTGCAGGAAGGTCATAAGGAGATCCTCTCCATCGACAGCCTCTGCATCAGCTGCGGTCCGGGCTCCTATACCGGCGTCAGGATCGCCATGACCCTGGCCAAGACCATCGCTTCGCTGCGGGAGCTGGACCTCTACACGATCTCTACGCTGCGCCTGTATGCTGCCAACGAAAAGGATACGATGGTGCTGATGGATGCCCGGGCAAAACGCGCATATGTCGCTGTCTACGATGAAGCAGAATGTCTGCTTTCCGACTGCGTTCTGCCGCTGGAAGAGATCGATCCGGCCGATCACCGTCTGGTCGGGGATGCCTCCCTCTTCGGCAAAGAAGACCGCATGCCGAAGATCTCGGAAGCCTTCCTGCGCACGAGAGCCTACTGGCAGAAGGTCGACAATGTCGATCATCTGGTCCCTGTCTATTTAAAAGAAGATAAGGACTGTGTGAAATGATCCGGCCCTGCACGGAAGAAGATATTCCGCAGATCACGGAACTGGAAAAGCTCTGCTTCCCGATCTGCTGGCAGGAAAAAGACTTCCGCTATGAACTGAAGGAGAATCCCTACAGTCATAATTTCGTTGAGGAAGAAGACGGAAAGATCGTCGCTTTCGGCGGTCTCTGGGTCATCTTCGAAAGAGGGGAAGTTACCAAGATCTCCGTTCATCCCGAGAAAAGAAGGGAAGGACGCGGACAGAGGATGCTGCAGAAACTGATCGATATGGCTGAAGAGAACGGCTGCGAGTATCTCTTTCTGGAAGTGCGTCCCAGCAACACTGCAGCGCTGGAACTCTATCGTCAGAATGGATTCCAGGACCTGCGGATCAAAAGCGATTATTATGCGGATCATGAAGATGCTCTGGAAATGATCCGTATCCTTGGAGGTGAAGCAGTTGAAGAAGATCCTGGCGATTGAATCCAGTTGCGATGAAACGGCCTGTGCCGTACTGGATGAAGAGCTGAATATATTGAGTTCGGTCGTGACTTCCCAGATCGATGTCCATGCCCGTTTCGGCGGCGTCGTACCGGAAGTTGCCAGCCGGATGCATGTGGAACAGATCTCGGTGATCATCAAGGAGGCTGTCAGACAGAGCGGCGTCCGGATCGAAGACGTCGATGCGATCGCCTATACGATCGGCCCCGGTCTGATCGGTTCCCTGCATATCGGCGGGATCGCCGCCAAGACGCTGGCTTTCTTCTATCAGAAGCCGCTGATCGGGGTGCACCATCTGAAAGGACATGTCTTCGTCAATGAACTGCTGCAGCCCCTGCAGTATCCGCTGCTGGCACTGATCGTCAGCGGAGGACATACCGAACTGGTCTACATCGAGGATGATGATCATTTCCGGATCCTGGGAACGACGCTGGATGATGCGGTCGGCGAAGCTTATGACAAGGTCGCCCGGCTGATGGATCTGGAGTATCCCGGAGGTCCGAAGATCGATGCGCTGGCGAAGGAAGGAAAGAAACACTACGAGCTTCCCAAGCCGCATGCCTCGGACTATAACTTCTCCTTCTCCGGATTGAAGAACGCTGCGATCCAGATGGTACGCCGCTGCGAGAATGCCGGCGAAGAGCTGAACAAGGCCGATCTGGCCTATGCCTTCCAGGAGAGAGCGCTGGGACAGCTGCTCGACAAGACGAAAAAGGTCCTGGAAGAGTATCCGGTCAAAATGGTCCTGGTCGGCGGAGGCGTAGCGGCCAACAGCCGCCTGCGCCAGCTGATGAGCGAACAGATCCGAGAAGTTCCCGTTATCCTGCCTCCTCTGAAATACTGTACGGACAATGCGACGATGATCGCAGCGGCAGCATTTCACTATCTGAAGCATCAGGAGTTTGTCGACTATGCGGCAGCCAGCCGCTCATCACTGTCGATCGAAGAAAGGATCGAATAAGGAGAATACTATGAAGAATGTACCGAATGCGACGCTGCAGAGATATCCGGTCTATCTGAAAGCCTTGCGTAAGATCCATCGCAGCGGACAGAAGAGGATCATGTCCAGAGAACTTGCTGAGTATGTCAACATCAAACCGACGACGATCCGCCGTGATTTCTCCCTGATCGGTTCTTTGGGAAAACAGGGGTACGGCTATGATGTCGATTTCCTGATCGAGACCTTCTCCAATCAGCTGGGCATCAACTTCGATGAAAAGATCATCCTGGTCGGAGCCGGCAACCTGGGCAAGGCGATCCTGAACTACAACCACTGGGACAACGTAGTAGGGGAAATCGTCTGCGCCTTTGACAAGGCGCCGGAAAAGTGCGGACAGATCAGCATCCCGCTTTACCATATGGATCAGCTTTCCGAGAAGATCCCGGAAGGCTGCCGGATCGCGATCATCTGCATTTCCGGAGATATTCAGAATACCGTCGATCTGCTGGTCGAAAACGGGATCAGCGGTATCGTCAACTTCACGCATGAGCATTTCACGGCACCGGCCGGCATCCATGTCCGTTCCGTCGATGTCGTATCGAGCATTCAGGAGCTGGTCTTCGAGACCAATTCGATCAATTAGGAGAAACAAGATATGTTGGAATACAAAACAGCCAGAGAATTATATGAAACAGCCTACGCCGGAAACCCCCTCGAGCTTGATCAGCTCGAATACGTGGAAGTGGAAGGCTGGGTCCGTACGAACCGCAACAACGGATCGATCGGCTTCCTCGAAGTCAATGACGGTTCCTATTTCCGGAACATCCAGGTCGTCTATCACAACGATCTGAGCAATGCCGAAGAGATCGGCAGGATCCTGACCGGCACCAGCGTAGCGGTGACCGGAAAGTTCGTTCCGACTCCCGAAAACAAGCAGCCCTTCGAACTGGAAGCAACTGAAGTCAAGGTCATCGGCGCCTGCGAGAGCAGCTACCCGCTGCAGAAGAAGCGCCATGGTTTCGAATTCCTGCGCGAGATCCCGCATCTGCGCCCGCGTACGAACACCTTCCTGGCTGTCTTCCGTCTGCGTTCCGCACTCTCGATGGCGATCCATGAATTCTTCCAGGATCAGGGCTTCGTCTATGTCCATACCCCGATCATCACTTCCAATGACGGAGAGGGCGCCGGCGACATGTTCAAGGCGACGATCCGCGACGACGACAAGTACGAGAAGGATTTCTTCGGCAAGGAAGCCTTCCTGACCGTATCCGGACAGCTGCACGTAGAAGCTTTCTGCATGGCTTTCCGCGATGTCTACACCTTCGGCCCGACTTTCCGTGCCGAGAACTCCAACACGACTTCCCATGCGGCGGAATTCTGGATGATCGAACCGGAGATCGCTTTTGCCGATCTCGGCGATGCGATGGATCTCGAAGAAGACCTCCTGAAATACTGCATCGACTATGTCCTGGAGAACTGTCCGGAAGAGATGAACTTCTTCAATACCTTCGTGGATAAGGGGCTGCTGGAGAGACTGGACAAGATCCGTCATTCCGAATTCAAACGCATGACCTATACGGAAGCGATCGACCTCTTACTGAAAGCACCGGTCAGATTTGAAAACAAGGTCTCCTGGGGCGTCGATCTTAACAGCGAACATGAACGCTATCTCTGCGAACAGGTCGTGAATGGCCCGCTCTTCCTGACGGATTACCCGAAGGATATCAAGGCTTTCTATATGCGCCTGAACGATGACGGCAAGACCGTCGCGGCAGCAGACCTGCTGGTCCCGCATGTCGGCGAACTGATCGGCGGTTCCCAGCGTGAGGAACGTCTCGATCTGCTGGAGAAGCGCATGGACGAGCTCGGCATGAACAAGGAGAACTATTCCTGGTACCTGGATCTGCGCCGTTACGGCGGCTGCCCGCATGCCGGTTTCGGTGTCGGATTTGAACGTCTGATCATGTACCTCAGCGGCATGCAGAACATCCGCGACGTTCTGCCTTATCCCCGTACGCCGCGCAACCTTGTCTTCTAAGTGCTGTACGCGATATCCGGCGGGACCGTCTTCTTCGGTCCCAACGAAGTCTTTACCGATATCGATTTCACCATCAACGAGAATGAGCGCATCGCTCTGATCGGCCGCAACGGCAGCGGGAAAACGACGCTGCTGAAGGTGATGACGGGAGATGTCGAACTGATCAAAGGCGATATCTTTCGGAAACGCGGTACCGAGATCGCCTATCTGCAGCAGCATGCCTTTAGCGATGAGACCCGTACGATCCGCGATGAATTCTACAGTGTCTTTGCGGATCTGCGGGAAAAGGAAAAGGAACTGAACCGTCTGGCGGAAGCCCTGAAGGACGATTACAGCGAAGCCAGCATCGAGCGTTATGCCCGGGCGCAGGATGAATTCCGGGCGCTGGGCGGCTACGATTACGAGAACGAGATCAAGACCGTCTTCGGCGGTTTCGGCTTCCGGGAAGAAGATCTCGACCGACTGATCGCTTCCTTCTCGGGAGGAGAGCGCACCAAGATCGCCTTTGCCCGGCTGCTGTTAAAAAAGCCCGATCTGCTTTTGCTGGATGAGCCGACCAACCATCTCGATCTGCGCACGATCGAATGGCTGGAGAATTATCTGGCTTCCTACAAGAAGGCGATCGTGATCGTCTCGCATGACCGGGTCTTCCTGGACAAGACGGTACAGACCGTCTACGAACTGGAATACGGCAGCATCAAGCGCTACAGCGGGAACTACTCTTCCTTCGTGGAACAGAAGCAGAGAGACCTCGAACTGCAGGAAAGGGCCTATAAACGCCAGCAGAAAGAGTTCAAACGGATCGAAGATCTGATCGAACGCTTCCGCTACAAGAAGAATAAAGCCGCTTTTGCCCAGTCCAAGATCAAGTATCTGGAACGGCAGGAAAAAGTCACCGATCCCCGCAAAGCAGACACGAAGACCTTCAAGGCGCACTTCCATTCCCGCCTCAGAGGCGGCAAAGACGTGCTGTCCCTGGACCATTTCCGCTTCGGCTATGATCCGCAGCATCCGCTGGGAGAAGTGACCCTGAACATCCACCGCGGCGAACGCATCTGCATCATGGGCGACAACGGGACCGGCAAATCAACGCTGTTAAAGACGATCATCGGCCAGCTGCCCAGTCTCGGCGGCTATTCTCTGCTGGGGCATCAGATCGAGGTCGGCTATTTTGAACAGAACCTGAACCGTTTCCATCCGGAAAAGACCGTCCTGGAAGAGATCTGGGATGACTATCCCGGTCTGGACAAGCAGGCCGTCCGCAACGTCCTGGGCGCCTTCCTGTTCTCGGCCGATGAAGTCTTCAAGGAAGTGGCCGTGCTCTCGGGCGGTGAGAAGGTGAGGCTCTCTCTGGCGAAACTGATGCTGCAGGAAGCGAATTTCATGATCCTCGACGAGCCGACCAACCACCTGGACATCGTCTCCAAGGAAGCTCTGGAAGAAGCTCTGAAGGATTATGACGGCACCGTGCTCTTCGTATCGCACGACCGTTACTTCATCCGCAAGATCGCCGATTCCTGTCTGGTCCTGGAAAACGGGGAAGCCCATTTCTATCCGGACGGTTATAAGGACTATCTGGATGAGAGGCCGAAGAAGGCAGAGAATAGCGAGAAGAAGGAAAAGACCGAAACGGCTGCCAAGCCGGCCGGCAAACAGAAGACCCAGTACGATCTGCGCAAGATCGAGGCGGAGATCGCCAGACTGGAAGAAGAACTGGAACAGAAACGTGAACTTCGCTTCGATCCCGAGTATTATCAGGACAGCCGGAAGATGCAGGACCTGGACTCGGAGATCGATGACATCCATAACCGGATCCATCACCGTATGGAAGAATGGGAACTGGCTATGGCCGAAGATGAGAATAAAAAGAAATGATCAGAAGGATCAAAGGAGAAATCACATGGGAAACTGTCTCGTAGCACAGAGCGGCGGTCCGACCGCCGTCATCAACGCCACCGTTGCCGGTGTCGTCAAGGCCAATCAGCTGCATCCTTATTACGATAAGGTCTACGGCGGACTGAACGGTATCGAAGGCGTCTTACAGGAACGCTTCGTCGATCTGACGAACATGTCCGATGAAGAGAACAGGATCCTCCGTCAGACGCCGGCAAGCGCTCTGGGCTCCTGCCGCTACAAGCTGAAGAGAGACAATACGGCGGATTTCGAGAAACTGTTCGAGATCTTTGACCGCTATGATATCGAGACCCTGTTCTATACCGGCGGCAACGACTCCATGGATACCGTAGCGGCCCTCAGCCAGTATGCGAAGGATCACGGCATCGAAGGACACCGTTTCGTCGGCTGCCCGAAGACCGTCGACAACGACCTGATGCTGACGGACCACTGCCCGGGCTTTGCCAGCGCCGCGAAGTTCATCGCTTCCACTGCGCTGCAGACCTGGCTCGATGTCAACGTCTACACCCGTCAGGAAGTCTTCATCCTGGAGACCATGGGCCGCGATGCCGGCTGGCTCGCCGCCAGCGCCTGCCTGTCCGGGATCGTCGATCTGCTGATCCTGCCGGAAGTGCCCTTTGAAGAAGAAGCCTTCCTGGAACAGGTCCGCAAGTGCATCGCTGAAAAGAACAAGTGTTACATCGTCATCTCCGAAGGCTGCAAATATGCCGACGGTTCTTACCTCACAGCCAAGAACGCCAAGAATGACGGCTTCGGCCATGCGATCTTAGGCGGAGCAGGGGAGACCCTCAAGAACATCCTGCTTGATGCCGGCGTCACCCAGCGGGCCAAGGTCCAGGATCTGTCCACCGCTCAGAGAGCCTTTGCCCTCTGCCAGTCGCTTACGGATGTGACGGAATCCTTCCAGCTCGGCATGTCTGCGCATATGCGTTCGACGGACGGCAAGTTCACCGGAAAGATGGTCGCCATCAAGCGTAAGGAAGGGGAAGCTTACGATACCGACTACATCGCTGTCGATGCCGATCAGGTCGCGAACTACGTAAAGTCCTTCCCGTCCGAATGGATCCTGCCGGACTATCAGGGCATCACCGAAGAGGCCTTCGCTTATCTGCGTCCGCTGATCAGCGGCACGCCGGTGATCCTCTACGAAAACGGCCTGCCGGCTTACGTAAAACCTTACTATCAGCGCTAGAAATGACCGCAGAAATGCGGTTTTTCTATCGAAGAACGATATTTAGAAAATACGTTCATGAAAGGAAATCCGGCACTTTCAGTTTGTGAAAAAATTGTGAAATGCTTATTGACTGACTATGGCGATGTCTATATAATAGGGATATGCAATTTTTTGCATGATCTAGGAGGAAATGTAAATGAAAAAAGCTCTCTTATTCCTCGTCAGCTTATTCATGGTTTTCTCTCTGGTAGGCTGCTCGAACTCTTCGAGTTCCGCAGCACCTGCACCCGCTTCCAGCGAGACAGAACCTGCCAGCAGTGAGACCACCCCGGCTGCCGAGAGAAGCGAAGTTGACAGCTTCTCTATGACCGCCACCTTCGATGTCACTACGTTGGACTACATCTTCAACAATAAGTCATCGAACGGCGATTACCTGTCCAACTTCATCGAAGGTCTGCTGACTCAGGACAGCCATGGCGTGCTGATCCCTGGTATGGCTAAGGAATGGTCTTCCAATGAAGATGCTTCCGAATGGACCTTCACGATCCGTGACGATGCTGTATGGTCCACCGCTGACGGTGAAGTATACGCTCCGGTCACTGCCGAAGACTTCGTTACCGGTCTGAAGCATGCAGCTGACTCCAAGTCTGAGACCATCTCCCTGGTCATCGATATCATCGCCGGTCTGCGCGACTACATCGAAGGTACCGGTTCCTGGGACAACGTTGGTATCAAGGCTGAAGGCAACACGCTGACCTACACCCTGACGCAGGGCTGCGGTTACTTCGACGGTATGACTACTTACTCCATCCTCTGGCCGCTGAATGCTGAATTCTTCGAGTCCTTAGGCGGAGAAGGCGGTACGTTCGGCACTGTCGATGCCAAGAGCATCCTGTACAACGGTATCTATGTCCTGTCCGACCTGACGGCTAAGTCCGTTGTCCGCATGGATGAGAACCCGAACTACTATGACAAGGACAACGTCCATGTCAAGCATGTTACTGTTACCTACACCGATGGTTCCGACCCGACTCAGAACTACAAGATGTATGTCAACGGTGAAGTTTCTTCCACCGGTATCCAGAAGGCTCTGCCGGAAGTCTGGGACGATGCATCCGTCAGATTCGCTGACAACATCTACAAGTCCGATACGACTTCCACTTCTTACTGGGGCGCCTTCAACTTCGATCGTCAGTCATTCGCTCTGTACAACGATCCGTCTGTCGTAACGACCGAAAAGACCGAAGAGCAGATCGCTGACGCAAAGGCTGCGATCCTGAACAGAAACTTCCGTCTCGCTATCTTCAGCGCCTTCGATATGGAATCCTACTATGCTGTTGCGCTGGGCGACATCGCTGTCGACCGCTGCCGTAACACGCTGGTTCCGTACACCTTCACTGCTATGTCCGACGGTACTCCGTACGGTGATGTCATGACTTCCTACCTGAAGCAGGTCGATCCGGAATTCGCAGACATCAACATGGTTGACGGCCAGGATGGCTGGTACAACCCGGAAAGAGCGAAGAGATTCATGGAAAAGGCTGTTGAAGAACTGCCGGATGTTACCTGGCCGGTCATCCTCGACTACCCGACTGACTCTTCTGACACGCAGGGTACTCAGATGGATATGGCTATGAAGGACAACATCGAATCCATCCTCGGTGACTATGTACAGATCCACCTCGTACTGTTCGATTCTTACGAGAACCAGAGTGCTTCCTTCTACTCCATCGGTAAGGGTGAAGAGAACTCCATCGACCTGGCCTTCGCTGCTGGTTGGGGCCCGGACTATGGTGACCCGCTCACATACCTGCACTGCTTCCATGCAAACGATGGCGATATGATGGCTTACTCCGGACTGAACGTTGCTCTGGCAGGCGAACTGGAATCCCAGAAGGCTGCAAAGGAAACGATCGGTCTGTATGAGATCACCGATCTCATCGATAAGGGTAACGCTGCTGTCGGCGACGAAAGACTCGACTACTTTGCTCAGGCTGAAGCTCTGCTGCTGGGCAATGGTATCCTGCGTCCGTTCGCTACCAGAGGCGCCGGTCTGACAGTTTCCAACGTCAAGCCGTACTCTGCTGCTTATGGCATGTATGGTCAGGCATCCTACAACGTCGTTCCTTACTTCAAGTACATGGTTGTTTATAATCAGCCTGTAACTGCTGCTGAGCACGATGCTGCGAAGGAAGCTTGGCTGAAAGGCGAATAATCCTTAAAGGTTGATTCAGAAAAGGAGCCGGATTATTCCCCCGGCTCCTTTCTTTAATGTAGTAATAGGAGGATCTAATGAAAGGCTATATAGGAAAACGACTATTGAGATCAGTGTTGTCACTGATCGTCATTATGACGGTAGTCTTTGTCATGGTATTCTCACTTGTGCCACGGGATAATATCTTTAAAAACGACGACACATTCAGAAAACTGAGTGCGAAGCCGGATGACAAAAGAGATTATGTTTTGCGTACTTGGCAGAATTTAGGATATCTTGACTACGAAAATTTGAATACATACTGTGCCGATCTTTACGGCGCAGGCTCAGAAGCCACCCAGGCTTGTGTTTTATCCACTTCTGACGAAGCGAAGGCTTTTGTCGAGGAATATGAAAAACAGGGTTATACGATCGATTACCTGACGGTATCCGGTCAGCCATATGCCTATAAAGATCTTCCTGTCATCTCGAGACTTTTCAGCTGGTTTGCAAATATGATCCGCATCGATCATCCCTGGGCGATTCAGGATGAGACGAATCCCGACCTGCCGAGAGGCATTTCGCTGGGTACGACCCCGACCGGCGGTCCGGCGATCAAGTGCTCCGGCTGTGTCTACAAATATCAGCTGTATACTGACAGCCGTTTCCCGTTCATCCATCAGAACTTCATCACGCTGAACTTCGGTACGTCCTATCCGACTTACCGCGGTATCGCCATCCTCGATGTCATCTTTGACACGCAGGGTAAAGATGTCAAACGTGAAGTCACCTTTGAAACGGGACAGACCGGTGAGACCGGCATCATTTTCGGTACCTGCCAATACAAAAGTACGCTGGATCGGCTGGACCGCAACAAATTCGTCGATAACTATGCTTCCTGCATGACCCAGAAGGCGACACCTTCCATGGTCGGTATCTCCTTCATCATGGGTATCCTGGCTATGATCCTGTCTTACGGCATCGGTCTGCCGGTCGGTCTGGCGATGGCCAGAAACAAGGACGGCATCATCGATAAGCTGGGCATGGTCTACATCATCTTCATTATCGCCGTACCGTCTCTGGCTTACATCTACATCTTCCGTTACATGGGTTCCTCGCTCTTCGGCCTGCCGATCGTCTTCCCGACCTTAGGTCCGGAGAACTGGCGTTCCTGGGTCCTGCCGGTCATCTCGCTGGCGCTGCCCTCGATCTCCAGTTTGATGCTGTGGATGAGACGTTATGCCGTTGACCAGATGAACAGCGACTACGTCAAGTTCGCAAAGTCCAAGGGTCTGAATCAGGGCGAGATCTTCCGCAACCACATCCTCAAGAACGCGATCATTCCGATCGCTCACGGTATCCCGGCTTCGCTGGCCGGATGCATCACCGGCGCTATCATCACCGAAGCGATCTATTCCGTCGGCGGTATGGGCAAGATGCTGCCGGATGCGATCAAACAGTACAACAACTCCATGGTGCTTGCGCTGACCTTCATGTTTGCGGGCATCTCCGTCGTCTCGGTCCTGCTGGGTGATATCATCCTGATCTGGATCGATCCGCGTATTTCCCTGACAGAAAAGGAGGGCAGATCCTGATGAACGAAAACGAACTGTTTGAATTCGCTGATTTCGATGAAACGAAATCCGAACACATCGCTGCTCCCCGTTATTCTTACTGGGGTTCTGTCTGGAAGACTTTCTTCCGTGATCGTTTCACGGTATTCGTATCCATCCTGCTGCTGTTCCTGATCTGCTTTGCGATGATCCAGCCGATGATCTCCGGCTACGATCCGCTGGTCGCACCGAACGTCAACAATCCGTCCATGCGTCTGCAGGCACCGAGTGCGCAGTATATCTTCGGTACCGACAACGTCGGCAACTCCGTCTTTGACGCTGTCTGGGCCGGTACCCGCAACTCCATCATCGTCAGCTTCGTATGTACCTTCATCAACATGGTCATCGGTATCGCTGTCGGTGCTGTCTGGGGCTTCTCCAAGAGACTCGACCGCATCATGATCGAAGTCTATAACGTTCTTTCCAACATTCCGTACCTGCTGCTGGCTATGATCCTGCAGTACATCCTGGGCGCCGGTTTCAAACCGCTGATCATCACCATGTGCTGCACAGACTGGATCTTCGTTGCTTACTTCATCCGTACGCAGGTCATGATCATCCGTGACCGTGAGTACAACCTCGCCAGCAAGTGCTTAGGCACATCCACCGGTACGATGATCACCAAGAATATCCTGCCGTACCTGATCTCGGTCATCATGACCTACATCTCCCGTACGATCCCGAGCTACATCTCTGCCGAAGTCTTCCTGTCCTACATGGGACTGGGTCTCGGTGCCAAGAATGCTTCTCTGGGCAAACTGATCTCTCAGTACACTTCGTACATGAATTCCTATCCGCATATGTTCTGGATCCCGGTCTTCATTCTGGCCCTGATCTCGATCTCCCTGTATATCGTCGGACAGAAGCTCTCGGATGCTGCTGATCCGCGTACCCACATGTAGAGAGGTAGCTTTATGGAAGAAAGAAAAGCGATCTTATCTGCGAAAGATATTGAAGTAAAATTCCGTGTCCGTGACAGCTACCTGACGGCGATCCGTAACGTATCTCTCGATCTCTATGACGGAGAGACCTTTGCGATCGTCGGCGAATCCGGCTCCGGCAAATCGGTCTTCACCAAGACCTTTACCGGCATGCTGGAATCCAACGGCTCGATCACGAACGGCTCGATCGAATTCGAAGGAAAAGACCTGACCAAACTGGTCACTGACAAAGACTGGGAAGGCATCCGCGGTGCGAAGATCTCCACGATCTTCCAGGACCCGATGACCTCCCTGAACCCGATCCGTACGATCGGTTCCCAGATCACCGAAGTCATCACCAAGCACCAGAAGATCTCCGGTGAAGAAGCCAAGAAACAGGCCATCGATCTGATGGAGAGAGTCGGCATCAAAGGTGCTGCCGACCGTTTCGATGAATACCCTTTCCAGTACTCCGGCGGCATGCGTCAGCGTATCGTTATCGCGATCGCTCTGTCCTGCCATCCGAAGATCCTGATCTGTGATGAACCGACGACGGCTCTGGACGTTACGATCCAGGTTCAGATCCTGAAACTGATCAAGGAACTGCAGCAGGAGCTGCATTTCACGGCTGTTTACATCACTCATGACCTGGGTGTCGTTGCCAACGTTGCTGACCGCGTAGGCGTCATGTACGGCGGTCAGATCGTTGAATTCGGTACCGTCGAAGAGATCTTCTATGATCCGCGTCATCCCTATACCTGGGCACTGCTTTCCTCGCTGCCGCAGCTGGGCACGAAGGGACAGGATCTCTATTACATCACCGGCACTCCGCCGTCCCTCTATAACAAGATCAAAGGCGATGCCTTTGCGCCTCGTAACGAGCATGCGCTGAAGATCGATTTCGAACAGGAACCGCCGTTCTTCAAGGTCACGGATACGCACTATGCCAAGACCTGGCTGCTCGATCCGCGCGCTCCGAAAGTAGAAAAACCGGAAGTCATTCAGAACCTGCATGAAAAGATCCTGAAGATGACCAGCAAAGGAGGTGCCTTCTATGTCGAACACGAATAAAGAAGTTCTGTTATCGGTCAAACATGTCGACATCGCCTTCAACAACGAAGGAAAGAAGTTCCGTGCCGTCAAGGATGCGAACTTCGATATCTATAAGGGTGAGACCTTCGCGCTGGTAGGGGAATCCGGTTCCGGCAAGACCACGATCGGACGGGCGATCCTGCGTATCAACGAATGCGACAAAGGCGAGATCGTCTTCAAAGGAAAAAGGATCTCCGGCAAGATCAGCAAGGAAGAGGATACCAATGTCATCCGTTCCATCCAGATGATCTTCCAGGATCCGGCTGCCTCTCTGAACGAACGCGCTACCATCGAATACTGTATCTCCGAAGGTCTGTACAACTTCCATCTCTACAAGGATGAAGCAGACCGTATCACCAAAGTCGATCAGGCCCTGACTTCCGTCGGCCTGCTGCCGGAACACAAATCCCGTTATCCGCACGAATTCTCCGGCGGACAGCGTCAGCGTGTCGGCATCGCCCGGGCCATGATCATGGAACCGGAACTGATCGTTGCCGATGAACCGATCTCGGCTCTGGATGTCTCGATCCGTGCGCAGGTCCTGAACCTGATGAACAAGTTCAAGGAAGAGAAGGGACTGACCTATCTCTTCATCGCTCACGATCTTTCGGTCGTACGCTTCATCGCCGACCGTATCGCGGTCATCCATCACGGCCGCATCGTCGAGATCGCCGAGAGCGAAGAACTCTTCCGTTATCCGCTGCATCCCTATACGATCTCGCTGCTCAGTGCCGTACCGATGCCGGATCCGCAGATCGAAAAGAAAAAAGAACTCGTCGTATACGACGAGCTGAAGAGAGATCTCTCCGGTCCGAAACCGGTCTTACAGGAGATCCGTCCCGGACACTTCATCTTTGCGAATGACCGTGAGATGGCCGAATACGAAGCCAAACTGCAGGTCATGGAAAAAGAACACGAAGCGTTAGGCGAATAGTGAAACGATAAACGAAAGTAAGATCATCACGAAAGCACATAAGAGAGGATAGTTGAAACTGTCCTTTCTTTTTTCTTCAACTTCTTCCTTGTACCGTTCGTAAGGCAGATCATAACGTCTGGACATCGAAGCTTCGGTACGGTAACGGATCGCATCGAAATCGCCTTTCAGATAAAGGTGATAAAGGACACCGATGATGATCAGGAAGAGCGCGATGAGCAGGACGGTATCGGAAAAGACCAGAGCTTTCTTTTCGGAAAGAGAGGTCTTCATGATGGGGTAAGCCAGGGCAATGATCATGACCGGCAGAAAGCCGGACAACTTGAAATTACGGAATCTTTTCATATCTCGTATTATAACATCCTGTGATACAATCGTATCGTTATGAAAAAGATATTCTTTATCGATATCGACGGTACGATCCTCGATCATACCCGCGGCATGCATCATGTCTCGGAAAAGACGAAGTATGCCCTGAAAGAACTGAACAAAGACCACCATGTCTATATCGCCAGCGGCAGATGCCGCTGTCTCCTGGCCGAGGAAGTTCTGTCTTTATCCTGTGACGGACTGCTGCTCGATAACGGCGCCTTTGCCGAGAACGAAAACGGCAGCTTATTCTCGGAAGTGCTCAGCCTCCGGGAACTGGAAGAGATCGCTGCCGTCTGCGAGAAGAACGGAGCCGTATACTACTTCGAAACGGAAGAGAAGATCTATACCAACGGCATCGGCGGCAAGATCCACCATGACTTCAACGAGAACTGGGAGATCCCCGAGGAGATCTACAGCGGCGAAGACTATCACGGCAAAGAGATCCACATGGTGATGATCGCCTGCAGCAGCGAAGAAGAGAAAGAGAAGATGCAGGAGCTGCTGGGCGGACGTTTCGACTGCCGCACCCATCATGATTTCCCGTCCTTCGATCTTTCCCTTTACGGCATGTCCAAGGGAAGAGGTGTACGCAGGGTGCTCGAGAAGCTCTGCATCCGCAAGGAAGATGCCTATGCCTTCGGCGACGGCCTCAACGATCTGGAGATGATGCAGGAAGTCGGCCACGGCATCGCCATGGCCAATGCCTTCCCGCAGATCAAAGAGATCGCTTCGGAGTTCACTGATGACGTCCTGGATGACGGTCTCTATCGCTACCTTGTACGAAATCATTTTATTGCGCCCTTGGATGTCGAAACAGGGAAAACTGTGCTAGAATAAACTCAAATAAGAAGGAGTATAACATGGGACTCGGAAAGAAACTGAAAGACTTCATCGCTCCTGTAGAGACTGAAGAAGAACTGGAATTATCGGAAGAAGAATCCGAAAGCCTGAGCCAGTATGAAAAACCTCAGGTAGAAGGTGCCAGCAAGATCGCTGCCAACACCAACATCGTTCTGTTCGAACCGCGTGACTTCAATGAAGCGGAAGAGATCGGACGCCACATCAAGCTGCGCAGAGCCTGCGCCATCAACCTGCATCGTATGCCGGCGGATTACCGTCAGCGCATCATCGACTTCCTCTCCGGTGTGATCTTCGGGGTAGACGGTTCAATCCGCAAGATCGGTGAGAACGTCATCCTCTGCGCTCCGAAGACGATGCCGGTCGGCGGCGAGATCACTTTCGGCGACGGCGAAACAGACGGAGAATAAGCCGTTGTAAAACTGTGCCGCTTGTGGCATAATACGCTTATCAGCTTAGAACGAGACAGGTCTTTCCGGACCTTGTTGGAAGAGAGCCGGCGGTCGGTGCGAGCCGGTGAACGAACCGGAAAGGATATCACTCGGGAGCTGCATGGACGATGAGTCCATGCCGTGACTCGCGTTAAGAGATTGAGTAAAAAGAAAAGGTGGGACCTCGCGCTTTGCGACCTTTGGGTTCCGCCTTTTTTACGGAAGGAGAGACTATGGACTACAAAGATACTCTGCACATGCCGAAGACTGACTTCGAGATGCGCGGCAATCTTCCGACCAAAGAGTCGGGGATCCTCAAGGAATGGGAAGAGGACAACTACTACCAGAAGATCGTTGCCAAGAACGAAGGCCATACTCCGTTCATCCTGCATGACGGTCCGCCCTATGCCAACAACAACCTTCATGCCGGTACGGCCATGAACCGCATCATCAAGGATACGATCCTGCGTTCCAAGGCCATGGCCGGTTACTGGACACCTTTCTTCCCGGGCTGGGATACACACGGACTGCCGATCGAGAATGCAGTGCAGAAGCTCGGTGTAGACCGTAAGAAGCTCTCTCCGGCCGATTTCCGCAAGAAGTGTGAGGAGTATGCCTGGAAGCAGATCGGCATCCAGATGGCCACAGAAAAGCGTCTGGGACAGTATGCCGACTATGATCATCCCTACATCACCCTGACCAAGGGCTTTGAAGCCCGTCAGGTCCGTTCCTTCGCCAAGATGGCGCTGGACGGCATGATCTTCCAGGGACTGAAACCGATCTACTGGTCTCCCTACAGTGAGACAGCCGTTGCTGACTCGGAGATCGTCTATTTCGACAAGACCGATACGACGCTCTATGCCCGCTTCAATGTCGTCGACGGCAAAGGCATCCTGGACAGCGATGACTGGTTCGTCATCTGGACCACCACGCCCTGGACCATTCCTTCCGACCAGGCCATCACTCTGGGACCGGATCTTACCTATGCAGAAGTACAGACCGAGAAGGGGAAACTGATCTTCTTGGAATCTCTGAAGGACAGCCTGCTGGCCAGGTTCGGTCTCGAAGATCAGGGCACTCTGCGTACCTTCAAGGGAAGAGAACTGGAGAAGATCACCGTCAAGCATCCGCTCTATGACCGCACCAGTCTGGTCTGCCTGGCCAACTATGTCGTAGAGGGCGACGGTACCGGCTGTGTCCATACCTCTTCCGGACACGGTCTCGACGACTTCTATACCTGCCAGCGCTACGGCATCCCGGTCTTCAACTCCGTTGACGACAAAGGCTGCATGACCGAAGAATGCGGTCCGGAACTGGCCGGACTCTTCATCGATGACTGCTCGAAGAAAGTCATCAGCATGCTGGCGGAATGCGGCTCCCTGTTAGCGACCGAGAAGGTCACCCACAGCTACCCGCATGACGACCGCTTAAAGAAACCGGTCCTCTTCCGTGCGACCGTACAGTGGTTCGCCTCCATCAACAAGATCAAGGATCAGCTGCTGGAAGCCGTACATGGTGTCAACTGGCTCAACGAATGGGGCGAAATCCGTCTCGCCAACATGATCCGTGACCGTGAGGACTGGTGCATCTCCCGTCAGCGTCTGTGGGGCGTACCGATCCCGATCATCTATGCCGAAGACGGCACTCCGATCATCGAAAAGGAAGTCTTCGACCATATCGCCGATCTCTTCGAAGAATACGGCTCCAACGTCTGGTTCGAAAGAGAAGCGAAGGATCTGCTGCCGGAAGGCTATCAGAATGAGAAATCTCCCAACGGGGTCTTCACTAAGGAAAAGGACATCATGGACGTCTGGTTCGATTCCGGTTCCAGCTGGAACGAACTGATCGCCAGAGGATATCCGTATCCCTGTGACATGTATTTCGAAGGCAGCGACCAGTACCGCGGGTGGTTCAACTCCTCGCTGATCGTTTCCGTCGCCAACCACGGCGTTTCTCCCTACAAGTCCGTCCTGTCTCACGGCTATGTCTGTGATGCCAAGGGCGAAAAGATGTCGAAATCCGTCGGCAACGTCGTCAACCCTCTGGATATCATCGCCAAGTACGGTGCCGATGTCCTGCGTCTGTGGGCGACGACCGTCGACTTCAAGGCTGATATGCGCATCGGTGATGTACTGCTGAAGCAGAACTCCGATCAGTACCGCAAGGTCCGCAACACCTTCCGCTTCATGCTGGGCAACGTCGATCCGTCCGATTTCGATCCGCAGAAGGACAGCGTCGCTTACGAAGATCTCGAAGCGATCGACCGTTACTTCCTGGTCAAACTGGATGAAGTCTGCCGGAAGGCCGCAGAAGCCTATGATCATTACGATTTCATCGCGGCTACGACCCTCTTGACGAACTTCATGAGCCTCGATCTCTCTTCCTACTACCTTGACTATGCCAAGGATATCCTCTACATCGAAAAAGCCGATGCTCCGCGCAGAAGAGCAGTCCAGACCGTGATCTGGCAGTGCATCGATGCCCTGGTCAGGATGTGGTCTCCGGTCCTGGTCTTCACCTGTGATGAAGTCTGGAAACACTTCAATAACGGGGAAGCAAAGTCGGTCCACTACACGCACTTCCCGGCGAAGAAGGACTACGCCGATGCGGAAGCACTGAACAGGGATTTTGCCAGACTGAATGCGATCCGCGATGATGTCCTGAAAGCACTGGAAGAAGCCAGACAGGAGAACAGTGTCGGCAAATCGCTGGAAGCTCATCTGTATTTGAAAGCTTCTGCAGAAGACAGAGCCTTGCTGGAAAAGACCTTCGGCAATAAGATCCACCAGTGGCTGCAGGTCTCTTACCTGACCTTCACGGAAGGGGACGTCAAGGAATACAGTACGGTCGGTGTGGAAGTACACAAGGCCGAAGGACGTGTCTGTCCGCGCTGCTGGAACATCACGCACTCCGCTGCGGAGGATGGCCTCTGCGAGCGCTGTGCCGCTGTTCTGAACAAGTAAATGAAAGGAAGCAGACAGGAAACTGTCTGCTTTTCTTTTGTGTCTCACTGTAACTTGTGATACAAAAGAGGTATGTGGATCGTTTTGCTGATCATTGTCCTGTATCTGCTGAGCCTGCGCACCAATCCCGGCAGGGGAGAGAGGATGCAGAGCTTCCGCCGGCAGTATATCGCGCACCGCGGTCTCTTTGATGATGCGCTTATGATCCCGGAGAATTCCCTGCCGGCTTTTCAGCGCGCCGTGGAACACGGCTACGGCATCGAACTGGATGTGCAGCTCACCACTGACGGCAAGGTCGTCGTCTTTCATGACGGCAGTCTGAAACGGATGACCGGGATCGACAGGAAACTGTTTCAGTGCAGCTATGAGGAACTGCAGGGATACCGGCTGAAGGATACATCGGAAACGATCCCGCTCTTCACGGACGTCCTGCAGCTGATCGACGGGAAAGTGCCGATGATCGTCGAGATCAAGCCGGAAGGCCGCAGCATCGCCACCGCCAGGGCGGCGGACTCTATCCTGCAGGGATACAAAGGCGAGTACTGCATCGAATCCTTCGATCCGCGTCCGGTGCTCTGGTACCGCAGGAACCGTCCGGAGATCATCCGCGGACAGCTCTCCGACGATTTCTTCCGGGATCCGCACACCTCGAAGATCATCGCTCTCATCATGACCAATCTGCTGACGAACTTCCTGACTGCCCCAGATTTCATCGCCTATAACCACCGCTATGCCTCCCAGTTCTCCTATCGGCTCTGCCGGAAGCTCTATCATCCGGTGAATGTCTGCTATACGGTGAAGAACGAAGAAGAACTGCGGAAAGCAGAAGAAGTATTTGACGTATGTATTTTTGATTCTTTTCTCCCGGAAGAAAAGGGGATGCTATAATATTTCTATGAGAAGATTCCTGAACGATGAAGAAGTACAGAAAAAGATCTTTGTGATCGCGGTCTCCGGTCTGGTGATCACGGTCTTTTATTTCCTGCTGAAGGAGCTTCCGAGCGTACGTGCGGCGATCAGCCGCTTCCTCGATGTCCTTTCACCCTTTATCTGGGGCATCGGACTGGCTTTCCTGCTGACCTATCCGCTGAATTTCTTCAAGCGCAACCTGCCTGCTTCCTGGACGGAAAAGACGCGCCATAACCTCGGCGTGACTTTCTCTTTTCTGATCTTCCTGGCGATCTTCGTACTGTTCCTGGTGATCCTGATCCCGCAGCTCTTCTCCAGTGTGAACCAGCTCTATACACTGCTCTCTGAAAATATGGATACGATCATTCATTACTTCGAGAATATCGGAGAGGAGCTCAATCTTTCGGATACCTTCACTGATTCCGTTGAATCCTTCTTCCGCAACCTGATGTCTACGGCGCTCGCTTTCTTCCGTGACCGGGTCCCGGCGATCTGGAACGCGACGATCACCGGTGTCCGCGGCGTCGGCAACTTCATCATCGGCATCATCGTTGCCCTTTACATCCTGCTGGATCTGGACAATATGAAACGGCGCATCAAGAAGTTCTTCCTGGCTGTCCTGAACGGGAAAGGCTATCGGAACTTCAAGACCGTGGTCGATCTCACCGCCAACAAGTTCGGCGGCTTCATCGTCGGCAAGATCGTCGATTCCGTGATCATCGGCATCATCTGCTTCATCTTGATGAACATCATGCAGCTGGAATACAGCGTCCTGATCAGTTTCGTCATCGGCATCACCAATGTCATTCCATTCTTCGGTCCCTTCATCGGCGCCGTTCCTTCGGCCTTCATCCTGCTGTTCGTCAATCCCTGGCACAGCTTCTGGTTCCTGATCATGATCCTGATCCTGCAGCAGGTCGACGGCAACATCATCGGCCCGCGCATCCTGGGCGAATCGGTCGGTCTCTCCAATATCTGGATCATGTTTTCGATCATCGTCGGCGGAGCTTACTTCGGTGTTGTCGGCATGGTGCTGAGCGTTCCGGTCTTCGCTGTCTTCTATCTGCTGCTGGACCGCTATATCGAACAGCGGCTCATCAAGAAGGGGATCATCATAAAATAAAAAACCGCGTTTGCGGTTTTTCCTTACAGCCAGGCGGAGCGCAGGTCTTCCAGAGAAGGCTCTTCCAGTACGACTCCTTCGATGCCGACGACTTCGTCAAGCAGGAAGTTCTGGATCCCGCTGCTGAAGTCATCCTGCGCCAGGTAACATCCTGCACAGGCTCCCAAGAAGCACAGGTGGACGACTCTGTCTTTCGTGTACAGATATTTGATGTCTCCGCCGTCATGCTGGACATAGGGACGCAGTTTATCGATCGTACGGATGACTTCCCGTTCGATCTCTTTTTCTTCTTCTGTCAATTCGATCTTTTCTTCCATAAAAACCTCTACTGAAGATAATACAGCAGTATCGCTACGAATACACCCAATATGCCCCCGCCCAGTACTTCCGACCATTTATGACCGAGGACTTCCTTGATCCGTTCGTTATAGATCGGATCATCTGTCTCCAGGAGATTGCTGGTGCTGAGATCTTCTACGATCTGGTGGGTGAGAGAGATATTCTTACCGGCATAGTAACGGACATTGGCTGCATCATAGGCAACGATGATACCGAGCGCTAAAGCGACCGCAAAGATCGTAGAATCGAATTTTTCGTTGATCCCGACTGCCATCGTCAGCGCCGCTACTCCGGCCGTGTGCGAACTGGGGAAACCTCCGGAGGCAAAGAAATAACGGGGATAGAACTTCTTCTTCTGTATCATCACGACGAACGGTTTCAGGAACTGAGCCAGAAAGATCGCTATGACAAATGACCAGAAAGGATACATTCTGCTGAGCATCGTTGATACCTCCGTGAAGATTATAACACGTTTCGCATATTAAGGCAGAGAGGGAAGTGGTATAATTAATTTATGGATTTGATCGATAAATATCAGACAGGAATGATCGTTTACGGCAGAGTTTCCGGTATCCGCCCTTACGGCGCATTCGTGAACTTTGACGGCGGTGTCAGCGGGCTGATCCACATCAGCGAGCTCTCCAACGGGTTCGTCAGAGATGTGGGCAGTTTTATGAAGGTCGGGGAGTATGTCTTCTGCAAGGTCATCGATATCGACAGGAAGCAGAAACAGCTCCGTCTTTCCTACAAAGCGCTGAAAAGGAACCGCCGTTCCAGCCGTTATAAAACACCGTTCCTGGGACTGCCGGAACAGAATATCGGTTTCCGGACGATCGAAGAGATGATGCCTGTCTGGCTTCAGGAGGGAGAGAAATGTTAAAAGTCGATCTGCAATACGCAAAACTGCAGAAGGATGTTCTGGACTATCAGGAACAGGTCACTGCAGCTCATAATGATCTCGTCAACAAGACCGGTGCCGGCAATGATTTCTTAGGCTGGGTCGACTGGCCGGTCGATTACGATAAAGAAGAAGTCAAAAGGATGAAGGAACTGGCTGCTTCCATGAAGGGCAAGTACGATACTGTTCTGGTCTGCGGCATCGGAGGTTCCTATCTGGGTGCCCGGGCGGCGATCGAA
Source organism: Erysipelotrichaceae bacterium (assembly GCA_017512885.1). Lineage (GTDB taxonomy): Bacteria > Bacillota_I > Bacilli_A > Erysipelotrichales > Erysipelotrichaceae > RGIG5669. The sequence goes on from JAFWEP010000021.1 coordinate 22,714, forward strand.
ATGATCAAGGGACTCTATCCCTCTGACGGCATCGAAGTGATCTTCATCGGAAACGGCTTCTCTCCGAACTATATCCATCAGGTAAAGGAACATATCGCTGATAAGGAAGTCGTTCTGAACGTCATCTCCAAGTCCGGAACGACGACCGAGACTTCGCTGGCTTTCCGTATCTTCCGTCAGTTCATGGAAGAGAAATACGGCAAGGAAGGGGCCAGAGAGAGGATCTACGCCACGACCGACAAGGCCCGCGGTGTCCTGAAGGCACAGGCCGATAAGGAAGGCTATGCGACCTTCGTGATCCCGGATGATATCGGCGGACGCTACTCGGTCTCGACCGCTGTCGGTCTGCTTCCCTTAGCGCTCTGCGGCATCGATATCGATGCGCTGCTGAAGGGTTCTGCCGATGCCCGCGAAGCTTACCGTGATCCGGATCTGAAGAAGAACGATGCTTACCGCTATGCCGTTGCCCGCCGTATCCTCGATCAGCAGGGCTATCAGGCAGAGATGCTGGTGACCTATGAGCAGCAGATGACGATGGTCGCCGAATGGTTCAAGCAGCTCTTCGGTGAATCCGAAGGCAAGGACGGCAAGGGCATCCTGCCGACCAGTGCCTGCTTCTCGACCGATCTGCATTCCCTTGGTCAGTTCATCCAGCAGGGACGCAAGATCCTGTTTGAGACTCTTCTCTATGTAAAGAACGTCGGCACTGATTCGCTGTTCCCCTCCGATCCGGAGAATCCGGACGGCATGGAATACCTGGCCGGCAAGGAGCTCTCCTGGGTCAACCGCAAGATGATGGAAGGTACGCTCAGCGCTCATACCGAAGAAGGAAACGTTCCGGCGATCCTGATCGAACTGGACGACAACTCCGCTTATGCCTTCGGCTACATGATCTACTTCTTCTTCCTGGCCTGCGGCATGACCTGCTACCTCCTGCAGATCAACCCCTTCAACCAGCCCGGTGTCGAAGTCTACAAGAAAAAGATGTTTGCCTTGCTGGGGAAAGAATAAAGGCAAAGACTGCCGAAAGGCAGTCTTTATAAACGGCGGTTATGCGGTCGATTGAAAAAGAAGATAATGCGTATACAGGGAATCTGGTACAATGTATAAGATTTCAAAGCGATGCCTTTTTCCTGCATCTGCGGTCGCTGACTGAGCGTAAATGCAGTATTTGGGGTGAATTCGTTGTGATAGAATTCTGATAAGGGGGTTTCTGCCATGTTATCACTGATCGGTCCGATGCGTGAGCATCTGGATGGACATAAGGAACTTACCAGTGAGAAGGAACTGATCGTCCTTCCGCCGGTAAAAGAAGCAGCGATTGCTTTACAACGGGGAAATGCGAAGATCCAGTGCCTGGTACAGCCCGGCGATGACGTGAAGATCGGAGATCTGATCGCCAAGCAGGATGATTTTTTCTACGTACCGTTCTTTGCACCGGTCTCCGGTACGGTAAAAGCGATCGAGAAACGTACGAGCCTGACCAATAAACCGGCAGATCATGTCATCATCGAGAATGACGGTCTGGACCGCAAAGCAGAGCTGAGCACCCTGAATGCTGAGAAGGCATCCAAGGAAGAGATCGTAGCCTTCCTGAAAGAGAAGGGGATCATCGGCTGCGGCGGCGCTGGTTTCCCGGCTTACTTCAAGTACAATACCGACAAGTGCGAGACGCTGATCATCAACTGTGTCGAATGCGAGCCGTTCATCACTTCCGATGCCTACACGGCGGAACATGATCCGGAAGATCTGAAATACGGCGTACACGCTCTTCTGAAGGCCTCCGGAGCAAAGAAATGCTATGTCGCAGTCAAGGAGACCAAGAAGGAACTGATCGCTGTCCTGGACCCCTTATTTGCCGGAGAGAAGGATATCGAAGTGAAGAAGGTCCCGGATGTATATCCGATGGGCTGGGAACGAACGCTGGTCTATGAACTGATCGGGAAACGTTATGAACGTCTGCCGATCGAAGTAGGCGTCATCCTCTCCAATGCCACGACCGTGGTCATGTCGGCCAGAGCGATGAAGACCGGACTGCCGATCTACGAAAAGGTCGTGACCGTTTCCGGTGAAGCGGTCAGGGATCCCCATAACGTACTGGCAAGAGTCGGCACTCCGATCAGGGAACTGGTCGAAGCCTGCGGCGGTTACAGTGCGGAAAGAGTCAGTCTGCTGGCCGGCGGACCGATGATGGGTTCGGCCCTGATCAAGGATGAGATCGCTATCGGACCGGCTTCCAATGCGGTCACCGTCCGTCATCCCGATGAGACGGAAGCGATCGCCTGCCTGCGCTGCGGAAAGTGCGTAGAGCACTGTCCTTCCGGTCTGATGCCGGTCAATATCGTCAATGCCCTGAAGGCCAATGATGTCGACCGTCTGATCAAGCTGCATACTACCGACTGCATCGAATGCGGACTGTGCACCTATATCTGCCCGTCCCGCATCGCTGTTACCGACAATATCCGCCGGGCCAAGCGTCTGCTGAGCCTGAAAGCCAAGAAGTAGGGAGGTCACATGGAGTTTAAATACAAAGCGGCACCGCATAACCATGCCTCTCTCTCGACACAGCAGATCATGCAGTATCTGACCTGTGCGCTTTCCGTCGTCTATCTCTTCGGACTTGTCCGCAGTGCGCTGCTGGGCAGCCAGTACCTGCTGCACGGCATCCTGATGATGCTGGCGGCGGTGGGCAGTTCCGTGATCTGCGAAGCAGCCTTCGCTTATTTCCAGAAGAAGGATATCAAAAAGACTCTGCTGGCTTCCTTCCCCTGGATCACCCCGATGATCATCGTGCTGATGGTGCCGATCAATACCCGCATCTATGCGGTAGCGATGTCGACCGTTGTCGGCGTCGTCTTCGGCAAGCTGGTCTTCGGCGGTTTCGGCCAGAACATCTTCAATCCGGCAGCTGTCGGCCGGGCGATCACCTTCAGTTCCTTCACCGGGACCAAGATCGCGACCCTGCCGCTCTCAGCGACCCCGACCGCAACGGCGGCTTCCGCCGGCTGGATCTTCTCTTCGAGCGGTGAGTTCAACCGTTTCCTGAATGATTTCGGCGGCCTCGGGAACTTCTTCCTGGGCAACTACGACGGCGCCCTGGGCGAGACCAGCGCTCTGCTGATCCTGCTCTGCGGAGCCTTCCTGGTCTATAAGAAAGTCATCAATGCCTATGTTCCGCTGACCTACCTCGGCGTCCTCTTCCTGGGCACGCTCTGTGTCGGTTTCAGCCACGGTCTCGGCATCTCCTATGCCCTGTTCTGCGTGCTGACCGGCGGTGCGGTCTTCGGAGGGGTGTTCATGCTGACGGATCCGGTCACCAACCCCAACACCCGCAGCGGCAAGATCGTCTTTGCCGCGCTGGCAGCGGTCCTGACGGTCCTGATCCGCTATCTTGCCAATATGCCGGAAGGCGTCAACTTCTCGATCCTGTTGGTCAATATCCTGACCCCGGTCATCGACCGTTTCTTTGACGGCAAGTCTGTAAATAGAGAAAAGAAAGACCGTCTGGTGGTCTGTGGAGTGATCCTTGCTTCGATCCTGCTGATCTTCCTCTTCGGACTCGGCATCAGTTCTGTCGGCTACTATCCGGAAACGGCTGCACTTGAGACGTTAAAAGGAGGACTGGGCTTATGAAAAAGAATCTGACCTTAGCCCTGTTCTTAGGTATCGTCAGTGCGCTGGCCGGGCTCGTCATCGGTCTCTTCAACGGAGTGACCGAACCGATCATCACTGCCAATGCGATCGCTGCTGAACAGGCCAATATGGAGAAACTGTTCCCCGGCGGAGAGTTCTCCCTGATCGATTACAGCGATCCGGACAAGAACGTCCTTTCGATCTATGAAGCGAAAGGGGAGGGATACCTCGTCAAAGCCCAGGCGACCGGCTACAATACCTCTACCCCGATCATCGTCCTGATCGCCTTCGATCAGGAAGGAAAAACGATCGGCATCGAAGCGCTGCAGCAGCAGGAGACCAACGGTTTCGGCGCCGGCTGCTTCGAGAGAGATTTCCTGGACAGCACCTATGTCGGCAGGACATCCACGGATACGATCGATGCCCTGAGCGGTGCGACCAAGACCAGCAATGCCATGCGCAGGATCCTGAGCGCTGCCTTCACGGCAGTAGAGGAGGTGAAGGACTGATATGTGGAAGAACTTCAAAAACGGCTTCATCAAAGAGAATCCGGTCTTCGGACTCTACCTCGGCATGTGTTCTTCGCTGGCCATCTCCACTTCCCTGAACAATGCGATCGGAATGGGCGCCTGCGTTACGCTGGTATTGCTGTTCTCCAACATCCTGGTCTCCCTGATCCGCAAGATCACTCCCGATGAGATCCGTATCCCGGTCTATATCGTCATCATCGCGACGCTGGTCACGATCGTCGAGATGCTGGTGCACGCCTTTGCTCCGGGTCTCTACGACTCCTTAGGCGTCTTCCTGGGCCTCGTCGTCGTCAACTGCATCATCCTGGGCCGGGCGGAAGCCTTTGCCTCCAAGAACGATGTGCTCTCTTCCGCCGTTGACGGCATCGGCATGGGTCTCGGCTATACCTTCGCGATCGTGCTGATCTCCGTGGTCCGCGAATTCTTTGCGACCGGAGCGATCACCTTCGTCAATCCGTTCAACAGTTCCCAGCTGATCTTCAAGCTCGGCAGCGATGCCCTGGAGCCGGTCACGATCGGTCTGTTCTCACAGCCGGTCGGTGCCTTCCTGGTCTTTGCCTGCTTCGCTGCGCTCTTCACGGTCTTACGTGAGAACGCCAAAAAGAAGGAGAGTGCGAAATAATGGAATTCCTGACATTAGCGATCGGAGCGATCCTCGTCAACAATATCGTCCTCAGCAAGTTCCTCGGTCTCTGTCCTTTCTTAGGCGTCTCCAAGAGCTCCAAGAGTGCGATCGGCATGGGCTTCGCCGTCATCTTCGTCATCTTCGGCGCTTCCCTGATCACCTATTTCCTGAACTACTACATCCTTGTACCGAATGAGATCGAATACATGCAGCTGATCACCTTCATCCTGGTCATCGCTGCCTTCGTTCAGTTCGTAGAGATGTTCATCAAGAAGAATTCACCTTCGCTCTACAAGACCTTAGGCATCTATCTGCCGCTGATCACGACCAACTGTGTCGTGCTCTATGTCGCCCAGGACAACATCGCTCAGGGGTACGATCTCCTGCATACGATCGTCAATTCGATCGCAGTCCCGGTCGGGTACATGCTGGTGCTGTATCTCTTTGCCTGTCTGCGGGAGAGACTGGATTCCGCGGATACCCCCAAAGCCTGGAAAGGAAACCCGATCGCTCTGGTCACTGCCGGATTGATGGCATTGGCCTTCAGCGGTCTGGCCGGTATCGTCTGATGAAAGCGGTCATCTATTTCCTGATCCTGGCAGTCGTCTATGTACTGCTGTATCTGAAGAATGCGGCGACGCCGGTCCCGGAAGGCTGCGAACACCTGCGGGAAGCCTGTCATTCCTGCCAGGATGCATCCTGTCCGGCCAGCGGGGTCTATGAAGCCAAAGGAGGCGTACACAATGCTTAGAGCGATGCTGACGATGCTGGCGATCGGTGCCGTACTGGGACTGATGCTGGCGATCTCTGCCAAGATCTTCTATGTCAAGGCCGATGAACGTACCGAGAAGGTCACATCCATGCTGCCGGGCTACAACTGCGGCAGCTGCGGTTATCCCGGCTGCAGCGGCATGGCAGCTGCTCTGGTCGAGAAGAGCACCGATACCCTGAACTGCCGTCCCTGCAAACCGGATCAGCGCCAGGCGATCGTTGACTACCTGAATACGACGCCCGGTCCGGACGGCGAAACGCTGAAAGTAAAATCGATCTAGAAGGGTAGAAATGTATGGATGTCAAGTCTATACATTTCTTTTTACTCTGTTATAATCAAAGTGCCTGATAGGTTTTATAAATTCCTACATTTTGTTTTCGGATCGTCAAGTCGCAGTTTGGTGTCGAAAGCCTGTCTTAGAATGGGAATCCTAAAGACCTGCACAGATGACCCACCTGGGAGAAGCCAGGAAATTTTGTGCCTATTGGGCTTTTATTTACAAATGTTTCGCATTTCAGTAGAATGATAACGTTGAAGAAGGGAAGGTTCCAACCATGTCTATAACAGCTCAGACTGTCATGTATCTGATCGCCGGTATCATCATCGGCGCGATCGCCGGCTTCTTCGGTGCCCGTTACTATTTCCAGAAGCAGATGAAAGAAAACCCGCCCATCACGGAAAAGATGATCCGGGCAATGTTCCTGCAGATGGGACGGAAACCCTCAGAAGCACAGATCCGTTCGATCATGAAATCGATGGGTCAGGAAACCGCAAAGAAGTAGTTAGTCTAAATTATCGTGTGTTTCTCTGATCTTCCACTCTAAATTATCGTGTGGGTACAGATAGAGTAACAGACGATGAAAGACGGTCACGGAAAGGGAAGTTCCCCGATCTGAGTGGCCGTCTTTTCTGTTTCTCCTTA
>JAFWEP010000009.1 GCA_017512885.1 Erysipelotrichaceae bacterium
TGATAAACAGGAAGGGTTTTTCTTTAAAAGAAGTACCCACACGATAATTCAGAGATGCCCACACAGGCAAGAAAAAACCGTGCGGTTCTACCCACACGATTATTTAGAGTCGCCCACACCCACACGATAATTTAGAGCGCCGACAAAAGAAGATTGAAACACCTGTAAATGGTTCTTTCAGAAGAGGCTCATAGAGCCTCTTCTATTCTTTTTCATGTATAATAAATACTGGATATTCTTATCCTCATATTTTTTGTTACACACAGGAGAGCACTATGAGTAATCCCAAAGTATCGATCCTTATCCCTACCTATAACGTAGAACCATATCTGGTACAGTGTATGGAAAGTGTCACGAACCAGACACTGAAGGATATCGAGATCGTCTGCATCAACGATGGTTCTACTGACAATTCCTTGAAGATCCTGCAGGAATATGCCGCTAAAGATTCTCGTATCGTCCTGATCGATAAACATAATGAAGGTTACGGTATCGGCATGAATATCGGTCTCGAAAAGGCGACCGGTGAGTATATCGGTATCGTGGAACCGGATGATTTCGTACCGGTAGAGATGTACGGTGATCTTTACAAGATTGCTTCCGAGAATGACCTGGATTTCGTAAAAGCAGACTTCTATCGTTTTGTCTCCAATGAGGACGGTACGTTGGACAAGACTCTCTTTGAGCTCTCCAAGAATAAAGAAGATTACAACAAAGTCTTCGACCCCAGTCAGACACCTTCCGCTTTGAAATATGTCATGAATACCTGGAGCGGTATCTATAAACGTTCTTTCCTGAACGAACATAACATCCGTCATAACACTACCCCCGGAGCTTCCTATCAGGACAACGGTTTCTGGATCCAGACCTTCGTCTTTGCGAAGCGGGCAATGATCATCGATAAACCTTACTACATGAACCGACGGGACAATCAGAACTCTTCGGTTTATAACCCCAACAAGGTCTACACGATGAATATCGAATATGACCATATCCGGGATATCCTGATCCAGCATCCCGATATCTGGGAGCGTTTCAAGGGCATGTACTGGTACAAGAAGTTCTACAGTTATGACATGACCATGAAGCGGATCGCTCCGGAATTCAAGAGAGATTATGTCTATCGTTATTCCCGGGAAATGAGAAGGGGACTGCTGCAGCAGGAATACGATGAGAGCGTCTTTACGCCCACGGCCTGGGGCAATATCCATTTCCTGATCGATGATCCGGAGGCCTACTATGTGTTGAACAGCGGGGCCGGAAATGCGGGGAAACGCATCCTGAAGCTGCAGAGGGAACTGGAGACCATCAAACATTCCCGTTCTTACAAGTTCAGCAAACTGTTGCTGTATATCCCTCGCAAGATAAAGAGCCTCCTGAAGAAGCTCTTCGGAGGAAAGTAAGATGCCGAAGATCAGTGTTATCCTCCCCATCTATAACGCCTCCTCCTGCATCGAAGAGACCCTGAACTATATCCTCGCTCAGACCTTTACTGATTATGAAGTGATCTGTGTCGATGACGGATCAACAGACAATACTTTAGAAGTATTAAAAGAATACGAAAAGAAAGATAACAGGATAAAGGTCATCTCTCAATCCAACGGCGGAGCAGGAAAAGCCAGGAATACCGGATTAGACAATGCATCAGGAGATTACTTAGCCTTCTTGGATGCCGATGATCTCTATGATCCGGATATGTTATCTAAAGCTTATAAGAAAGCCGTAGAAGGCAATGCGGACTTAGTGGTATGGAAGTGTGACCGGTATAACGATACCACCAAGGAATACTCTCCTACGCCCTGGACCTTAAGAGAGAAAGATCTTCCTCCTTACCGTCCTATGTACTACCGTAACTTCACCGACAATGTCTTTAAAGTATTTGTCGGCTGGGCCTGGGATAAACTCTTCAAGAGAGACTACATCTTAGAGAATCATCTTCGTTTCCAGGAGATACGGACCAGTAATGATATGCTCTTTACCTTTATGGGAGTCGTCTTAGCCAAACGGATCGAGATCGTTCCGGAAGTCTTAGCCCATCATAGAGTCAATGACATGTCTTCTCTCTCCAACACCAGAGACAAATCCTGGGACTGCTTCTATCAGGCATTAACTGCCTTACGTTCCTCTCTGCAGGAACACGGTCTCTATCACGAACTGGAACAGGACTATATCAACTACGCTTTACACTTCTCCTTATGGCATCTGGATACCATTCAGGGAGAGAAGAGAGAAGTCCTCTTTACTGCCCTGAAGGACAAATGGTTTCAGGATCTGGGGGTAGAGGGGAAA
>JAFWEP010000010.1 GCA_017512885.1 Erysipelotrichaceae bacterium
CCCTGTGAGAGGTACAAAAAAAGGAGCAGGAGGCTGCGACAGATTGGTTAGAAATGAGGAAGCACCTGCTCTGTAACCATTATATCTTTCCAAAGACCATCCAAAAAGAAAAGCCTGTCGACTTTGTCAACAGGCTGAAAGACCCGACGGGTCTTTTATTCATGACAGTGGCAATGTCCTTCTTCGTGATCATGATGACACTCATGATCGTCATGGTCGTGATGGTGGCAGGACGCCTCCGGATCGTATTCCAGATCTCCGGCCAGGCAGGAGGCTACCGCCTGATCGGCATCTCCGGAAACTCCCGGCAATAACTCGATCCCCATTTCCTGCAGGGCATAGCGGGCACCCATGCCGATGCCTCCGCAGATCAGCACATCGACTCCCGCATTGTGCAGGAATCCGGCCAATGCTCCGTGTCCATAGCCATCCGTATCGATGACCTGAGAGTTCTGTACCGCACCGTTCTCTACCTCATAGACCTTGAACTGTTCGGTCCTGCCGAAGTGCTGACCGACCTCTCCGTTTTCATAAGTCACTGCGATCCTCATACCTGTTTTCTCCTTTATCTGACTGTCTGCCGTCTGGTAGACTCCTCCCCCGATACGGATCTGCTTACCGTTGACCAGAGCGTCCGCCAGCTTCCGGCGGGCATTTTCATAGATGCCGGCGACCGTAGCCCGGGAAACGTTCATCTCTGCTGCACATTCTTCCTGTGTCCGCTGCAGATGATCGATCAGCCGGATCGTTTCATATTCATCCAGCTGCAGGACCACGCTGTCTTCCGTTTTCTGATCAGGGGTAAAGACCCAGTTTGCAGGATAAGCAGCGATCCTGCGGCAGCGTACCGGTCTGGCCATCGGCATCCTCCTTTCGACAGTTTCTGTCTCCAGAGTAGGATGTTTACTGACATATGTCAATAACTATTCTGAGCATATCCTCCGTATTCCCTGATGCACATGATAGAATAAGACGACACCAAAAGGAGAGACCCATGGAAAACTATATCCACAATATCCCCACGAAGATCTATTTCGGCAAAGGCCAGATCTCTCATCTGCCGGAAGTCCTGGAACCTTTCGGAAAGAAGGTCCTGCTGACCTACGGCGGCGGTTCCATCAAGAAGATCGGCCTCTATGACACCGTCATGACGTTACTGAACGAGAACGGCTTCACTGTTACCGAATGCGACGGCATCGAGCCCAATCCCCGCATCCAGTCCGTTGAAAAAGGCGCAAAGCTCTGCAGAGAGAACGATATCGATGTCGTTCTGGCTGTAGGCGGCGGTTCCGTCATCGACTGCTCCAAAGCGATCTGTGTCGGTGCCTGCTACGACGGTGATCTCTGGGAGATGGTCAAGACAGCCCGTCCCGGAAGAAAGGCTCTGCCCCTGGTCGATGTCCTGACCCTGTCTGCGACCGGTTCCGAATACGACGGCGGCGGCGTCATCTCCAACCTGGCTACGAACGAAAAGATCGGTGCAGTCTTCTGCTTCCCGGCTGTCTCGATCTGTGATCCGACCTATACCTTCAGCGTCTCCCGTTACCAGACCGCTGCCGGTTCCTTCGACATTATGAGCCACATCATGGAAGGCTACTTCTCCCGTACCGATGACAGCGATCTTTCCGACTTCTATGCCGAAGCTGTCCTGAAGACAGTCATCAAGAACCTGCCTGTTGCCCTTGCAGAACCGGACAACTACAGCGCCCGGGCGAACCTGATGGCCGCCTCTACGATCGGCTGCTCCAAGATCCCGGAATACGGAAAGCTCTATACCGGCTGGCCCTGCCACGCTCTGGAACACGAGCTCTCCGGCTTCTATGACATCACTCACGGTACCGGCTTGGCGATCCTCACTCCGCGCTGGATGCGCTATGTCCTGGCCAAGGATCCTACCGTCACGGCCCGCTTTGCGCGCTTTGCCCGCAATGTCTGGGGACTGCAGGGAGAAGATGATGCAGTGCTGGCGCTGCAGGGCATCGAAGCACTGGAAGCCTTCATCGCGACGCTCGATCTGCCTTCGACGCTCACGGAAGTCGGGATCGATGAGACGCACTTCGAAGAGATGGCTGTCCATGCCGATCTCGGCGGACGCCTCAGCAGGTCCTACTCCCCGCTGATGAAGGAAGATGCAGTCGCGATCTTAAAGAACTGTCTGTAAAGGAAATAGCTGCCAAGCAGCTATTTCTTCTTTTTATTCTGTTCTTCCCACGCTTCATTCAGTCTCTGCATGAACTCCACGTTCTCCTGATCGGAATAGCCGATCCAGTAGACCTTGTCGATCTGCTCATGATCGAACAGCAGGGTCTGATCGCTGCTGATGCAGCCTTCCGGATACATCACGCCGTTGTAGTCATAGACCTTATTGGGATCATTGCCGTCAATGGTCAGAAAACCGTTGATCATGATGCGTTTATTGGCACCTTTCAGTAAAACGACAGTGCCGATCGGATACAGTTTCTTCATCGTTCCTCCTTATTTTCCGCAGCGTCCGCAGTCGCTGCATCCGTTGCAGATCAGTTTCATGCCGCAGCTCTCACAGCGTTTGCGGAAATGCAGCTGATACAGGTACTCTTCCGGGATCGGATCGCCCCAGGGATCCCTCAATACGAACTGTCTCTTCTTTCCCTGATAGCTTAGTCCCGATCGGGCGGCCTGTTCACTGCGCAGGCTGCCCTTTTCTATATGATACGTCTTTCCGTCTTTCACGAAACACCTTCCGGTCGTACAGAAGACAAAGGTCACATCATGTCTCTCGCATTCTTCCCGCAGACCTTTGACCCACTCATAGTGACAGGGCCGTGCTCCGTCATAGCTCTCTCCGTCCGCCAGGACCTGCTCGATCTGTCCGTCCACGAGATACTTCTCCAGCGATACCGGACCGACCAACGGGGCGCACATCACGCCTTTATGCTGGAACGGCAGTTCCAGGAGGAGCGGGATCCTCTCATCTGCCCTGCGCTGATTCTCCGCCGTGACATTGAAGAAGACGTTCTCATAGCCTTCTCCCCAGTCCTTCGGCAGACAGTCTCTGACTCTCTCCGGTCTCTTGGTCAGCAGATAGAACTTCACGTCGGAGCGGATCTTCATGATCTGCCAGGCTTCTTCCCGCCAGGCATCCGCTTCTTCCAGGAAGAAGTCCGAAGTCATACATACCCGCAGCATCTCCCCGCTCTTTACCTTGTAGGAACCGTTGCGGTCTTTCGATAAGGGATAGCGAAAACCGGCCTTGGTGCGGTAGATCTCGGCTCCGTCCTTTCAGCGCAGACCGTCCAGATAATACATATAACAGTTCTGACAGCCTTCGCTGGCCTTCTTGCAGCCGTGCCAGGGATTCCAGATATCGTGCATATCTTCTTTATACAGGTTTTTTCTTCATCAGGGTAGGAAAACGCCGTTTTCCCGGAGCTGCTTTTACATATTCTGGACCGTATAAATAAAAGCGATCGCCGTAAACCTCGCAAGTAGAAAGCGATCGCTCTATACTCTCGAGGACGACCGTCACCGGTGGTCCCTCCGTAAGTATTGTAACATGTTTGTATCCGGGCTTCGCGCTTGACATTCTGCCTTTCCCTCCATAAAATGAGAACTGTTCTCAAATTATGAAAAACGCTTATAAGACCAGGCAGTCTTCGCAACTGCTGACCTATCTCAAAGAACACCCTGGACAGCATCTGACCGCCGGAGAGATCCGGCGGGTCTTTTTCGACACCATCTCCACCGCTACAGTCTACCGCCGGCTGGAAAAACTGGTCCAGGAGGGTCTCCTCAAAAAATACATCATCGATGAGAACTCTCCGGCCTGCTACGAATATGTCGATCCCCATGATCACCACGGCGAGACCTGCTACCACTGCAAGTGCGAGAGATGCGGGAAGCTCATCCATCTGGAATGTAATGAGATCAAAGAACTGGGCGAACATCTGGCACAGGAGCACGGTTTCAAGGTCGATCCCCTGCGAACGGTCCTCTACGGCCTCTGCAGTGAATGCCAGAAGGGGCAAGCATTATGAAGAAACTGACTGTCCTGCTGTTTTCTCTCTTTCTGCTGCTGAGCGGCTGCGCTGCTTCCGCTCCGGCATCCGAAGGAAAGCTCTCGGTCGTCACGACCATCTATCCCTTAGCTGACTGGGCCGAAGAAGTGATCGGCGATGAAGACATCGAAGTCACCTGTCTCTTGCAGAAAGGCGTCGACCTGCACAACTACCAGCCCAGCGCTGCCGATATCCTGAAGATCACCAATGCCGACCTCTTCCTCTATGTCGGCGGAGTATCCGACGAATGGGTCGAAGACGTCCTGGTGCAGTCCGTCAAGGATGATATCCGTGTCTTGAACCTCTTCAGCATCTCCGAAGACCGCATCCGCGAAGAAGAGATCGTCGAAGGCATGGAAGCCGAAGCAGAGCACGAAGAAGAGACCGAGTACGATGAACACCTCTGGCTCTCGCTGCGCAATGCGTCCTACTATACCGGCCGGATCAGCGAAGAGCTCTCTGCTCTGGACCCTGATCACGCTGCCGTCTATGCGAAGAATGCGGAGACCTATCAGGCAAAGCTCTTGGAACTGGACGAAGCCTTCGTGACCCTGACCGACAATGCCGCACAGAAGGTACTGCTGTTCGGGGACCGCTTCCCCTTCCGCTACCTCTGCGAAGACTACGGCCTCTCCTACTATGCCGCTTTCCCCGGCTGCTCCGCCGAAACGGAAGCCAGCTTTGAGACCGTGCTCTTCCTCTCCGATAAAGTCAGAGAACTGGCCCTGCCGGCCGTTCTGACCATCGACGGCAGCGATCAGAAGATCGCCCGGACAATCGTCGATACTGCCGGTACCGGTGCAAAGATCCTGACCCTCAACAGTCTGCAGAATGCCGGCAAAGAAGACGGCAGCTACCTGCAGATCATGCAGAAGAATTACGAAGTCCTACAGGAGGCTCTCTCTCGATGAATATCCTCAGCACCACCGACCTGCTCCCCGGCTATCACCAGGCCGTCCTGCCGGAAGCTTTAAGCTTCACGGTACAGGAAAAGGAATACTGGTGCATCCTGGGGGAGAACGGAGCCGGCAAATCCACCCTGTTGAAGACCCTGCTGGGTCTGCAGCGGCCTCTCTCCGGAAAGGTCACTTTGAACACGAAAGGCATCGGCTATCTGCCCCAGCAGACCCCGATCCAGATGGATTTCCCGGCCTCTGTCAAAGAAGTGGTGCTCTCCGGCTGTCAGGCCCGCCAGAAAGGCTTTGCCTACCGCAAGGAAGAGAAAGACAGAGCAGATGCCGCCATTCAGAAACTGGGTCTGAACGATCTGCAGAAGCGCTGTTTCCGGGAACTCTCCGGCGGACAGCAGCAGCGCGTGCTTTTAGCCCGCGCTCTCTGCGCCGCTGACAGATTGCTGCTGGTCGACGAACCGGTCGCCGGTCTCGATCCCAAGGTCAGTGAAGAACTTTATGAACTGCTGAACAGCCTGCATCAGGAAGGCATGACCATCCTGATGGTCACCCATGACCTGAATGCCCTGAAATACTGTGATCATGTCCTGCAGCTGGGACAGGAGATCTTTGCCGGGAAGAAGGAAGACTATCTGCATTCCACAGCCGGACAGCGCTATACGGAGGCTCACGTATGATCAGCCAATTACAGACATATCTGAGCTATCCCTTCGTACGCTATGCCCTGATCACCGGGATCCTGATCGCGCTCTGCTCCTCGCTCTTGGGCGTGACGCTGGTCCTGAAGCGTTTCTCCTTCATCGGCGACGGACTCTCGCATGTGGCTTTCGGTGCGATCGCCATTGCCTCCGCCCTCGATATCCGCAGCAATATGTATATCGTACTGCCGATCACCATCCTGGCCGCCGTGCTCCTCTTGCGCGGCAGCAAGCAGAAACTGCTGAAGGGGGATGCCGCCATCGCCGTCATCTCGGTCTCGGCTCTGGCCTTAGGCTATCTGATCCTCAATATCTGGCCCTCCTCTTCCAACATCACCGGAGACGTCTGTACGACCCTCTTCGGTTCCACTTCGATCCTCACCCTTTCGAAGTCCGAAGTCGGACTCTCGATCGTGCTCTCCCTGGCCGTCGTGCTGCTCTATGTCTTCTGTTACCACAAGATCTTCGCAGTCACCTTCGACGAAGACTTCGCAAAGGCCTGCGGCACCAATACCGAAGCCTACGATACATTGATCGCCGTGGTCATAGCAGTCATCATCGTACTGGCCATGAAACTGGTCGGTTCCCTCCTGATCAGCGCCCTGATCATCTTCCCGGCCCTCTCCGCCATGCGGCTCTTCAAGAGCTTCAAGGCGGTCACGGTCTTCTCAGTCATCTTCGCCCTGGTCTTTACGACCCTGGGCCTGCTGGCGGCGATCCTGATCGGCACCCCGGTCGGCTCCACCATCGTTGCCGCCGATATCCTCGGCTTCCTGCTCTGTGTCCTGGGAGGAAAGATCCTATGAAGAAACTGTTTATGATCCTGCTGCTCCTGCTGAGCGCCTGCTCCGCAAACAGTTCCGCCGTCTCTTCCGAAGAAGAAAAGGTCTTCACCGACGTGCAGAATGTCGTGACCGTGACTGAAGCTCCGGCAGAGACTGCTGTACCGGAAGAAACGCCCTTGCCGGAAAAGATCGATCTCTCCTCGATGTCGGCCACAATCTGTTACTCCACGGTGTTCGACATGCTGGTGGATCCGCAGAAGTACGAAGGGATGCAGATCAAGGTCCGCGGACCGCTGGCTGCCCGTACCGATGCTGAAGGAAAGGATCACTACGCCTGCATCGTGCAGGATGCGACCGCCTGCTGTGCGCAGGGACTGGAGTTCGTCCTGAGCGAAGCGAAGGAACTGCCGGAGCTCGGAACGGAGATCACTATCGAAGGCACCTTCACTTCCTTCACCGAAAACAATGCCATCTATATCCTGCTCAAGGATGCAGTGATGAACTGACCCGGAATTCTCCGGGTCTTTCTTTCCATTCTTGGCTATAATGGAGATATGAAGAAACTGCTCCTCCTGCTGGCCTTCCTCTTAACACTGGCCTTAGGCGTCTATACGATCCAGCGACAGAAAGACCTCCTGCTCCTGCAGGAGTCTGTTTCTGTGCAGGAAAAGGCCTGCAGGGAACTGGAAGAGGAGGTCCGGAAACAGGAAGCCGCCATCCGTGAAGCGGAAGTACAGCTGCAGCAGAAGAAAGAAGCGCAGGGCGATGCGCTCAAGGACTATGAACTATGGCAAAGACAGGACGAAAAAGTAAAAGCGTACCTGTACTGATCCTGCTGATCGCGGCCCTGCTGCTGGTCGACGGTTCCCTGCTGCTGACCGAAAGGAAGATCGCCTCTCTTCAGCGCAGCAGTGCGGAACTCCCGCAGAAGACAGCCGCTCTGCAGGAAAAGCTGCAGGAAGATACGCTCACCCTGCAGCAGCTGCAGGAAGAGACAGAGAAGATGGATCATCTGGATGAAGCCGCCGAAGAGAAGAAAGCGGAATTCTTTCAGCACGCCAAAGAACTGGAAGACAGAGTCCGTAATGGCGAGAGCGACGTTAAGATCGCCTACCTGACCTTTGACGACGGTCCTTACCGCGATACCACCGGCACCTTCCTCGATATCCTCGAACAGTACGACATCCTCGCCACCTTCTTCTATCTGGAGAAGGACGGACGGGACGATCTCTATCAGCGGGTCATCGACAACGGTCATACCCTGGCCAATCATACCGCCAGCCATGATCTCTCCTCCGGCGGCATCTACCGCAGCGTCGACACCTTTATCGCCGATGTCCAGGAGAACCGCTCCTTCATTCAGGACCGCTTCGGCTATACCACCACCATCCTGCGCTTCCCCGGCGGTTCTTCTCAGGCCAGAGACCTGAAGGGTCCGATCGTGGAAAGATTAAGGGAGATAGGCTACGGTTATGTCGACTGGGATACGACGACCGGTGACGGCCGCAACTCCGGCACTGTTGATGAATACATCCACGGCGTCCTCGACGTCAGCGCCGACTACGACATCAACGTCGTCCTGATGCACGACTATTCCGTCAACACCCACATCGCACTGCCCACCATCATCGAAGGCATGCAGGAACAGGGCTATATCTTCCTGCCGCTCTTCTATGACAGCTATAAGATCAAGAAATAGGAGCTTATATGAAGATCGGAACTTACTACATCCTTTCCCCCAATGAGGACACCCAGCACATCGATGCCTATAACCGGGAATACCTGCAGCAGATCGCTGCAGCGCTCGGACAGGAGCTGCCCATCGTCACGGCCGAAGAAGCCAAAGGCTGCGACTACCTGATCGTTCTGGTCGGAGGCGGCGGTACCGAAGCTTCCTTCAGAAAGGCCCTGCCCCAGCTGCCTGCTTCCTTCTGCCTCTTAGCCACCGACCGCAACAACTCCCTGGCGGCCTCGATGGAGATCCTCTCCTACCTCCGCCAGCAGGGCATCACTTCCGAGATCCTGCACGGATCCGCAGAGACCGTCGCGAAACGGCTGGATCTTCTGAGCCGGGTCAGGAAAACCAAAGAAAAGATCTCCCATCTGCGTCTGGGCTGCGTCGGCAGACCCAGCGACTGGCTGATCTCTTCCGATGTCGACCGCGAGAAGTCGAAGGAGCTTAACGGCATCACCATCCTCGATATTCCGATGGAAGAACTGATGCAGGAATTCGAAAAACACCAGTACGAAGACAACGAATACACCAAAGCCATCAAAGCCCGTGGCTGGCATCCGGAAGACACGGAAGTCTGCTGCGAGATCTACGGCGCTCTGAAGCGCATCGTTCAGCAATATCAGCTGGACGGCGTGACTTTACGCTGTTTCGATCTCCTGGGGCCGCTGCACAATACCGGCTGTCTGGCTTTAGCCGTGCTCAACGCCGAAGGCGTTTACGCCGGCTGCGAAGGCGATGTGCCGAGTCTGATCTCGATGGCGATCCTGGGAGAACTGAGCGGAAACCCGGTCTTCATGGCCAATCCTTCCCAGATCCTGCCCGAAAAGAACGAGATCATCTTCGCGCACTGCACCCTGCCCCTGAATATGCCGACGAAGATCGAACTGATGACCCACTACGAATCCGGTCTCGGTGTCGCCTTCCGCGGCACCATCCCGGAAGGTCCCTGCACGGTCTTCAAGACTTCCGGACTGCTGAACGAATACTTCGTCAGCTGCGGAGAACTGCAGGAGAACCTCTGCCGCAATGATCTCTGCCGGACCCAGATCCGTCTGCAGCTGCCTGCCGAAGATCTGCACTACTTCCTCACCCGCAGTATCGGCAACCATCATCTGATCACTACCGGGGATCATACCGAACTCGTCAAAGCCTTCTATCAGAGCCTCTCGTAGGCTCTTTTTTCTTTACAGTTCCCGTATAATGAAATTATGAAGAACCGCCGCCGACAGGCCATTGCGATCTCTCTGTATCTGCTGATCTTTCTGGCAGCCGGTTTTTCGCGTTACTTTGAACTCGGCCGCTTCGGCATCCATAATCCGGAGCTTCTGATCTGTAGCGGACTGATCATCTACTGGGGCTCGGTCTTAAAATACCGCATCCTGGAGAAAGACGTCCGGGACCTGCTGGTCGCAGTCAGCTGGCTGATGGTCGCTTACTTTACCCTGCAGATGATCCGCTACAATTTCCTCTTTGAACCGGCAGCCAAACTCTATATCCGCTATCTTTACCTGGCGGTCTCGACCCTGATCCCGATCCTTCTGTATCTGGCCTCTCAGCGTATCAGCCACCCCTTGCGGGATATCCGCCGGATCAGTGTGCTGCTGCTTTCCGTATGGGCCGTCCTGACCCTCTTCTTCCTCACGAATCCCCTGCACTCCCTGGTCCTGGTCATCGATCTGACCGATCCCCTCAACAATGAACCCGCCTACGGACCCCTGGCCTGGCTGGCTTTCGGCCTGCAGACGGTCCTGCTGGCTCTCTCGATGATCTCGATACTGAGGAGCTGCCGGGTCGCGGTAAGCCGCCGGCTGGCCTGGATCCCCCTGGCAGTCCTGCTGGCCGGAGGCATCATTCAGGTCATCCAGCTCGTCGATCAGCGTTATACCTACTACTTCAAACAGGCGCAGACTTTCTGTTTCATGATCGTAGCCTTCTGGGAAACCTGCATCCAGATCGGACTGGTCCCGACCAACCGCGGTTATGACCGCCTGTTTGCCCTGACCACTGCCGATGCCCGCATCCTGGACAATGACGGAAAGACCTTTCTGGCTTCGGAAGACGCCCGGGAACTGGATCCGCAGGTCCTGAAAGAGAGCAGTGTAAAAGACGTCCTGCTCGACGAAGATACTTTACTGCGTTCCCGGAAAGTGAGCGGGGGCAGGATCATCTGGAGCGAAGACCGTTCCGTGCTCAATGATCTCTATCGCCGTTCTCTGGAAGTCAACCGGGAACTGAGCCGGGAACAGGAACTGATCCGGGAAGAGAAACGGCTGCGTGAAGACAAAGCCCGGGTCGAACAGCAGGAAGCGATCTACCGTACGATCGTCGAAAAGATGGAT
Organism: Erysipelotrichaceae bacterium; assembly: GCA_017512885.1. Lineage (GTDB taxonomy): Bacteria > Bacillota_I > Bacilli_A > Erysipelotrichales > Erysipelotrichaceae > RGIG5669. The sequence continues at coordinate 10,503 of JAFWEP010000010.1, forward strand.
CCGATCGCTTCTGTCCTGGGACCTTTCCTGCAGAAAGCGGAAGATCCTTCCTCCTTCCGGGAGAGCGTTTCCGAAGCCCTGCCCTATCTGGTCTACGCCAAACGGTTGGCCAACCTGACCTTTTTGGCCTCCTCGGAAGAGAAGATGGCCCTGGGCGAAGTGCTCATCAGTCTGCGCGATCTGGCCTCTTCACTGGGCTATTCCGATATCAGTACCCTGATCGACGGCAACGGCGAGCTTTTGCTGGACGGCGAAGAAGCTGTCGAGGCTTTCCGTTTCTGCGGGAGCGCCCTGCGGGAGGCAAAGGTCTACGCCGGGCTGCTGATCCGTTTCCGCAGGGAAAAAGACATCATCCGCATGCGCCTGATCCTGGACCGCTGTGCCGGCAGCACGGCCGCTGCCGACTGGCAGCCGCACAGTTCCCTGCCGCTCTCCTTCCTCAGCGATGAGGATGAACTGATCGCCGAACTTACCTTACGGCAGGAGGGAAGCCTATGAACTCCCTGCTCTGTATCCTGCTTTATATCTTCTCGCTGCTGTCCCTGCACAACGTCATCCGCGCCCTGCGCCGGCGCTGGTATGCCCCGTACTGCTGGCTCGATGCTGCAGCCTGTCTGCTCTCCTACGGCAGCGCCTCCTGGCTCTGTCACCGCATCTGGGCCGGTCAGCCAGGCTCTCTCCTTTACCTTTTGCCCTGCCTCCTCTGCGGAGCCTACGGTCTCTGGCGGCGCCGGGCCCTGCAGAAAGAACAGGAAATAAAAGTCAGTCCCCTGACCGTCAAGGAAGCCCTGGATGCCCTGCCTATCGGCATCGCAGTCACCGATGAAAACGGACAGGTACGTCTGATCAACGAAGAGATGCGTACGCTGGCGCTCTCGCTCTGCGGGGATCACCCCCTGAACGGCATCGACCTGATGCAGCAGCTGCGGCAGCGATCCCGGATCCTGCCGGACAGCAGTCTGCTGCTGGAAAAGGAGGGCAAGGATCTCCGGGTCGAACTGAGCCGGCTGGAGGATGACGGCGCCGATCTCATTGAGATCACTGCAGTCGATGTCACCGATGTCAACGAACGCAACCGGCGGCTGGAAGAAGACAACCAGCGTCTGAAGGAGATGAACGAACGTCAGGCAACAGCCAACGAACTGATCGAGGAACTGACCCGCAAACAGGAACTGCTGGATGCCAAACGGGCTGTCCATGATGATCTGGGACGCACCATCCTGGCTCTGAAGCACTGCCTGGAAGACCCGGAAGCCGACCGATCCTACGCCCTCTCGCAATGGCGTTCGATCCTCGCCGCTTTCCGCGGCCATTCACCGATCATGTTTCAGGAAGAAGGAACAGCGCTGGATGCGCTCATCGAAGCCGGAAAACGGCTGGGCGTCGAGGTATCGATCCACGGCAGTCTGCCAAACGATCCCCGCCGGGCTGTCCTGATGCAGGCCTTGCACGAATGCATCACCAATACCGTAAAACACGCTCACGGCGACCGTCTGAACGTAGAGATCTCCGAAGAAGAACCGCTCACCGCCGTCTATACCAATAACGGTGATCCGCCCCGGGGAGAGATCGTCGAGCGCGGCGGACTGCTGTCCTTACGCAACAAGACCGAAGCCTTCGGAGGAACGATGGAGATCGCTTCTTCTCCGGCATTCATTCTGAAGATCACCCTGCCCGCAAAGCAGGAGGAGAGCTGAGGCTCTCCTTTTCCTTTATAATAGAGACATGGAACGCACCTACCTCTGTATCGATCTGAAGTCGTTCTACGCCTCCGTAGAATGCATCGAAAAGGGTTACGACCCCCTGACGACGAACCTCGTCGTAGCTGATGAGAGCCGTACCGAGAAGACCATCTGTCTGGCCGTATCGCCCAGTCTGAAGTCTTACGGGATCCCCGGCCGGGCCCGTCTTTTTGAGGTGGTGCAGAAGGTAAAGGAAGTCAACCGGCAGCGTCTGATGAAAGCGCCCTATCACCGCTTCACTTCCTCTTCCTGCATCGATCCCGAACTGAAGAAAGATCCCTCACTGGAACTGGACTATGTCGTAGCCACGCCCCGCATGGCCTACTACATCGAATACAGCACCCGCATCTATGAGGTCTACCTGAAATACATCTCTGCCCAGGATATCCATGTCTACTCGATCGATGAGGTCTTCATGGATGTCACTGAGTATCTCAATACCTATCACATGAGCGCCCACGAACTGGCGATGACGATGATCCGGGATGTCCTGGCCACCACCGGCATCACTGCGACTGCCGGCATCGGCAGCAATCTCTATCTGGCCAAGATCGCCATGGACATCGTGGCCAAGCATATCCCGGCCGACAGGGACGGGGTCCGTATCGCCGAACTCAACGAACAGAGCTACCGGGAACTGCTTTGGGAACACCGCCCGCTCACCGACTTCTGGCGGGTCGGCAAGGGCTATGCCCGCCGGCTCGAAGAGAAAGGCCTCTACACCATGGGCGATATCGCCCGCTGTTCGCTGGGCAGCGAAAAAGACTACTACAACGAAGAGCTGCTGTATGACCTCTTCGGCGTCAATGCGGAACTATTGATCGATCACGCCTGGGGCATCGAACCGACCACCATCGCCGACATCAAGACCTACCGTCCGGCAGCCAACAGTATCGGCAACGGACAGGTCCTCTCGACCCCCTATAGCTTCGAAAAGGGCCAGATCATCGTCAAGGAGATGGCCGAAGGACTGGCCATGGAACTGCTGGCCAAGGGCGTGCAGAGCTCCCGCTTCGTCCTGCATATCGACTACGACCACAACAGTCTGCAGGATGTAGACTATGACGGAGAGACCCACGTCAACTTCTACGGCAAGGTCGTACCGAAAGCGGCCCATGCGACGATCAACCTGGACCGCCGCACTTCCAGCGCCCGCCTGATCCGCGAAGGCTTCCTGGAGGCCTACCGCAGACACGTCGACCCCCGCTTCCCCATCCGCCGGCTGAATCTCACCGCCTGTGAACTGACTTCCGATACCGTCAAGGAGGAACATCTGGAAGAGTTCTCCCTCTTCGAGGATGCCGAGAAACAGGACAAAGAGAGCGAAGCCCTGCAGAAGGAACTGGAAAGAGAGAAGAAAGCGCAGCTGGCCATGTTGGAGATAAAGCGGAAGTTCGGCAAGAATGCCGTCCTGAAGGGAACGGACTACCTGAAGGATGCGACCGCCAGAGAACGCAACCAGCAGATCGGAGGACACAAGTCATGAAGTACGATGATATCCTCCACAAGTCCCGTCCTGTCTCCAAGGTCCATCCCCCGATGTCCCGTCATGACCGGGCTGCCCAGTTCGCACCCTTTGCTGCACTGGTCGGCTACGACAGCGCCGTAAGAGAAACGGCCCGGCTGACCTCCGCCCTTGAGGAACGTTCCGAATCCCAGAGGGAAGATCTCGATCAGAAACTGCGCATCCTGCAGCAGCTTCCCGAGAAACCGGTCGTTACCCTGACCTGGTTCCGGCCCGACGAGAAGAAGAGCGGCGGCAGTTACGAGAAACTGTCAGCCCGCTTTCAGAAGATCGATACCGAGAAAGGACTGCTGTATGTGGAAGGCAGCGAGATCCCGCTCAGCGAACTCTTCGATCTGAACTTCGACGATGCTGACAGTTTTGACTTCTGATCGTTCCCTGTCCGGGGAAGTGAAAAGAAACCGACTGTAAGTTTATAATAAAAAAGATCCTTGAAAGGAGCTCCTATGAAAAGACCTTTGATCGTATTATCCCCCAACATCCTTGACAAAGTACCTTCCGACAAACTCTGCAACAACACTTCCTACTACCGGGCGGTCACCGCCGCCGGCGGTCTGCCGGTCACCTGCGGCGACCTCGATGAAGAGACTGCGGCTGCACTGGCTGAGCGCTGCGACGGTCTATTGATGACCGGCGGGGTCGATGTCGATCCCCATCGCTATACCGAAGAGATCAGCGAGCTCTCTTCCTATGAAACACGCATCGACGACATCAACTGGTTCCTGCTGGAAGCCTTCCGGAAAGCCGGGAAACCGATCTTCGGCATCTGCCGCGGACTGCAGGTCATCAACGTCTTCTACGGCGGGACGCTGATCCAGGATATCCCCACCATGTGTGGCCTCCCCGAGACCAAACACAATATGCACCGCTGGGATCCGCCGGTACCCAGTTCCACCCATGCCCACAGTGCTTCCTTCACGGGAGGATCACTGTTATATGAGATCCTGGGCAAAGAGAGCGGAGTCAACAGTTTCCACCATCAGGCCGTAAAAGATGTGGCTCCCGGTCTCAAAGTGACCGGTATCGCCGATGACGGGATCGTCGAAGGACTCGAAGGAGAAAACGTATTTGCGGTACAGTGGCATCCGGAAAGGATGATCGCGGAAGAGAAACAGCTGGATCTGTTCCGGAAGTTCGTGGAACTTTGCCGCTGATACCTGCTTTATCTAACGAAACAGTAGTTTATCGTTTTGCCGAATCAAGTTCTCGGCATATGGAGAATTAAGGTCATTATATGAAAAGAATACTGATCGTCCTGCTGATCTGCATCCTTGTCTCATGCGGTTCATCAGCCACCTCTTCGCTTCCTTCCCCTCCGGCATCTGAGACCGTGGGAAACACTCTGGAATTGACGGTCCATTATGGCGAAAGCCTGACAAAGATCCTTTCAGATAACGCCCGGAACATAAGTCAAAGCGACACGCTGATCCTGAACTGGCCGAAGCCGTGGATCCGGGAAGATGATCTGAAGGCATTGCTGGAATGCCGGAAATCCCTTTGTTTCCGCACATCCGAAGCAGAGTACAGCTTCTCTCCGGAAGAGATCGTGATCCCGGAACGATACGGAAACGATATTTATGCGTTTGCGCAGATAAAGGAAGACGGCGGCATCGATCCGGCCAGAATGGTCGTTGATGCCCTGGCCAGAGTCGTTGACCGAAAGGATGATCAGGTCACGTTCTCTCCCCTGGACAGATGGTTCTATCCCGGCAGCCTCCTCACTGCGAACCTGCCCGATACCTCTCTGCAGATCGGGGACAGTATCGAGCTGCGCCTTGACTGGCAGGGTGAAATGATGCTGCAGAAAGGCGAATATTCCACGACCGTCTTCGAACAGGTCTCCGGTGACCGGAAGGATACGGAAGCCTGGTATGACGGACTGAGTGAGGAAGAGATCGCCAGAGATATGACCCTTCAGGCCATCCGCTGGCTGCCCGGCTCTTATACGCTGGTCTTCCCGGCCGATCAGAAGGTATGGTATACCTACGATCCTCTGGATCTGCGTCATGCACAGGCTTCACAGGTCACTCTGCAATGGCAGGATCTCTCATTTACCGTGAGTAAGGATGATGACTTCTCTTTCTTCGACAGGATGCAGGAAGGCATCTGGCTGCCCCTGCTGTTTCAGGAAGGAGCATTCAACGAAAATGTGACTGCAGCGATGAATATCGCTGAAGTAACAGCTATCGGTGAAGGTCACTGGACCGGTATTCCGACGATCGAAAAAGCCTTCCATAACCATCAGGAGATCTCCGTCGATCTCCCTCTGCCGGAAGGCGCTGCAGTCGGCAGCTATATTGAAGTCTTCTATCGTTACGATCAGAACAGCGGCACTTTTACCTTCCTTGACTGTCTGTTTACGGATCATCCCGATGAGATAGCTGTCGGATAGCTCCGTTTCCACAATACACAAAGAGGATCGGGTCTGACTTGATATAGTCCCACTAAAGTAGACAACGCAAATATCCAAAGCGTTGCCCACGGAGGTGGGACTTTTTTATGGGAAGAAAAGCGAAATATACATTTGAACAGAAATTAAAAGCCTGTGAAGATTATCTCTCCGGCCATAAGA
>JAFWEP010000022.1 GCA_017512885.1 Erysipelotrichaceae bacterium
AAGGAGAAACAGAAAAGACGGCCACTCAGATCGGGGAACTTCCCTTTCCGTGACCGTCTTTCATCGTCTGTTACTCTATCTGTACCCACACGATAATTTAGAGTGGAAGATCAGAGAAACACACGATAATTTAGACTAACCCTTTTCTTTGACTTTGTGCTTAGTCTTCGTCCGGCATACTGTCGATCAGGGCAGCCAGTCCGCCAAGAGTCTTGGTGGCGCTTGCTTCGGTGATCGAGATCAGCTTGTCGAATTCATCCTCGACCTGTGCGACCAGTCCGACAAAGATGACGGACGGTCCGGTCAGGTCGCCTTCAAAGGAAGTGTCGGCCGTTAATTCGGCAACATCTTTCTTGTAGGCCTTGGCGACCAGTTTCTTCAGTCTTTCCAGCGTATCGCTGCTCTTGACTTCAACAGCTGCTTCCTTCTTCTCCTCTGCTGCTTTTTCTACTTCAGCAGGATCATCGATACGGAAGACCGCTGTCTTGAAACCGTCACGCTGGATGATCTCCATGTGGATCGGGTAAGGCAGATGAGCACGGACATACTTCTCGGTCTTCTTGTCGACACCGAGGATCAGGGCATTGCGCTGAATGCCTTCCGCAACTTTGACTTCGCCGTAAACATACGGTTCATATTCTTTCAGAGCCGGGTTCAGGTTCATGACCGTCGTACCGATGACCGTTTCCAGAACGCCCTTGCCGCTCATCTCGTACCATTCGGTCTCGGTGGAACCGCAGGCATTGCAGGCATAGACCGGAGGCCATTCGACGTTACCGCACTTGGGGCATTTGCGTCCGAGGACTTTTCCTTCTTCAAGAGCTTCGTAGTATCTCTTGACCAGTAATTCTAATTTTACTCCCATGGTAACTCTCCTTTAGTCATCGACGCCGATGGCGACATTGCAGATATTCTGAGCTCCGCCGTAACCACGCAGCAGGACACGGTTGACCTGTTTCTTGACCTGGTGGGCACCGGCCGTACCGCGGATCTGATGAACGGCATCATAGAAGTCAGCCAGACCGGATGCGGCATGCGCATGACCGAAGGCGCAGCGTCCGCCGTTCGGGTTGATCGGACGGTCGCCGTCATAGTTGGTACGTCCGTCCAGGACATACTTCCAGGCTTCGTTCTCGGGAATGAATCCGGTGATATCGGCTGCTACCAGCTGAGAGGTGATGATGAAGTCGTTGGCGTAGAGGACATCCATATCCTGTCCGGAGAGACCGGTCTGCTCATAGAGCTGACGGGTCGCTTCGCAGGTCGCGTTGACTTCGTAGAGGGGGTTGCTGGCTTCGAAGGTGGAGTTGCCGACACCCAGGATCTTGATCGGCTTGTTTTTGGTATACTTCTCGACCAGATCGGTAGCACAGAGGATCGCTGCCGCAGCACCGTCACACTTGTGCTCCAGACCGGATACACGCTGAACGGCACCGGCTTTCGGGTTGAAGGGCGACTTCATGTAGTCCATGACATCGTCGTAACCGGCTTCCTTGGCGACTTCGTCATAAGTGACGCGGTCGATGGCCAGCGGGTTCAGAGCGGAGTTCCGGCGGGCGTTGATCGCTAACTGACAGAGCGTCGTATCGATCTCATCATCGGTCAGACCGGCCTTCTTCTGGTACCAGATCGCACTGTTGTCCTGAATGACGTTGGCATACAGGTAACGGGTGTATTCGTTGTTGTAAAGCCAGTCCAGAGATTTCTGGAAGTCTTCAAAGGTAAATCTGCGGCGGATGCAGGCCGGCTTGCCCTGGATGGCAACACCGTCACCGAATTCGACACAGCCGGTCAGGACGATGTCGTACTTGCCGGAAGCGATGGCCTGAGCAGCGATATCGATCGCCATGTAGCCGGTGCAGCAGGCTTCGGAATGATGCAGAGAAGCTTTACCGCGCATACCGAACCATTCAGCTACCTGCATGTTCGGGGTCAGGTAGTTGGAACCGTTCAGCGGGCTGGCCTGACCATGGAAATAGAACTGTACATCCTTCGGCGAAACACCGGCATCTTCCATAGCCTTCAGAGCTGCATAACCGTAGAGTTCACCTTCGGTGACACCGGCCAGCTCCGGATCGTTCAGGGTCTCACGGAACGGCGTGCAGCCGACACCGATGATGGAAACGGAACGATTCAGCTTATGCGGATGCGTTTCTGTGAAAGGATTGGTCGTATACATTTTCATTTGTTCAATCACCTTTTCCTTCTGTCAAGGTCCTCAGAGCAACAGAAAAACAGTTTCAGTCTGAGTTCCTGAATGTATGATCTATCCGGATAAGATCGTTTTTAAAAACACCTTTATAATACAACGCTCTGTACATGTCAGCAATGTAACAAGCACCCAAAAAATCGGTCATTTCCCCTTTTCCTTTGGACGTGCGCACAAAGAGGAAGGAGAGTTTTGTGATGGTTCACAATGCCGGCTGAACGCAAAAGAAAATGACCGTATTTCTACGGTCATTTTCCTTACTCAACTTCTGCTTCGGAAGCGACTCCGCCGGAAAGGACTTCTGTCGGCATCTCTTCCTCTTTCTGTTTCTCACGGAGTTCCTGCGCCCGGGAGCGTCTTTCCTCCATGAGTTCTTCGGCCCGTTCATTGACGAGTTCCGTCGTTTCACGCGGGAACTGAGAACCGGTGCCAGCCGGGATCAGTTTACCGATGATGACGTTTTCTTTCAGACCTACCAGGTGATCTACCTTGGAATTGATGACCGCATCTGTTAAGACACGGGTCGTTTCCTGGAAGGAAGCAGCCGAGAGGAACGAATCGGTCTCGACCGATGCCTTCGAGATACCCTGCAGGACCGGAGCGAACTTCGCCGGTGCACGGCCATCCATCAGCAGCGAGTTATTAAGTTCGATGATGCGCTTCAGAGACATCGACTGACCGGCAGACAGTCCGCTGTCGCCCGGATCGACGATGATGATCTTCTTCAGCATCTGGTGAATGATGATCTCGATGTGTTTGTCCGAGATATCGATACCCTGAGCAGCATAGACCTTCTTGACTTCCTTCAGGATGTAGTTCTGGGCAGCCAGTACATCGGCTACTTCGACCAGTTCCTTCGGATCGGCATTGCCTTCGGTGAGCTTGTCACCGGTCTTGACGGTCGTCCCAACTTTGATCCACGGACGCAGCACGTGCGCAGCACTTGCCTTATGTTCGATGGATTCCTGCTCATTGGTGATCACGATACGGGTACCGCCGCGGTTCTCCAGTTCCTCGATCGAAGTGATCTCACCGTCGATCTTGGCCAGGATAGCCGGACGTTTCGGGCAGCGCGCTTCGAAGAGTTCTTCGACACGCGGGAGACCCTGAGTGATGTCGGCGTCACCGTCCGAAGAGGCAACACCGCCGGAGTGGAAGGTACGCATCGTCAGCTGCGTGCCCGGTTCACCGATGGACTGGGCAGCCATGATACCGATCGCTTCGCCGTTCTCGACGAGACGTCCGGTAGCCATATGGCGGCCGTAGCACTTACGGCAGATACCGTTGCGGCAGTTGCAGGTGAAGACGTTACGGATGTAGACGCCTTCGATGCCGGCCTTCACGATCCTTTCGGCAGCATTCTCATCGATGAACTCATCTTCCGCCACGATGATCTCGCCCGTTTCCGGATCGGTCACATCTTCCTTGGCATAACGGCCGACGATACGGTCGTAGAGCTTTTCGATGACGGAGTTGTCGCTCTCGTTGATCAGTGCTGTCGCATAGTAACGCTTATCGGTCTCACAGTCGTCTTCCGTGATGATGACATCCTGTGCGACATCGACCAGACGGCGGGTCAGGTAACCGGATTCTGCCGTTTTCAGAGCGGTATCGGTCAGACCTTTCCGGACGCCGTGAGTGGAAATGAAGAATTCCGATACGTTCAGACCTTCACGGAAGGAGGAATAGATCGGGACTTCGATGATCGAAGGCTGATATTCCTTCTTGGATTTGGACTGCGTCGGACGGCCCATCAGACCACGCATACCGGACAGCTGGGTAAAGTTACCCTTGTTGCCTCGGGCACCGGAGACCGCCATCATGTTGATAGGAGATTTCCGGGGCATGGACTTCATGACCTCGTCACCGATCGCGTTCTTGGTGTCATCCCACAGTTTCGTGAAGTGCTTTTCCCACTCCGGCAGGGTCAGCTGACCGCGCTTGAGCAGGTTCTGCAGGACGTTGGACTTTTCACGGGCTTCATCGACGTACTTCTGCTTGTTGGGGGTGACGTTGATATCCGAGAGGGATACGGTCATACCGGCAACGGTGGAGTACTGGAAACCCAGATCCTTGATGTCATCCAGGATATCGGACGAACCTTCCGTACGGTAACGGTTGAAGACTTCACCGATGACGGCACCCAGGTCCTTCTTCTTGAATTCCGGATGCAGCGGACGGGAAGCGATGTAGGCCTTGACATCGGTGCCTAACGGAACGAATTCCGAATCCGGCGTATGTTTCAGGCTGGCTTCGCTGACCGTATTGATGTACGGGAAGTCCTTCGGGAATTTGGAGTTGAAGATCATCTTGCCGACGGCCGTGATCAGGTAGGAGTTGTTCTGTTCCTCGGTGAAATCGGTCTTGCCCAGGCTCTTCGCATAGACGGCGATACGGGTATGGAGGTGGACCTTCTTATCCGTATAAGCCATCAGTACTTCATCGAAGTCCTTGAAGACATGACCTTCGTTGTCACCGAAGGTACGCCACATCTCTGCCCGCGGGTGATCGCCCAGGGCATCGATCGTTTCGGCTCTCTCGTAGAACTCTTCTGCGGTCTCTTCCATGTTCAGGTAGAAGTTACCGAGGACCATGTCCTGCGAAGGCGTAACGATCGGCTTGCCGTCTTTCGGACCGAGGATGTTGTTGCTGGCCATCATCAGGACTTCCGATTCGGCTCTGGCCTTTTCGGAGAGCGGGAGATGGACAGCCATCTGGTCACCGTCAAAGTCGGCGTTGAAGCCCGGACATACCAGCGGATGCAGACGGATCGCGCGTCCCTCGACCAGCTTCGGTTTGAAGGACTGGATACCCAGACGGTGCAGCGTCGGAGCACGGTTCAGGAAGACCGGATGGTTATTCATGACCTGTTCCAGAACGTCCCAGATCTGCGGATCCTGACGGTCGATCATCTTTTCGGCATGTTTGGAGTTCGGCGCCAGTCCGACACTGACCAGTTCGTTCATGACGAACGGCTTGTAGAGCTGGATCGCCATTTCCCGCGGCAGACCGCATTCATACATCTTCAGATCCGGTCCGACCGCAATAACGGAACGGCCGGAGAAGTCGACACGCTTGCCGAGCAGGTTCTGACGGAAACGTCCCTGCTTACCCTTTAAGGAGTGGCTCAGAGACTTCAGGACCCGGTTGCCGGCACCCTTGATCGGAGCGGAACGGCGTCCGTTGTCGATCAGAGCATCGACAGCTTCCTGCAGCATACGCTTTTCATTCTGAACGATGATGGTCGGAGTACCGATCTCCAGCAGCTTCTTCAGACGGTTGTTGCGGGTGATGACACGACGGTAAAGGTCGTTCAGGTCACTGGTCGCAAAGCGGCCGCCATCCAGCTGCAGCATCGGTCTCAGATCCGGCGGGATGACCGGCAGGACGGTCATGACCATCCATTCCGGCTTGTTGTGAGAGACCACGAAGGCATCGATCGTTTCCAGACGCTTGATCAGCTTCTTGCGCTTGTCGCCCTGCGCCTTCTGCAGTTCCGCTTCGATCTTGGCTTTTTCCGCCTCGACATCGACCTGCTCGAGCAGGATCCGGACTGCTTCGGCACCGGTGCGGGCTTCGAAACTGTTCTCGCCCCAGACGATCTTCTTCTCGCGGTATTCTCTTTCGGAGAGGATCTGCTTGTAGGTCAGATCGGTCTCACCGGGATTGGTGACGATCCAGGATACGAAGTAGACGATCTCTTCGAGTGCTTTCGGCGGTACGTCGAGCACCAGGCCCATCCGGGACGGAATGCCCTTCAGGTACCAGATATGCGCGACCGGAGCCGCCAAAGCGATATGGCCCATCCGTTCGCGGCGGACGGAAGATTTGGTGATCTCTACGCCGCAGCGGTCACAGACGACGCCCTTGTAACGGACTTTCTTGTATTTGCCGCAGGAGCATTCCCAGTCCTTGACCGGACCGAAGATGCGTTCGCAGAACAGACCGTCTTTTTCCGGCTTCTGGCTGCGGTAGTTGATGGTCTCCGGCTTGGTGACCTCGCCGTGAGACCATTCCAGGATCCTTTCGGGAGATGCCAGACTGACCTGCAGAGCTGCGAAATGTTTACTTGCCATGTCTTCTTCCTCCTTACAGTTCCTCTTCTTCGAAACCGGTGACAGCAGCAGTCGGAACTTCCTCCTGCTCGTTGCCCTCCTCGTCGACGATCATCATTCCGCCGGTCTCAGCGACATAGGTCTCTGTAGCGGAAGTTTCACGGTCGTCTTCTTCCATTTCGTTGAAGTCGATCTCTTCGCCGTTCTCGTCCAGCATACGAACATCGATGGCCAGAGCCTGGAGCTCGTTCTTGAGGACCTTGAACGATTCCGGAATGCCCGGTTCAGGGATGTCGTTGCCCTTGACGATGGCTTCATAGGTACGGGTACGGCCGTTGACGTCATCCGACTTGACGGTCAGGATCTCTTCCAGCGTATGGGCTGCGCCATAGGCTTCCAGAGCCCAGACTTCCATTTCCCCGAAACGCTGTCCGCCGTTCTGAGCCTTACCGCCTAACGGCTGCTGGGTGACCAGCGAGTAAGGTCCGGTCGCACGGGCGTGCAGTTTGTCGTCGACCATGTGGGCCAGCTTGATGTAGTACATGACGCCGACCGCGATCCGTTCGTCGTAAGCTTCACCGGTCTTGCCGTCACGCAGGACCAGCTTGCCGTCCGGAGATACCGCTGCTTCTTCCATGATCTGCCGCAGTTCTTCGTTGGAGATACCGTCGAAGACCGGCGTGGAATACTTGATGCCGAGCTTCTTGGCGGCCATGCCCAGATGGATCTCCAGGACCTGTCCGATGTTCATACGGGACGGGACACCGAACGGGTTCAGCATGATATCCACCGGGGTGCCGTCCGGCATGAACGGCATATCCTCTTCCGGCAGGATCTTGGAGATAACGCCCTTGTTGCCGTGACGGCCGGCCATCTTATCGCCTTCGGAGATCTTTCTCTTCTGGACGACATAGACCTTGACCACCTCGGTAACGCCCGGATTCAGTTCATACCCTTCCGAACGGCGGAAGATCCGTACGGACTGAACGATGCCGGCACCGCCGTGCGGTACCCGCAGGGAGTTATCGCGGACTTCGTGAGACTTCTCACCGAAGATGGCCAGCAGCAGCTTCTCTTCCGGAGAAGCGTCGCTCTGTCCCTTCGGCGTGACCTTGCCGACCAGGATGTCGCCTTCCTTGACTTCGGCACCGACCATGACGATCCCTCGGCCATCGAGGTTCCGGCAGGCCTGATCGGAGACGTTCGGGATATCCCTTGTGATCTCTTCGGCGCCAAGCTTGGTGTTGCGGCATTCCAGGGAGTATTCATCGATATGGATCGATGTGTAGACATCGTCCTTGACCATCTTTTCAGAGAGGATGATGGCGTCCTCGTAGTTATAACCATGCCAGGTCATGAAGGCGATGGTCACGTTCTGACCGAGAGCCAGCTCACCGTCATTCATGGACGGACCGTCCGCGATGACGTCGCCCTTCTTTACCTGCTCGCCGTCAGAGACGATCGGACGGTGGTTGATGCAGGTACCGGAGTTGGAACGGGAGAACTTGGTCAGTTTGTATTCATGATCACCGGAGTCATTGCTGACGACGATGGTCTGACCGTCGACATAGGTAACGATACCGTCTTCTTCTGCCAGCAGAGCAGAACCGGAGTCCTTGGCGATGACCTGCTCGATACCGGTCCCGACATACGGGGAATGCGGATTCAGGAGCGGGACAGCCTGACGCTGCATGTTGGCGCCCATCAGAGCACGCGAAGCATCGTCGTTCTCCAGGAACGGGATACAGGCAGCCGCCACGGATACGATCTGTTTCGGCGAGACGTCGGCCAGTTCGACCAGCTTCTTGTCGACCATGACCGTTTCACCGGCCTTACGGGCAACGACCTGATCGGCTGCCAGCTTGCCGTCGACGACTTCGTTCGCCTGCGCGATGTAGTAGTCGGCTTCTTCGTCAGCTGCCAGATAGATGCAGTCGTCGGTAACGGTGCCGTCTTCCAGGACCTTACGGTAAGGTGTCTCCAGGAAGCCGTATTCGTTGACCTTGGCATAGGTCGTCATATAGGAGATCAGACCGATGTTCTGACCTTCCGGAGTTTCGATCGGACAGATACGGCCGTAGTGCGAGTTGTGAACGTCACGGACTTCGAAGGAAGCACGTTCTCTGGTCAGACCGCCCGGACCAAGAGCCGAGATACGGCGCTTGTTGGTGAGTTCAGCCAGCGGGTTCTGCTGATCCATGAACTGGGAAAGCTGCGAGGAAGAGAAGAACTCCTTGATCGCACCCGTCAGAGGACGGATGTTGGTCAGAGCCTTCGGAGTCGCACTCTCCAGATCCACGATCGACATCTTTTCCTTGACGGCCTTTTCCATACGGGAGAGACCGATCCGGAACTGGTTCTGGATCAGTTCGCCGACCGTACGGATGCGGCGGTTGCCCAGCATATCGATGTCATCGGTGGAACCGACCCCGTCGAACATGGTGAGCGTGTAGGAGTAGAAGGCGATCATATCGGACATCGTGATGCAGCGCTTCTCGTTGAGCGGGTCGATGCCGACCAGTTTGACGACATGGCCGTCACGCTGTTCGATCTCTACGACCTGGTTGGCGTTGCCGACGAACCAGGCAGTGACCGTTTCTCCGGAAGCGACCTTTTCCCGCAGGATCGTTTCGTGTTCGCTGGAGAGCAGATAGAAGTCCTGATCCGGCAGATAGCGCGGCATCAGCAGATTTTCACCTTCGTAGAGGTCAGCACCCTTCTTGTCGGTCAGACGGCCGAGGACGAAGAAACGCTGTCCGTAGTTCAGCAGAGCACTGATATTGTCCGTGGTGAGCGTCGTTTCCTGAGCGATGATGCCGCCGTAGACCGTGACTTTCTCGACCTCTTTGGCGATCGCTTTGATATCTGCGGCATTCAGCACCGTACCGGTCTCAACGGTGCGGTCGGAAAGCACGACGTCATTGGCCAGGACACGGCCCAGCAGAGCCTTGTCGTCACTGACCGGAACGACGGTCTTATCCGGATGAGAGAACTGGTAAGCCATCGGGAAGGCTTCCACATGGGAACCTCTGCCCAGCTCGCTGCGCAGTTCCTCACGTTCCTTGCGGGTGACCCGGGTACCCTTCTTCATCACGACTTCGCCGGAGGCAGAAAGGATATCGTGGTGCAGGATCTCCCCTTCCATACGGTCGATGACGTTCAGTTTCTTCTTCAGTTTGTAACGTCCGGCCTTGGTCAGGTCGTACTTCTTCTGATCGAAGAACTTGGAGTTCATCAGGGTGATCGCACCTTCGGTCGTCGGAACTTCATCGGACTTCTGGTTTTCGTACATCGCGATCAGCGCTTCCTGACGGGTACGCGGCTTGTCGTACTCCAGGGTATTCACGATCTCTTCGTAGGGACCGAAGAAAGAGGTGTATAACGCTTCGTAGATGTTCTGGAATTCCCTCTCCGCGGATTCCGGGATCAGGTCTTCATAGTAAGGACGTCCGAAAGCTTCCAGGAACTTCCGGATACCCTGTGTCGAGAAAGCATCTTCGCCCTTCTCATAATCCAGCGCAAAACCGATCGTTTTCAGCAGGATGGTGGACAGGATCTTACGCTTGCGGTCGACGGACATGTTGACGATACGGCCGAGGGTAGACTTCTTATCGTCACTCATGAATTCGAGCCAGGTGCCTCTGCCCGGGATCAGTTCCCCGGAGAAGACTTCGCGGCCGGTCTTGTCATCACTGCTGGTATCGAAATAAGCGCCCGGAGAACGAACGATCTGGGAAACGACGACCCGTTCTGCACCGTTGATGATAAAGGTGCCGGCCGGGGTCATCATCGGGAAATCGCCCAGGAAGACGTCTTCCGACTTGGTGAAGACTTCACCGGTCTCCTGGTTGACCATCTCCAGCTCCATCTTGGCCTTTAACGGAGCGGCGTAGTTCGTTTCGCGGAATCTGCTTTCGGCGATATCGTACTTCGGTTTCCCGAATTCATAGCTCAGGAAGTGCAGACGGATATTGCCGCCGTAGTTCTGGATCGGATAGATATCATCGAATACCTCGCGGATACCTTCTTCCGTGAACCAGCGGAACGAATCGGTCTGGATCTCTACCAGGTTGGGGAGCTGCAGGGCTCCGCCGACCTTGGAGTAGTCACGGCGTGTAGAATGTCTTCCTGATTCTACGATGTGATAATGCTGTTTTTCTGTCATTGATGCGCCGTCCTTTCATATGGCAGATGCTGAGCATCCGCCTTTACGGCCCTCAGGATCCAGTAGCCTGAATCCTTCGCAAGGACCTCTGCGTCGTTAAATAATTCTTTTAATTTCCGGATGGTGGATTCGGCACCCTGCTTCTTCCGGATCACGATATAGAGAGTTCCGCCCGGGTAAAGAACTTCCCGGGACTTCTCATATAAACCGTATATCGTCGCTTTGCCCGCACGGATCGGCGGGTTCAGCAGGATGGAATGATAGTGTTTCTGCAGAGTGGTGATGTCATCCGTCAGACAGACTTGGACATCTGCACGGTTGGCCGCCGCATTCAGACGGGAAAGCTCCACCGCCCGCGGATTGACATCGACAAGGTCGATCTCCGCTTCCGGGAAGAACCGTTTCAGGATGATCCCGATCGGACCGAAACCACAGCCCAGATCCAGGATCTTCCCGCCCAGCGGCAGGCCCAACACGTACCTGATTAAAAGATAACTGCCGAAATCGACGTGCTCTTTACTGAACACGCCGAGATCGGTCGTGAAAGTGAAATGTTCATTACCAAAAGTATAGTCAAACGACCGTCTTTCTGATCTCAGATCCGGATCATCGACAAAGTAATGAGACATTCCCCTCCTTATTTAACTTCGACAGTAGCGCCGGCTTCTTCGAACTTCTTCTTCAGTTCAGCGCCTTCTTCCGGAGAGACGTTTTCCTTGATGGTTGCCGGAACATTGTCGACCATCTTCTTCGCATCCATCAGGCCAGCGCCGGTGAGTTCACGGACGAGCTTGATGACGGCGACTTTACCCTGACCGGCGCTGGTCAGCGTAACAGTGACCGTGGACGGACCGGACTGTTCTGCTTCTTCAGCCGGTGCTGTAGCGACAGCGACCGGTGCAGCGGCGGTAACGCCGAACTTCTCTTCGATAGCTTTTACGAGTTCATTCAGTTCGAGGATCGTAGCACTTTCCAGGTAGCTGAGGATATCTTCCTTCTTGATTTCTGCCATGATATTTTTCTCCTTTACTTATTCAGCCTCTTTGGGCTCTTCTTTTGCTTCTACAGCGGGTGTTTCTTCTGCTTTGACTTCTTCAGCGGGAGCTGCTTCCTTAACGGAAAGCGTTCCGTTCTCCTTGGCGTCGGCAACAGCCTTTACCACACGGGCAAAGGACGATACCGGAGCCTGCAGGCAGCTGAGGAGCATCGAAAGCATGCCATCGTGGTTTGGCAGGGAAGCAAGTTCCTTAATGGTAGCGTTGTCGACTACCTTGCCTTCAACGATACCGTTCTTGACGACCAGAAGCTTATGCTTCTTGGCGAACTTGGAAAGGACGCGGGCCGGAGCAGTGGCATCCTTGGAGAAAGCGAAGGCGTTCGGTCCCTTGAGGGTCTCTTTCAGCTCTTCACCATATCCGCAGGCCTCTACCGCACGCTCGACCATCGAGTTCTTGTAGACCTTGAGCTCGACGTCTTCCTTTCTGAGGTCACGGCGGAGTTCAGTGATCTCCGCGACCGTCAGACCGCGGTATTCCACGACAACAGCGGAAGCGGAATCCTTGATCTTATTGGTGATCTCGGAGACCATTTCCTGTTTTGCGTTAAATACGGCTTGGTTCATAGTGTCCTTCTTTCTAGCACCCCTATACAAAAGTTATAAAACCCGTACTGAAAGACAGCACGGGCATTAAAAATCATCAGCGATCTTTTCCCTCGGCAACCTTATTAAGCATAAAGCCGTTGCTGTCTTTGGTATATTGATGCAGTAAATATTATAATCAAGAGGGAATGAGGATGCAAGAGGTATTTTACTTTCTTTCTTCGTAGTCTTCAGCGATCGATGCGCACCAGTCCTCATCGACGGCGCCGGTCACCCGGAAGTCGGAGATCGCCTTCTTCAGGGCTCCGAAGTTCGTGGCCGTACCGACCGCATCACTATGATAGCGCACGGCCCTGCCGGCATCAATGCCGTATTCCGCTGCAGTCTCTACCGCATCGATATTGGCGCCCAGGAACAGGAATTCCCAGCCCAGTTCCTTCTTCTCTTCGATCATCTTCTTCACTTTGTCCGAAGAATACTGATGGCTGGCATTCTCCAGGCCGTCGGTCATGATCACGAAGAGCACCTTGCCGGGCACGTCCTCTTTCCGGATATAGCGGTGGACCATGCCGATATGATGGATCGCACCGCCCAGGGCATCGATCAGAGCCGTGCAGCCGCCGACCCGGTAGGCCTTTGCCTCCAGTTCCTTTACTTCCTGCAGATCCTTCCGGTCCAGCAGCACTTCGCTTTGCTGGTTGAAGAGCACCAGTGAGACCAGCGCCTTTCCTTCCTTCTCCTTCTGTTCGCGGATCAGGGAATTGAAACCGCCGACCGTATCTCCTTCCAGTCCGGACATCGAGCCGCTGCGGTCAAGGATAAATACGAGTTCCGTGAGTTTTTTGTTCATCATTTCTTCCTCCTTACGATCACAGAATAGCGGAAGAAGGAAAAAGAAAGGTCGCCTGTCAGGCGACAATGGATAAGAGCTTCAGATCCAGGGACAGCAGGACATCATTGATCGTAAAGATATCCGTATCCCCTTTCTCCAGATAGTAGCGGACGACGATGTCCCTGCGGTCTGCCGGAGAGAAGGCATAGCCGGCTTTGGCCAGCAGCGCTTCGCTTTCCGGGACGCTCAGCTTTAAGGCTACGCAGAGCGAGAGGGCCGTTTCCTTGGTGGGATGGTAGTCATCGTTGGAACGGATCTTGGAGAAGTGCTGCCTCGTCAGGTTGGCCCGCTTGTAGCAGTCGCTGTCCTTCATCCCCTTCTCATCGATGATGCGCAAGAGCGAACGGGAGAAACCTTCGTCGAGATCCCTTAGACGTTCTTCCAGCGAGGAGGCCGCAGCATCCGTCGCTTCCGCCATCACGAGATAGTCGTCTTCGAGATCATCGGCTTCTTCAGTCTCTGAATAAGAGGCTTCCGCTTCTTCTTTCCGAAGACCGTTCAGGATCGAACCGTGGATGAGAGCTCCCGGCGCAAGAGCGGGAAACGGCTTCTTTTCGCTCTTGGCAGCGAAGGAAACAGCCGGAGCGACATTCCCCAGCAAGGCCAGCAGGCGCTGATCCAGTTCCCGCGGACGGGGATAGCCTTCCTTCTCGTAGAGCAGCAGGAAGACGCTCAGTTCATGATCTTCCAGATAGGCCAGGATCGTCTCCCTGGCGACTCTCAGGGCTTCTTCTTTGGGATAACCGTAGGCACCGGCCGAGATCAGAGGGAAAGCGACGCTCTCGCAGCCGTTCTCGAAAGCCAGCTGCAGGGCGCTGCGGTAAGAGCTTTCCAGCAGTTCCTTTTCCCGGTAGTTTCCGCCCTGCCAGATCGGTCCGGCGGTATGGATGACATACTTTGCAGGCAGATCAAAACCGGGCGTGATCTTCGCCTTGCCGGTCTCTACTCCGCCTAAGGTGCGGCAGTATTCCAGTAACTGCGGTCCGGCAGCGCGATGGATCGCTCCGTCGACCCCGCCTCCGCCTAAGAGGGTGTTATTGGCGGCATTGACGATCGCATCGACATGACATTTGGTGATATCTCCGTGCTGTATCGTAAAAGGCATTATTCATACTCCTTCAGTCGGGCATTCAGTTTCTTATAGATCCTCTCCCGCATCCAGACTTCGGTCGGTACGCTCTCCGCTTCTTCCGAAGAAAACCAGCGTACGGCCTTATTCTCATCAGCCTTATTGTGAAGAGCATCCTGCGGATCCCCTTCCAGCAGATAGGTGACGTTGAGATGCAGGTGGGAAGAGACATACTTCCCCTTCTTTTCATGACCGTCGACGGTCAGGATCTCCAGAGAGAAGATCTTATCGGATAAGGGACGCACATGCCTGAGTGAGCTCTCTTCCTGCACTTCCTTCAGAGCGACCTTCAGCAGATCTCTTTCGCCGTCCGCATGACCGCCCAGCCAGCTCCAGGAGTTGTAGATGTTGTGGTAGCAGAGCAATACCCTCTTCTGGTCCGGTGAGACCACCCAGGCTGAGGCGGTCAGATGGGCGGAATCGTTGTCCCGGTAATACAGTTCTTCGCCGCTCAGAAGACGGCGCAGCATCTCCGCCTTGTCCTTCTCTTCCTGTTCGTTGAAGGGCTTATATCCTTTCAGTTCTTCGATCAGATCCATCTTCATTCTCCGGACAGATACCTGCGGTATTCCTCTTTGGTCATCCTGACCGGCCAGGCTTCCCTGATCTGCTTCACCTTTGCGGGATCATGCAGCAGATCGTAGACGATCGCTGCGGTGATCTTGGCCGGGGTGATACAGGCCTCGAGCGGATCGCTAATGCAGAGGTCGGCTCCGTGGATCCTGCCGGAAAAACCGTTATAGCCATACTGGACGACCGGCTTGAACATGCATACATCCCCGACATCGCCGGCAGCCGGGGAGATCTCGCCGTGCAGGATCTCGGAAGGATTCGCAAAGGAAAGGATGTTCGCTTCGACGACTTCGTTCAGTTCCGGACTCTGGTGCAGCGGCAGGTAGCCGGGCGTCTCTTCGATCTCACAGCTGCCGCCGAAGGCTGCCGCACAATGCTCCGCCATACGGTCGACCTCAGCCGAGATCTTCTGCAGAGCCTCGGCATTGACCGAACGCACGTAGCACTCATAAACGACCTTGTCCGGAATACTGTTGACGGTATTGCCACCGTCAGTCACGATGCCGTGCAGACGCACGACGTCTTCTTCCCGGAAGGTCTCCCGCAGCATATTCACCCCGCTTAAGAACAGCGTGAATTCATGCAGGGCATTGATGCCCATATGGGGCAGGACCGCCGCATGAGCAGCCTTCCCATGGAAAGTGATCTTCTTGTGGACGAAGCCGGAAAGCACCGAGCCGACGCTGAAGCGGTAGTCGCTGGCGCCCATCGCATGGAAGTGGATCAGGCAGTCACAGTCGTCAAAGATCCCCTCCTCCAGCATATTCTGCTTGCCGGAGAGGTATTTGATCTTTCCTTTGCTGCGCAGTTCCTTGCGGTAGTCAAGATCGGTGAATTCCTCGGCCGGGGTAAAGAAGAGCGTGACCTTTCCGGGCAGTTCTTCTTCCTTCAGCGCCAGCAGAGCTCCTAAAGCAATGACCTGCTGGGTGGAATGGCCGCAGGCATGGGCAGCGGTCGTCTCCGGATCGGCGAAGGGATGGCCTCGCGTCGGGATCGCATCCAGTTCGGCAATGATCCCGATATGGGGATATCCTCCGCCAAGCGAAAGCGTAAAGCCGCTCAGGGCGCAGTCTTCCCCTTCCGGGAGATCGTGGTCCCGGAGGAAGGTCTTCAGCAGTTCCCGGGTCTTAAACTCTTTGAAGCCCAGTTCCGGATGCCGGAAGAGCTCCTCATTCAGCTTCAGAAGATCTTCTTTGTATCTGTCGATGGTCCGGCAGAGATCATCCTTCATCCTGTTCTCCCTTCAGTTCGGCAAACTTCTTCTGCATAGTGGGATTGTTGCGGGTCAGTTTCTTGATGGAGAGATCCTGTGCCTTGTCGTTGGCCAAGCGCAGGTTGCGGTCAGAGGACAGCAGCGCATCCTTGGTCTTCTGCAGATGATCGATCGTCTTGTCGATCTCTTCGATCGCTGTCTGGAACTTCCGAGAGGCCAGATCGTAGTTCTTGCTGAAAGCCTGCTGGAACTGCAGCATATTGTTTTCGAAGTGGGTGATATCGATGTTCTGTTCTCTCACCAGCATCAGTTCCTTCTGATAGCTTAAGGAGTTGCGGGCAGCATTCCTTAAGAGGGTGATCATCGGGATGAAGAACTGAGGACGGATCACATACATCTTGGGATAGCGGTAGGAGACGTCGACGATCCCTTCGTTGTAGAGTTCGCTGTCTGCCTCCAGCAATGACACCAGCACTGCGTATTCACACTTCTTCTCGTTGCGGTCCTTGTCCAGTTCCTTGAAGAAGTCTTCGTTCTTATGCTTGGTGGCGGTCTGATCCGCTTCGTTCTTCATCTCGAACATGATCGAGATGTATTCCGTTCCCTCTTCGTCATAGTCCCGGAAGATGAAATCTCCCTTGGAACCGGTCCGGGCATCGTTATCCTTCTCAAAATAAGCCAGCGGGAAGGCGGTCGGACGGATCTTATTGAACTCGGTCTCGCAGTGCCTCTCCAGGCTCTCGCCGATCATCTTGGTGGACTGTCTGGCCTTGAAGTCCTTGTAGTAAGCGATCTGCTCATCCTTCAGACGCAGCTGTTCCTGCAGACCTTCCTGCTGCTTGCGCAGCTCCAGTTCTTTCTGCTTCTTCTCACTCTCCACATCGGAAGAGAGTTTCTGGATCAGCTGATCCTTCTCAGAGACGGCTTTCTGTACGGCCAGGGCCTGCTCGGTATCCTTGTTCTGGAGCTTGACCAGGAGCTCGCGGATCTCGGCATCCTTGCCGTCCAGTTCCCTTTCCTTCTGGCTCACGGCCTGATATTTCTCCTGCTGCGCTTTCGCACTGCTCTCGCTCAGCTGCAGACGCAGGGCAGAGAGTTCCTTCTCCTTGGTGACCAGAGCCTGCTCCACAGCCGCATCCGTTTTCTCCTGCTGTTCCTGCAGCTGGATCTGCAGAGCTCTTATCTGCAGTTGCTGCTGATGCAGTTCCTCTTCCTTGCGGGAGAGCGCTTCCTGCTTCTCACTGGCAGCCTGCTGCTGCGCCAGCTGCAGGGCCTGGGCTTTCTCTTTTTCCATCAGGGACTGCTGCTGATGCAGCTGTTCGTTGAATTCATTGTTGCGGATCTGACGGACGATGCTTTCATAGGCGCTCTCGTCGATCGTGAAGACCTGTCCGCAGTTGGGACAGCGGATCTCTTTTCCCATAATCAGTCACCTCTTCTACTCTTATACAATAGTGAAAAAACCGCTTCTTGGCAAAGGCTCTGCAGTAATGACCCGTTTTTCCGTTAATAAAAGACATTCCTGCCTGTTTTGGCTATATAAATCAAGGTTAACGGCCATATAAATGGCTAATTAAATGATCAACAGTAAGAAAAGGCATTCCTGCAGGAATGCCTATACTTCATTGAAATCGATGTCCATCGCTGCTTCGACCCGGTATTCCGGGAAAGCCTTCTGCACATCTTCACAGACCTGCCAGAAGGTCTCCTGACGGCTGGGGGCATCGAAACTGATGACCGCATCGAAACGGATTGCCTTGTTTTCACGGTCCAGGTAGAAGCCGTGGACCTGTTTGACATACTGGTGAGACAGGACGATCTGGTGGACCTTGCCGCGGACTTCCGCTGCTTCCGGATCCTTGGTGTTGAAGGAATAGACGCCGATACCGGTCAGGGCTACGTTGTTCTCCTGGAGGACCTTCTGGAAGATCTTGCGGGTAAGCTGATCAAGCTCATCGACCGACAGGGTATCTGCCACTTCGATGTGGATCGATCCCTGGTAGGTATCCGGACCGTAGTTGTGCAGGATCAGGTCATAGGAGCCCTGTACCTCCGGGAAGGAATTGACGGTAGCCTTGATGTCCCTGACCAGCTGTACATCCCCGGGTTCGCCGAGGAGATGGGAGATCGTCTCCCTTAACATCTCCACACCGGACTTGATGATGACGACGGAGATGATCGCACCGAGCCAGGCTTCCAGGGAGAGACCGAACTTCAGATAGATCAGGGCCGCGACCAGGGTGGAAGCCGAGATGATCGAATCCAGGGTCGCATCTTCACCGGAATTGACCAGGGAATCGGAATTGACTTTCTCGCCGACGCTCTTGACATAGCGTCCCAGGAAGACCTTGACCAAAACGCCGGCCGCAACGATGATCAGAGATACGGTCGTATACTCCGGTGCGGCGGGATCCAGGATCTTCTTGACCGACTCCACGAAGGATGTGATACCGGCATATAAGACGATCACCGCAATGACCATGGCGCTGAGGTATTCGATCCGGCCGTGGCCGAAGGGATGCTTGCGGTCCGGTTCCTTGCCGGCCAGTCTCGTACCGATGATGGTGATCAGGGAACTGGTCGCATCGGAAAGGTTGTTGACGGCATCCAGGACGATAGCGATGGAATGCGTCAGTAAGCCGGTCACGGCTTTAAAGGAAGCCAGAAAGACGTTGGCCAGGATCCCGATGATGCTGGTACGAACGATGATCTGACTGCGATTCATTTCTGTAGTGCTCATAGATAGACCTCTTTATTAACCCTACTATTATACAACAGAAAAGGCCACTTCCGTGGCCTTCGTGATCCATTGGTGGAGCTTACCAGATTCGAACTGGCGACCTCTTCGATGCGAACGAAGCGCTCTCCCAACTGAGCTAAAACCCCATAGGAGCCGAAGCTCCTTTGTGTGCTGCTTAGACCTGAGCGAGACGGATGCCCGGAGACATCGTGGAGCTCAGCGTGATGGACTGGATGTAAGCACCCTTGACCGTAGCCGGACGAGCCTTGACGACAGCGTTCAGCATGGCGGCATAGTTGCCGGTGAGAGCTTCCTTGGTGAAGGACTTCTTGCCGATCAGGACGTTGAGGTTGCCCTCTCTGTCAACACGGTAAGCGACCTTACCTTTCTTGATCTCTTCAACGGCAGCAGCGATGTTCATGGTGACGGTACCGGTCTTCGGGTTCGGCATCAAGCCTTTCGGGCCTAAGAGCTTACCGAGTTTACCGAGTTCACCCATCATATCCGGAGTCGCGACGATGACGTCGAATCCGAACCAGCCGCCCTTGACTTCTTCCAGGATCTCCTTGCCGCCGACGAAATCCGCTCCGGCTGCCTTGGCTTCTTCAGCCTTGGCACCCTGGGTGACGACTAAGACCTTCTGGGAACGGCCGGTGCCGTTCGGCAGGACGATCGCACCACGGATCAGCTGATCAGCGTGACGCGGGTCAACATTCAGTTTGAAGGAAACTTCAACAGTTTCATCAAATTTAGCGGTATTCAGGGACTTCAGCAGTTCGACGGCTTCATCGATGTTGTAGGACTTGCTGCGATCGATCGCTTCAGAAGCCTTGTTGTAATTCTTTCCGCGCTTCATCTTAGTCCTCCACCACGATACCCATGTTACGGGCCGTGCCGGCGATGATATTCATCGCTGCTTCAACATCGTTCGCGTTCAGATCGGGCATCTTGTATTCCGCGATCTCGCGAAGCTGAGCCTTCGTGATCTTGCCGGCCTTGACCGTCTTCGGGGTGCCGGAAGCCTTGCTGATGCCAGCTGCTTTCTTTAACAGGATTGCAGCCGGAGTGGTCTTCAGAACGAAATCGAAGCTCTTGTCTTCGTAAGCCGTAATGATGACCGGGACGATATCGCCAGCACGATCTCTCGTCTGATCGTTGAACTGCTGGCAGAACTGCGGCATGTTGATGCCGGCAGAAGCGAGCGCCGGTCCGGGTCTTGCCCCGCCGGCCTGGAACTGCAGTTTGCAGACCTTAGCAACTTTCTTAGCCATACTTTCCTCCTATGGTCGTGGTATCAATGGAGTGTTGCTCCTCCTTCCACGCGCTATAATATTCTACTCAAAAATGAGTGAGAACGCAAGTTAAAGTGCCGGTGTCAGATCGATATAAGCGATATCGGTCGGAGTCTCCCGGCCAAAGAGAATGATCAGGACCGTAGCGACCTGGGTCGAATCGTTCATGCTGTCGACGACGCCTTCCATGTTGGCGAAAGGACCGGACATGATCT
Source organism: Erysipelotrichaceae bacterium (assembly GCA_017512885.1). GTDB lineage: Bacteria > Bacillota_I > Bacilli_A > Erysipelotrichales > Erysipelotrichaceae > RGIG5669. The sequence goes on from JAFWEP010000022.1 coordinate 20,084, forward strand.
TGACCCGGTCTCCGACCTTGAACTGGACTTCGACCTTCTTGTCAGACTGACCGATACGCTGCAGGATCTTCTCCATCTCGTGCTGATCGACCGGGAAGGGCTTGGCGCCGCCGCCCGAAGAACCGATGAATCCGGTAACGCCCTGCGTGTTACGTACTACGTACCAGGCTTCATCCGTCATGATCATTTCGACGAAAAGATAACCGGGGAAGATGTTGCGGACGACTTCCTTGGACTTTTCGTTCTTGACCTCGATCTGGGTCTCTTCAGCGACCACGATCTGGAACAGGTTGTTCTCCAGATTCATGGTCTTCATACGTTTTTCGAGGTTGTCTTTTACGCGGTTCTCATGACCGGCGTAGGTATTGACAACGTACCATTCCTTCTTCGGTTCGTCAGCCATTATGCGATCGCTCCTAACAGGCGCAGGAATTCGGATACGACGACCTGGCAGAGCAGGAAGAAAGCGCCGAAGCCGAAGGTGAAGATGATGACCTGTACCGAGTTGGTGAGCAGATCGCCCTTTTCAGGCCAGCGGATCTTTTTGATCTCTTTGACGATGCCGTTAAAACTGAACCATTTCATACGTGTACTCCTTTATTTGGTCTCGCGGTGCAGCGTGGACTTATTGCAGCGTTTGCAGTACTTCATGAGCTCCAGACGCTTGGTGTTGGACTTCTTGTTTTTATAGGTGGAATAGTTTCGTGACAGACATTCTGTGCAAGTCAATATTACCCTGTTCTTCTCCGGCACTCAAGTTCCTCCTTTGTAAAGAAAAAGTCATCGGCTTCCCAATAACTCTTCCTTATCATATCGGCCGTCCTTCCTTTTGTCAAGGTCAGATGGAACCTTCCGTTCCTTTCCGTTCCCGGAAACGACGTTTCAGACGCTGCAGGCGGTTATCGACCCGTTTGGCGGTCGTGCCCAGTTCGGCAGCGATCTCGCTGTAGCTGCAGGAGCGGCTGCGCATCTCCAGGATACGGCTGTCTTCCCGGCTCAGGCGGGAAAGCATCTCGCTCAGTTCCTGCTGCTTCTGCCGGGCATTGTAGGCGCCGACCGGATCCTCCCCGACCCGGGAGGCGGTAAGCAGTGACAGATGATCGGCTTCGGCATACTGGTCCAGCGAATAGTACTCCTTCAGATAACGGCTGTTCTCACGGTAGAAGACCCGATGCATCTTGCGGCGGATGACCAGATAGGCAAAGGTCGAAAAGACCGTGCCCCGCTCTTCCCGATAGGTACAGCAGGCTTCATGCAGGGCAATGATGCCTTCCTGGATCAGGTCATCCCGGTCCACGATATAAGCTCCGGCAGCTTCCGGCAGGGAGCGCAGGAAGCTGTAGATCAGAGGACGGTATTTCTCCAGGATCACCGTGAAGGCTTCATCTTCACCGGCCTGGATACGGCGGATCGCTTCTTTCTCTTCCATACTTCAATTATCGAAGAAAAAGGGAGGTCATGCCTCCCGTAGTACTGCCGTTTCCTTGCTGATTCTTTACAACTGTTATCAACTTATCAACAGTTTATCCACGATGTGCTCTTTCCGAGACGATCTGATAGATCAGGATCCCGGCTGCCACCGAAGCATTCAGGGAATCCAGATGTCCCTTCATCGGCAGTGAGACGACGAAGTCGCACTGTTCCTTCACCAGCCGGCTGATCCCTTCCCCTTCGGCACCGATGACCAGAGCTATGTTCATATCGTACTTCATCTCATCGTAGGCGCTCGTTCCGCCGGCATCGGCAGCGAGGATCCAGTAGCCTTTCTCCTTGAGCTTTTTGATGGTCTGTACGAGATTGGTCACTTCCGCGGCCTTGACATACTCGATGGCGCCGCAGGAGACCTTGGCAGCTGTCGCATTCAGTTTCACACTGTTGTGTTTTTTAAAGATGACGCCGTCTGCTCCGGCGCAGTCGACCGTCCGCAGGATCGCTCCCAGGTTCTGGGGATCCTTCAGACCGTCCAGGATGATCAAGAGACCGTCCTTCTCCTTCAGCATGTCCTCCACTTCATAGAGCGGATAGGCTTCGGCTTCGGCGACGATGCCCTGATGATTGCCGCTGTGGCTGAACTGATCCAGTTTCCGGCGGTCAACGATCTCATAGGGGATCTTTGCCTCTTTCACTTCCTTCAGGAAAGGATGGCCGGGCAGACACCAGACCTTGCGGACCCTTCCCAGTTTCAGGGTCTCCGCGACCAGATTGCGGCCGTAGACTTTTTCAAGCATTTTCCTCTCCTCCTTTGAAGATCTCCCGGAAAAGCTCCTCACAGCGTTCCTTGTCAAACAGATGGAGATACCCGCACAGTGCTTCGAGACCGCTGGCAGTCTCATAGCTCTGCCGGTCTCCGTTGCGCGGGATATGGGTGATAGCGTTCCTGCCCCGCAGGAAGACCGCTTCTTCCTCTTCAGTCAGGAAGCCGTTCTCCTTCAGGCGGTAATAGGCCTTCGTCTGTCCGGCGGCGGAAACATAGCGTTTGGACAGTTCCTGCAGTTTCCTCCCCTGCCGGTATCCGGCTTCCACGTAGAATTCCCGGACCTTCAGGGAATAGATCGCATCGCCGACGAAGCTGAGGGCTGTGGCCGATACGGTATGCTTATTCACTACAGCAGCCCCTTCTCCTGCAGGGCAGCCCGGTAGCCGTCTGCCCTGGCGAAGTCTTTTTCGGCCTTGGCGGCATTCCAGCTGCGGAAGAGTTCTCTCTCTTCTTCACTGAGGGCGACAACTTCGGTCTCGATGCCCAGGATCTGCAGGCAGCGGCGCAGGGAATTGCGCAGGCAGGCGATCGCTTCGAGATCCTTCTCCCGGGTGCGCAGGGTCTGATTGACCTTCTTGACCGTATCGAAGAGCACCGCGTAGGCATTCGGTGTGTTCAGGTCGTCTTCCATGGCATTCAGGAAGGCCTGATAGCTGCTCTCGTCGCAGTTCTCGGAAGTATAGGAAGCCAGCGAAAGCTCGATCTCCGCTTTCTTCAGGGCATCCAGGACCTTGGCCAGTTCCTTGCCGGAAGCAGCGATGATCTCATCGCTGACATTGAGGTCGGCCCGGTACTGGGTCTCCAGCAGGAACCAGCGCAGGACGTTGGCATCGATGCGGGTCAGGATATCCTTGGCAGTCACGAAGTTGCCCAGAGACTTGCTCATCTTGACGCCGTCGACATCGATCATGCCGCTGTGCATCCAGTAGTGCGCCAATTCGGAACCGTTCATCGCTTCCGACTGGGCCCGTTCGTTCTCATGGTGCGGAAAGCGCAGATCCTTGCCGCCGCCGTGGATATCGATGACCGGTCCCAGTTCCTTATTGATCATGACGACACATTCGGTGTGCCAGCCCGGACGTCCCAGACCCCAGGGCGAATCCCAGCGGATGCCTTCTTCGGTCTTCTTCCAGAGGGCGAAGTCCAGCGGAGATTCCTTGGCTTCGTTCTCTTCGATACGGGCGCCGACCCGCAGATCATCGATGCGCTGATTGGACAGAGAACCGTAATCCTCCACGGAAGCAGTAGAGAAGTAGACGTCGCCGTCCTTCACGTAGGCAGAACCTTTCTTTACCAGTCCGTCGATGAAGGAAATGATCTCGTCCATCGTTTCCGTGACCCGCGGCGTACGGTAGAGATCTTCCGCATGCAGGGCATGCCGGATCTCGTTGTAGGCTGCGATCATCTCATCAGTCAGTTCCTTTTCGCTGATGCCGCGCTTCTTCGCTTCACGGATGATCTTGTCGTCGACATCGGTATAGTTCGATACATAGTAGACTTTATAGCCTTCCGCCTCAAAGACCCTCCGCAGGGTATCAAAGACAACGACCGGACGGACGTTGCCGATATGTACGTCATTGTAGACTGTCGGTCCGCAGACATACATCATGACCTTTCCTTCTTCGATCGGTTTGAATTCTTCGAGCTGCAGGCTCTTGGTGTTATAGATCTTCATGGTGTCCTCCAATAAAAAAGCGCCCCGCGAGGTGCTTATGCACGGTCCCACTCGGCTTTTTCACTTTATCCTTTAACGCAGGGATACGTAACTGCCTACTTCGGTTCAGCAGTTCCCATACCGATGCAGAATACAGGTCTCCGGCAGGTCTTTCCAGCATCCAGACCCTCTCTATAGCCTTCTTTCCCGCTTCCTTCGGTATCAGGTTTCCCTAATTATAACAACTTTCCCTGCAGAAAAGAAGGAATTCCCTTCCTTCTTCAGAGATAGAATGCGTAGATCGTTTCCTTCAGCGGCAGCCAGGCTTTGAGGTCTCTGTTGGTGAGGAGATCCTCCGGGGAAACTTCTCCCCTCTTGATCATTTCGATCAGTTCCTGATCGCTGTACGTGCCCTCCCGGCCATGGATCTGCCAGAGGACTTCCTTATTATTCTTCGGCATCGTTTCCCTCCTCGACGGGTGCTTCCGTCGGTTCCGGCGTGGGTTCCGGAGTGGGCTCCGGAGTAGGTTCCGGCGTCGGTTCCGGAGTGGGCGTCGGCGTGGGTTCCGGACGGACCGTACAGTAACTGTAGCGGATCGTGCGCTGCTGCAGTTCGGCGGCAGTGATCATCTCAAAGTCGCTGATCCCTTCCACACTGAGCACGGTCTCTTCCTTCCCTTCGCAGTAGGAAGAGGAGGCTTCGCCCTGGATATGGTCCTCCGGGACATTCAGGCCCCGCAGGTAAGCCAGGAAGTTGTTGCGGGTCTTGCCGGTCAGCTGATCCAGACTGAAGGGCATCTCGACCACAGAGCCGGAAGTCTCGGTCGGCTGAGGCGCTTCCGTTTCCTTCGGCAGGGTGTAGGTGAAATCCAGAGCGAGGGTCTCGGAATCTTCGTATTCCCCTTCGCCAAGCGCTGTCAGATGCAGCAGATAGGTGCGCCCCTCGACGAACTGGGAAGCCGGGATCACCAGGGTCGTAGCGGTGACTCTTTCCGTATAGCCGGTACCGATATCGACGGCGATGCGGTAGGCGCTGGCATTCGTGACCGGATCGAAGGTGATCGTGACCTGATCCTCATCGATCGTGACTTTCACGTTGCGCACCATCGGCAGCGAATTGCGCAGTTTGGAAGAGACTTCGAACTGGCCGAAGGTATTCTTTCCGACCCCGTAGATCTTCTCTCCGTCGTAGGCGACCAGATAGTCGCTGCCGGCAGCGATGGCCTGAATATCCTGCCAGCTCTCGACTTCCTCTTCGATCAGATAGTTGTCGATATCGATGAGCACTTTTCCTTCCGCGGTCAGAGCCGCCAGGAAATCATTTCCGCAGACGACCTGTACGGCATCCTGCCAGCCGGCAGAGGCATCATAGGTATGACGGCGGGAGAAATAGCCGACCCGGCCGTTCGTAAAGAGATAGACCAGATTGTCATCGCTGGCCGAGATATCCTTGATATCCGAGATCTTCTTCAATTGCGAGGAACCGACGAATTCCCCGCTGAAGACGAGATCTCCGTCTTCACAGAAAAGCACCGTGCCCCGGGGCAGTGCCCGCACATCGGTGACCTTCTTATCCGTATTAAAAGCACACTGGCCGTAGGTATTGTCTCCGGCACAGTAGACCTTGCCCTGATCATCCATCGCCACCACATGGCCGTAACCGGCATCGAGCGTCACGATATGATGCCAGCCGGTGATCACGTCATCGACACGGTCGAGCAGACCGGAGGAGCTCAGGGTCCCGTCCTTATGCAGAGCCACCGTAAAGGTCGCTCCCTCACAGACCTTCAGAAGATCCTCCCCTTCCAGGGAGAGCTGAAGATTGCTGTTGTCGCCGGAACCCTGCAGTTTTCCGTCTTTGATCCAGACGACGCTGGTATCCGAGGCATCGAAGGTCTCTGCGGCAGATACTTCCGGCGCCAGGTATTCCGGCTCCGGTACTTCCGAACGGCTGCTGAAGACGAGCAGTACGATCAAAGCGGCCCCGACAGCCAAAAGCGGCCAGTACTTCCGCAGGGCGAGCTTCCAGTCGAAGTCGGCTTTGTCCTGGCGGACCGGCTGTCCGTGCAGCGTCACGGCCGGATCGTTGCGGAAAATCTCCAGCGCCGGCACCCGATACAGCCGGGCCAGTTTCCGGACCTCGGCAAAAGGCGGTACCGCCGCACCGTTCTCGTAAGACATGTAAGTCAGCACATCGATCCCCAGATCATCGGCGACTTTTTTCTGCGAATAAGCATAATGCTTGCGCAGTTTCGTCAGTTTCTCCGGAAGACAGTTCATTGTTTCGGCATTCTCTCCAGCATGCAGGCGATCACCGCCCGGCGGGTCACGATCCCGGTCAGGACTCCGCGGTCATCCACGACCGGTACGAAGTTCTGGTTCAGGACCCGGCAGAAGACATCGTTCAGTTCGCTGTCGATATGGACGGCCGGAATGAAGTCCGGACGCAGCAGCTGCACCGCTTTCTCCTGATCAAGGTCGGCTTTCTTCCCTTCCGGGGAAGTCAGATACCAGAGCAGATCCCCTTCCGATAAGGTACCGAGGTACCTCCCGTTCTCACTGTCGATCAGCGGGATCGCGGTATAGCGGTTCTCGCGCAGCTTCTTCAGGGCATCATTGACGCTCATCGTATCATCCAGATAGACCAGTTCGTTCTTCGGTGTCAATAACAGTACTACATTCATAACACAGATATTCTAGCACAGTTTCCCGTTATCGTCTGCCGGGGTGTTCTCTCCCACAAGAAAAATAAGATTTGGAAGATATTGACAATACAGAGCATTATGTTAATATATTGTCAAAGGAGGAAGGTTATGTTCAAATGGATGCCGGGCAACACCTACGCCATGCAGGCGACTCTCTACGAAAACAACATCACTCTCAACAACCCGGCGGCCGCCAAATTCAGCGATTATCGCTGGTGCATGATCGGTTTCGATGAGGATAACTGTCAGATGGCGATCAAAGGGATCTCCCATCATGATATGGAACTGAACCTGGTCCCCAAAGAGAACCTGAACAAAGTTTCGATCGGAAAGGGCTATGCCCGGATCTCCAATAAGAATATGGTCAATGTTGCACAGCGTATGGTCGGACGCCACTGTATCGGGGAGAAGTTCCCCGCCCATTATGATGAAAAGGAAAAGATCCTGATCATCGACCTCTTTGAAGGAAAGGAGGCTGAAGGATAAAATGCCGAAGATCGATCCTGTATATGTCTGGACAGCTATCCTGGTGATCGCCTTCCTGGCCGAGATCCTGACTCCCTCTGCCCTCATCTCGATCTGGTTCTTCGTCGGCAGTCTGGGCGCGATCATCGCCGCCCTGCTGGGCTTCGGGATCCCGATCCAGATCGCTGCCTTTGCCTTCGTCTCTCTGCTTTGTCTGATCATGGTCCGTCCCTTCGCCCGCAAAGCCCTGCGCGGCAATATCGAAGCGACCAATGCCGACCGTCTGATTGGTCAGCGTTACCTGCTTCGCAAAGCGATCGAAGAAGAGTCGGATGGTCAGGTCAAAGTCAATGACGTCTTCTGGAATGTAAAGACTCTGGACCGCACGACGGTCCCGGCCGGTACTCTCGTGGAGATACTGGCTCTGGACGGAGCAAAACTGATCGTCCGTCCCATTAAGGAGGAAGCATAAATGCCTTACATCATCTTACTCATCGTCTTACTGGTGCTCCTGGCTGTTGTCGCTCTCACCTGCATGCGCATCGTACCGCAGCCGCAGGCCTACATCATCGAACGGCTGGGTTCCTACCATGCCACCTGGCGGACCGGTTTCCATATGATGGCTCCCTTCATCGACCGTGTCGCCAACAAGGTCTCCCTGAAGGAGATCGTCCTTGACTTCGATCCGCAGCCGGTCATCACCAAGGATAACGTCACTATGCAGATCGATACCGTCGTCTACTGCCAGATCACCGATCCGAAGCTCTACACCTACGGCATCGAGAATCCGCTCTCCGCGCTGGAGAACCTGACGGCGACCACCCTGCGTAACATCATCGGCGATCTTGAGCTCGATGAAACGCTGACTTCCCGCGATACCGTCAATACCCAGATGCGTTCGATCGTTGATGAAGCGACCGATCCCTGGGGCATCAAGGTCAACCGGGTCGAACTGAAAAACATCATGCCGCCGCGCGATATTCAGGAATCCATGGAGAAGCAGATGCGGGCCGAGCGTGACCGCCGTGAAACGATCCTGCAGGCGGAAGGTGAAAAGAAAGCTGCCATCCTGCGGGCGGAAGGTGAAAAGGAAGCTGTCATCCTGCGTTCCAACGCCAAGAAGGAAGCGATGATCGCCGAAGCCGAAGGTCAGGCCAGAGCCATGGAAAGAGTCTATGAAGCTCAGGCTTACGGTATCCGCGCCATCAACGAAGCCGGTCCTGACAAAGCCTATCTGACCATGGAAGGCTACAAGGCCCTCGGTCAGCTGGCAGACGGCAAAGCCACCAAACTGATCGTCCCCAGCAATATCCAGGATATTGCCGGTACTCTGGCCTCCCTGGGCGAAGTCCTGGGGAAAGAGCCTGAAAAGAAAGAATGAAAAAGTACATTAAAACGACCCTGATCATGGCGGTCACCGCCTTCCTGCTCTACTACATCCTGCTGCCGGCCATCAACGTCCATGACTTTACCTTCTGGATGTGCCTGCTGGTGCTGAGCGCAGAACTGCTGGTATTGCTGACGGCGCAGACCGCTGCCGGAAAGATCCACCTCTTGCGCAAAGGAAAAGGGGTCGTCGTCGAAAAGAATAACGACATCCCCCTGGGCAAGACTGCCAAGGTCATGGCCGTCGTCACCATCGCGATCCTGATCTGCATGGTGCTCTCGGCCTGCATCTTCTCGCCGCTCTTCATGTCCGGCCGCTACGCCCGCCGTATCGACGTGAAAGAAGTCAGCTTCAGCGAAGTCCCGCCCTATTCCTTCAACCAGACCGCGATCATCGACCGCGATTCCTCAGAAAAGCTGGGTGACAAGGTCATGGGTGAGATGACCGATCTGATCTCTCAGTTCGCCGTCTCGAAGGAATACTCCCAGATCTCCTGGCAGGAAGGGACCTACCGGGTCACGCCCCTGGCCTATGACGGAGTCATCAAGTACCTGCGCAACCGTTCGGAAGGCATTCCCGGCTATATCCGGGTCAATACCACGACCGGTGAGGCACGGCTGGTCAGACTGGAAAAGAAGATGCGCTTCGTACCGAGCGCTTACCTCAACGAAAGCCTCTACCGCCAGCTGCGCTTCTCCCACCCCTTCACCATCTTCGGCGATCCCACCTTTGAGATCGATGAGGAAGGCAATCCCTACTATGTCTGCACCACCTATACCTACTCCGGCATCAACTCGCTGCGCCGGGTGACCGGGGTCATCATCTTCGACCCGACCGACGGTACCTCACAGCGCTACAGCGTCGAAGATGCTCCGACCTGGATCGACCGGGTCTTCCCGGAAACGCTGGTGCTTCAGGAACTGAATGACTACGGCATGTATCAGAAAGGCTTCCTGAACTCCCTGTTTGCCCAGGAAGGTGTCACGCAGACTTCGGAAGGCTACAACTACATCTCCAAGGACGGGGATATCTGGCTCTACACCGGTATGACCAGTGTGGTCAGCGACGAGTCCAACATCGGTTTCGCTCTGGTCGATCTGCGTACCCATGAGGCGCAGTTCATCAAGACCAGCGGCGCCGATGAATACTCAGTCATGGCTTCTGCGGAAGGCGAAGTCCTCAACTACGGTTATACCGCCACCTTCCCGGTCCTCGTCAACATCAACAACGAACCGGTCTACCTGCTGTCCTTAAAGGATTCCGCCGGACTGATCAAGATGTATGCCCTGGTCGATTCCCGCGACTATCAGCAGGTCTATACGGTCAAGGCTGATAAAGATGCCCGGACCGCCATCAATGAGCTGATCGCGCAGTTCAGCAACGGTTCCTACATCGAGACTGATCTCCTGGAAAAGACGATCACCATCGATGCCTTAAAGGAAGTGATCCTGAACGGCAACAGCGTCTTCTACATCCGCAGCGGTTCCGAGATCTACCGTCTCACCCTCAGCGAGGAAAGCGCTGCAGCAGCGGTCTTCCTGAAGGAAGGCGACAGCCTGCACATCTTCTACACCGAAGAAGAGAACGGCAACGTCATCCAGCTGATCGGTTAAACGAACGAAAGCCAACCTGTACGGTTGGCTTCAGCCTGTTGACAAAGTCGGCTTTGGCCGACTTTGTCATTGTATGCATTTTCTGATTACCACTTTTGCACCTTATAAGCACTAATAATGGGATCTAACCATCATATTCCCTTGGTATACGCATTGTTTCTCCCACTT
>JAFWEP010000023.1 GCA_017512885.1 Erysipelotrichaceae bacterium
CTGTGATACCACCGTGATAAGCGCATAGAAAAAGGCAGGACAGCGTTCAGTTGGTTGAAAAGAAGGTATCCTGCCGCATTAATTATATATCCATCCTTTTCTTTTCGAAAAGAAAAGCCTGCTGAGTTTGTCAACAGGCTGGGCTCTCTTAAGAGAGCTTTTTTCCTGCAAAGAAAAAGACTGCCGAAGCAGTCTTTCCGATTACCGGTTGTAGTATTCGACGACGAGCAGTTCGTTGACTTCCGGATTGAGTTCTTTTCTTTCCGGGTAACGGACATATTTGCCCTGTTTCTTATCCTTGTCGACTTCTACGAAATCCTTGAAGCTGACAGCCTGTTCCAGAGCAGCATTGACGACAGCCAGATTGCGGGACTTTTCCTTCAGTTCGATGACGGAGCCCGGCTTGACCTGAGCAGACGGGATATCGACCTTCTTGCCGTTGACCAGGATATGACCATGGTTGACCAGCTGTCTGGCAGCACGGCGGGTCGTAGCGAAGCCCATGCGGTAGACCAGGTTGTCCAGACGGCTCTCCAACATGACCAGAAGGTTCGTGCCGGTGACGCCTGCTTCGTGGGAAGCCTTGACATAGGTGTTGTAGAACTGCTTTTCGCTCAGACCGTACATGTTGCGGATCTTCTGCTTTTCAGCCTTCTGCAGACCGTAGTTGGACTGCTTGATGCGGCGGGTAGCACTGCCGTGCTGACCCGGGATGTAAGCTCTCTTCTGGAGCTCCTTGCCGGTTTCCAGGATCGAGAAGTTCAGACGTCTCGAGATCCTCCATACCGGTCCGGTATTTCTTGCCATCTTTTTTCCTCCTGTTAATGGCTTAACAACAGGTGTAAATCATCCCCAGGGGTGTTCCTATTGGAACTTTGGTCCCAGTAGCGCGGACTACTCTTCTCCTGAACGGTAGGAACGCCTGACTGAAGACTTTACATGCTGCTATTAATGCTTTAATAGTCTATCAGAAAGGGGTAAGAGAGTCAATTGGAAAGTATCTGAAAGAATCTTTCTGTAAATTGAAAACAATGGCTGTTTTTAGTAGAATAATAAGGAATATATGTGAGGAGGTTCTCCATGGATACTCGGACTCAGATCGCTGTGATTCTAGGCCTGATACTGGCTGCTTTGGTGATCGTTCTGCTGCTGGTGCGCAATATGCGGGCGACCAATATCCGAAAGGAACTGGATGATATCCACGTTCGTTTCAATACGATCAAGACCGTTCCGCTGGAACTGAAACTGCGCAAGGCGACAGCCATGGCCAAGATCGATGAAGAACTGAAGACGCAGGTCGAAGACTACTACAACAAGTACGACACGGCCCAGAAGAACCTCGATCAGCTGCAGGAGCTGATCGACGGGATCGAAGATTCGATCGCCGGAAGGAAGTATGCCGATGCCCAGCGTTCGATCGTGATCGTCCGGGAGAACCTGGAAGATTCCGAAGCGGAAGTAAAGGAGATCGACCGTTTCCTGGAACAGTTCGTCGAGAAAGAGAATGAACAGCGGGACTATTCCAACAGTCTGAAGGAAGAGTTCCGTGCTTTGAAGGACCGTATCGCTGCAAAACAGAACGAGATCGCCTATTCCATGGAAGGCATCGAGGAAAAGCTCGCTCACTGTGAGGATCTGTTCTCTTCTTCAGAAGAGTGGATGTACGGTAATGAATACGCCAGCGCTCAGCAGGATCTCGATGAGATCCGTGACCAGATCGCCAAAATGGATCAGTCGCTGGAAGTCCTGCCGGGACTGCTGGAAGATGCCAAGGGCGTCATTCCGGTACTGGATGACGAAGTCCGCAGGCAGTATGCGCTCTCTTCTCAGAGAGGGCTCTACCTGGCTCATCTGCATATCGATTCCCGTCTGGCGGATGACGATGCAGCCCTGAAGAAGGACCTCTCTGCCCTGTTAAAGGGCGATACCGAAGGTGTCCGCGAAGATCTGGACAGACTGCGCGCCGATCTGGAAGAGATGCTGGAGAAGCTGAAGAGCGAAAATCAGGCTTTTGCCCAGCTGCGCAAGGCTTCGGAGTCCGTCCATCGGGCCGTGGATGAACTGGCCAGGATGGAGAACTATCTGGAAGTCGTCTGTGAGAAGGAAAAAGAACGTTATGCCCTGAGCGAACTGGCAGAGATCCTGCCGGTCGAAAAGCAGAACGTGGAACGCTATCAGAAGAGAGTGGCTGACCTCGACAGCAAGATCAGCGGCAATATGACCGCTTCCTCGACGATCATCGAAGAAGCCGGCGGCCTCTTCGAAGCCATCCGCAAGGACCGCGAACATCTGCGCGGCATCAAGGCGCGGGTCGACGATACTGCGACCGGTGAGAGCCGGGCCCGCAGTCAGGTCGTCAAACTGCAGCTGGTCCTGAACGAAGTGGAAGTCAAGATCGCGCAGTACCGTCTGCCGGCGATCTCCACTTCCTATCAGGAAGACCTGAAGAAGGGACACGAATATGTGGCCCGCATCAAGGCGCTCTTAGAAGAGATCCCGCTCAATATCGAAACATTGAATACAACGCTGGATGAAGCCATCGACTTCATCTATCGCCTCTACAATAACGTCAACAACGTCGTCGGCATGGCGGTGATGGTCGAGAATGCGATCGTCTTCGGCAACAAATACCGTTCGACCTATCCGGAAGTGGACCGTGAGCTCTCCAGAGCGGAATTTGCCTATCTGAACGGCGAATACACCCAGGCTCTGAAGATCGCGCTCTCCTCCATGAAGAGCCTCTTCCCGAACGGTGTCGATGACAAGATCCTGGAGAACAGCTGAGTGAAGAAGATCTATCTGGATACCGTATCAACGACCCGGCCCGATCCTGCGGTCATCAAGACCTATGAGGATCTGCTGGAAAAAACCTATGTCAACAGCGACGCCCTCTATGATGATGGCGTCACTCTTTATAATCTGCAGGAAGACGCCCGGAAACGGGTGGCTTCCCTTTTAGGCGTTTCGGCTGAGGAAGTGATCTTTACCAGCGGCGCTTCGGAAGCCAACTCGCTGGCCATAAAAGGCTGTGCCTGGGCCCATCCTGAAAAGAAACATCTGATCACTTCGATCTATGAACATTCCTCAGTCTACGGAGCTGCTTCCCAGCTCGAACGACTGGGCTGGAAGGTGACCTACCTGAGACCGGACAAAGAGGGGAAGATCGCTCCGCAGGCGGTCCGCGAAGCCCTGCGTCCGGATACGGTGCTGGTCTCGATCATGTTCGTCAACAACGAACTGGGATCGATCAACGACGTGAAGACGATCGCTGAGATCGTCAAAAAGGAGAGCCATGCCTGCTTTCACTGCGACATCACCCAGGCCCTGGGCAAGATCCCGGTCGATCTGACCAATATCGATCTGGCTTCCTTTTCCGCCCACAAGATCCACGGTCTGAAAGGCAGCGGCGCCCTGATCCGGCGCAGACACGTTCCGCTGGAGCCTCTGGTCAGCGGCGGTCAGCAGGAAGGGGGACTGCGCGGCGGGACCTCCAATGCCCCGCTCAATATCGTGCTGGCCAAGACCCTGCGTCTGGCGCTGGAACAGCAGCCGCAGGAAGAAGCGCATGACCGCCGGCTGAAGGAAGTGCTGCTGCAGGAACTGCAGGAGATCCCGGAAGTCACGGTGAATTCACCGGCGGACGGCATTGCGAACCTGGTCAGTCTCTCGACGCCGGTCAAGAGTGAAGTGCTGTTGAATGCCCTGAACAAAAGCGGTATCATGGTCAGCAGCCGCTCTACCTGCGGCAGCCGGAAGAACGAACCTTCCCGGGTGCTGACATCGATGGGGATCGACGATGAGCGGGCGATCCGGGTCTCCTTTGACCGTGAGAATACGGAAGAAGAGATCCTGTTGTTTACCAAGTCCCTGAAGGAGATCATCAAGAAATATGGATAACGTGATTTACGATTATATTGTGATACGGTACGGAGAACTCTCCACCAAGGGAAGGAACCGCAAGGACTTCATCAACTGCCTGCATGCCAATATCCGGCGGGTACTGAAGCCTTTCCCGGCTCTGACCTATGAGAAGTTCTATGACGGGATGTATATCCATCTGAACGGAGAGGAATACCAGGCCGTTGCCGAGAAGCTGAAGAAGGTCTTCGGCTATGCCTATTTTGCCGGGGCGATCCGGGTCCCTTCGGATCTGGATGCCATCAAGGAAGCCGCCTACAAGATCGCGCTTTCCCGTCCCTATAAGACCTTCAAGGTCAATGCCCACCGCAACGACAAGAGCTTTCCGATGACCTCGGATACCATCAACCGTTCGGTAGCCGGTCATCTGCTGGCCAATACCGAACTGAAGGTCAATGTCCATGAACCGGATCTGATGCTGTATATCTTCGTCAAGAAGGATGCGACCTATGTGATGGATGAGAAGGTACAGGGACCGAAGGGCTATCCGGTCGGGATCAACCACAAGGCTCTGCTGATGATCTCCGGCGGCATCGATTCGCCGGTCGCCGGCTATGTCACGATGAAGCGGGGCATGCGTCTGGAATGTGTGCATTTCGCTTCACAGCCCTATACTTCCGAGCAGGCTCTGGACAAGGTCAAGGAACTGCTGAGGATCCTCAGTGAATACCAGGGCGAGATCATCCTGCACGTGATCCCCTTTACCGAACTGCAGATGCAGATCTACCGCCATGCCGATGAATCCTATGCCATCACCCTGTTAAGACGGATGATGTACCGCATCGCTGACCGCATCGCCAAGAAGCGCAACATCCTGACCATCGTCAACGGAGAATCGGTCGGACAGGTCGCTTCCCAGACCCTGGAATCGATGAGCGTCATCGGTTCGGTCTGCGATACGATGATCCTGCGTCCGCTCTGCATGGCCGATAAACTGGAGATCATCGATCAGGCCGTAAAGATCGGCACCTACGAGACTTCGATCCTGCCCTATGAAGACTGCTGCACGATCTTTGCCCCGAAGAACCCGGTCACCAAACCGAAGGCCGAGAAGTGCGAACGCTATGAAGCCCGTTTCGATTATGAAAAACTGATCGAGGAATGTCTCGCCAACGACGAGATCGTTCATATCAGTTTCGATGATAAGAAAGATACAGAAGAACTGTTCTAAGGAGATGTCATGAATTATTCTTTACGCCGTCAGAGACTGCTGGAAGGACTGGAAGATCCTTCCTTCGTCCTTATCTTTTCCGGAAAAGCACCGATGCGTTCCGCTGACGAAGCCTATGAATTCGTCGTGGACCGCAACTTCTTCTATTTGACCGGGATCGACCGTGAAAACATGGCCCTCCTCCTCAGCAAGCGCAATGGCGTCTGCCATTCCGTGCTGTTCATCGAACCCTACGATGAGATGCTGGCCCGTTGGGTCGGCGGCAGGATGCGCGAAGAGGAAGCAAAGGAGATCTCCGCTGTCGATGAAGTGAGAGACATCCGCGATCTGGATGATCATCTGGTGAACCTCTATGCCCGCGGACTGCGTCAGCAGGCTTCCTTCCCGGTCTATTTCGATCTGTGGCGTCAGGAAGCGGAACAGGACCGCACGCCGGGCATCGACTATGCCCGCAAACTGCAGGCGAAATATCCGCAGATCCAGGTAAAGGACATCTTCCCGGCTCTGACTTCGCTGCGCCTCGTCAAGGATGAAAAAGAGATCACGGCGATCCGCAAGGCGATCCACCGTACGCGTCTGGGCATCGAGGCGATGATGCGCTCGATCCGTCCCAATCAGAACGAGATGCAGATGGAAGCCGTCTTCCTCTTCAGCCTGATGCAGGGCGGCTGCCGGGACGTAGCCTTCCATACGATCGCTGCTTCCGGTGAACGTGCTACGACCCTGCACTATTCCGACAACGATCAGACCATGAGAGACGGAGAGCTCTTCCTCTGCGATCTGGGCGCTACCGAAAGCCATTACTGCGCCGATATCTCCCGCACCTTCCCGGTCAACGGTCATTTCAGCGACCGTCAGCGCGAGATCTATGACCTGGTCCTGACTGTCCAGAAGAAAGTAAAAGACGCCGCAAGACCGGGCGTCAGCATTCGTGACCTGCAGAAACTGGTCATCGATTTCTATCGCGAAGAACTGCCCAAACACGGGCTGTACAAGGATGTCAGTGAATACTACTTCCACGGCATCGGCCACCATCTGGGACTGGATACCCACGATGTGGACGGCGGTCTCGGCCTGATCCTGCAGCCGGGTCACGTGATCACCGATGAACCCGGCCTCTATATCCGGGATGAAGGCATCGGCATCCGGATCGAAGACGATCTGCTGATCACCGAAGAGGGCAGTGAATGGCTCTCTGCTGAGATCATCAAGGAACCTGAGGCGATCGAAGCGTTCATGAAACGCTAGCGCTGCAGCCGGAATACCGTTACTTCAGCATCCGCACAGAAGCGGATGCTTTTATCTGTGGTACCGACACCGTTGCTGACGTAAAGGAGCGACGGTGCTTTTTCATAGAAGCCGCGGATGTACTTCTTCGCCCCGTTCTCACGGTCAAACTGCTCGAAGAAGGGGAAGTAGATCTGCCGGCCATGCGCATGCCCGGCCAGACAGAGCGCGGTCTGGGCAGCAGGGAGGTCATCGAACTGATCCGGGCAGTGTACCAGAGTGATCGTGAAAGTGCCCTGATCGGCTGCATAAGCCGCAGTGATGTCCGGTCTTCCGCCCAGAGCGGAGGCTACTCCGACGAGGCGGATCTTTTCTCCGTTGGGGGCAAAGATGACCCGGGATTCGTTATAGAGGACATCGAAACCGCTCTCCCGCAGGATCGCTTCGGTCTGGAAGCGGGTGGAATCGCTGAGCAGATCATCTTCTCCCAGTACGGCAAACTTGCCGTAGACAGCTTCCATGGAAGAGAGGCTATCGACCAGTTTCTGACGCCTGCTGCTGCTGAGCCCCGCAGCGAAAGCTTCGTCGATCAGATCTCCGCCGAAGAGGATCAGATCCGGCCGGATCAGAGCGGCATCTTCCGCCAGCTCCTCCAGCATCTCATCATTGGACATGCCGTAGTGCAGATCGGAGAAATAGAAGACCCGGTCCTGATCGAAGGCTTTCGGCAGTTTTGCGGAAGTGAAGATCTCTTCCCGGACCTTGATCCGGAAGGGGTTGATATACAGGGCATTAAACAGTGTCAGGATCAGACAGAGCAGGATCCCGCACAGGATGACTAATTTCTTGCGAAAGGACATACATTACCTCACTGTTCCTATTATAAGCGAAAGTCTGCTTCTTTTTCGTTTTCCTTTGCAGAGGAGAATGCTAAAATGACGTTATATGAAAAAACTGGTGTTCCTGATCATTATTCTGCTTCTGCTGATCGGTGGGATCAGCGGCTTTACCTGGTGGAAGAAACAGGAGATCGAACGGCTGCGCACAGAGACTGTCTATCTGGCAGCCGACGCTCCGACTCTGACCCTGACATCTGCTTCCGGCAAGGAAACGGAGTTCATCCGCGGTACGGAGATCGAACTGCGGGTCCATCCTCCGAAAGATCAGACCTGCCGGATCTTCCTCTACGACGAGGAAGAATACTGCATCTCCGAAGAGATCACGGTCCGTGAAAGAGAAGATGCCGTACTGGATACGGACAAGTATGCCCTCTATCCCTCGGTGATCTATGAGGATCGTGGCAACTTCCGTATCGCCGGTTCGGTCTCTGCGGGGGAGCAGCTGCAGCTGCTCTCGCATACACCGCTTCAGGAAGACGGCAGCGTCGAAGGCTGGTTCGTCAGCAACGGAGAAACGCAGGGCTATCTGCCGAGCGCCGATCTCAGCGATACGCAGCCGCAGTGGGAAGTACCGGCCGTACATGCCCAGCGGGAGAACGACTATGACGGAGGAGCTCCCGGCGACGTCATCTATCCGGACTTTCCGGTCACGGTCATCGACGGCAATGAGATGCCCCGGGAAGTACGGGCCCTCTACCTGAACAAAGTCGCGGCCGGAGAGATCGACGGCTATATCGAACTGGCCCAGTCCTCCGGCATCAATGCCTTCGTCATCGACCTGAAAGAAAGCGACGGCATCTGCTATCAGAGCCGGGCCGTGCAGGCCTATTCTCCGACCAGCTACGATACCGCCTGGCTGACCTGGGAGGAATTCGCCGATTCCGTAAAGAAAGCCAAGGATGCCGGGATCTATCTGATCGGAAGGATCGTGACCTTCAAGGATCTCTCCTATGCCCAGGACTATCCGGAATATACCCTGCAGGACAGGAATACCGGACAGCCCTTCCTGCTCTATAACACCTACTGGCCCAGTCCCTATCAGCGGGAAGTCTGGGAATACAATATGGCGCTGGCGGTCGAAGCAGTCGATGAATTCGGCTTCAACGAGATCCAGTTCGACTATGTCCGTTTCCCGGACCGCATCAGTGCTGTCTATGACCGCATCGACTTCCGCAATGACCGCAACGAAACGATGATCCAGGCCATCCAGGGTTTCCTCTTCTATGCCCGGGAAGTGCTCCACGAACACGGCGCCTATCTCTCGGCAGACGTCTTCGGCGAGTGCTCCAACGCCTATGTAACGGCCTACGGTCAGTACTGGCCGATGATCTCCAATGCGGCTGACGTCATCTCTGCCATGCCTTATCCCGATCACTTCGGCATGTATTCCTACGGGATCTCCCAGCCGGTCTGGGAAGTGCCCGGACAGCTCCTGCGGCGCTGGGGCGAAGATGTCGTGGAACGGCAGTCCGAGACGCCCAGTCCGGCCAAGGTCCGGACCTGGCTGCAGGGCTATGATTCCAACCACGAACCCTATGTCGAATATACGACGGATATGATCATCGAACAGATCAATGGGCTCTATGCCAACGGTCTGGACGACGGCTATATGATCTGGAACGCACCATCCAATATCATCCGCTACTGGCGCTATGTGCCGGCATTCGAACCTCATTTCGCAGAGTAAAGGCAGGATCATTCCTGCCTTTCGTATCTTCTTCCCTGATAAGTATCTCTTCGGATCAGTTCGTTCTTGAGGGCATTCTGCACCCGTTTGCGCTCCAGCACCCAGGAAGGAGCGATCAGTCCCCGGCGGGGCGGATCGGAACAGATCCTTTCAACAGTGATCTCCGGCGGCAGCAGTTCCAGCTGCTGCACCAGCAGATCGATGTATTCCTCCTGTGTGAGCAGAGGGAAGGGATCTTTGAGGTAGTCTCTGCCCAATGCAGAATCCTCCAGGATGTTCAGCATGTGGAACTTGATACCCTGGATCGGCAGTTTTGCGACCTCCCGGACGTTCTCCAGCATGTCTTCCGTGCTCTCTCCGGGCAGTCCGTTGATCAGATGGACACAGACCCGTAAAGGCGTCTTCGCCAGCTTAGAGACTGTTTCCCGGAACTGTGCATAGCTGTGGCAGCGGTTCATCTGCTGCGCTGTACGGTCATGTACGGTCTGCAGACCCAGTTCCAGCCAGATCGGCTTTTCCTGCTGCAGTTCGCAGAGGCAGGCGATCATCTCTTCCGGCAGACAGTCTGCCCGGGTCGCCAGTGCGATCGCCGCGACTTCCTCTCTCTGCAGAAAGGGTGCGCACATCTCCCGGATACGCTGTACGGAGGTATAGGTATTGGTGAAAGACTGAAAGTAGGGGATGCTCAGGGCATCCGGCCACTTCTTCAGCAGCAGTTCCCGGTTCAGCAGATACTGCTGCAGAAGATCTTCCCGGGTGTGGGGATTGCTGTCGGAAGCGCCTCCGCTTGAACAGAAACGGCAGCCGCCATAGCCTTTGCGGCCATCCCGGTTGGGACAGGTCATCCCCGCCTCCAGCATGACCTTGACTGCTCTTTTGCCGAAAAGCTTCTTCGTCTCAAAGGAGAAGGTATGCCAGCGTCTTTCATCATCGGAACAGGGGAAACTCATGTCTCTATTATAGCGTTAGGAAAGCAGAAAGCAGGATCCATGTTACAATAGAAAGATAAAAGGAGACGGTCTATGAAGCTGATCAGTTGGAATGTAAACGGACTGCGGGCCGTGCTGCGCAAAGGGGAACTGCAGGGTCTGCTGGAAAGGGAAGATCCCGATATCCTGGCGCTGCAGGAGACCAAGATGCAGCCGGAACAGCTGGAGGAAGAGTTCCCCGGCTATCACCGCTATATGTACAGTGCGGAACGGAAGGGATACTCCGGTACCCTGATCCTGAGCAAGGAAGAACCGCTGGCGGTATCCTACGGGATCCCCGGAGAACATCCCCAGGAGGGAAGGACGATCACGCTGGAATTCCCGGATTACTACTTCGTAGACTGCTATGTACCGAACTCCAAGGACGGTCTGCTGCGCCTGGATTACCGCATGTATTTCGAAGACTGCATGCGTGCCTACCTGTCGGAACTGGATCAGAAGAAACCGGTCATCTATACCGGTGATCTCAACGTAGCACATGAAGAGATCGATCTGAAGAACCCTGACAGCAATCATCACAATCCCGGTTTCTCGGATGAGGAAAGAGGGAAGATGAGCGAACTGCTGGCAGCCGGTTTTGCCGACAGCTTCCGCTGTCTGTATCCGGAGAAGGTCCAGTACAGCTGGTGGTCCTACCGGATGCGGGCCAGAGAGAAGAATGTAGGCTGGCGTATCGACTACTTTATCGTATCCAGACGTTTCCTGCCGTATGTCGAGGATTCTCAGATCCTGGACGATATCTATGGATCGGATCACTGTCCGATCGCTCTGCTGATCAAGGAGGAAAAATGATGCTGAGCAAGGAAGAATTCGTTGAACGGGAAATTGAAAACATGAAGAGAGATCTGGGACTGCTGGTCTCTCATCCCTCGGTCTTTGCGACAGACGCGGAACCTTTCGGTCTGGAGAATCAGAAGGTATTGGCCGATGCCTTAAAGATGATGCAGGACGGCGGTCTGCGTACGAAGAATCTGGAGAACTACTGCGGATACGGCGAAGCCGGTGAAGGCGAAAAACTGGTCGGCATCCTGGCTCACCTCGATGTCGTACCGGCCGGTGAAGGCTGGAATACCGATCCCTATACGATGGTCGAAAAAGACGGCGTGCTCTACGGACGCGGCGTCAGTGACGACAAGGGCGGTGCCGTGGCTTCCCTGTATGCCCTGAAATACCTGATCGAGACCGGCTATCCCTTTAAGAAGAGAGTACGGCTGATCCTGGGCTGCAACGAAGAGAGCGGCTCCCGGGGCATTGCCTACTATGTCTCCAAGGAAGGCCATATCGACTGCGGTTTCACTCCCGATGCGGACTTCCCCGGGATCTTCGCCGAGAAAGGCATGATCTCCGGCAGCATCCGCAATACGGCTTCCAAGATCCGTTCGCTGGAAGGCGGCGAAGCCGGCAATATCGTCTGCCGCAAGGCGAAAGCCGTGCTGCCGGCCGATTCCTTTGACGAAGAGAAACTGGATGCCTACCTGAAAGAGAACGATATCCCCTATACCCTGGAAAAGGGCGAAGAATGGGTACTGACGACGGAAGGCATCGCTGCTCATGCTTCTCTGCCGGATCTCGGCAAAAATGCCATCAGCTATCTGCTGGAAGCTCTTTATACTGCTGACTTCAACGATGAACTGACCGATTTCTATCATGAACATATCGGTCTCTGCGTACACGGTGAAAAGCTGGGCCTTCAGGCAGTCTATGACGAATACACGGATGTCTCCTGGAACTGCGGCGTTGCCCGCACAGCGGACGGAGTCATCACGATCTCCGTCGACTCCCGTTTCCCGGTGACCCGCAAGGCAGCAGAAGTGCTTCCTTACTATGATGTGCTGAAAGCGGAACATACCCGGTTCGTCTTACGCGGTACGCATGATCCGCTCTTCTTCGACCGGGAAGCACCGATGATCAAAGCCCTGATGAAAGCCTATCAGGATGTGACCGGCGATACGGTCTCGCAGATGCAGGCGATCGGCGGCGGCACCTATGCCAAAGCCATCCATAACTGCGTAGCCTTCGGCTGTGCCTTTGAAGGCGAACCCGGCGATATCCATAACGCCAATGAGTACCTTTATATCGAAAGCTTCAAGAAGCAGGTGCTGATCTACATCGAAGCGATCAAAAACCTGGATGCCCTGGAGATCTGACATGAAGAATGCCAAGATGGCGCTTATCTATGATTTTGATAAGACGCTTTCTCCCAAGGATATGCAGGAGTTCCACCTGATCCAGCGTCTGGGCTACGAGGATCCGGCAGAGTTCTGGAAGACCTGCAATGACTATTCCCAGAAGTACAATATCGACGGGATCTTAAGCTACATGATGGTCCTGGCCCGGCTGGATCCGGAGATGACCCAGGAGATGCTGAAGGGAGAGGGGAAGTATATCAAGCTCTACCCCGGTGTGAAGGAATGGTTCCTGCGGATGAACGCCTACGGGAAGGAACACGGCATCGATGTCGAACACTACATCATCAGCAGCGGGATCAAGGACATCATCGAGGGAACGCCGATCGCTTCGGAATTCCGCAAGATCTATGCCTGTTCCTACTACTACGATGAACAGGGCCATGCCAAATGGCCGGCCCGGGTCGTGAACTATACGACCAAGACCCAGTACCTCTTCCGCATCAACAAGGGCGTCCTGGACGAAAGGAACGACATGGATCTGAACCGGTCCACCCCGGAAGAAGACAAATACATCCCCTATGACCGGATGATCTATTTCGGTGACGGACTGACGGATGTTCCCAGCATGAAGGTCGTACGCCAGTTCGGCGGTCAGACGATCGCTGTCTTCGCTGATATCGATACCGATCCGGCCCGGGAACTGCAGCACAGAGCGACCGCCAATTTCGTGGCCAAGGCAGACTTCCGCAGCGGTTCCCGCATCGACCACATCGTGAAGACGATGATCGATGCGGTCGCGGTCGAAAAGAGACTGGACGATTATAAATAAGCATATTCCTGTCATTCTTTCGGTTTTTGATTACAATTTATTAGGTAGCAACAAGGAGGATCATTCATGATCAATGTTTATATCGTTTCCGGTTTTTTGGGAGCGGGGAAAACAACACTTATTCAGGAAATGCTGAAGGGCATGAAAGATGTCATGCTGCTGGAGAATGAATTCGGAGAAGTCGGCGTCGATGCTTCCTTCTTTGAAGATTCCCTGCAGGTCAGAGAGATCAATAACGGCTGCATCTGCTGCAGCCTGCGCGGTGATTTCAAGGATGCGCTGGACGATATCCGCAGTTACGGCGTCAGCAATCTGATCATCGAACCTTCCGGTGTCGGCAAGCTTTCCGACATCATGCCCTGCGTCCTGGGCGAGAAGGACATGCGGCTGGTCAGCCATGTCTGTGTGGTAGATGTCAAGACAGCGGTCAAGTATCATAAGAACTTCAAGGAATTCTTCGATGATCAGGTCATCGCCGCCAATGCGATCGTGCTCTCTCATCTGGATGTTGCTGATGAAGAGACCGTCAACCGGGCACTGGAAGTCGTCCAGATGCTCAATGACGAAGTAGAGATCAACACCAAGCCGATCACCGACTACGAACATGCCGAACTGATGGACTTCCTGGTCCGCAATGTCACCTACTGTTCGGAATGTGTGGAATTTGATTCCGAAGAAGGCTGCAGCTGCGGCATCTTCTCTCATCATGACCACGATCACGAAGAAGAGGAAGAACACCATCATCACCACCATCATGACCATGATCATGAGGAAGGTGAGGAACATCATCACGAACACCACCACC